>JALFRA010000010.1 GCA_022785125.1 Clostridiales bacterium
ACCATGCTGTGGCGGCTGGAGGGTCAGCCCAAGGCTGAGGCCACCCTGGCTTTCACCGACGTGGAACAGGGCGTGTGGTACACCGACGCTGTGAACTGGGCCGCCTCCAAGGGCATCGTCAAGGGCTACAGCGACACCGTGTTCGCTCCCAACGACACCGTGACCCGGGAGCAGCTGGCCACCATCCTGTGCCGCTATGCCGAGTACAAGGAGTATGACGTATCCGCCAAGGGCGACCTGACTGCCTTTGCCGATGGCGGAAAGACCTCTCCCTGGGCTGTGGACGCCATGACATGGGCGGTAGGCTCCAAGCTGCTGTCCGGCAAGGGCGGCGGCGTGCTGGATCCCACCGGTACCGCCACCCGGGCGGAAGTGGCGCAGATCTTCATGAATTTTGCCCAGAACCTGAAGAAGTAACGATCCATGCCGACAGGGGCGCGCAGCCAAAGCCGCGCGCCCCGGTTTTGTCAGGAGGAGAAAAAAGTGCAAAAATGGATCATTTTTGGCCTCCATGGATTGGAAAGAAAAAATCCGCATAGAAAATCGGACTGAGGCAAAGCTATGCTCGGATCACCGATCCAACAAAACGATTGCAAAGGAGATGCAACATCATGTCCAACAGCAACAGCAATCAGCCCGTGGTTTCCAGCGCTCGTGAGGCCCTGAACAAGTTCAAGATGGAGGCCGCCGCCGAGGTGGGCGTCAACCTGAAGCAGGGCTACAACGGCGATCTGACCAGCCGTGAGGCCGGTTCCGTGGGCGGCCAGATGGTCAAGAAGATGATCCAGGCCTACGAGAACGGTATGTCCGGTAAGTAAAACACCAGCAACAGAGATCCGCTCTGAACCATGTGGAAGAGCCGCCGGTCAACCGACCGGCGGCTCTTCTGCGTTTTCATCGGCCAGAGCCCGCCACTGGTCCGGGGCTTCCTCCGGACTCAACAGGCAGGCATTTGCCAGACAGCGGTACCGGCCCCCCCGGAAGGACACCACGTCCCCGACGGCGTAGCCGTCCCGGTCGCCTGCCGGACGGCTCCACAGGGGGATACCCGCCCCATCCAGCCCAATGGGGTCGTAGAACTCCGGGATGTGCTCCGGAAGAAGTTGGGCGCTGGCGCGGTGGTCCAGGGTCACCTGGTAGAGTTGGGGGTCCCCCACGGCATTGAAGCCCCGGCGGACATAGTCCCCTGTCTGATACACCGTACCGGGTGTAAATTCCGGATAGACCCAGGCCACCTCCATGGCCCGGACGGGTTCCAGCTGGGCGGCAAAGAGCTGGAGCAGATGGTAAAATTGCTGTGTCTGTCCATCCATATCCCACATACGGATTCCCTCCCTTTTGCCTATGGTGAAACAGGGGCTTTTGTTGCACGTTTGCGTACACCCAACACAAAAAAACAAGGAGACCCGCCGTTTGGCGGGTCTCCTTGTTTTGAACAGAGAGGTAAGAGAGAGAGGAGAATGGTTTGTCATTTGTACCTGACGCTGTTATCATATCCGTTTTTCGCCAAGGGATGGTGAACAGGCTGTGAACAGATTCTAAAGGAATGATGAAGCTTTTCTTTCCAATTCTTTGGGCGGCTTTTGGTATATTCCTGTCCGCCTCCGCCATACTAAAGCCATCAAGGAAGAAACAGGGGAGCGCTCATGGAAACATTCAAGCTGAAAACCGCCGTCTCCTTTGGAACGGATGCCCTGGCCGCCCTGGAGGAGCTGGCCGGCGGGCGGGTGATGGTGGTCACCGACGACTTTTTGGCCAAGTCCGGCCTGCTGGACAAAGTGAAAGCCCGTCTGCCCGGCTGCACCGTGGAGACCTTTACCGGCGTGATACCCGACCCGCCGCTGGAGGTAGTGGCCAGGGGAGCCAGAGCCCTGGCCGACTTCAGGCCCCAGGCGGTGGTGGCCTTTGGGGGCGGCTCCGCTCTGGACTGCGCCAAGGCCATGGTGGAGTACGGCAAAAAGCTTGGGGCCGCCGGGGAGATTGCCTTCTGGGCGGTGCCCACCACCGCCGGGACCGGCTCGGAGGTCACCTCCTTCGCCGTGCTCACCGACCGCCAGAAGGGAGTAAAGTACCCCCTGGTGGACGACGCTCTGCTGCCCCACCGGGCGGTGCTGGACCCGGTCTTTCTGGCGGGGGTGCCCGCCAAGGTGACGGCCGACACCGGCATGGACGTGCTCACCCACGCCGCCGAGGCCTATGTGGCCGCCGGGGCCAACGTGTACACCGACGCCCTGGCGGAGAAGGCCTTTGCCCTGGCCTGGAAAAACCTGCCCGCCGCCTTTCATGGGGATCAGGAGGCCAAAGGGCATATGCTGCTCTCTTCCAACCTGGCGGGCATGGCCTTCAACACCGCCGGGCTGGGTCTGAGTCACAGCCTGGCCCACGCTCTGGGGGGGCGGTTCCACATCCCCCACGGGCGGCTCAACGCCATGCTGCTGCCCCATGTGATCCGCTTCAACGCCGCCGACCGTCCTACGGCGGAGCGGTACGCCGCCCTGGCCAGGGCCTGCGGCCTCACCCCCACCGCCAGAGGGCTGGCCTTTGCCATGGAGCGGCTGCGGGGACGGCTGGAGCAGCCGGGCCGCCTGTCGGAGTGCGGGGTGGACCCCAAAGAGGTGAAGGCCAAGGGGGACGAGATCGCCGCCGCCGCCCTGGCCGACCTGTGCGCCCCCTCCAATCCCCGGAGCGTCACCCCCCAGGACATTAAGGCCATTCTGCGGGAGCTGGCGTAATGGGGGAGCAGCTGCTGTCGGTGGGTATCGACATCGGAACCTCGTTTCCCCAGACAGGCCAGCCTGTCCGGGGACCCCATATGGATTTTGCATCCTCGGCGGAAGTGAATTCCGCCTGCGGAAAATCTGCGCTGCGCTTCGATTTTACGGGCTTACGCCCGCCCCGCTTTGCGGGGCCCCGGTGGTGGAGGTGCCGATATGAGTGAAACACTGCTGTCAGTAGGGATTGATATCGGCACCTCCACCACCCAGCTGATCCTGTCCCGGCTGACCCTGGAGAACCGGGCCACCCCCTTTACGGTGCCCCGGGTGTCCATTGCCGGGCGGGAGGTGCTCTACCGCTCCGCCATCCACTTCACCCCTCTGCTGTCCGATACCGTCATCGATGCCGCCGGGGTGCGGACCATTGTGGAGGAGGAGTACCGCAAGTCGGGCTTTGACAAATCCCAGGTGGACACCGGGGCGGTCATCATCACCGGGGAGACCGCCCGGAAGGAGAACGCCCAGGAGGTGCTCTCCGCCCTGTCGGAGTTCGCCGGGGATTTCGTGGTGGCCACCGCCGGGCCGGATCTGGAATCCATCCTGGCCGCCCGGGGAGCGGGTGCGGACGAATACGCAAAGAAACATCACACAACCGTATTACACTTTGATATCGGCGGCGGCACCGCTAACCTGGCTCTCTATCAAAATGGGGAGCTGGTGCGTACCGGCTGCCTGGACGTAGGCGGGCGGCTCATCAAGCTGGACAGAGACGGACGGGTCACCTATGTGTCGCCGGTACTGGAACGCGGGGCGATGTGGGCATCGCCCCCTACGGCAGGAGAAAGGGTCACACCCCAGCGACTAGAGCCTGTAATCCAAATTATGGTGGAGGCCCTGGAGCAGGCGGCGGGCCTGCGGCCCGGCCGGGACAAGCTGGACGCCTTTCTCACGGAAGGCACCCGCTGGACGGTGGAGGAGGTACCGGTGGTGTCCTTCTCCGGCGGGGTGGCCGACTGCGTCTATGAGCCGCCAGCGGACTGGCTGGCCTTTGGAGATATAGGCGTGCTGCTGGGCAGGGCCATCGCAGCCTCCCCCGCCTTTCAGAAGGCGGGCCGCTTCCGGGGAGCGGAGACCATCCGGGCCACGGTGGTGGGGGCGGGAAGCCACGCCACCGATTTGTCCGGCTCCACCATCTTCTACCGGGATATTTCTTTCCCCCTGAAAAACATCCCCATCCTCAAATTGGCTGCTGGGGAGGAAGGGGGACCGCCGGAGGAACTGGCAAGGCGTATTCAGGAGAAGCTGAGCTGGTATCAGGACCAGGGAGGGCTGGTGCAGCTGGCCCTGGCTCTGCGGGGAGAGAAAAACCCCTCCTACAGCCACATTCAGGAACTGGCCCGGGGAGTGGCGGAGGGCCTGGCCCCCCTGGTGCAGGCGGGCTTTGTCCCCATTGTGGCGGTGGAGGCCGACCAGGCCAAGGTGCTGGGGCAGGCCATGGCCGCTCTGCTGTCCAGCCCCCTGCTCTGCCTGGACGGAGTGGAGATGGACAACGGGGACTATATCGACATCGGCGCCCCGGTGGCCGGGGGCGCGGTATTACCCATCGTTATCAAGACGCTTGTATTTCACAAATAGATATCGGGCGCACCATGTGCATCCCTGTGCAGAATGGAAAACGCTTCTTGTACGGGGATAAGCCCTCGGCGGAGTTTACCCGCAAGGGGTACGCCGCATCCGTAAGGCAGCAAAGCTGCCAACGGCTGCGCGGTCGCCGCCCGCAGGCGGCGAAATAAAGTCAAAATCCGTTTTTTCTGAGGACATGAGCCTCAGAAAAAACACTTCTCAGACCGCAAGTGTGGGATCTGGCCGCCTGAGGCGGACAGATCATGCGCGCGGCGGGCTGCATCTCCTCTCAAAAATGCTTGCATTTTTGAGAAGTGCGACGTAAAGGAGCGATCACATGATACTCAAGACCAAGCTGCTGGGGCATGTCTATGAATTCAAGTCAGTCAAGGACGCCCTGGCCAAAGCCAATGAAGAGAAGTCGGGAGACCGGCTGGCGGGCATTGCCGCCGAGAACGCCGAGGAGCGGGTGGCGGCCAAGGTGGTTGTGGCCAACCTGACTCTGGCCGATCTGCGCAACCACCCCGCCGTCCCCTATGAGGAGGACGAGGTCACCCGCATCATTCAGGACGACGTGAACGAGAAGATCTATGACCAGATCAAGAACTGGACGGTGGCCGAGCTGCGGGAATGGCTGCTGGCGGAGAACCACGACGGCGACGCCATCCGGTGGGTGAGCCGGGGCCTGACGGCGGAGATGATCGCCGCCGTGGCCAAGCTGATGAGCAATATGGACCTCATTTACGCCGCCAAGAAGATCAAGGTCACCGCCCACTGCAATACCACCATCGGCCTGCCGGGCACCCTGTCCTGCCGGCTCCAGCCCAACCACCCCACCGATGATCCCGACGGCATCCTGGCCTCCCTGTTGGAGGGCCTGACCTTCGGGGCGGGTGACGCGGTGCTGGGCCTGAACCCGGTGGACGATTCGGTGGAAAGTGTGCGCCGGGTGCTGGACCGATTCCATGAGGTGCGCAACCGCTGGAACATCCCCACCCAGATCTGCGTGCTGGCCCACGTCACCACCCAGATGGAGGCGGTGCGCAAGGGCGCTCCCTGTGACCTGATCTTCCAGTCCATCGCCGGGTCCCAGAAGGGCAACGAGGCTTTCGGCCTGGACGGCAAACTCATCGAGGAGGCCCGGCAGCTGGCTCTGAAGGAGGGTACCGCCGTGGGGCCCAACGTGATGTACTTTGAGACGGGCCAGGGCTCCGAGCTGTCCTCCGAGGCTCACCACGGGGCGGACCAGGTGGTGATGGAGGCCCGGTGCTACGGCTTTGCCAAGCGGTTCCAGCCCTACCTGGTGAACACGGTGGTGGGCTTTATTGGGCCGGAATATCTGTATAATTCCAAGCAGGTCATACGGGCTGGATTGGAAGATCACTTCATGGGCAAGCTGACCGGCGTGCCCATGGGGTGCGACGCCTGCTACACCAACCACATGAAGGCCGACCAGAACGACATCGAGGATCTGGCGGTGCTGCTCACCGCCGCCGGGTGCAACTACTTTATGGGCATCCCCCACGGGGACGACGTGATGCTCAACTACCAGACCACCGGCTTCCACGAGACCGCCGCCCTGCGGGAGCTGTTCGGCCTCACCGCCATTCCCCCCTTCCAGCGGTGGCTGGAGGACATGGGCTTTGTGGCCAACGGCAAGCTGACCCCGCTGGCGGGTGACGCGTCGGTGCTGCTGGGGTAAGGGGATGGGCGCACACTGTGCGCCCCTACACCCACACTTTGTAGGGGCGCGCATTGCGCGCCCGCCCGATATGATTGAGGTGACGATATGAACGAGCAAGAACTGCGCTCCATGGTGGAGCGGATGGTGCTGGAGCTGGCGGGGAAGCCTGCCGCTGTGACCGCGACCCGGCCCGCTGCCCGGCAGGAGGATGTGAGCCAGGGCTGCCTGGAGGATATCACCCAGATCGACCTGCGGCGGCAGTACCTGGTGGACAACCCCCGCAGCGGCCAGGCCTTTCAGGATCTGAAATTAAAGACCCCCGCCCGGCTGGGTCTGGGGCGAGCGGGGGCCCGGTATCGAACCATCTCCATGCTGCGGATGCGGGCCGACCACGCCGCCGCCCAGGACTCGGTGTTCTCCCATGTGCCCGACGAGTTCGCGGTGAACAATGGCTTTGTGCCTGTCCAGACCCTGTGCCAGACCAAGGACGAGTACCTGACCCGGCCCGACCGGGGCCGCCGGTTCGACGAGGAGAACCAGGCCATCATCAAAAAGACCTTCGGGCAGAACCCGAAGATCGCCCTGGTGGTGGGGGACGGCCTCAGCTCCGCCGCCATCGAGGCCAACGCCGTGGACTGCCTCCAGGCGGTGCGGGCGGGCCTGAAGGCCTACGGCATGGAGGGCGGCCCGGTGCTCTACGTGAAGTATTGCCGGGTGGGCGCTTCCGACCACATTGGCGACCTCACCGGGGCGGAGGTGGTGTGTATGCTGGTGGGAGAGCGGCCCGGACTGGTGACTGCTGAGTCCATGTCGGCCTACCTGACCTACAAGCCCCACATCGGCATCCCCGAGTCCAAGCGGACGGTGATCTCCAACATCCACAAGGGGGGCACCACCGCCGTGGAGGCGGGGGCCCACATTGCGGAACTCATCAAGACCATGCTGGAAAGGAAGGCGAGTGGGATTGACCTGCGTTAAGGATTCCGGCCTCTACGGGACCCCGCACGGCGGGGCGCGCGTCAGCGCGTACAAGCGTTTTGCCGACAGGCAAAACCTTGATGCCGGGCGAATTCACTCCGCCCGAGCAGATAAAAATGCCCTTGGGGCCCCTCAGACAGGCCCCAAGAGGCCTGTCTGAGGGGAGTGAGGATATGACAGGCGATCTGATCCCGGCCAAGGTGCTCTCCACCCGCACCATTGCCAACGTCAGCGAGACCCTGGCCAAGAAGCTGGGCCTGCCCAGACAGTACCGTTCCATCGGCCTCATCACCGCTGACAGCGACGATATGACCTACTGCGCCCTGGACGAGGCAACCAAGGCGGCGGCGGTGGAGGTGGTGTACGGCAAGTCCCTGTACGCCGGGGCGGCTAATGCCTCCACCGCTCTGGCCGGCGAGGTCATCGGCATTCTGGCCGGGCCCAACCCGGCGGAGGTCCAGTCCGGCCTGCGGGCCTGCGTGGACTTCATGAACAGCGGGGCGGGGTTCCGCTCCGCCAATCAGGATGACTCGGTCATCTACTTTGCCCACACCGTCTCCCGCACCGGGACCTACCTGTCCAAGGTGGCGGGGGTACGGGAGGGGGAGGCCCTGGCCTACCTCATCGCCCCGCCTCTGGAGGCCATGGTGGGACTGGATGAGGCCATGAAGGCCTCCGACGTGGAGCTGGTGGCCCTCTTTGAGCCCCCCAGCGAGACCAACTTCGGCGGCGGCCTGCTTACCGGCACCCAGAGTGCCTGCGACGCGGCGGCGGCCGCCTTTGCCGAGGCGGTGAAGGCGGTGGCCGCCCGGCCTATGGAAATTTGACTGGGAGGGGCGGGCGCACACTGTGCGCCCCTACGTCCCCATCTGTAGGGGCGCGCAGTGCGCGCCCGTAAGCAAAGGAGTGACTTATTTGGACAAGGATCTGCGCTCCATCCAGGAGGTCCGGGACCTTCTGGCCCAGGCCCGAAAGGCCCAGAGGGCCCTGGCCGTCATGACTCAGGAGCAGCTGGACGCCATCACGGCGGCCATCTCCCGGGCCGGCGCCCAGCACGCCCGGCGGCTGGCCGACATGGCGGTGGAGGAGACCGGCTTTGGCCGAAAAGAGGACAAGGAGATCAAAAACCGCTTTGCGGCGGAGACCTTGTACGAGGCCATCCGGGACCAAAAGACCCACGGCATCCTGGCCGAGGACCGGGAGCATCGGACGGTGGATATCGGCGTGCCGGTGGGTGTGGTGGCCGGACTGGTGCCCTCCACCAATCCCACCTCCACGGTGATTTACAAAGCTATGATCTGCATGAAGGCGGGCAACCCCATCGTGTTCTCCCCCCATCCCGGTGCGGCCAACTGCATCCAGGAGACGGTGAATGTGATCCGCCGGGCGGCGGAGGAGGCGGGGGCACCGGCGGGCGCCATCTCCTGCATCACCACCCCCACCATCGAGGCCACCAACGCCCTCATGGGCCACGACACCACTCGGCTCATCCTTGCCACCGGCGGCGCGGCCATGGTGAAGGCGGCCTACTCCTCCGGCACCCCCGCCATCGGCGTGGGCGCGGGCAACGGCCCGGCCTATATCCACCACACCGCCAACGTGGAACAGGCGGTAAAACGGATTTTGGACTCCAAGACCTTTGACAACGGCACCATCTGTGCCAGTGAGCAGAGCGTCATCATGACCCGGCGGATGGAACCGGCGGTGAAAGCTGCTCTCCGTGCCCAGGGGGCCTACCTGCTGGACGAGGAGGAGACCAAGCTGCTCTCCCGCTTCATCCTCCGGCCCAACGGCACCATGAACCCGGCCATCGTGGGCAAGAGCGTGTCCACCGTGGCCCAGCTGGCGGGTTTAAGCCGGGTGCCCCCCTCCGCACGGGTGCTGGTGGCCAAAGAAACCGGGGTGGGTAAGGGCCACCCCTACTCCAGCGAGAAGCTGGGCCTCATCCTGGGCTGCTTTGTGGAGGAGGACGAAGAGGCGGTACTGAACCGCTGCATCGAGATCCTGGAGTGGGAGGGAGCAGGTCACACCTTCTCCATCCACACCGAGGACGAGAATGTGGCCAAGCGCTTTGCCGCCGCCGTCCCCGCCAGCCGGGTGCTGGTGAACACCCCCTCCGCTCTGGGTGGCATCGGGGCCACCACCTGCCTGTTCCCCGCCCTCACCCTGGGCTGCGGCGCGGTGGGCGGGTCGTCCAGCTCCAACAACATCGGCCCTCTGGATCTCATCAACATCAAGCGGGTGGCCTGGGGCGTGAAGGAGCTGGAGGAGCTGCGGGGCGGCAGCCCGGCCCTTTCCTCCTGCTCCGTGGACGAGACCCTGCTCAACCGCCTGGTGGAACAGATCATGGGGAGGCTGAGATAAGATGAGCGAAGTCAACGCCGACGGCGTGCTGCTGGACCCCCATGAGGCCATTTTGCAGGAGGCCCAGAATCTGACCAACGCCCTGCTGGCCGAGAAGCCCGAGGGGCTGGAGGAGGACATGGAACATGATGTCCGCTCCGCCAACGGGGAGGAGGCCGGCGAGGCGGGGGGAGTCCCCCATCTGCCGGTGGCCGAGATGCCCCGGCAGGCCCCCAAAAAGAAGGCCCAGTCAGGCCGGGGCAGAAAAAGCAAACCGGCGTCCGCCCAACCGGCGGAGCCTATGAAACAGACAACTGACAGGAGGAAACAGAACATGGCAAATACAAACGCGCTGGGTATGGTGGAGACCAAGGGACTGGTGGGAGCCATTGAGGCCGCCGACGCCATGGTGAAGGCCGCCAACGTGCAGCTGGTGGGCAAGGAGCAGGTGGGCGGCGGTCTGGTGACCGTCATGGTCCGTGGCGACGTGGGAGCCGTCAACGCCGCTACCGACGCCGGGGCCGCCGCCGCCGAGAAGGTGGGCGAGCTGATCTCTGTCCACGTCATTCCCCGCCCCCACGCCGAGGTGGACCACATCCTGCCTCACGGCGGCGAGGGCATGAGCGAATAAATGGAGCTGCTCACCCGTGAGGACGTGCGGCGTATGTCGGACAACGGTACCCGGGGGCCGGTGGTGGTCAACAAGGACCAGAAGCTGACCCCCGGGGCCCGGGACTGGCTGGCCGCCCACAAGATCCAGGCGGTCTTTCCCCAGGGGCGGGACGACACGGCTGCGCCCCATTCTGCCAAGTACCGTACCCTCTTCGGGGCCACCTTGAACGAAAAGCCGGAGCACATGACCCATCTCAAGGGCAATATCCTGGTGCGTAAGGACCACCCCCGCATCGCCTTCCGGGGCATGATCGACGCCCTGGAGGGGGAGATCATGCTGGCCCAGCAGGCATCCCAGGCCCATCCGGCCCTGGTGAAGGAGCTGGAGGAGGCCCTGGCCCTGGTGCGGCGGCTCATCCGGTGCGACGTGCTGGACGAGCCGGTGGGGGAGCTGCGCCTGTGCGGCTACGACGCCGGGCAGCTGCGGGAGTACTCCCACTACCCGGACAAGTATCTGGGTCAGCCCCACTTCCTGCCCGCCTACACTGACGGGCCGGCCCTGCTGGCGGTGAACAAGGTGCGTACTCTGGTGCGGCAGACCGAGCTTTCGGCCTACGCCGCCTTCAAGGACGTGGAGGGCAATGTGACCCGGGGGGACATCATTCTGGCTCTGAACCGGCTGTCCTCCCTCATGTGGATCATGATGATCAAGCTAAAGGCGGGACAATATGAACACGCTTAATACCATCAATATCGAGGCTCTGGCGGAGCAGATCGTCCGCCGTCTGACGGTGGAGCTGGAGGCCAGCGGCCGCCATGTCCACCTGTCCCGGGCCGACCTGGACACCCTTTTCGGCCCCGGCTTTCAACTCACCCGGGTGAAGGACCTGTCCCAGCCGGGGCAGTTCGTGTGCGCCCAGCGGGTCACCCTGGAGGGACCGAAGGGGTCCATCCCCAACGTGGTGGTGCTGGGCCCCGAGCGGAAGGAGAGCCAGGTGGAGATCTCCCTCACCGATGGCGTCGTGCTGGGCATTACGCCGCCGGTGCGGCTGTCGGGGGACATTGAGGGTACACCCGGCATCACCCTGCGCAACGGGGACCGGGTGCTGCGGCTGGACCGGGGGCTCATTGCCGCCAAGCGGCACATCCACATGACTCCGGAGGACGCCGCCCGCTTCGGGGTGGAGAATGGCCGGGAGGTGCGGCTCAAGTGCCTCACCGGACGGCCTCTGACCCTGGAGGGGGTGGAGGTGCGGGTGTCCCCCCAGTTTGCCACCTTCGCCCATATTGACTACGACGAGGCCAACGCCTGCGGCTTTAAAAAAGGGGACCGGGCGCTGATTCTTCCAGAAAAAGGAGGATGCGGCCGTGCTTGATGTTGACACGACAGTTACCGCGCCTTTTGGCGCGTCACGAGCGTTTTGCCAATGGCAAAACCTCGGCGCAGGGCGAATTCACTTCGCCCGAGCAAGTAAAATCCCTGGGGGTCCCCACAAAAGGCTGTGCCTTTTGTGGGGGGACCGGGCCCTGATTTTGCCGTGAGGCTGGAGTGGCGGGGGCGCACCCTGGTCATCACCTGGCTGCCGGTGGGGGCCATGGGGCGGCTGGCCGCCCTGGCCCCGGCCAGTCCGGGGGAGACCGAGGTGCTGGCCGCCCTGCTGGCGGGGGCACGGGTGTGCCTGGAGCGGAAGGCGCTGGAGTACCGGCTCTACCGCCGCACCGCCCCGCCGTCAATCTATCGCCGCTGCCTGGCGCTGGAGCGGCAGCTGAGGGAGATGGGGATCTGTGTTGCTGGGACAGGTGGCCGGTAAGGTATGGGCCACAAAAAAAGCCCCCAACCTGACCGGACAGACCTTTCTGACGGTGGAGGTGGGGGAGACCATACTGGTGTGCGCCGACTGTGTGGGAGCCGGTGAGGGCGAGCGGGTTCTCATCGCCACCGGCGGGGCGGCCCGCATCGCTGCCGGGGCAAATGTGCCGGTGGACGCCGCCATCATCGGGATCATTGATCCATAAGGGGGCGGCCCACCTGCCGCCCCGTTTCACAAAAGGGAGGGACAGTTTATGTCCATCAACGAGATCATCGTCTATCTGATGGTGCTCTTTATGGCCCTGGGGGCCATCGACCGCATATTGGGCAACCGCTTCGGGCTGGGCGAAAAGTTTGAGGAGGGCATTATGGCCATGGGCTCTCTGGCCCTGGCCATGATCGGTATCATCTGCCTGGCCCCTGTGCTGGCAAACCTGCTGCGGCCGGTGGTGGTGCCCTTCTATCAGTTCCTGGGGGCCGACCCGGCCATGTTCGCCGGTACCATCCTGGCCAACGACATGGGGGGCGCGCCTCTGGCCCAGGAGCTGGCCCTCACCGAGGAGGCGGGCCAGTTCGGCGGCCTCATCGTAGGGGCCATGCTGGGCCCCACCATCGTCTTTACCATTCCGGTGGGCCTGGGCATCATCAAAGCGGAAGACCGGCCCGCCCTGGCCACCGGCGTGCTGGCCGGCGTCATCACCATCCCCATCGGCAGCTTTGTGGGCGGCCTGGTGGCGGGTTTCCCCCTGATGATGGTGCTGCGCAACCTGCTGCCCATCGTGCTCTTCGCGGTGCTCATCGCCCTGGGACTGGCCTTTGTGCCGAACGGCATGGTGAAGGGCTTCCAGGTCTTTGGCCGCATCATTGTGATCATCATCACCATCGGTCTGGCCGCCGCCATCATCGAGGCTCTCACGCCTTTGACCATTATCCCCGGCCTCAACTCCATTGACGAGGGCATCGGCATCGTGGGTGACATCGCAATCGTGCTGGCGGGCGCCTTCCCCCTGGTGTACGTCATCACCAAGGTGTTTAAAAAGCCCCTGATGAAGCTGGGCGGTCTGCTGGGCATGAACGACGTGGCGGCGGCGGGCCTGGTGGCCACCCTGGCCAACAACATCCCCATGTTCCAGATGATGGGCGACATGGACCGCCGGGGCAAGATCATCAACGTGGCCTTCGCCGTGTCGGCGGCCTTCGTGTTCGGCGACCATCTGGGCTTTACCGCCGGCTTTGACTCCACCATGATCTTCCCCATGATCGTGGGCAAGCTGGTGGGCGGCGTTACCGCCGTGGCGGTGGCCATGTTCCTTACCCGAAAGGAGATGCAGCATGGAGCGTAATCAGCTGGAGACCATCATCCGCCAGGTGCTGCTGGAGCACCTGGGGGGCGGGGTGCAGGCAGTGAAGGTGCCCGCCCTTACTGTCACCGAGGCTCACCGTATGAACACCGGCAACCCCGGTGACAGGGTGTATACCCGGGACCTGTTTACCCTGGAGCAGTCCCCCAGGCTGGGGGTGGGCATCATGGAGATGACCGATACCACCTTCCCCTGGACCCTGAACTACGATGAAATGGACTATGTGGTGGAGGGGCGGCTGGACATCCTTTGCAACGGGCAGAAGGTGTCCGCCGGGCCGGGGGAGCTGATCCACATTCCCAAAGGCAGCGAAATTCAGTTTTCCGTCACCGGCCACGCCCGGTTTCTCTATTTCGTCTACCCCGCCGACTGGCAGAATCAGCAGTAGAAACAAGAGGTCCAGCCTCCAAGGCTGGACCTCTTGTTTTGATCAGAATTGGATTTTCGTGATGAAGGAAATGACGATGATGACCACCGCCATGATGCGGGTGACATGGACGGCACGCTCTTTGCCGTAGCGGCGTTGGAAGGAGTTGGGCGGAATGGGGCAAATCAGCAGGAACACACCCAGAACCGCGCCGGTGATGCTGACCAGCAGGCCGTTTTTCAGCGTCTGCATATTGATCATAAGCAGTAAAAAGAAGAGAGCAAACCAGATAAAAAATACTTGAGAAAAGGTTACATCTTTTAAGTGCTTGTTCATGTTTGTTACACCCCTTTTTCCTATCATACTCCATGGAGCGCACAATCGTCAACCGCTGTCCACGTTCTGTCGGCATAGTGGGGGACAAACCCGCATATAGATGCCACAGCTACCAAAAACAGGCGGGAGTGTGGATGGATATGCAGACAGGATGGAATGAAAACAGGGCGCTGCTCCGGGGGACCGTTGCGGCGGACCCGGTGTGGTCCCATGAGACCCACGGCGTGGTATATGAAACCTTTCCGCTCACGGTACTCCGGCTGTCCGGATCGGAGGACACCATCAACGTCATTGCGCCCAAAGAGCTGCTGGAGGAGCATCCGGTGAGGACGGGGACGCCGGTGGAGGTGGAGGGGGAGGTACGCTCCTTCAACAACAAAAGCGGCACCGGCAGCAAGCTGGTCATCACCCTGCACGCCAAGAGCATCAAGCCGGGGGAGGGGCCCAATGAGAACCGGCTCACTCTGGCCGGGGTGCTGTGCAAGCCGCCGGTATTCCGGCGCACCCCTCTGGGCCGGGAGATCTGCGATCTCATGCTGGCAGTAAACCGGAAGTATGGCCGGGCGGACTATCTGCCCTGCATCTCCTGGGGGGCGCTGGCCCGCTGCTGCGGCGAGCTGGAGGTAGGGGACGGGGTGCGGCTGGAGGGCCGCCTCCAGAGCCGGGCCTATACCAAGCTGGAGAACGGCCAGAGCCGTCAGCGCACCGCCTTCGAGGTATCGGTGATGCGGCTGGAGGGGGTGGAGACATAAGAAGAAAAGCGGCTTGCATACCGCTGCAGCCTATCGTATACTTGCCTTGGAGACCCATTAAATAAGGAGGCGATGGTATGCAGTATGAGATCAAGGGAGAGCCCATGCCGGTGGTGATCTGTCAGGTGGCTGCCGGTGAGTCCATGATCACCGAGCGGGGTTCCATGGTGTGGATGTCCCCCAATATGGAGATGTCTACCGGCGCAGGCGGCCTGGGCAAGGCCTTTGGACGGATGTTTTCCGGCGACTCCATCTTCCAGAATACATACACGGCGGTGGGCGGTCCGGGCATGATTGCCTTTGGTGCCAGCCTGCCCGGCACCATTCGGGCCATTCCCATTGACCCGGACCACCCGGTCATCGTACAAAAGCGGGGCTTTCTGGCCTCTGAGCAGGGGGTGGAGCTGTCCATTCACTTCCAGAAGAAGATGAAAACCGGCCTTTTTGGCGGTGAGGGCTTTATCATGCAGAAGCTGTCCGGTCATGGTATGGCTTTTGTGGAGCTGGATGGCTCGGTGGTGGAATACGAGCTGAGACCGGGACAGAGCATCGTTGTGGATACCGGCAACCTGGCCATGATGGACGCCACCTGCTCTATCGACGTACAGATGATCAAGGGTGTGAAAAATATGCTCTTCGGCGGTGAGGGCCTGTTCAATACGGTGGTCACCGGCCCCGGTAAGGTGACCCTCCAAACCATGCCGGTCACCGGCCTGGCCGCCGCTCTGATCCCCTTCCTGCCCAGCGGCAGCAACTGAGTCCGGCACAGATCAGACAAAGGGCTGCATGGGGGTGGGAGTCAATTCCTGGCGAAATCGTCCTCCCATTCCCTATGAGAAGTGCTGTTTCCAAGGCTCATGTCCTCGGGACTGACGGGCTTTAAACTTATTCCATCGTCTGTGGACGACGGAACGCTGAGAGGCTCTTGCGGCATAAATTACAAAATGCAATTTATTGACAGACTAAAATGCCGCCCGAATGGGCGGCATTTTTAACAAAAGGCTGCATGGCGGCAGATACAAAGGCAGATTTGGACCGTGACACACCCGGATGCACACAGGAAAAGGAGCGGCCGCACATAGTTTAATGATTTGGCGTCCACCACACCACACCGCTGTGATATTTTGCCGTGGCCTGCCAACTGCCATTGGGCATCTGCGTGAAGTGACGGCACAGGATGGCTCTGGCGGTATCAGGATCCACTGTTCCGGGAGTACAGCGGACACACTCTCCCTGCACCAAAGCATCCGTATCAGGATAGGAGAGCAGCTTTTCAAAGGGAAGCACCGCGACGTTGGGGTCGATGCCCATCTGGTAGAGCACGCCCACAAAGTAGATATAATCTTTCCACTCCCAGTGGATCTGTCCGCCTGCGGCATTCAATTCATGGATCCAGGCAGGGGCAAGACCGGTATTCATGCCCACCACGCACAGCCTGTTTGCAGCCTGGTCCATTCTGCGGAAGCAGTCCACCAGGTCAGCCTGGCGGTAGAAGCAGTTGTATCCAAAGACCAGGTCAAATCGCTTTTCAGGCGTAAAGGTTTCCCATTTGGCGTGGAAGGCGGAGATATTGTTTTGACCATGCGCAGCACCTGCCTGGAGGACAAAATCCAGTACGTCCCGGGAGATATCCACACAGGCCACCTCCCGGCAGAGTTTTGCCAGGGTCAGGGTATAGCTGGCCCAGCCGGGCCCCAGTTCCAGCGCAGTCTCCACCCTGTGGGTGCGCAGCAGAGGACGCAGGTAATCCAGGACCTGAAGGGCGGAGGGCTCAGGAGCATAGATTTTTTTTTGGATAAACTCCCGCCAAAAGGTTTGCTCTGCCTCGTCATCTGTCATTCGCGGCGATGTGCTTGCCGCCACCTGTTCCGCCCACTGCCGGGCAAAGTCAGGCAGTGGTACGCGTTCTCTCATGACTGTGCGCCTCCCTCCCAATGGGTATAGGAATAGAGCAGTTCTTTGGTATAGGGGTGAACAGGGGCTTCCAACACCTGCTCCCGGCTTCCCACTTCCACCAGCCGCCCCTTCTGCATGACGCCGATGGTATGGCTGATCCATCCCAGCAATTCAATATCATGGGTAATATAGAGGTAGGTCAGTCCCAGCTCCTGCTGGAGGTCCCGCAGCAGGTTCATGATGCTGGCCTGCACCGATACATCCAGCATGGAGGTAGGCTCATCCAGCAAAAGTACCTCCGGCTCCAGCAGCAGGGCCCGGCAGATCACCAGCCGCTGACCTTCGCCACCGCTGATTTGGTGGGGATAGCGGGAGAGAAGATAGTCGGGCAGGCCCACCTGCCTGAGCGTTTTCTGGATTTTAGCCATGCGTTCCTCTTTGCTGCTGCCCAGGTGGTGGATGGCCATGGCCTCCAGCAGACTGTTACGGATATGGATGGAGGGGTCCAGAGAGGCCTCTGGATTCTGAAAGATGATCTGTACCCGCCGGTGGTAGCTTTTGCATTGCTTTCGGTCAAAGCCGGCAATATCCTTGCCTTCAAACCGGATGGACCCGCTGGTGGGGCGCAGGACACGGGTGATCATACGGGACAAAGTGGTCTTGCCGCATCCACTGTTGCCCACCAGCCCAAAGGTTTTCCCCCGCTCCAGGACAAAACTGACCTCATCCACCGCCCGGGTGGTGTGGGTTTGGAAGATGCCGCTGGTAAAAATACGACTGACCCCATCCAGTTCCAGTATGTTATTCATAGAGGAAGCACCTCACTTTCCCGCCTGCCGGAAGCGGATAATCGTCCGGCTTTTCCCTGCCGCACCGGGCTGTGGCTCTGGAGCAGCGGGGATAAAAGGGACAGCCGCTGTGGGTCAGCCGTTCAGGGGCCGGTGGAGGGATGGGAACCATCCCCTGGCTGGGCAGTGAGCGGATCAGACCGGCGGTGTAGGGGTGGCGGGGCCGCTCCATAACCTCCTCCGCCGTACCCTGCTCGATAATCTGCCCCATATAAAGTACCCGGATATCATCGCACAGCTGCTGCGCCAGGGCCAGATCATGGGTAATGACGATCATGCTGCAGTGGCGCTCCGTGTAAATCTGGCGGAGTACCGAATATACCTGGTTTCGAATTACTGCGTCCAGCCCTTTGGTGGGTTCATCCGCAATGACCCAGCCCGGGCGGCAGGCCAGCCCCAGAGCGGATACCAGACGCTGGTTCATGCCGCCGCTCATTTGAAAGGCGTACTGGTTCAGGGTACGCTCCGGCTCCTCAAACCCAAACTGGCGGAGCAGTTGGGCGGCCTGGATCTCCGCCTGCTTCCGACTCCATTTGCCGTGGGTGGTGATGGCTTCCGTCAGCTGGCGGCGGAGCTTCATCACAGGATCCAGAGAAGCGCCGGGATTCTGCGGGATGAGGCCGATGGCACCGCCCCGCAGCTTGCGCAGCTGCCGCAGCGGCATGGAATAGAGTTCATGCTCACCAAAAAAGCACTTTCCTGTTACCCGGGCGGTGTTGGGAAGCAGGCGCAGCAGGGACATGCCCATTATGCTCTTGCCGCTGCCGCTCTCCCCAATGACCCCCGAGATTCGCCCGGCCCGAAAGGTGGTGGACAGGTCGTTGACGGCGCACACCGGGCCTTGCGCGGTGTCAAAGCACACCGAAAGGTGCTGAATTTCAATGTCTGGTACCATGCTCACAGCTCCTTCACCGAATCCTGCTTCACGTCCAGCCGGTCCCGCAAAATATCCCCCAGCAGGTTGATGGACAGGGTGAGCAGGATAATGCACAGCCCCGGGGCCCACAGCAAATGGGGGGCGCTGCGGAAGTACCGGCGGGCGGTACCGCTGACCATCTCGCCCCAGTCCGGGGTGGGGGGCTGGATGCCAAGCCCCAGATAGCTCAGGCCGGCCACAGACAGCACCACCCGACCCAGCCGGGTGGTAAACTGGAGAATGACATTGGTGCGGATGTTGGGCAGTACATGCCGCAGGACGATACGGAGGTGACCCGCGCCCAGACAGCGCATACCCTCGATATACATCTCGCCTTTGACCTTCATGACCTCTCCCCGCACCAGACGGGAAAACCCCACCCAGGAGGTAATGACCAGGGCGAGAATTATGCTTTTGCTGTTCCGCTCCAGAATGCCGACCAGGGCGATCATCAGCACCATGCCGGGCAAGCCCTGGAAGATATTGGAGATTGCGGTGATCACGCTGTCTATAATCCCTCCGCAGTAGCCGGAAATGACGCCAATGACCAGGCCCACAAGCATAGAGCAGGCGGTGGCAGCCACAGCCAGCAGCAAAGAGGCCCGGCCGCCGTAAATGACACGGCTGAGTACGTCCCGGCCCAGGGCATCGGTTCCAAGAGGGTGGGCCCGGCAGGGAGACAGCAGACGGAGGTCCATGTTGACCTCCAGGGGATCATAGGGGGACAGCCAGGGGGCAAATATCGTCATCAGAACGATAGCCAGGAGAATGGAGCAGACAATGGTCAGCTGGAAATTCTGTTTTTTGCGTCTGGTCATACTTCTCCCCCCTGCAGACGGATTTTGGGGTTCACCGCAAGATAGAGCAAATCAATGGCAAGTGTGATGAGTACAAAGGTGGTGCCGGTTATGAGTACATATCCCTGAATGACGGGATAGTCCCGGTTCTGAATGGCGGAGAGCACATAGCTGCCCAGACCGGGAATGGCAAATATATTCTCAATGATCGTACTTCCGCCTAAAATCCCGCCGAAATAGTTGCCGATTAGGGTGATAATGGGAACCAGGGAGTTCCGGAAGGCGTGGGCCACCATTACCGTCCGCTGCGAGAGGCCTTTGGCATTGGCCACCACGATATATTGCTCCCCCAGCTGAGCCAGGATATTGCCTCGGGTGAAGCGGGACGTAGAGCCTACGTTCCCCGCAGCCAGGGCTGCGGCAGGGAGTACCAAAGAGGCCAGGCCCCGGTCCAGTCCGCTGGTGGGCAGCAGATGGAGCCACTCGGCAAATACAGTGATGAGAAACAGAGCCAGCCAGAAGCCCGGTATGGACAGCAGGAGGGTGGAAAAAACCTTCAGTATGGTATCAAGCCATGTGCCGTGGCAGGCAGCCATGAGCACACCTCCTCCCACACCAAAAACCACAGCCACCAGCAGGGCGGCAAGGGAGACTTTCAGGGTGACGGGCAGCCGGGTCATTAGTTCATGGGCAATGTCTTTGCTGCCGATGTAGGAGCGGCCCAGATCACCATGAAGCGCCTTTCCCAGCCAGGTCATATACTGTACCGGCAGAGGCTTGTCCAGTCCCAGCTCGGTACGCATGGCGGCGCGGTCCTCCTCCGTCGGGAACTCGATACCGATGCGGAACAGGGCGTCATCCACCGGATCGCCGGGCGCGATACGGCCCAGCAGAAAGGCTGCCAAGGAAATGCCCAGCAGCACCGGGATGAGCACCAGCAGCCTGCGGCCAATGTAAGTCAGAATTGCCATGTTCCACCGCCTTTTGAAAATGAGGTTGGTACGGGAAACAAGCCCCCGCCGCAGGACGGGGGCTTGCTTTTGGATATGGGGATCATTTTGCCCAACATACCTGAGTAAAGCCGGTCAGGCCATATACGGTGGCCTGATAGCCGGTGATATCGCTGGAGGAGGCCACCACCTCCTGGGAATAGAGCACAGGGATATTGGGGAAGTCCGCGGCGGAGATCTCCTGGAGTTCCTTGTAGATTTCCGCCAGACGATCGGCGTCCAGACAGGCGGCAGCCTCTTCAATCAGCCCATCCGCATGATCATTGTGGTAACCAAGACCGTAATTGATGTTGGTGCTGCCTTCCGTATGCAAGAAGCCCTTAAACAGGGAGAAGGGGTTGGCGGAGGGGAGACCCTGGATCTTCAGACACATATTATAGTTGCCCGCCTTCATCTCATCCTTGCAGGGACCCCAATCCATCTGCTGGATGCTGACCTTGATGTTGGTGCCCTCGATGTTCTCCAGAAGAGCCTGAATATACTCGGCCTCTTCCTGGTAGGGGTAGCGGTTGGCGTCCACGCCGGGCAGCAGGAAGCGCAGCTCCACCGCCTGGTCCCCAACCACCTCGCGGATCAGCTGGGCGCCCTTCTCAGGGTCGTGGCGGACGGGCTGTTCCGCAAAAAAGGCAGAGGTGTAGCTCAGAAAACCGCCGGCGGCGAGGCCGTAACCGTTATAAAAGCTGTCAATGATGGTCTGGCGGTCCAGCAGCAGAGACAGCCCCTCCCGCATCCGCACATCATTGAAGGGGAAGGCGCCGCCGTTGACATTGAGGAAGTGGGTGATGCCGGAGTCGCCCACAGACACATTGTAGGCCGGGTCGTCGGCAATTTCCGCAGCCTGGGCGGGGGAGATGGCGCCCAGGTCGCACAGGCCCTGGACCTCGCCGGCCCGCAGAGCGGTATAGCGGGTCTCCGCATCAGGGATGACTTTAAAGCGGAAGGTCTGAGCAATGCCGGGGGTGCCCCAGTAATTGTCGCTGCGCTCAATGATACAATACTGGCCCAGCACGTTTTCCGTCACCACATAGGGACCGGTGCCGATGGGAAAGCCGTTAAAGGTGCCGTCCTGGGCAAAGCAGGCAGGTTCAAAGATGGCCGAGCCGTAGTTGACCATGGTATAGTCCAGCAGGGGCTGACCTTCGGAAAGGGTGAGTACCACGGTATAGTCGTCGGTCTTCTCATAAGACAGCAGGCCAGGGTAGATGGTGTCGATGTTCATGCCGTAGAAGGAGGATTCAAAGGGGCCCTTCTTCATGCGGTCGAAATTGGCCAGCACGATGTCGGCGTTGAAGGGGGTACCATTGGAGAAGGTCACGCCCTGCCGCAGGTGGAAGGTCCATACGGTGGAGTCCTCATTGTGCTCCCATTCGGTGGCCAGAGCAGGTGCGGGCTTGCCGTGCTCGTCCTTGGTGATCAGGGGTTCCCACACCCCCAGGGACATGGAGGCGTAGTAGGCGTCCTGCTCGCCGGGACACTGATCCCTGGAGGCGGCAAAAACGATTTCTCGAGTCTGATCCACCCCGGTGGCAGGCGCCTCTGAGCCAACAGGCGCAGGAGTTCCGCCGCAGGCGGCCAGGGACAGCGCCAGCACAGCGCCCAACAGTGCGGATAAGAGTCGCTTGTTCTTCATCATGGTTCTCCCTTTCTTCTGCTGTCAGATTGATGGAAACGCACAGCATACCTGCGCGATATTCCCAATGTAAAGGCTTCACGCCTGAAGTCCCAACTGGAATAGGGCGTTGGACCAGGAACCGCAGGACTCCTGTAATCGCCTGCGGACCTCCGGTGGTACTTCCCGGCGACGGGGAGGACGCCCCAGCTTTTCTGCCATGGCCCGGATAAAAGCCAGGTCCGCAGCCGTCTTTTGATCCAGATGCAGGATCCGGTAGTGGCAATCATAGAGATCCCCGCGGTGGGTGGCCCTGGAGCGGCTCTCTCCCCTGTGGAGCGGGGTGTTGACAAAGGGGGTGATCCGCCGTACTGGTTCCAGGTCGATCTGGTAGAGGGTATTTCGCCAGGAACCAAAGCGCTGTATAAGCGCTGTTCGCAGTTCGTCTTGTACTTCGCTGCGCAGAGGCGCCCGGTTGAGTTGTTGAGCCAGGACCAGAAGCTGGGCCAGCCGCTGTTTGTCCGCTTCTTCCAGACTGTCAAATTTCCGCAGACCGGCGGCGGCAGCTTCTTCCGCTCCGGCGGCGGTCAGCACCTGACCCCAGGTCTGATATTGCTTTTTTAACTGCTGACCGATCTCGGGCAAGTCTGATGGATGGGGGATTCGTCCCAGCGCCTTTGCGGCTTCTCGTACTTGAGCCAGCAGTGCCTGGATTTCGGACTCCTTTTGCTCCACCCGGGCAAAAGATAGACCGCCCCGTCCAGCTGCGCGGTTCAGGCCCGCTGCCCGCAGCGCGCCCGGCCAGTTATGAAAACGGCTGCGCAGATATTCCCGCAAGAGCCAGTGGACCTCACCTTGGGCGGGTGAGTGCCCCAGATCCTTTGCAGTTTCCCGCAGCAGCTCCAACAGCGCATCATCAGAGAAGGCGGCGCAGAGCGCTTTTCCCTGGGGGGTATTTATAGAATAACAGGCGTACTGCGCTTCAGATTCTTCCTGAGAGGAGCATCCGGCCCGAATCAGGTCGATTACCATGGATTTCTGGTCTGCCAGCTGGTCGCGGGAACGGTTCATCTCCATATATCTTCCCTCTTTTCCGCAAAAGCGGCTGTGGATCGTTAGAATCCACAGCCGCTTTTCTGTGTGTGCAGCCACCGGGTGCGGCGTCCCGCACGCGGCGTATCCTCTTTTTGTAGGTCTTCTGACTTGCGCTTGGGACAGGATCTTCCTGCCTTCGCCGGTCTGCTCTGCCTTCTCAGGGTACGTCCCCAATGGCGAACTTTCGTTGACGAGCAGCGGACATCACGCATACAGCGGCGGTTACCGTCCGGGATTCTCACCCGATTCCCTTGTTCAGCCTCCATCTTCTGAAAGGCCACAAAAAGCTTGATTGAAAATAAAAAGTGCGGTCTTTCCATTTTGGAAAGACCGCACTTTTACAAAACAGCCTACGATTCCCCAAAAGGTGCCACTTGATGTACGATCACTGCCGGCTGACGTCTCATGACGAATACGGCCTCCGCGCCGGATTCCCACCGGCTTATGACAAAGAGCACCTGTTTCCAACAAGTTTCTCATCGTATCTGCAATATTTTAATTGTTAGAATTTATTATACTGCATTGCACGGTACATTGCAAGCATGATTCTATGTGAACTGCCAAAAGCTTGCAGAAAACTCCGTGCACCCTCTGCCGTTGGAAGTCCGGCAGGCTGCCTGTCCCGCTGATGTTGGTTTATAACACCTTTCGTATCTTAAAGTTCCTGGAGCTGAAGAAAGAATGTGTGCGTCTGGACAGACTGCATTTTGGTGTGGTTGTCAGCAAAACGGGGAACGGCCTGAGGAAAGGTCTCATTTCCGGCAAGGCGCTGCCGTTCTACAAAGCGTGATGGGAAGGCGTTCCGTGTGGATATCTGCTCCACACGCCACACAGCACAAAAAAGCAGGAGATACGCTCCTTGCGGAACGATCTCCTGCTTCATTAGGCTTTTGTCTTCGCTTACGATTTTGTTCCTTGTGTGCTCCTTACAGAAGAAAACGGAACACATTTCTGGAACACTCATAGCGCCAAAACCATCCAATTTTCTGTAAAACAGCGTCCAAAGACGTACTGAAAAGCAGGAAAAGGGAAGTGAAATCAGTCGCTTGCTGAACTTCTGCGTCCTGGTGCTGAGCCAGCCCAATATCCGGCCATTTCTTTGCTTTTTTGGCTGATTTTTCGCTTAATACTGCGGTTTTCTGCACATCAGATTCTAATTTTCATCCTCGTGTATGACGCACGAAAACAGGTTTTGCTCCTGATCTGTGCCTTGCGTATCGCTGCCCAGGGCGACGCAGGGCACAGATAAAGAGGCTGCATAAGTTGTGTTGGAAAAATGGACCATTGCTTAATGCCACCCTAAAACTAGAGAAATAAGGCTCATGCACTTTTTATTTCGCGGGCATTGTGATTACCCCATCAAGCCTGTTGATCAGGCTGTTTTGGGAGTATGCCTTTCAATGAAAAGGAGGATGAATGAGAATTCCAGTCCAAAGACAGTGTCGTTGACTTTGCTCCGCCTGTAGGCGTGTGGATGGCCCGTTGAACCGGACGCCAGGTAATGCTGGTGTCCGGCTTTTTATGCCTGAAATATGATCTTTATTCCATCTTAATCTGGCAGACACTTTGTTTATAGTTTCATAGTACCACGCATGATACGATAAAAACAAGATTATCCCAAGAAAATGGTAAAAGGAGAATGTATATGGATCAGACAGAAAGGGACCTGGAATATGCTCCATATAACACAGAGCGCAGAGATTCTCCAGGGCGATTAAAGATATTTTTTGGATATGCAGCAGGTGTGGGAAAGACATACGCCATGCTGGAGGCGGCTCACCAGGCGAAAAAAGAGGGTATCGATGTTGTAGTGGGCTATGTGGAGCGACACGCAAGGCCCGAAACATTAGCGCTGTTGGAGGGGCTGGAGGTTTTGCCCTGTCAGGAGATTGATTATCGAGGGATCAAACTGAAGGAGTTTGACCTGGATCAGGCCTTGCAGCGGAAACCACAGCTCATCCTTGTGGATGAATTGGCACATAACAATGCCCAGGGATGCCGGCACACAAAACGCTATCAAGATGTGGAGGAATTGCTCCAGGCCGGGATCAATGTCTATACCACGGTCAATGTACAGCATCTGGAATCATTGAACGACTTGATATCTTCTATTACGGGGATTGCGGTAAATGAGCGGATTCCAGATCATGTGTTTGACCGGGCCAATCAGGTTGAGCTGGTGGATATTGCGCCCGATGAGCTGGTAAAGCGGCTTCAGACGGGAAAAGTATACCGGGAACGTCAGGCCAGGCAGGCTCTCCAGAACTTTTTTACCACTGAGAATTTAGCTGCACTGCGTGAGATTGCCATGCGGCGGACGGCGGATCAACTAAACCGCACAGCACTACAAGAAGGCAAGGGGAAAAGCGCAAAAGCAGGGGAGCATATTCTGATTTGCTTGTCTTCTGCGCCATCCAACGCCAAGGTGATCCGCACGGCCGCCAGAATGGCAGAAGCCTTTCACAGCGGCTTTACCGCATTGTTTGTGCAGACGCCGGAGACGAAAGAATTATCGGGCGAGAATATCAAGCGGCTGCGCGGCAACCTGCGTCTGGCAGAGCAGCTGGGGGCACAGATTTCTACCGTATATGGTACGGACCCTGCCGTGCAGATCGCGGAATATGCCCGGGTCAGTGGTGTGACAAAGATTATTATGGGGCGTGTCAACCACAAACAAAACGTGATTACAGGGAAAAAAAGCCTGGCAGACCGCTTGATTGAGCTGACGAATCTGGATATCTATATTATCCCGGACCATCAGCCCCTGTACAAAAGGCCGCTGGGGAAACTGCATCTGCCGAAAGCGCGATTTTCCTGGAGAGACACCGGGATCATGCTGGCGGCATGGCTTCTTTCCACAGCGGTTGGATTTGCATTTTATTATGCCGGATTCAGTGAGTCCAATATCATAACCGTTTATATTTTAGGGGTGCTTCTGACTGCGGTTTGGACAGGCAGCCACATTTACGGCGCCATCAATTCGCTTTTCAGCGTTGGTGCGTTTAATTTCTTTTTCACCGTACCGAGATATTCTTTTCAGGCCTATGATCCCAGTTATCCTGTTACTTTTTTGATTATGTTGTTCTCCAGCATGATTGCCAGCTCCTTGGCCAGTCGGGTCAAAGCACAGGCGCGATTGACTTCGGAAAAAAGCTACTACACGGAGCTTCTTCTGGAAAGCAGCCAAAAGCTGCAAAAAGGCAGGACGGAATGGGACTGCCTGCGTCTAACGGCGGAACAGCTCAGCCGTCTGTTTGACCGCCCGGTCGTGTATGCGGTGAATGGCACGGAACAGGAATTGGCGTTTCGGATCGAACCGAGCGATGAAGCAACGGTTTTGGCAGGCCTGAGTTCGGAAGAGATCGGAGTAGCCAAGTGGGTACAGAAGAACAATAAGCACGCCGGAGCGACTACCAATACACTGCCGGATTCAAAGTGGCTGTTTTTGTCTGTTAGAGGCACACATGGTGTTATGGGTATCGTGGGAATCCCGATGGTTGGATACTCCATTCCGGATGCGTTTGAAAAGAACCTGATGATTGCCATACTGAGCGAATGCGGCCTGAGCCAGGAACGTATCCGGTTGGAGGACGAGCGAAACAGGGCGGCCATCCAGACCCAAAGGGATCAATATTAATCTTCTGTTAATGCCTTTCGACGTTCCTTAATTCCTGCTTATTACATCCTGCGGTATGCTAGGTAAGCAAAACAGGTGGCCTTCTGTTTTGCTGATCAAGAACAGGAAAGGAGCCTTCGATATGATAGATCTGCTTATGGTGGCGACCCTGCTGGCAACGTTTGGGCTGGTTTGGCTTTTGGTGAAGTGGTGCCAAAAGCAGATTGATGCACAAGAGTAACCATTTAGGAGGAACTGCTATGATTCTGCTTGGAATGATTGTCCTGCTGCTGGGCGGCTATCTGGTGTACGCACTGGCACATCCGGATCGATTCTGAAGACGAGGTCACAGTTTAGGAGGAATTTCATATGTTACAACTGGCTTTGACAATTCTCATCTTTTTGATAATTGTCATTCCGGTAGGGCGGTATATGTATCATATCGCCGCAGGAAAGCATACCTTTGCCGATCCGGTGTTTGACCGGGTGGATGGAGTGATTTATAAGATCGGCGGAGTAAATCCCTCAAAGGGAATGAACTGGAAGCAGTATGTTCTGGCTTTGATCGGAACCAATGCGGTGATGATTGGCATCGGGTACCTGATCTTACGGCTCCAGAGTCTGCCGTTCTTTAACCCCAACGGCGTGGAAGGAATGGAGCCTACCCTTTCCTTCAATACCATCATCAGCTTTATGACCAACACCAACCTGCAGCACTACTCCGGTGAGAGCGGCCTGAGCTATCTGTCCCAGATGCTGGTCATTATCTTTATGATGTTTGTCTCTGCAGCCACCGGCTACGCCGCCTGTGTGGCCTTTATCCGCGGGCTGACGGGCAGAACCAAGGACAACGTGGGCAACTTCTTTGTGGATCTGGTGCGCATCACCACCCGCATTCTCATCCCCTTCTCCGTCGTGGGCGGCCTGCTGCTGGTGTGGCAGGGGGTGCCCCAGAACTTTGACGGCAATATCGTGGTCAAGACACTGGAGGGTACTTATCAGGTCATCGCCATGGGCCCCATCGCCGCCCTTGAGATCATCAAGCACCTGGGCACCAACGGCGGCGGCTTCCTGGGCGCCAACTCCAGTACGCCTCTGGAAAACCCCACCATGCTCTCCAACTTGATTGAACTGTACGCCATGATGCTGCTGCCCGGCGCCTGCGTCATTACCTTCGGTAAGATGGTCGGCGACAGCCGCAAGGAGCATTTAAAGTGCCTTGCCCCCGACAATGCGCTTCCTGAGCGCCGGGAGGGTATCACCGCCAGAATCTTTGGCCGTGAGGGCCGGAGCATTTTCCTGGCCATGGGCATCCTGTTCCTGGTGGGCTTGAGCCTGTGCTACTGGTCTGAGAGCCAGGGCAATCCGCTGCTTGCTCAGATTGGACTGGATCAGTCCGCAGGCAGCATGGAGGGCAAGGAGGTCCGTTTCGGTGTTGCCCAGTCGGCCTTGTTCACCACCGTTACCACCTCCTTTACCACCGGTACCGTCAACAATATGCACGATACCCTGACACCTCTGGGCGGCATGGTACCCCTGCTGCACATGATGCTCAACGTGGTCTTTGGCGGCAAGGGCGTGGGCCTCATGAATATGATCCTGTACGCCATTCTGGCCGTGTTTATCTGCGGCCTGATGGTGGGCCGTACCCCTGAGTATCTGGGTAAGAAGATCGAGGGACGTGAGATGAAGCTCACCGCCCTGTGCATCATCATTCACCCCTTCCTGATCCTGACGTTCTCTGCTCTGGCGGTTGCCACCCAGGCTGGCCTGGCGGGTATCACGAACCCCGGCTTCCATGGCTTGAGTCAGGTGCTGTACGAGTACGCCTCCTCCGCAGCCAATAACGGTTCCGGTTTTGAAGGCCTGGCGGACAACACTTATTTCTGGAATATTACTACCGGCCTGGCCATGTTCTTTGGGCGCTATCTGTCTATTGTGATTCAGTTGGCCATTGCAGGTTCTCTTATGAAGAAGAACTATATCAACGAGTCTGCCGGCACCCTGCAGACCAACACCGTCTCCTTCGCGGTGATTCTGGTCTTTGTCGTGTATATCTTTGCCGCGCTGACCTTCTTCCCGGCGCTGGCTCTGGGCCCCATTGCCGAGCATCTGACCATTTGGGGATAAGGAGGATTTTTCAGATATGAGTAAGAAGCAAAACAAGAAGCTGCTGACCCCCGAGATTTTAAAGCAGGCGCTCATCGGTTCCGTCAAGAAGCTGGACCCCCGTTACATGATCAAAAATCCGGTCATGTTTGTCGTGGAAATTGGATTTTTGGTCACGCTGCTGCTGACGTTTGTTCCTACCCTGTTCGGCGGCACGGACACCAGCCTGCGTACTTATAATCTGATCGTATCCATCATCCTGCTGGTGACGGTACTCTTTGCAAACTTTGCAGAGTCTGTGGCGGAAGGACGGGGCAAGGCACAGGCCGCCAGCCTGAAGAAGACCCAGAAGGATACAGAGGCCCATCTGCTGGATGCGGAAGGCAACAAGACCATCGTTTCTTCCAGCCAGCTGAAAAAGGGCGACGTCGTTATGGTGATGGCCGGCGAGGTCATCCCAGGCGACGGCGAAGTCATTGAGGGCATCGCCTCCGTGGATGAGTCCGCCATCACCGGCGAGTCCGCCCCTGTGGTTCGTGAGAGCGGCGGTGACTTTTGCTCTGTCACCGGCGGCACCACCGTGGTGTCCGACTGGCTGAAGATCCGCATTACCTCTGAGCCGGGCAACAGCTTCCTGGACCGCATGATCGCCCTGGTTGAGGGCGCCTCCCGCAAGAAAACCCCCAACGAGATCGCACTGAATACTCTGCTGGTCTCTTTGACCATCATCTTCCTCATTGTCATTGTGACGCTGTACCCCATCGGCGTTTACAGCGGCGTGGAACTGCCGGTCTCTACGCTGATTGCGTTGATGGTCTGTCTGATTCCCACCACCATCGGCGGTCTGCTTTCCGCCATCGGTATTGCCGGTATGGACCGTGTGACCCGCTTTAATGTGATCGCCATGTCCGGTAAGGCGGTTGAAGCCTGCGGCGATGTGGATACCATGATTCTGGATAAGACCGGCACCATCACCTTCGGCAACCGTCTGGCCGCCGACTTCTTCCCTGTGGAGGGAGCCAACCGCGGTGATCTGATCCGCTGCGCCGCGCTGACCAGCCTGCACGATGAAACCCCTGAGGGCAAGTCCACGCTGGAACTGGCCCGCCGCCTGGGCGACACCAGTGAGGAGCAGCCCGGCTCCTCCTTTCTGGAGTTTACCGCACAGACCCGTATGAGCGGTGTGGATCTGCCGGACGGTACCCATGTCCGCAAGGGCGCCTCCGACGCCATTGAGCAGTATGTGAAGGAGCAGGGGGGAAAGATCCCTGCCGATCTGCACACCCGTGTGGAGGAAGTCTCTTCTCTGGGCGGTACGCCCCTGGTGGTTTGCGAGAACAACAAGATCCTGGGCGTCATTTACCTGAAGGACACCGTAAAGCCCGGCATGGCGGAGCGGTTTGAGCGCCTGCGCGCCATTGGCATCAAGACCATCATGTGTACCGGCGATAACCCCCTGACCGCCGCCACCATCGCCAAGGAGGCCGGCGTGGACGGCTTCATCGCCGAGTGTAAGCCCGAGGATAAAATCGGCGTCATTAAAAAGGAGCAGGCTGAGGGCAAGATCGTGGCCATGACCGGCGACGGTACCAATGACGCGCCCGCCCTGGCCCAGGCCAATGTGGGTCTGGCCATGAACTCCGGCACTACCGCCGCCAAGGAAGCGGCCAACATGGTGGATCTGGATTCCGATCCCACCAAGATCCTGGAGGTGGTGGAGATCGGTAAGCAGCTGCTGATTACCCGCGGCTCTCTGACCACCTTCTCCATTGCCAACGACATCGCCAAGTACTTTGCCATTATCCCCGCTATGTTTATGGCCTCCATTCCTCAGCTGGGTGTGCTGAACATCATGAACCTGACCACGGAGTACAGCGCGATCCTGTCTGCGTTGATCTTTAACGCAATGATCATTCCCTGCCTGATCCCTCTGGCCATGAAGGGCGTCAAGTACCGCCCCATGTCCTCTGGCAGGATGCTGGCCCGGAATATGATGATTTATGGCCTGGGCGGCGTGATCACTCCCTTTGTTGGAATCAAGATCATTGATATGATCATTGCGCCTATCCTGCAGACTATGGGCTTCTAAGGAGGTTCCCTTATCATGAATGAAACAACAAGCAGTAAAAAGGCTCTGCACAATGTGCGTCAGGCTGTGGCGGTGACCCTGGTGCTCCTGCTGCTGTGCGGCTTTGTTTTCCCAATCGTGCTCAGCGGCCTGTCTGCCGTGTTTTTCCCCCATCAGGCCAAGGGCAGCCTGGTGACCGCCGACGGTACCGCTGTGGGCGCCGCCAATGTAGGCCAGGATTTTACCGAGCCCTACTTTATGAAGTGCCGTCCCTCTGCCTACCACTACAACACCTATTATGAGGATGAGGAAGGCAACCGATTCTATAATGACGGCAGCGAATTTGCCGGTCTGTCCTCCGGCAGCAATAACTATGCGCCTTCCAACCCCGCCCTTACGGAGCGAGTGGAGGCTGACATCGAGGAGTTCCTGGCTGCCAATCCTGAAATCAGCCGGGAGGAGCTGCCTGCCGACCTGATGACCGCTTCCGGTTCCGGCCTGGATCCCCATGTTTCCCCTGAGGGCGCTCAGGTACAGATCCCCGCTCTTGCGGAGGCCTCAGGCTTGAGTGAGGAGGAGCTGGAGCAGATTGTGGGGGATAACACCACGGGTAAACTGCTTGGCGTCTTTGGCGAAGAGACGGTCAATGTGCTGGGTGTGAACCTGGACATTGCCAAAGCCATGGGCCTGGTGGGCCAGGTGTCCAAGTAAACTCATAGCGCGGAAGACACGGCTGACGATTTGCTTGAAGGACAAAATCAGGCTGTTGTTTGATGTCCGGAGATCTCTCTGAAGGATCAGATGGGTCTCCGGACATTTATTGATTCTTAACCTCACACATATAATCTTTTTCCCAGGTTTAGCTGTTCCGCGCTATGATAACCATGTAAGGGGGAGACAGTTATGTTTGTATGGAAAAAACGTATGTCTCATATGGAAACGCACGTGGATGCCGTTCTGGAAAGGTTTCTCTTTCGACATAAAGTTCTGGGTGTATTGATGATGTTTATTGGGATGCCGCTATTTACATTGGCGGCCGTGTGTGTCTCCACCGCGGCGATCGTGCTGCCCATGGCAATGGCGCTTGGCTGGATATAAACTCAGCCCAGCGCTATTGTTATCTTAATGCCGTCTTAATATACAAGCCGATACATTAATACCTCTTTTAGACTGGATATGGATAATGAGGATATAAAGAACAGATAAAGGCGTATTAAGAGGCGGAGGCTTGTGTGGCAGTTTCTACTCCGGCAGCAGAAGCGGTTTGATGCAGCGCAGCACCGAGCGGAATTTATTCGGAAGTTCTGCGGACAGGAACGATAGGCGTGTGCTATAATACATCTGTTTGAAAGGGGGGGGATCAATGGGTACGAAAATGCTGCCTGACCAGGCTAGAAAACATGGAAAGCTGTCCATTTTTGTGAGCTATTTTTCGGGAACGGGGAAAAGCTATGCCATGCTGGAAGCTGCTGACAGAGCTAGGCAGGCAGGGGTGGACGTAGTCATTGGGTTATTCTCCGCCCATCAGTGGCCTGAAACCAGAGCGTTGGCCGAAACATTTGAGACATTGCCGCACAAATCTGTTGTGTGTGCCGGGCAGACCAGCGATGAGATCGATTTGGATGCCTGCTTAAAGCGCTTGCCGCAGTTGATTTTAATTGATGACTTGTCCCACCTGAACGTGGATGAGTCCCGCCACATGAAGCGCTATCAGGATATTGAGGAACTGCTGAAAGCCGGAGTGGATGTCTATACCACCCTGGATATTCAGCATATTGAAAGCATTCAGGATTCCATCTCCTCTATATTGGAGGCTCCCATACGGGAACGAATTCCGGATCGAATCTTTGACCAAGCGGAACAGGTGGAATTTATCGATATTGAGCCGGAAAAGCTGCAACATCGCCTGTTCCAGCAAAAGAGGGGAGAGCTGATTTCAAACTGCACACTGGAGCGGTTAAGCGCGCTTCGAGAGATCGGCTTGCGCCGCTGTGCCGACCGAGTCGCACTGCACACATCAGCGTCCCAGGGCAAGATGGAGTACCGCACGCGGGAGCATATTTTGGTCTGCCTTTCTTCTGCCCCATCCAATGAAAAGATAATACGTACTGCGGCACGGATGGCAAGCGCCTTTCGGTGCGGCTTTACGGCGTTGTTTGTGGAAACAAAAGAGTTCCAGTGGATATCCCCGCCCAATAAAAAGCGCCTTCAGACCAACATTCATCTGGCACAGCAGCTGGGAGCATCGATTGAGACCGTTTACGGTGATGATGTGGCCTATCAGATTGCTGAGTTTGCGCGGCTGTCAGGAGTTACAAAAATTGTATTGGGCCGCAGCGGTGTGCCCCATGGGCTGCTGTTCCGGAAGGCCTCTTTAACAGAACGTCTGATTGAACTTACTCCGGAACTGGACATCCATATTATTCCAGACAATGGGATGAATGGTCAGCTTGCGGCAAAGCATCGAGAAGCTATGCACATACCCACCATCTCGATGCTGGATTTGCTAAAGAGCGTCCTGATCCTCATTTTAACGACTTTAATAGGGTTTTTATTTGATAATTGGGGATTTACGGAAGCAAACATTATTACCTTGTATATTTTAGGGGTCATGTTGATATCCGTATTCATAAAGAGCTCGGTTTGTAGTTTTATTGCCTCTATCGTCAGTGTGCTGACCTTCAACTTCTTTTTTACCGACCCCCGGTTTTCTTTGCACGCCTATGACAGCGGATATCCGGTCACCTTCCTGGTCATGTTCCTCGCTTCTTTGCTGACCGGATCTCTGGCATCCAGATTAAAGTCTCACGCCAAACGATCTGCTCAAGTCGCATGGCGTACAAAGCTTCTTTTTGAAACAAGCCAGAGCCTTCAAAAGGCTGGAACGCAAGAGGAGATTATCTCTATAACAGCGAAGCAGCTGTTGAAAATATTTCAGCGGGATATGATTACCTATCTGCTTGGGCAGGATCAACTGATAGATCCGGAAGTTTTTCTTGTGAATGATATGGAGTCCTCGGAATGCTATACCTCTGCAAAAGAGCAGGAGGTAGCGCGATGGGTCGTAACCAATAATAAGCGGGCAGGTGCAGGCACGGATAATTTTCCTGATGCCTGCTGTACGTACTTATCCATTCGCACAGGAGAACAGGTATATGGAGTGGTAGGGATCGCCGCATCAGAGAAACCCCTTGATTCGTTTGAGACGAGCATCCTTCTTTCCATTTTAGGGGAGTGTGCCCTTGCCCTTGAAAACCAAAAAAATATTGAGGAAAAAGAAGCTGCTGCGGTTCTTGCCAAAAATGAGCAGCTGCGTGCAAACTTGCTTCGCTCCATTTCCCATGATTTGCGTACCCCGCTGACGTCTATTTCAGGAAATGCCAGCAATCTGCTCTCCAATGGCAATCTGTTCGATACACAGACGAAGGAACAGATGTATACTGACATTTATGATGATGCCATGTGGCTGATTAACCTGGTAGAAAATCTGCTGTCTGTCAGTCGCCTGGAAGAGGGCCGCATGAATCTGCATATGTCTACCGAATTGATTGACGAGGTAGTGGCAGAGGCGCTGCGCCACATCAACCGGAAGAGCGTAGAGTATCACCTAAATGTACAAAGCAGCGAGGAATACATTTTGGCGCAAATTGATGCAAAACTGATTGTTCAGGTTTTGATCAATATTGTTGATAACGCCATCAAGTATACGCCGCCTGGCTCTGAAATTCATATTAGCTGGAAGCAACGGGATGGTTATGTTTATGTTTCCGTTGCAGATAATGGTCCCGGGATTCCGGACAAGGCCAAGCCCCATGTATTTGATATGTTTTACAGCGCGTCCAATCGAATTGCGGACAGCCGTCGCAGTATGGGTTTAGGCCTTGCCTTGTGCAAGTCCATTATCAATGCCCATGGCGGAGAACTTACAGTGACGGACAATGTGCCCCATGGATCTATTTTTACATTTTCCGTACTGGCTGGGGAGGTAGAACTGCATGAATAAACCGTTGATTTTGGTGGTTGAGGATGATACGCCTGTCCGAAACCTGATCACGACAACATTAAAGGCCCACGATTACAGATTCCTGACGGCGGCAAACGGAGAGTCTGCCGTTTTGGAGGCGTCTTCCCATAATCCTGAAATTATCCTTTTGGATTTGGGGCTGCCCGATATGGATGGGGTGGAAGTGATCCATAAAGTTCGTTCTTGGTCTAATATGCCGATCATTGTGATCAGTGCCCGCAGCGAGGATACGGATAAAATCGAAGCGCTGGATGCTGGCGCGGATGACTATTTGACAAAGCCCTTTTCCGTGGAAGAACTGCTTGCCCGGCTGCGGGTCACACAGCGGCGGCTGGCCGCACTGCAGATTGGTACCATAAATACAGACGCCATTTTTACAAATGGTAAGTTAAAGGTGGACTATGCAGCAGGCTGTGCTTTTCTGGATGGACAAGAGCTTCACCTCACCCCCAGCGAGTATAAGCTGCTGTGCCTGCTTTGCAAGAATGTGGGAAAAGTGCTGACCCACACATTCATTACCCAACAGATTTGGGGAAGAAGTTGGGAAAACGATGTAGCTTCACTTCGTGTCTTTATGGCAACGCTTCGTAAGAAACTGGAGAAGGAACCGGGCTCACCGCAGTATATTCAGACTCACATTGGGGTTGGATATCGCATGATGAGAGTGGAACAGTAAACAGGAGGCACCCATTCTTAACTGAATGGGTGCCTCCTGTTTGTGTTTAAAGCATAAAAAAGCAGGAGATACGTTCCTTACGGAACGATCTCCTGCTTTTGCGTTCGGATATTCTGAGACGCAGAAAAATCAGCGCTTGCTGAACTGGGGAGCGCGACGAGCAGCCTTCAGACCGTACTTCAATCGTCTGAGCGATGATTTTCCTTGATATTCCGGGCTTTTTTGAGCCTCGGCCCCTCGGTTGTCCTATTCCTTAACCAAAAAACAGGCCACTTTTACGAGGGGACAGCTTGATGAAATGCAGAATTTACTACATCGAATAGCTGTTCTGGTTTATTATACTTTACTCTTGCATAGATGTCCATAGTTGTCTTGCTGTTCTCATGTCCGGCAAGGTACTGGACCGTCTTGGGGTCAACACCTGCATACAGAAGATTGGTGATGTAGGTATGCCGCAGCAGGTGCGGTGTCACATCGAAGTCCAGGCTATACACAATGTTGGGATTGTTTTTCTGATGTCCTCCCAGACTCGGCTGAACAGTGTACTTGATGCTCTGTCCGTTCACATACTTATAATAGGTACGCTCCTTGGTAGACCGAACAACGATGTACTGCCAGACACGTTTGAACTGCGAATATGACAAGGGCTGTCCCTCACTATCGGCAATCACATATTCCGATTTGGAGGCAGCCTTGGCTTCCCGCAGACAATTCACAAGGCATTTGGGAATGGGAATATCCCTTCTTGCTGCTTTCGTCTTAAGCGTTGTAGAGATAACCGGTCTGTTATGCTCTGATCGCCATGCGCGCCGCACAGAGATATATGGAGTGGGTGCATCGAGGAACACACAATCCCATTGCAAGGCGAGAGCTTCTTCTCGGCGCAGACCGGCATATAAGCCGATCATGGTAAACAGATACGGCGGAAGTCCTTTGACGGTTTCCAGCAGCACTTCCACCTGCTGGTCTGTCAGCGAATCTTTCTTTTGGGTCGGTTTCCCTCCTTTTGCCGAAATCCCCTCACACGGATTGTATTCCAGCAACTGGCTCCGCTCTGCCGAGTAAAAAATGCACTTGAGGAGCATATTCACCGTATTGTGCAGGCTCTCGGACTTATTGGACAATGGGATCAGCGCCAGACGAATATCATCCGCTGTTACTTCCTCCATATACATATCTCCCAAAGGCTTGATATGGTCGGGTCCTCGTCAATCACATGGCTCTCCTTGGCCGCCCGGAAAATGGACTTGCAGAGAATCACCACAGACTTATAAACCGAAGCCGACTTCTTGGAAACAGGTACGAGGGCAAGTTGGATGTCATCCAGGGATA
>JALFRA010000001.1 GCA_022785125.1 Clostridiales bacterium
TGGCCCTCGATCACATGGGCATACCGCTTGATTTTGATTTCCCGGCGCTGCTGACTCAGGAGAGCGGCCTGATACCCGTCCTCTGTGAGAAACAGCCGCATTTCATCACCGGGGCTACCGTAAGAACTGGGACGCTGAACGGAAAACTCGATCATCCAGCGGGTGTTATCCTGAAAACGCTCTACGGCAAGAATGTTGTGCCCTTTCAGCTCACGGGCCGAAATATCCCTCATAGGCGGCTCCTTTCATCGTTCCTGGTCTCTCTGGCGCTTCTTCTGCCACGCCTCCAGCAGCTTGATAATGGTTTCCTGCATCCGCTGGGGCGTGTAACTCTTGGGAAAATACTTCCGCAGGGTGTCGGAGGTGAAAGTCACCCGGTCCAGATCGCTTTTCTTTTCCTCGCCCATGATGACGCGCATCATATCGAGGGTCAGATGTCCCTCCTGGCTGTATCTCTTGAGCCGCTGGGCCTGGGAAAGAGAGGGGGTAGACTGTTCGCTGTCCATCGCGTCCAGCAAATCCCGCTGTTCCTCTTTTTTGAGGAAAGACAGCTCATAAGCCGGATTGAGTGCGATTTTCTGTTCATCAATCATATCCAGCAGTTCGGGAATCAGTTCTGTCAGGCGGATATAGCGTTGAATTTGATTTCGGCTCTGACCAACTTGCTCGGCCAAAATATCCCGTGACTTCTTTCCATCCGACTTGTGCCCAACTTGGGCACAAGTTAAATCGGACCGTTCCCCTTGGTGCTTCATAGCCTCTAGCTTCATCTTGTAGGCAAAGGCTCTCTCGCTGGGAAGCAGGCTTTCCCGCTGCAAGTTGCTGTCCACCATGATGATGGTGGCGGCATCATCGTCCAGGTCGCGGACAATGACCGGCATGGTTTCTTTCTCGGCCAGTTCACTGGCCCGGTGCCGCCTGTGACCGGCTACCAGCTCATAGCCACCCTCCGGGTCCGGGCGAGCAATCGCCGGAACCAGAACACCGTACTGCCGAACACTGTTGGCGGTCTCCATCATGGCTTCGTCATCCTTGACTTTGAAGGGATGGTTCTTGAAAGGATGCAGTTCAGACAGCGGGATTTCCCGTACCTTCTCCAGCTTGGCATCCTGGCGGCTTTCTTCGGTGGAAAACAAGTCATCGTATGGAGCAAGCTCTACTTTTTTCGCGCTGCTTTTCAAGTTTCATCACCTCCTGGGTCAGATTTTTGTAACCCTCGGCCACTTTGCCCTTGGGGTCATGGGCAAAAATACTCTTGCCCTCGGCACTGATTTCCTTTGCCCGGACGGAATGGGGAATCTCAGTTCCGAACACTTTGATTTTGCTGCCGTAGGTTTCTCGCAGCAGAGCCGCAATCTCCTTGGCAAAGTTGGTGCGGTTGTCCACCATCGTCAGCAGGATACCGTCGATCTGGAGCTTGGGGTTGATCTGCCGTTTCACCTTATTGACCGTCTGGAGCAGCTGTTCCAAGCCCTTGGCGGGCAGATACTCCGCCTGGACGGGGATTATTACCCTGTTGGCAGCAGCCAACGCATTGATCGTAAGCATCCCCAAGGAGGGCTGACAGTCAATCAGGATCTGGGAATACTGTCCCTTGAGAGTGTCCAGATACTGCCGCAGGATTGTCTCTCGGCTCATGGCGTTCACCAGAGAGACCTCCATGCCGGAGAGCTGGATGTCAGCGGGCATCAGGTCAACGCCCTCCGGGTGATGCAGGATACCCTCGCCGGGGCGCAGCGGCTCGTCCATCAGGATACGGCCCATCGCGTCGGACAGGGTAAAGGGGAGCTTGTCCGGCTGGGGGTGGCCCAGGCTGATGGTCAGACTTCCTTGCGGGTCCCCGTCGATCAGCAGCACTTTCTTCCCGGCCTGTGCCAGCCCGATACCCAGGTTTGCGCAGGTGGTTGTCTTGCCAACGCCGCCTTTCTGGTTGGCGATGGCGATAATTTGTGTGTTCATTTCAGTTTCCTCCTGTGTATTGAACAGAAGATGGAATGTAAAGAGGGTAAACTACCCCCTTGGGTTTTCTTAAAATCAAGAACATTTCGGCATCCTTTTGATTTAGGATTCATTTATCACGGTTCTGTACCGGACACTCCCATTGCCTGCGACGCTTTTAACGCTCGGACTGTGGCTGAGTGTAAGTTTTCCCCCTGTCCCTGGATCGTGGCCTCAAGTTATCAAGCTCTTTACCGGCGATAGGGAAGTCGCTCGACCCGTAGGCGTCATGGCGTATCACCGGAGTGGCTCTCCGAGGGACGGTTGTACCTGATGTTCTTCTGAATTTTCAAGGTCCATGAGATGTAACTCTCACTTGTAGGCCACGGCAGAGGCCGTTTGTTGCGCAAAAAATAAAAAAAGGAGCAGAAAAATTTTCTGCTCCCTGTTGTGACAAGGTATAATGACCTTTTATTGTGTGTAGCCACGCTTTTTACTCCAATTCCTAATCAACAGTAAAATCGTGTTGTGCATCTGTTCACTATTGTAATGCGAGGGGAAATACTGCTTGATTTCTTCTTCTTCAACAATCATCGGCTCTCTCTGGTTTGGTTTCTTTTTCGATAAGATAGAAACCAAGTAATCTTCTGTGAAGTCTGATTCACTGGCCTTTTCTCGGATGGCTTTTGCCTGAGAAATAGATGGGGTTGCTTTTAGTGCTACCATCACCTTATATAGTAGCTTTTGTTGCTTCTTGTCCAAGTAGGAAATAGATACAGCTGGATTCAATGCGATTTTTCGATTATCAACCATTTCAAGAATTTCTGGTATTAATTCAGTAAGACGGATATAGCGAGAAATTTGGTTGCGACTTTGACCGACTTGTTCAGCAATTAACTCTCTGGATTCTTTTCCGACACACTTCCGCCCAAGTTGGGCGGAAGTAAATCCTTTACGCCCCTGATGGCTCATAGCTGCCAACTTCATTTTGTATGCAAAGGCTCTTTCACTTGGGAGAATCGTCTCACGCTGAAGGTTTGCATCTACCATGTTTACAACTGCCTCATCATCCGTCATAGACCGGACTAAAACAGGCATCTCAGAGTAACCCAATACTTCACAAGCCGCTTTGCGTCGATGACCAGAAATTAGTTCATAGCATTCCTCACCAATCTGGCGAGCCACCGCTGGATGAATTACACCGTGAATTTCAATGCTCTCAACAAGACGCCGAAATTCCTCATCGTCTCGTACCTGAAAGGGATGATTCTTAAATGGCTTCAGTTGTTCCAAGGGAATGTTTTTTACTGCTTGCCTTTGATCGTCTCGTCCCATAATGGCCCCCTTTACTGAAAGCTGAATTCGTCCAAAATTACGGAACTGGCTGCTGTGAAAATAGCAGCGAGCATGGACAAAATGTATTTTTGAAATCAGAATACATTTTTGCGTTCCCGTTTAGATTTGTACAAACAGCCCAAAATAACAATAAAAAACCCCCGCACATTGCCCAATTGGGAATGTACGGGGGTTTTGGCGATTAGATATAAACCTCCACGGTTAAATCATGCCATTTTGACGGTTTTATGCCGTATCCATGGGATTTATAGAAGGTTTGTGCTTCATCAAATCCAATGGTGAATGACAGAACTCTTACTTGCGGGGGTTCTTGATAGCAGCCTGAGCGGCGGCCAGACGGGCGATGGGCACCCGGAAGGGGGAGCAGGACACATAGTCCAGGCCCACCTTGTGGCAGAACTCCACGGAAGTGGGGTCGCCGCCGTGCTCGCCGCAGATACCAAGATGGATATTGGGACGGGTCTCACGGCCCAGCTTGGCGGCCATGGCCACCAGCTTGCCCACGCCGTTCTGGTCCAGGTGGGCGAAGGGATCGGACTCGTAGATCTTCTTATCGTAATAATAGTTCAGGAACTTGCCGGCATCGTCGCGGGAGAAGCCGAAGGTCATCTGAGTCAGGTCGTTGGTGCCGAAGGAGAAGAACTCCGCCTCCTGGGCGATCTCATCGGCGGTGAGGGCGGCGCGGGGGATCTCGATCATGGTGCCAACCTCATACTTCATGCCGATACCGGCGGCGGCGATGATGGCGTCGGCGGTTTTGACCACCACGTCCTTGACGTACTTGAGCTCCTTGACCTCGCCCACCAGGGGGATCATGATCTCGGGTACCATGGTCCAGTCGGGGTGCTTCTTCTGGACGTTGATGGCGGCGTTGATGACGGCGGTGGTCTGCATGGCGGCGATCTCAGGATAGGCAACCGCCAGACGGCAGCCCCGGTGACCCATCATGGGGTTGAACTCGTGGAGGGAATCGATGACGTTGTGGAGCTTCTCCAGGGGGATGTTCATCTCCTTGGAAATCTCCACGATGTCCTCCTCCTTGGTGGGGAGGAACTCATGCAGCGGGGGATCCAGGAAGCGGATGACCACGGGGTGGCCCTGCATGGCCTCATAGATGCCCTCAAAGTCGCCCTGCTGATAGGGCATGATCTTGGCCAGGGCCTTCTCGCGGTCGGCCACATTGTCGGAGACGATCATCTCGCGGATGGCCTTGATGCGCTCGCCCTCGAAGAACATATGCTCGGTGCGGCACAGGCCGATGCCCTGAGCACCAAAGGCAAAGCCCTGGGCGGCGTCGTGGGGATTGTCGGCGTTGGTGTACACCTTGAGCTGGCGGTACTTGTCGGCCCAGCCCATCAGGCGGCCGAAGTAGCCGGAGCCGGGATCGGCGGGCACGGTGGCAATGGCCTCGCCGTAGATGTTGCCGGTGGAGCCGTCCAGGCTGATCCAGTCGCCCTCGTGGTATTCCTTGCCGGCCAGGGTAAACTTCTTGCCCTCATAGTCCACCACGATGTCGCCGCAGCCGGACACGCAGCAGGTGCCCATGCCCCGGGCCACCACGGCGGCGTGGGAGGTCATGCCGCCCCGGACGGTGAGGATGCCCTGGGAGACCTGCATACCCTCGATATCCTCGGGGGAGGTCTCCAGACGGACCAGGATGACCTTCTCGCCCCGGTCGTGCCACTGCTTGGCGTCCTCGGCGGTAAAGACCACCCGGCCGCAGGCGGCGCCGGGAGAGGCGGCCAGGCCCTTGCCGATGACGGCGGCCTTCTTCAGGGCCTCGGGATCGAAGGTGGGGTGGAGCAGGGCGTCCAGCTGCTTGGGATCGACCCGGCACACGGCCTCCTTCTCGTCGATCATGCCCTCGTCCACCAGGTCCACGGCCACCTTCAGGGCGGCGGCGGCGGTGCGCTTGCCGTTGCGGGTCTGAAGCATGTACAGTTTCCCATTCTCGATGGTAAACTCCATGTCCTGCATATCTTTGTAGTGCTGCTCCAGGCGGTTGGCGATGTCGGCAAACTGCTCGTAGACAGCGGGCATCTCCTCATGGAGCTTGGAGATGGGGGAGGGAGTACGTACGCCGGCCACCACGTCCTCGCCCTGGGCGTTGATGAGGTACTCGCCGAAGAGGGCCTTCTCACCGGTGGCGGGGTTGCGGGTAAAGGCCACGCCGGTGCCAGAGTTGTCGCCGGAGTTACCGAACACCATGGACTGCACGTTGACGGCGGTGCCCCAGTCGTAGGGGATCTCGTTCATACGGCGGTACACGTTGGCGCGGGGGTTGTCCCAGGAGCGGAACACGGCCTTGACGGCCTCCATCAGCTGGACCTTGGGGTCCTGAGGGAAGTCCTCGCCCTTTTCCTTCTTGTAAAACTCCTTGAAGAGGACCACCAGCTGCTTCATGTCGTCGGTGTCCAGCTCCACGTCCAGTTTGACGCCTTTCCTGGCCTTGACCTCGTCGATGATCTCCTCAAAGCGCTTCTTGGACAGCTCCATAACCACGTCGGAGAACATCTGGATGAACCGGCGGTAGGAGTCGTAGGCGAAGCGGGGATTGTTGGTGAACTTGGCCAGGCCCTCCACCACCACGTCGTTGAGGCCCAGATTGAGGATGGTGTCCATCATACCAGGCATGGAGGCCCGGGCGCCGGAGCGGACGGAAACCAGCAGGGGATTCTCGGGATCGGCAAACTTTTTGCCGCAGATCTCCTCCATCTTGCCCAGGTATTCATAGATCTGGGCCTGGATGTCGGCATTGATCTGACGGCCGTCATTATAATACTGGGTGCAGGCCTCGGTGGTGACGGTAAAGCCCTGAGGCACCGGCATACCCAGATTGGTCATTTCAGCCAGGTTGGCGCCCTTGCCTCCCAGCAGCTCCCGCATGGAGCCGTTGCCTTCGGAGAACAAGTAGACGTACTTGTGAGAATTGCCCATTTCACATTCCTCCTAAGTTTGTCCCGCCTGGAGCGGAACCGATCACTGGGTCATATTATACCATTTTGACAAACAAATGCAAGGGCCGGACGGGTTTATGTGCCAATTTTCACCAAACCATACGGTATGAAAATAATTTTCGTATTTTGGAGGACATGGCATGATCTGTCATAAAACTGTAACCTCAGCGGCCTTGACAAAAGTAGGTTACAGTTGTACCCTAAAGGTGAAAGGTACAACTGTAACCGAAAGGAGGAGACGCCATGGGTGCCGCGGAAGAGAAGATCACCGAGGCGGAGCTGGAGGTGATGGAGGTGCTGTGGGCCGCCGGGGAGCCGGTGACCCTGGGGCGGATCAGGGAAGTTCTGGCGGACCGGAACAGGGAGACGGTCAAGACCCTGCTGCGAAGGCTATGCGCCAAGGGGGCGGCGGCCCAGGAGAAGCGGCAGGTCTACTACTACCGGCCTCTGGTGAGCCGGGCGGAGCTGGGCTGCTACCGCACCCGAAAGCTCATCGATAAGCTGTATGCCGGATCGGCCCGGCAGATGGTGGCCGCCCTGGTGGAGCATGACCAGCTGTCCGGGGAGGATATCGCGGAGCTGCGGGCCCTGCTGGACGGCCTGGGCAGAGAAGAGGCGCGCTGACATGGCGGCTTTTCTGCACACCCTGCTTACGCTGAGCATACTGGGTTCTGTGCTCACCGGCTTGCTGCTGTTGGCCCGGCCCCTTATCAAGAGCAAGGCGGTGGCCTACTACCTGTGGCTGCTGGTGCTGGTGCGACTGATTGTGCCGATGGGGATGACCATCTCCCTGCCTGCCCAGCCGGAGGAGCTGGTCCAGATCCAGACTCAGATGGCGGCGCCCGACGGAGGCGTTCAGACTACTCCCGTCCAGTCCCAGGGGGAAAGCGGGACCCCTGTGGCTCCCGAGATTGCCCCGCAGCCTCAGCGGGCTCCGGTAGTGGATTGGAAGGGAGTGCTCACCGACCCCGAACTGTGGCTCGGCCTGTGGGCCGTGGGTGCGGCCCTGTGGCTGGGACGGTATGTGTGGGGCTACCGGCGCTTTGTTTCTCTGGTGTGTGCATCCGCCCGCCCCGCCGGTCAAGCGGCCCGGAATGTGCTGGCCGGGCTGGCTCCTGGCAGGCGGGTGGCCTTGCTGGAATGCCCGTATGTCCACACCCCCATGCTGCTGGGGGCGATCCATCCCGCCATTGTGCTGCCCCTGGGTGTGGAGGCCCACCGCCTGACGGATATTCTGGCCCACGAGCTGACCCATGCCCGGCGGCACGATCTGCTCTATAAATGGCTGGCGGCGGCGGTGAGCAGCCTCCACTGGTTCAATCCTTTGATGGTGGTGGTGCGGCGGGAAATCTCCCGGGCCTGTGAACTCTCCTGTGACGAGGCGGTGACCCGGTTCATGGACGGCCCCGCCCGAAAGCACTACGCCGAGACTCTGCTGACTCTGGCCGCCCGGCCCCCCAGAGGTATGGGGGTGCTGGCTACGACCCTGTGCGAGAAAAAGGAACAGATGAAAGAAAGGCTGGTGCTGATTATGATGGGAAAGAAACAGGGACCTGCCGCTTTGGCGGTGACGGTGCTGCTGTCCGTTGCGCTGATGGGCTGTGCGGTGGTGAATGGAGCGGCAGCCGCCGGGACTGGGAATCTGGTGGAGCGGTTCCAGACCACCGACCAGGTGCAGGGCTGGACCCTGGAGCTGGACCGGGAACAGATGGCCCAGCTCTCCCATTTGCTGAATGGGGCGGCCAGTGATCTGTCGCTGGAGCCGGAGGAGAGCTGGCTTGGATATGTCTTTGCCCCCAAGGCAGACGGCAGCAGTCAGGGTGGTGTGACGGTGGGTGGCTCCATTTTTCCGGAAGAGGCCAACTATGTGGCCTTCGGGGTGGAGGGAAACCTCCCCAGTAGTTTGCCCGGTGTCCATGTGGCCCTGTATGACGCCGACGGCAATTCTGTAATCTGGAAGGCGGGGCTGTCCTCCTACCAGATGGTGGTCTTTGAACTGCCGGAGGCGGAGCAGAGCTATACCCTGCGGATCAGCGGCGCCGGGGCGGAGAACGGCGCGGATTTTTGGTATTTTACCCATGAGACCTGCCCTGTGGACTACTTCCTGAAACGCTGAGAAAAGGGGTGCTTTCTATGACATCCTTTCTGTATACCCTGCTAAAGCTGAGCGTGCTGGGTTCGCTGCTCACCGGGCTGCTGTTGTTGGTCCGGCCCCTCATCAAAAGCAAGGCGGCGGCCTACTATCTGTGGCTGTTGGTGCTGGTGCGGCTTGTTTTGCCGGTGGGAGTGACCCTTCCGCTGCCCGCCCTGCCGGAGCAGGGGACCTACCAGGCCCACACCCAGACGGAGGTCTCCCTCAACGGTCAGACTGACCCGCTCCCGATCCAGGGCCAGACCGGGGAACCCACAGGCCCCGCCGCCCCTGAAAATCCCGGCACACCGGAGCAGCCTGCCGCTCCGGCGGCAGACTGGAAGGAAATGCTCACCGCCCCTGAACTGTGGTTTGGCCTGTGGGCCGTGGGGGCGGCCCTGTGGCTGGGGCGGTATGTGTGGGGCTACCGGCGCTTTGCCGCTCTGGTGCGTTCCTCTGCCCGCCCCGCCGGTCAAGCGGCCCGGAATGTGCTGGCCGGGCTGGCTCCCGGCAGGCGGGTGGCCTTGCTGGAATGCCCGTATGTCCACACCCCCATGCTGTTGGGGGCGGTACATCCTGCCATTGTGCTGCCTGTGGGGGTGGAAAACGGCCGTCTGGCGGATATCCTGTCCCATGAGCTGACCCATGCCCGGCGGCACGATCTGCTCTACAAATGGCTGGCGGCGGCGGTGACCAGCCTCCACTGGTTCAATCCCCTGATGGTGGTGGTGCGGCGGGAGATCTCCCGCTCCTGCGAGCTCTCCTGTGACGAGGCGGTGACCCGGGCCATGGACGGTGCAGCCCGGAAGCACTACGCCGAGACCCTGCTGACTCTGGCCGCCCGGCCCCCCAGAGGCATGGGGGTACTGGCCACCACCCTGTGCGAGGAAAAGGCACGACTGAAAGAAAGGCTGGTGTCCATTATGAAAGGAAAGCGGCAGGGGCCCGCCGCCCTGGCGGCCACCCTGGCTCTGGCCATTGCTTTGACCGGCTGCGCCGCCATCAGCGGGGCGGCCCCCAGCTCCAGCCCGGAGCCCACCCCCGACCTGAGCGCTCTGCTGGAGGACCCGGTGCTGTACGACCTGGACTACGACCTCCAGCTGGCTATTCCCAGCGACCTGGACAGCAAGCTGCTGGTGGAGCTGCCCGAGGAGGGAGAGGACTTCCTGGTCTGCGTGTGGGAAAAGCGCAGCTATGAGGCGGCGGGTGGCGGCGACACCGACATGGGGTGGCTCTTTACCCTGGTCCGGTGGGATCAGGCCACCTATGAACAGTACCTCATCTCCGACGGCAGCGGGGTGACGCCCTTTGGCTATCGGGACGGCTGGTACTATGTGTGGCTGACGGCCAGCGATGTGCGCTTCTACAGCAATTCCCAGGACGAAGCGGTGATGCAGGCGGAGGAGGCGGAGTGGATGAACCTGAATAAGCGCCTGCCCCAGGAGGTGCGCCCCGACTTCTGTGCCCGCAACGGCCTGGAGGCCTACGACGACAGTATGTACTTCCACGACGGCTATGTGTGGGAGAGCGATCACCGCTACGTCTACTTCCGCACGGAAAACTGGGGCGAGTCCATCACCCTGCTTCTCTCCCAGCCCATCAAACAGGGGAAGGGCGGCATCTGGTGCGTGGAGGGCTGGGTGGACAACAACTACGGTACCCGCTATCTGGTGCTCCCCCGGGACACCGGCACCACGGCGGCGGACTACTACACCCAGCTCCAGCAGCAGGCGGACGGGGGCCATACAAACGGTCTCCTGGACCCCCTCTCCGCCGCCAAGGAATGGCTGAACGAGCAGGGCTACAACGTGGGTGCCGGCCATGTGGAGCTGGTGGAGGGGGACCCGGCCTGGAACATCTATGGCCGGGAGATGGAATCCATCATGGCCGGCAGCAGCCCCGCCCGGACCCTGACCTATAAAAACGGACAGGAGACGGATGTGGAGACCTACGGCGTCATCGACAGCAGCATCCAGCTGTGGGTGCGGGTGTGGGTGAAGGCTCAGGCCCCCGCCGCCCTCAACGGCAAGGCGGTGACCTGCACCGACCAAAACGGCGACAGCCTGATCTTCCTGGAGGAGGGCGGACTGGTAGGCATCGCCCGGGACGGGGAGACCAGCTGGTATGCCTATGCCTACGACTACGACGCCCCCAGCCCCTATGAGATCATGTACAGCGCCTGCCAGGATTGGCTGGCTCTGAAAAATCCGCCGCCCTTCCACAGTTACTCCATGGAGGAGTATGACCAGGCCTATAAGACGGTGGTACAGCGCTTTGAGACCGGGATGGCGGGGTGTACCCTGGAAAGTTCGTACTATGATCCCCAGCAGTCCTATGCGGTGGCGGCGGACTATCTCCACACCGATGACCCGGAGCGGATCAACAATGTGATCGTCCTCTTTGTAAGCTTTACCACCGACGGCAACCAGCCGGTGCTGGACCCCAACACCACCTACACCGACTATCAGTTCATCCTCCAGCGGGAGGATAAGGACTCCCCCTGGGTGGTCATCGACGGAGGATATTGACCGGACGCGCTGCCTGTAGGGGCGACCTTTACGGTCGCCGCATGACCCCGGACGTACCCGGCGGGCCGATGTGGGCATCGGCCCCTGCAGCCCAATAGTCAAAAAGATCCCCTGCCTGCTGGCAGGGGATCTTTTTGACTTAATATTTATTGACCATCCCCGAGATCAGGGGGGTAGGCACCAGCCACATGATGAGGAACACCAGCAGGTTGGAGGCCGACAGGGAGGCGTAGGCCCCCACAAAGGTGAGGTAGAAGGCCAGAATCAGGCCCACCACCGCCCCCAGGCTGGCCAGCACCGCTGAGGTGCGGACGGCCCGGCGGAGCCGGGCGGCGCCCACCACCGCCTCGGAATAGGGCCTGATGCCCTCCCGGCAGAGGACGGCGGTGAGGATGTCGCTGTGGAGCTGGTCCTCGTCGGACAGCTCCATCCGCCGCTCCACAGAAGGGTACTCCATCCGGTCCACCGGCAGCTTGAACCGCTGGCGGAGCATGGCGGGGATCAGGTTGAAGTCCCGGGTGGCCATCACCGGGGACACCCGGTTGCGGATCAGACTGGTGAGAGCCGGGTCCACCGTGCCGTGGAGGGTGTAGTTGAGGGCGAAAATGCCCGCCAGCTCCCCGTCAATGGCGCAGAACACGGCGTTCTTCACATGAAGGCCTGGGGGCAGGGCGATCTCCATCAGCCGCATGAAGTCGGCGGAGCCAACCAGCACCTGCTCATTGCGGATGACACCGGACAGGCCGCCTTCATAACAGAAGAAGTTGGATACCCTGCGGTAAATGGCCCCCTGTGAGCGGAGCAGGTCGTGGAAGGGCTTGTCCAGGCCGCAGCCCGATTCCCGGATGAGGGTGGCGGTGTCGGCCACCACCTTTTCCGCCGGGAAGTCGCCGAAGATCTTGATGCCGTTGAGGGAGACGCATCCCGGGGGGAACAGGTCGAAGTCGGTGACCAGGATGCCGCTGCCGCCGGTGGCGGTGACGCCGTCCCAACCGGCGATGGCGGCCCCCGATTTGCTCAGCCGCTGACACAGGGTGAGCCAGGGCTGCCCAAAGCACAGAGCCCCCGACAGGGAGGCCGAGGCGGTGAGGGTGGCGGACAGGCACCACAGCAGCCGCTCCGGTGCGCCCCGGCCGATGGAGGCCACAATGCTCAGCAGCAGGCTGGCGATAAACAGCAGGGGGCAGATCCGCCGGAAGATGCGCTGAGCGCCGTCGCTGGCCTGCATCTGCCGGCCAAAGCCCACCGCATCTCCAGACCACTTGGCGTAGGTGTCCCGGCCGTTCCACTTGCCCTCATCCAGGGTGACCAGATAGGGGTGGGAGGCGGCAGCCGCCGTCTTACAGGCCAGCCGCAGGCCCCGCCGCTTTCGGTAGGTGCCCCGCAGCAGCAGGGAGATGCCCAGCACAATGGCGGCGCAGTAGGGCATCTGGCCCTCCCGGGGGTCCAGCTTGAACATGGTAAGGGCGTCGGCCAGGGTGGCGGCGGAGGCGAAGAGCAGCAGAGTGTCCATGCCAAACTCCAGCCGCAGCAGGCCGAACAGGCCCCGGAAAAGGACATCCAGCCCCAGCAGCATGGCCAGCACCTGGACCCCGGCCAGGGCCAGCACCCGCAGTTCCGGTGTAAGGGCCTGGGGATGGGGAAAAACCTCCAGAGTCAGATAGAGGGCGGGCAGGAAGAGCAGGAGGACCAGGGTGGACCGCAGCCGCAGTCCCTTGAGGCCCTTGCCGTACCGTTTGGCCAGATCCGCCGGGGGCAGATCGGGGGCGGGGGGCGGCTCCCTCCGGGGCTTGCGCTCCCGGCGGCGGGAGGAGGGCTCCTCCTCCTCGTCGGTGCCGGGGATAAATTCCTCCGCCCGGCGTACCGCTGTGTCGTCCTCTACGCCCTCCTCTTCAAACATATGCTCAGCATAGTCGTCCGCCTTTTTCAGCAGGCGGTTGATACCCTGAGTCAGGGCGCTTTCCTCCGGTCCGGCGGCCTCCTCTGGAAAGTCCAGCACATTGTCCTCCGCCGGAGGGGCTTTGGACGGTTTCTGTGGGGTGGACTCCGGCTTGGGCGGGGCGGCCTTCTCCACCGGCGGCGGCCGTGTGGCGGCGGCGCGGGACTCCTTCTGTACCTGCTCCTGACCGCCGTCGGGGAAGGTGAGCACCCGCCCCGGCTTTTTGGAGGGGGAGGAGGGACGCTGGCTTTTGGGCACCACGGGGAAGGGAATGGTATCCTCCTCGTCTGGCTTTTTCTTTTTCTGCCCGCCGCCAAATTCCGCCAGAATGGATTCCAGGGAGAACTCGTCCCCGCCGGGCAGATCCTGATTCAATTCGTCATCCCGGTCTTTTGCCATGGGAACGTGCTCCTTTTTTACAGTTCAGTGGTTGTCAGCCCATCCGCTGCCGCACGGCCTCGTACAGCAGGATGGCGGCGGCGGCGCTGGCGTTGAGGGAGTTGAGCTTGCCATTCATGGGGATGCGGACCAGGAAATCGCAGGTCTCGGACACCAGACGGCCCATGCCGTCCCCCTCGCTGCCGATGACGATGGCGGCGGGGCCCTTCAGGTCGGCGTCATAGAGCAGCCGGTCCCCGTCGGCGGCGGTGCCGAACACCCACACGCCCTCATCCTTCAGCTCTTTGAGCAGGGCGGGCAGGTTGGGCACCCGGGCCACGGGAATGTGGCTCACCGCGCCGGCGGAGGTCTTGGCCACCACCGCCGTCAGGCCCGCCGAGCGGCGCTTGGGGATAATGACGCCGTGGGCTCCGGCACACTCGGCGGTGCGGATCACCGCACCCAGGTTATGGGGGTCGGAAAGCTCGTCGCACACCACGATGAGAGGGGGTTCCCCCTTCTCCCGGGCGGCGTTTAAAATATCGTCCACGCTGGCGTATTCCCGCACCGCGGCCTGGGCGATGACCCCCTGGTGGGAGTGGGTGCGGCTCATAAAGTCCAGCTTTTTCCGGTCGCACTCCACCACCACGATGCCCTTGTCCCGGGCGGCGGCGGCAATGTGGGCGAGGGCAGAGTCGGTCTCTCCCCGGGCCAGAAAAATCTTGTCAATGGGCGTGCCCGCCCGCAGGGCCTCAGTGACGGCGTTGCGCCCCTCGATGATGCCGTCTGCCTCGGCCTGAGGGGCCGGTCTGCGCTCCTTCATAATTGGTTCCGCCTTTCTTGTTGATCGCTACCAGTATACCACAAGACCCGCCGCAGAAAAAGATAAAAATTGCCCCTTTGGACCCGGCCGCTTTCATAGAAAGTTTACAGCTTTCGGCTTTCCCTTTCTTGTTTTTTGAGGGGGCGTGTGCTATAACTATAATTACTTTCCGGTTGGAATGAATGTACGCAAGGAGGCGTCTTCTTGAATTTCGATCACCAAAACAACAACCGCGGAAAGGGCGGAGGCAATAACAAGCGCAATATCACCGCCATTGTGTCCATTATCCTGTGGGCCCTGGTGCTGACGGTGCTGGTCAATTACGCCACCTCTCTGTTCCGCCAGGCCAACTCAGTGGAGATCAGCTACGGCGTGTTTCGGGAGCTGGTCAAGGAGGACTGTGTGGCCGGGGTGCTGATGGACTCCCATAAATATACCATCTATTTAAAAGACGGCGTGTCGGTGGACGCCAACGGCAAGATCACCAAGACCGCCACCGCCGCCGGACTCACCGGGGAGCAGGAGGAGACCATTGTGCCGCCCCCCTCCCAGTGGGACAAGAACAAGACCACATATTTCTGCGCGCCCATTACCCAGGCGGGGGTGCGGGATGATGGGCTGATTGATCTGCTGGAGGAGCACGGCGTCACCAGATTCGGCCCCGAGTATGTGGAGGAGCTTAACCCCATCGTCTCCATGCTCATCTCCTGGGTGCTGCCCATGGTGGTGATGGTGTTCCTGTTTTCCTTTCTGTTCCGCAACATGGCGGGCAAGATGGGCGGCGGTCTGGGCAACCTGGGCAAGTCCAACGCCAAGGTTTATGTGGAGAAAAAGACCGGCGTTACCTTCAAGGATGTGGCCGGTCAGGACGAGGCCAAGGAGTCCCTGGTGGAGATCATCGATTTCCTCCACAATCCCCAGAAGTATACCGAGATCGGCGCCAAGCTGCCCAAGGGCGCTCTGCTGGTGGGCCCTCCCGGTACCGGTAAGACCCTGCTGGCCAAGGCCGTGGCCGGAGAGGCCAACGTGCCCTTCTTCTCCATCTCCGGTTCCGACTTTGTGGAGATGTTCGTGGGTATGGGCGCCGCCCGTGTCCGCGACCTGTTTAAGGAGGCCAACAAGATGGCCCCCTGTATCGTGTTCATTGATGAGATCGACACCATCGGTAAATCCCGCGACAACCGCATGGGCGGCAATGACGAGCGGGAGCAGACCCTGAACCAGCTGCTGGCCGAGATGGACGGCTTCGACCCCACCAAGGGCGTCATCCTGCTGGCCGCCACCAACCGACCCGAGGTGCTGGACCAGGCCCTGCTGCGGCCCGGCCGTTTTGACCGGCGCATTACCGTGGACCGGCCCAATCTGGCCGGCCGTCTGGCTACCCTCCAGGTCCATACCCGCAAGATCAAGCTGGCGGAGGACGTGGACCTGAAGAAGGTGGCTCTGGCCACCGCCGGCGCCGTGGGCGCGGACCTGGCCAACCTGGTCAACGAGGCTGCCCTCCGGGCGGTCCGTCTGGGCCGCAAGGCGGTCAACCAGCAGGACCTGCTCACCGCCTTCGAGCTGGTCATTGCCGGCGCGGAGAAGAAGGGCAGCGTCCTCAGCGAGTTTGAGAAGAAGCTGGTGGCCTACCACGAGGTGGGCCATGCCATGGTGGCCTACCGGCAGAAGCACGCCGAGCCGGTGAGCAAGATCACCATCGTTCCCCACACCCAGGGCGCCCTGGGTTACACCCTCCACCTGCCGGAGGAGGACAAGAACCTCCACACCAAGGACGAGCTGCTGGCCCAGATCTGCGTCTCCATGGGCGGCCGTGTGGCGGAGGAGCTGGTGATGCACACCATGACCAACGGCGCCGCTCAGGATATCCAGGATGCCACCAGCATCGCCCGCAATATGGTGGCCATGTTCGGTATGAGCGAGGAGTTCGGCATGATGGCCCTGGCCTCCCGCCGCAACCAGTATCTGGACGGCGGCTACGGCCTGGACTGCGCCGACGATACCGCCGCGGCCATGGATCAGGCGGTGCGCAGCATCATCGACTCCTGCTACAAGAAGGCCACCGAGATCCTCTCCGAGAGCCGGGAGGACATGGATAAGGTGGTGGCCTACCTGCTGGAAAAGGAGACCATTACCGGCGCCGAGATGGTAGCCATTTTGGAAGGGCGGGACCCCGCTCTGGCCGACCAGTATGCCGAGGCCGAGAAGCGGGAGCAGGAGAAGAACAAGCTGGAGGAGAACCCCCAGTCCATTCCCCTGTGGGGCGGCCAGGAGGAGCCCTCCGCCCCGTCCCAGGCGGATCAGTCCTCTGAGGACAAGACAACAGAAGAATAAAAGAAAATCCGGGCGCGCCGTCATGGCGCGCCCGGGTTTTTATGGTTGGACAGACTGCCCCTTTTTCCACCAGTGCTCAAATGCCATCCGGGCGGAGCGAAAAGACACATTCTGTATGATCCAACCGGGAAAATATCTCAGGATCCCTACTGGTCCGGCTGACAGGACCCTGCACTAAAAAATTTGAGAAAAATGAAAAAAAGAGTTGACAGAGCGGGGGACACGTGCTAAAATACAATTCGTTCGGTCGGCCCGACCAGGACAAAGTGAATATGGGGGTATAGCTCAGCTGGGAGAGCGCTTGAATGGCATTCAAGAGGTCAGCGGTTCGATCCCGCTTATCTCCACCAAAAAGACTTGAAACTTCGGTTTCAAGTCTTTTTTGTTTGTCCGCCATAGGCGTTTGGAGGAGTGCATGAAGTCTGAAAAATGAAAGCAGGAATTGCATGGTTTTGCAGAATAACATAAAAAGAGATTGCTGCTTCCAAATATAGAAAAAAGCAAGCTATTCGATGTTATGCACAATTTAGACGGACTTAACTTTGGGTAGTTTGTCCGTATTGTAGTATTCTGAAACCCATAGTATACTTTAAATATATCTGGAAGAACTGGCGCGTGATATAAGATGACAGATCCACGTGGAGCAGTGCTTTCAAACGGTACCGGATCTTTTAAAGAGGAAGGAGGATAGGGGTAGATTTTATGTGCGGTATCGTGCCCGCGCGCAAAAAGACAAGTAATTGAATAAGGAGGAACCATAAATGCGACAACGTCAGAAACGCTCCCGCTCAGTTTTGTCACTGCTGTTGGCATTTTCCATGCTTCTCTCCCTGATGATCATGCCCGCGTCGGCCAAAGAACCTACCCAAACCTACCCTGAAGATCTGGATGCTATCGTTGAGCTTTTGAGCGGCGAAAACGGTGTCGACGGCGAGTCCGCCTTTGATTACCTGGGAACCGTGTTCCTGGGGTGGCGTACCACCGGCGGCCCCTGGCAGAATTATGTGATCAACGACTTTATCGGCGACACCATCATTGCCGCCGGTTATAAAGACATGAAGGACTCCTACACCGGAGACGGATTTACCGACTGGACCCACGACTATAGCAACGGCGACCAATTCTGGGTCCAGCATGATAAGTCCTCCTCTCTGGTGTGGGCGCCTGAGTATGCCCGAATGGAGATCACCTCCATTAAGAAGGACGGTCAGGAGATTACCGAGGGCAAGATCTACGGCCTGAAGGAGGTCGTGGATGTGGAGTCCTTCTCCTATGACCCCACCAGTGATGTCTATCAGGCTCACTACATTGAGAAATACGGCCTGAACGCCACCGTGGGCGACGATGACGGCTTTATCAAGGCCATGTCCGGCTGGATCAACCAGAAGGACGGCTCCGGCAACCGCACCAAGGTATTCCCCGAGGGGAAGCTGCCCGGTGCCGCCCGGGGCGAGGAGGCTCACCTGAATGAGCGTGCCCACCTGGCCACCAACACCAGCTTCAACGTCACCGCCGACGAGCTGGCCGCCATCCGGAAAGATCCGGGCAACGTTAGCGAGCTGGCCAAGGGCCAGACCGGCGAAGTGGTGTATGTGGGCAACGTGAGCAACTACGACGGCGACAAGAGCGTGCTGGCCGGCAAGGTGCTGCTGTGCGACTCCTCCAACAGCCGCAACTTCACCTTTGCTCAGGAAGTGGGCGCCATCTCCGTGATGACTACCGCCTCTCTGGACAACTACAGCAACCCCGTCGAGGAGGACAACTGGTTTGGTCCGGAAGGCGAGATGAAGAACTGGTACGAGCAGTGGTACGACGGCAAGAACGAGTGGTACACCAACTCCGCCCGCTTTGCCGGCGGCGCCGGTTCCACCGCGAATCAGGCTGCTATGCAGGCTGGTAAGCCCATCGTGGAGTGGAATATCTCTCCCGACCAGTACAATGCACTGCGTACCATGTTGAATGATGGCTATACTGTGGAGATGAACGTGGCTTCCGTGGGTGAGATGTACGGCATGAGCGATCCCGATATCCCCGCCGCCCAGGGCCAGCTCACCGCCATCGCGGAGATCAAGGGTTCCGATCCCGAGCTGCAGAAGGAGCGGGTGGTCCTGGCCGCCCACGTGCAGGAGCCCGGCTGCGACGACAACGCCACCGGTGTGGCCCTGAACCTGGAGCTGGCTGTGAAGATGAAGAAGCTCATCGACGCCGGCGTCATTCCCCGTCCCCAGCGCACCATCGTCTTTATGTGGGGCGACGAGATGTCCTTCTCCAGCCTGTACCTGGACGCTCACACCGAGGACATCGAGAACATTATCTGCTGCATCGACCTGGACATGGTGGGCGAGGACCCGGCCAAGACCGGCGGCCCCATGCGCATCGAGAAGGCTCCCGATCCTGCCGCCTACTATAACTACACCCTGGACAACATCCCCGAGGCCCCCCTGTACTACGATGAGGACCGCAGCGACAGCAGCGGCAACTTTGTCCGCCTGCCCGACTCCCATACCCTGTGGGGCGCTGGCAGCCCTGGCCCTGTTGATCTGGGCGGTATTTTCATCAACGATCTGTACATGGCCTCCGCCCAGTCCACCCGCACCGCGGTGAAGAGTACCCTGGGCTATGACTTTGAAGTGGATGTGTGCCCCTATGAGGGCGGCAGCGACCACACCAAGTTCCTGCAGCGTGGTGTGCCCGCCGTGCTGACCTGGCACTTCACCGACTATGTGTACCACACCACCGTGGACACCCTGTACATGGCCAGCGCCGACGAGATGGAGAGCGTGGGCATCACCTCTCTGGCTGCCGGTTACTTTGCCGCCAATCCCACCCGGTATGCCGACGATATGATGCAGATCTTGGTGGATGCGGCGGACGCCCGCTTTGCCAGCGAAGCTCAGCACAACACCGCCGCCCATAAGATCTGGGCTGAGACCACCAATAGCGATGTGGATAAAGCCTACGCCCAGGAAGTGGAAGTCCTCTCCGCCTGGGGCAAGTGGTATCAGGACGCGGTCAAGAGCTGCGAGAAATACTTTGCGGTTGCTCCCGCAGAGACGACCTCTTATGTGGCTGCCATCGCGGAACTGGAGCGGAAGGCTCTGGCCAATGCCCAGGAGGTATTTGCAGGCGGCGAGTTGACACTGGACAACACAGATCTGATTATGGACCAGAATAACATGGTCTTCCATGCCTCCCTCACTGTGCAGGATACGGATAAGACTGCCAAGTGGACGGAGACGGAGTGGACCCAGTGGGCCAAGAGCCTGACCTGGTGGCTTACCCGGGAGGGCAGTGAGCAGGACAGTGCGCTCTATCCCTATGTGTACACCGGCGACCAGCTGAACAACTGGAAGACCTGGGGCTCCAATGGCACTGACGGCACATCCTATTTCCAGCTGGATGAGGTCAAGGTGACCGACGGCGACGGCAGCGCCACCATCAACCTGACCTTCCACACGGCTGCTCCCTTCTTCTACAATAAGAACGGTGTGGGTGGAAACGGCCTGCTGCGCAATTCCGACAGCTACCGCAACGTATACGGCAGCTTTATCGGTGCATATACCTTCTCTGTCAAGGACGGGGATCAAGTGGTAGCTACTCTGGATAAACCTGTCAAATTTAACATCTATGAGAGTTACCGCCGCTATGCCGACATCATGGAAGAGCTGAAGGAGATCCAGGCCGCGGCGCGGGAAAAGGGCCGCTACTTTGAGATCACCACCTTCGGTACCAGCGAGGCCGGTTACGACCAGGTCTATGTGACGCTGTCCGACAGCGCCGCCTCCGTAGAGGCGTTCAAGAAGGTAAACCAGGCGGCCATCACGGACCCGGCTTCTGTCCGGAAACAGATCGAGGAGGGCACCCTGACAGATTACCGGGTACCCTTTATGATCAACAACGTCCACTCCGATGAGATGCCCGGTGTGGATGCCCAGATGGACCTGCTGTGGGAGCTGGCCACCGAGGACACCATCACCTACAACACCCTCACCGGCCTGAAGAGCGGTGAGCAAGTGGATATGAGTCTGTTTGCCCCCGATGTAGTGAAGCTGGGCATTACCGGTCTGGGTTCCCGCAAGCTGCTGCCCGGAGGCTCCGGGGAGAACGATGTGATCCATGGCGCCGGCGAGTACTATAACATCAGCGGGGATATTACCTACTCGGTGGACGAGCTGCTGGACAACCTGATTTTGGTGGTCTGCCCCAACGAGAACCCCGACGGCCGTACCTACAACACCCGCCGCAACTCCAACGGCTTTGACCTGAACCGTGACGCATCCAACCAGACCCAGAGCGAGACCCGCGGCCTGGCCAAGATGATCAACGAGTGGAACCCTGTGGTCTTTGCCGAGCTGCATGGCTATATGTCTGAGTTCCTGGTGGAGCCCTGCACGCCTCCTCATGAGCCCAACCTGGAGTATGACCTGCTGGTCAAGAACTTTATGCTGGGCGCCGAGGCCTTTGGTATGTCGGCCTTGGCCACTACAGATGAGCAGTATAATTTTGATGTAAAATTCCGCACCTATTACACCCCCCTGCGGGACGACTATGACCCGAAAACCATGAAGTGGTCCGCCTGGGACGACCTGTGCACTAACTACGGTCCCAGCTATGCCATGCTCAACTGCGGTTCCCTGGGCTATACCATTGAGACGCCCGGCGCCAACCAGGCCTCCACCCAGCTGTTTGTCAGCGGTATGTACGGCCTGCTGAACTATGTGAAGGACAACAAGAAGGATATCTACCTCAACCAGCTGGAGTTCTTCCGCCGGGGCATCGAAAATGAGGACCACCGGGCCGATATGCAGTCCTGGTATGTGGACATCAGCAACCAGGCGCTGAAAGCGGATACCTGGCGCGTACCTTATGCGGAGAACAATAATTACTTCCCCGAATACTATGTGATTCCTGTGGACGGCGCTTCTCAGCGGGATGTGGCCGATGCCTATGAAATGGGTCAGTTCCTGCTGGACAACGGCGTGAAGCTCTCCAAGCTCACCAAGGATGTAACGGTGGACGGCGTGACCTACAAAGCCGGGTCCCTGGTGGTGGATATGCATCAGGCCAAGCGCAACTATGCCAATGCCGTGCTGTGGCGGGGCGCGGACGCATCGGCCTCCGGTTTCCCCGAGCTTTATTCCGAGTCCGTGTCCAACTTCCCCGAGATGCGGGGCTTTGACTGCGTGCCTGTGACCAAGGTGGGCGCCTTTAAGGACCATCTGAGCGGCATTACCACAATTACGCCTGCTTCCGCATTTGCGGGTGTGTCCGACCAAATCGTTGTGATCTCCAACAGCGGCAACGAGGCGGTCCGGGCCGTCAACGCTATGCTGGCCAAGGATATCCCCGTGGGCCTCATCACCGAGGGTGACTATGTGGGCGATTTTGTGGTGGACTATAACGACTATGTGGGCATTCGGGACCAGTTTGCGCTGACCGCCACCGGCGTCTCCACCATGCCTGTGGCTTATGAGATCGAACAGCCCACCCTGTTCCTCACCGGCCGCTACGATCTGTTTAGCAGCGGCAAGATCACCGAAGGCTACTACGCCAACTGGTTCTCTCAGGGCTACGGCTTTAAGGATTACAAAAACGTATATGGCAACGGTACTTCCGCCCAGGACGTGATGGCCTATGCCAAGCAGCTGGGCTTCCAGATCACCGATGATCCGGCCAAGGCCGACGTGATCGTGGGCTCGGTGGCCCTCAATCAGGGTGAGACCGGTGCGGCGGCTGTGGAAAAAGTCAAGAACGGCACGCCTTATATCGCCACCGGAAGTACGCCTCTGAACTTCATCAAGAGCAGCCTGGTCACCGATCTGGAGTATGACACCCTGGGTATGGAGGCTCTGCACACCGTTACCTATCCCACCGACAGCCTGACCACCGCCAGTTATGCAAGCGAGGGCGACTTCGTTACTTACACCTATAACTGCGGCGTTATCACCAAGCTGCCTGAGGGAGCCAAGGTGCTGATTCAGGCCGCCGACAAAGACGCTTTCATCGCCGGCTGCTGCCTGAATGATGAGAATATCCCCATTGACGGCTATCCCGAGGCGTTTGCCATTCAGCGTGGTGACATGGACCTTACAGTCTTTGCCAACTCTATTGTCAACCGTGCCCATCAGCAGGATGACTACCGCTATGTAACCAATACCATCTATTCCAAGATGCTCTCTGATGAGCGGATGGACATCGATACCTCCACCGGCGGCTCCACTGGCACGACTTCCTACGCCATCACCGTGGAGAAGGCGGACAACGGTACTGTGACCTCCAGCCGTACCCGCGCCTCCAAGGGTCTCACCATTACCCTGACTGTGAAGCCTGACGAGGGCTACAAGCTGGATACCATCACCGTTACCGACAAGAACGGCAATGAGGTGAAGCTCACCGACAAGGGCGACGGCAAGTACACCTTCACCATGCCTGCCTCTGCCGTCACCGTAAAGGCCTCCTTCGCCAAGGACGAAGGCTCTGTGGGCACCGGCCTGCCCTTCACCGATGTGGCCAAGAAGGACTGGTTCTATGAGGCCGTGAAGTATGTCTATGACAAGGAACTGATGAAGGGGACCGCATCCACCACCTTTGCCCCCTTTATGACCACCAACCGGGCCATGGTGGTTACCATGCTGTGGCGGCTGGAGGGTCAGCCCAAGGCTGAGGCCACCCTGGCTTTCACCGACGTGGAACAGGGCGTGTGGTACACCGACGCTGTGAACTGGGCCGCCTCCAAGGGCATCGTCAAGGGCTACAGCGACACCGTG
>JALFRA010000007.1 GCA_022785125.1 Clostridiales bacterium
GTCTGTCAAAAAAGGCGGAACTGATGCGAGAGAGAAATCAGTTCTTGCACCGAAGAAAAGCCCTCGGCAGAGTTTTGCCGCCCGCAGGCGGCAAAACAGAGTAAGAATCTGTTTTTTCCAAGGACATGAGCCTTGGAAAAACACTTCTCAGCCCGCAAGCGTGCGCGCTTTGCGTGTGCGACGCAGCGGGCTGCATTCCCTCGAAAAAATGCTTGCATTTTTGAGAAGCGTGTCGAGCTTTCTCGACACGCTGAGGCCGGCCGCATAAGCGGTCGGCCTGTTTGCGTAGGTCAGCCTTTGTGATCTTCTACAATCTCGCCGCTGCGGAAGGCCTGTACCAAGGCCATCAGATCATCGATCTGCTCCTGGAGCTGGCGGCCCACATCAGTACCGGCAATCTTTAGACGGGACTCCAGCCGCTCAAACACCACCGAGGTAGAGGTGATATCCTGATTTTCCCGGATAGCATTGGCGCGCCCTGCAAAAGGCTCATGGGAGACCAAACGGAAACAGGCCGAATTGTAGATCAAAGTATAGCCGGCAATGCCGGTTGTCTTTTGGTAGGCCTTACAGAAGCCGCCGTCAATGACCAGCAGTTTGCCGCCAGCCTTCATAGGACTCTCGCCCTTTTTGGACTTTACCGGCACATGGCCGTTGACAATATGACAGTGGGGACCTTCCAGCCCAAACTCTTTCAGCAAGCGCTCGCACACCGCTGGGTCATTGTACAGCTGATAGTAGGCGTTTTTAGGTTCGGCCCAGGTGGATTCATCCAGAATGAGTCGCCGCTCAAAGGTGGTCATCCGGTCGCGGCCAAAAATGGGACTGTTGCGGCCTGCCCACAGGAACCACAGAAAGTCCATGCCGAACTGCCGCTCAGGGGAGCCGGGCTTGTTATAGTAGGCCTGGCGGGCGTTTTGGTCGGCGTAGTCCAGGAAGGCTTTGCCTGACAGGGTAACGCCGCCGATGGTGAAGGATTGAAGCTGACCATCCGCCGTCATGGGGATACAGCCGTGGAAGAGCAGATTGCCGTTGTAGATTTTGTACAGGCTGCCCTTGGAGTAGAGGAAACGGACGTGGCGCTGGAGCTTCTCGCTGTGGAGGAAGGAGCTGGTCAGCTGGTTAATGAGGGTGTTTTCTTCTTCCGTGAGGGTGTAGGGATCGTTGGGGTCCACAGTGGGGAAGTCGGTATCCTCCAGCGGGTAGGTGGTACCATTGATGGTGATGCACTGATTCTCGTAGTCGATCTTGTCCAGCAGCAGCCGGTCCGCCATACCGAAACAGGGGTTGCGCAGCAGCTTCTGACCCTCCAGCTTGAAGAGAATGATGGTGATGGCCTTGTGCATTCGGGCCGCCAGCAGCTTATCCTTCTCCGTGTAGTGGGCGGCGTCCTCGTTGGTAAGCTTGACCTCGAACTGGTGGATATCGCAGTCCTTATATACTTCGTTGGCAAAGACCGACAGGGGCCGCAGGGAAATGCCGTAGCCCGTCTCGATGACCTCCAGGTTGTTGTAACGCAGGGAGTTGGCCAGTACAGTGGCTACCAGGGTGCGGGAGCCGGAGGCAGCGCCCATCCAAAGTACGTCGTGGTTGCCCCACTGGATGTCCACGCTGTGGTAGTTCATCAGGGAATCCAGAATGATGTCCGCCCGGGGGCCACGGTCAAAGATATCGCCTACCAGATGGAGATGGTCCACCGCCAGGCGCTTGATGAGCTCGCACAGCTGCACCAGGAAATTGGAGGCCCGGTCGATGTCGATGATAGTAGAGATAATGTTCTCGTAATAGTCCCGCTTGTCCATGTCCTCGTAGTGGGTGTGGATCATTTCATCGATGATGTAGGCGTACTCAGGAGGCATGGCCTTACGGACCTTGGAACGGGTGTATTTGGAACTGACCAGCCGGCACATCTCGATCAAGCGATGAAAGGTGATCCGGTACCACTCCCGCATATCGGCGGTCTCCCGCTCGATTTCCTCCAGCTTCTCCTGAGGATAGTAAATGAGGGTGGCCAGCTGATCCAGATCGGCCTTGGACACGGTGGTGGCAAACAGGCTGTCCAGCTTCTCGCGTACCACGCCGGAAGCCGAGTTCAGGATGTGAAGGAAGGCCTCGTACTCGCCGTGGACGTCGGAGATAAAGTGCTCGGTGCCTTTGGGAAGGTTCTGAATGGCGTGGAGGTTGATGATCTCGGTACTGGCGGCCTGGACATTGGGGTACTGCCGGGCCAGCATTTTCAGGTAGTGCAGGTTTTCCGGACGGTATGCTTTCTTGCCTTCCATGGAAGGGCCTCCTTTTGGATGTGGTTGCCAATATTATCCCACTTTATGTGCCTGGTTGCAAGTAGAATCCAACCCTTGTCGGACTTGACAGTGTAAAATTACGGGATATAATTGACATATCAATCATTGATATGTCAATTGAGAAGGTGAGTAGATGGAAAAGACATTCCATATGCTGCTTTATCGGGCCTTTCATGCCCAACGGGGGATGCTGCGCCCCTGTCTGACGGAGGTAGGACTGGGAACAGGGCAGCCCAAGCTGCTGGGTTACCTCAGTCAGCATGGCCCCAGCCGCCAGCGTCAGCTGGCCGACTATTTTGAGATCGATCCGGCGGCGGTATGCCGGATGCTGGACAGTCTGGAGAAAGGCGGCTTCGTGACCCGGTGCGGGGACGGACAGGACAAGCGCCGGGACCGGATCGAGATCACTCTTGCGGGCCAGAGGGCCTATGACGCCTGGCGGAATTGCTGCCGGACCATGGAGGAACGGATGTTGGAGGGGTTTACGCTGGAGGAGCGGGAGCGATTTGCCGACTATCTGAGCCGGGCGTATCGAAATCTGAAGACGGCAGGGGAGGGACAGCCATGAAAGAACTGAAACGCCTGCTGTCCTATTTAGGACCCTACCGCCGGGACCTGTTTCTGGGCGGATTGTTGGTGCTGGTGGAGACAGCCTTTGAATTGGTGATCCCCGTGCTGATGGCCGACCTCATTGATGTGGGAGTGGAGAATCAGGATCTGAATTATATTGTGGTCAAGGGTGTACAAATGGGCGTATGTGCTTTGCTGGCTTTGATCACCGGCCTGCTGTATGCCAGGTTTGCTGCCCGGGCTGCCTACGGCTGGGGCGCCCGTATTCGGGAGGCCCAGTATGAGCGGGTGCAGGACTATGCCTTTTCCAACCTGGACCGCTTTGAAAGCTCCTCTTTGGTTACCAGGATGACCACCGATGTAACGGTGCTGCAAAACGCCATCAACGGCGGACTGCGCCCTTTGGTGCGCAGCCCGGTGATGCTGCTGATGGGGCTGGGGCTGTCTTTCTGGATGAATGCCCGGCTGGCCCTGATTTTTGTGGTGACCGCCCCCATTCTGGCGCTCATCCTTTTCTTTGTGGTGCGTAAAGTAGCGCCCATGTATGGCAGGCTCCAGATGGCCATGGATAAGCTGAACAATGTGGTCCAGGAGGGTCTTACCGCCATCCGGGCAGTGAAGGCCTTTGTGCGGGGCGAGTATGAGGAGGAGAAGTTCCGGGCGGTCAATGAGGAGCTGATGGCCACCAGTCAGCGGACCTTCCACTTTGCGGTGCTCAACCTGCCCGCCTTCCAGTTTACCATGTACACCGCCATCGTACTCATTCTGTGGTTCGGCGGTGGTATGATCCTGGAAGAGAGCCTTCAGGTGGGGGAGCTAACTGGCTTTCTCAGCTATGTGCTCCAGGTGATGAACTCCTTCATGATGATCTCCAACGTGTTCCTACTGCTCACCCGATCGCTGGCCAGTGCCCACCGCATCGCGGAGGTATTGGAGGAGAAAACGGCCCTTGCCTCCCCAGCCCAGCCGGTGGAGGAGGTGCCCGATGGCAGCGTGGACTTTGAGAATGTGTCCTTCAAGTACCATGCCGACGCCAGGGAATATGCTCTGTCTGGGGTCAATTTGCATATCAGCGCGGGCCAGACTGTGGGTATCCTGGGCGGCACCGGCTCCGCCAAAACCACTCTGGTGCAGCTCATCCCCCGGCTGTACGACGCCACCGAGGGTACTGTTCGGGTTGGCGGGCACGATGTTAAGGACTACGACCTGACGGTTCTGCGGGACGCGGTGGGCATTGTACTCCAGAAAAATGTGCTTTTTTCCGGTACTGTTCGGGAGAACCTGAAGTGGGGAGACCCGGATGCCGACGACGAGACCCTGTGGGCGGCCTGCCGGGCGGCTTGCGCGGATGAGTTTCTGGAGCGACTGCCAGAGGGCCTGGACACTGACCTGGGGCAGGGAGGTGTCAACGTCTCCGGTGGCCAGAAACAGCGGCTGTGCATTGCACGGGCGCTGCTGAAAAAAACCAAAATTCTGATTTTTGACGATTCCACCAGTGCGGTAGATACTGCAACAGAGGGCAAGATCCGGGGGGCTCTGAGTCAGCTTACCGGTGTGACCAAGATCATCATTGCCCAGCGCGTCACCTCGGTGATGCACACCGATCTGATTGTCATCCTGGAGGATGGCAGAATTCACGCCGCCGGTACTCATAGGGAGCTGCTGGAGCACGATCCCATCTATCAGGAGATCTACGCATCCCAGAGGAAAGGAGGGGAGGAACATGGCTAGGCAGCTCAGCGCCAAGAAGCCCAAGCACCTGGGCTATACCCTGCGTACCCTTCTGTCCTACATGGGACGGCACAAGTTTCTGCTGTTGGTGGTGGCAGTGCTGGTCACGGTCAGCGCCCTGGCGAATCTCCTGGGAACCTATATGATCCGGCCGGTGGTCAATCACCTGGCCACCGGGGGAGTGGAGGCCCTGCTGCGGGGCGTCATCCTTACCGCCCTCATCTATCTGACAGGGGCCCTGGCGGCTTGGGGCTATACCCAGACTATGGTGAAGGCAGCCCAGAAAGTGCTTTATGACATTCGTCGGGACCTGTTTGCCCACCTCCAGAAGCTGCCTCTCCGCTTCTTTGATACCCGCCGCCATGGCGATGTGATGAGCTATTTCACCAACGACGTGGATACCATTTCGGATGCCCTGAACAACAGCTTCGCCATGGTGATCCAGAGTTTTATCCAGGTGGCAGGTACCCTGACTATGCTCTTCATCCTGAACTGGCGGCTTACCCTGGTGGTGGCGGTGTGCTATGTGATCATGTTCCTCTATATCCGCTACAGCGGAAAGCGGAGCAAAGCCTACTATAATAAGCAGCAGCGTGCATTGGGTGATCTGGACGGCTACATTGAAGAGATGGTGGCGGGCCAGAAGGTAGTCAAGGTATATAACCACGAAAAAGTCAACCTGCAGACGTTCCGGGAGAAAAACGAGGCCCTCCGCGAAGCGGGTACCGGCGCTCAGGGTTATGCCGCCACCATGATCCCGGCGGTGGTGAGCATCTCCTATATCAATTATGCCATTGTGGCTGCTTTGGGCGGCTATATGGCCATGGCGGGCATGACCGATGTAGGCAGCCTGGCCAGCTATCTGGTTTTTGTGCGCCAGGCTGCCATGCCTATCAACCAGTTTACTCAGCAGACCAATTTTCTGCTGGCCGCTCTGGCAGGTGCCGAGCGGGTTTTTGAAGCTATGAACCAGACCCCGGAGGTGGACGACGGACAGGTGAGGTTGGAAAGGCGTGACGAAGGCTGGGTTTGGCGCAAGCCTGACCGCTCTGTGGTACCCCTGCGGGGGGATGTTCGCTTCGAGAGTGTCACCTTTGGTTATGACGCCGGCCACCCCATTCTGAAAGAAATCAGCCTCTTTGCCAAGCCCGGCCAGAAGATCGCCTTTGTAGGCTCTACTGGTGCGGGCAAGACCACCATTACCAACTTGATCAACCGTTTTTACGACGTGCAGAAGGGTCGGGTGACCTACGACGGCATTGACGTGAAGGACATCCGGAAAGATGAGCTGCGGCGATCCCTGGGCATGGTGCTTCAGGATACGCACCTCTTTACTGGTACCATTGCCGATAACATCCGCTTTGGTAAGCTGGACGCCACCATGGAGGAGGTGGAGAAGGCGGCCAAAATCGCCAACGCCGACTCCTTTATCCGCCGTCTGCCCCAAGGCTACGACACTATGGTGACGGCGGACGGAGCCAATCTCTCTCAGGGTCAGCGGCAGCTGCTTGCCATTGCCCGGGCGGCGGTGGCCGATCCGCCGGTGCTCATCCTGGACGAGGCAACCAGCAGCATCGATACCCGCACGGAAGCCCTCATCGAGAAGGGAATGGACCAGCTGATGGAGGGCCGGACAGTGTTTGTCATTGCCCACCGGCTGTCCACGGTTCGCAACGCCGACGCCATTATGGTGCTGGAACAGGGTAAAATCGTGGAGCGGGGCAGTCACGATGACCTGCTTGCCCAGCAGGGGGAATATTATCAGCTGTACAACGGTATGTTTGAACTGAACTAAAAGGACATAAAAAAGGACGCCGTCAGGCGTCCTTTTTTATGTCCGATTAGAACAGATGAATGGTAGTGATCAGGCCGGAGAACACGATGGAGACAGTGGAGCACAGCTTGATCAGGATGTTCAGGGAGGGGCCGGAGGTATCCTTGAAGGGATCGCCCACGGTGTCGCCGATGACGGCGGCCTTGTGGCAGTCGGAACCCTTGCCGCCATGGTGGCCGGCCTCAATGTACTTCTTGGCGTTGTCCCAGGCGCCGCCGGCGTTGGACATGAACACGGCGACCACGAAGCCGGTGACGGTAACGCCGCCCAGCAGGCCAACGACAGCCTCAGCGCCCAGGATCAGGCCCACGATAACGGGAACGATAATGGCCAGCAAGGAGGGGATGACCATCTCATGCAGAGCACCCTTGGTGCACAGGTCCACGCAGGAAGCGTAGTCGGGATCGGCCTTTCCTTCCATGATACCGGAGATCTCACGGAACTGACGGCGGACCTCTACCACGATGGACTGAGCGGCCCGCTGCACGCCGCTCATGGTGAGGGCGGCGAAGATGAAGGTGAGCATGGCGCCCACAAACAGACCCACCAGCACGGCGGGGTTGGTGAGGGACAGGTCCATGGCGTGGTCCAGCTTGCCCTTGACCACATCCACATAGGAGACCAGCAGAGCCAGAGCGGTGAGAGCGGCGGAGCCGATGGCGAAGCCCTTACCGGTAGCGGCGGTGGTGTTGCCCAGGGAATCCAGGGCATCGGTGCGGTTGCGGACCTCCTCGCCCAGGCCGCTCATCTCGGCGATGCCGCCGGCGTTGTCGGCCACGGGGCCGTAGGCGTCGGTGGCCAGGGTGATGCCCAGAGTGGACAGCATACCCACAGCGGCGATACCAATGCCGTACAGACCCTTGGAGAAGAGCAGCTCATACTCCGCGCCGCCGGTGGTCAGAGAACCGCCGGAGGCCAGGAAGGAGACGATGATCGCGATACCGATGATGATGATGGGAGCGGCAGTAGACAGCATACCCAGGGAGATGCCACCGATGATGGTGGTAGCAGCGCCGGTCTCGGTGGAGTCAGCCAGGCCCTGGGTGGGCTTGTAGGTGTCAGAGGTGTAATACTCAGTGAAATAGCCGATGGCGCAGCCAGCCACCAGACCTGCCAGAATGGAAATGTAGGGGCCCCAGGAACCCATGATGAAATAGGTAATGGGGGCAGCGGCGATAGCGGCCAGAACGGCAGCGGTGTAGGTACCCTTACGCAGGGTGGCCAGCAGGGACTTCTGGGTGGCGTTCTCCTTGGTGCGGATCAGGAAACTGCCCAGCACGGAGCAGATCACGCCCACCACGGCAATGACCAGGGGCAGCAGCATGGCGTTCCAGGTCATGTTATCGGTGGCATAGGCGGCGGCGCCCAGAGCGAAGGTGGCCAGGATCGAACCAACATAGGACTCGTACAGGTCAGCGCCCATGCCGGCCACGTCGCCCACGTTGTCGCCCACGTTGTCAGCAATGGTGGCGGGATTGCGGGGGTCATCCTCGGGGATGCCGGCTTCCACTTTACCCACCAGGTCAGCGCCCACGTCGGCAGCCTTGGTGAAGATACCGCCGCCCACGCGGCCGAACAGAGCCATGAAGGAGGCGCCCATGCCGAACATAACCATGGTCTGGGCGATCTTGGCGGCATCAAAGTGGGCAATATATTTCAGGATGTGGAACCAGATGGACACGTCCAGCAGGCCCAGACCCACCACGGTGAAGCCCATAACGGCGCCGGAGGAGAAGGCCACGTTCAGGCCGCGGTTCAGGCTCTCATGAGCGGCGTTGGCGGTACGGGCGTTGGCGGAGGTGGCGATCTTCATGCCGACGAAGCCGGCCAGGCCGGAATAGATGCCGCCGGTGAGGAAGGCGAAGGGGATAAACCAGTTATCCAGCATACCAGCTCCTGCCAGAATAAGTAAAATTACGAAGACTACAATAAAGATCTTTGCGACGGTGGTATACTGGCGCTTAAGGTAAGCGTTAGCGCCTTTACGGATAGAGGCCGCGAGTTTTTGCATCAATTCGGTGCCTTCAGAGAACTTTAACACCTTTCTTGCTTGGGCTACGGCGAAGATTAGCGCGATAAAAGCACCAACTAGACCGAGCCAAAAGAGGTTTTCGATCATCTTACCCAACTCCTTTGTTTCGGGAATCCATTGTAGCGCAAGGGTTCCCGGTTTTACAGACAACATTATAATACCTCAAAATGCATCCGTTTGGCAAGAGTATTCAAAAAAGAAAGCGTCAAATCCTTGGATTTGACGCTTTGGACAAAAACGAATGGACAGTTCAAGACCGTTTCCATGCATTTCCGCTAAAGAGCACTAAAATGGGCAAAATCTCCAATCTGCCAATAATCATACACAGTGAAAGAACCAGTTTGGAAAAGCCGGAAAAGAGGGCATAGTTGCCCATTGGTCCCACCAACTCCAGGCCGGGACCAATATTGCCAATGCAGGAGACCACGGCGGTAAAGGTGGTACCGAAGGAGTAATTATCGGCAGAAACCAAGAGTGTGCCTCCAAGTGTGATAAGGATATAGGCAGAAAAGAAGATATGAACGGAACGTAGGGAGGATTCTTCAACCACTCGCCCATCCAGCTTAACCACATTAACCGCCCTGGGATGAATGACTTGTCGAATTTCCCGGCGTATACATCTTCCCAGTAATAACATACGAGAACACTTGATGGCGCCGCCAGTGGAACCGGCGCAGGCTCCGGTGAACATTAAAAGAACCAGCAAGATACGGGAGAATTCCGGCCAAAGATTAAAATCGGTACTGGCAAAGCCGGTAGTTGAAATAATGGAAGCAACCTGAAAGGCTGCATGACGGATGGACTCACGCCCGGTGGGATAGATGTTCCAGATATTCGTGGAAACCAGCGCAATACTTGTAAAAACGATCAAAAGGAAAAAACGAAGCTCATCACTCTTAAGTACCTGCCTGACCTTGCCGCACAGCAGCAGGAAGTAGAGAGAGAAGTTTACCGAGAACAGCAGCATAAAAATCGTGATAATAATCTCGATGGCGGGACTGCTATAGGCGGCAATGGAGATGTTTCTGGTGGAAAATCCGCCGGTGCCTGCTGTGGCGAAAGAGTGAACAATGCTGTCATACCAGGGCATCCCGGCGATCTTTAGGATGATGATCTCAATGGCGGTCAGCCCACAATAGATCCCGTACAGGATTTTGGAGGACTGACTGCTTTTGGGTACCAGTTTACTGACCACCGGGCCGGGACTCTCGGCCTTCATCAAGTGGAGGGTGCGGGACCCAAGACCGGGCAGCAGCGCAATGGTGAGGATCAGTACGCCCATGCCGCCCAGCCAGTGGATAAAGGAACGCCAGAACAGAATACCCCGGGGCAGCGGTTCCACCGCCATCAGAATAGAGGCTCCGGTGGTGGTAAAGCCGGAGACCGCCTCGAAAAAGCAGTCTATGTAGGAGGAGAAATAACCGCTGAAATAGAAAGGAAGCGCGCCAAAGACACCCATCAACAGCCAGATCAGCGCCACAGAGAAAAAGCCCTCCCGGGGGAAGAAGTGATCATCGCTGGACAGAAGAGAGAGGATGAAACCGATTACCATGACCAGTGGTATGGTAAAGAGAAAAGGGGTGGGGTCCTCCTGATAGATCAGACTCACCAACAGCGGCAGCAGCATGGTGATGGCGCTTACCATCAGTGTCTTTCCGGTTACTCTCAATACCAGTTTATAATTCATTGCGTTGCCCTCAGATCCAGCAGTGAGTCCTCATAAATATCATTGAGATCCAGGATGCCGTGATTGCGGGAGATCAGGATCACGGTGTCGCCTGAGGAGATGTGGCTGGAGCCATCTGGAATGATGATCTTGCCCTGGTGGACCAGAACGGCGATAAGGATACCCTTTTTCAGCCGTAGATTCTTCAGCGGCACACCCTGATTTTTGGTAGTCTCATTGGCAATAAACTCCAGGGCCTCTGCGTGCCCGTCACAAATTTTATACAGCGCATTCATCACGCTGCCCTTGGAATTCTGCATTCCACGGACCACTTGGAGGATGTGGCTGGCGGTGATGAGTTTGGGGGAGATCACGCTGTCCAGTCCGGCGGCATGAGCGATGCCGGCGTAGTTTTGGCGGTTGGACTTGGCCACTACCTTTTTCACACCCTGCTGCATGGCGTAGAGCGAGATGATGATGTTGTCCTCGTCACGGTCGGTGAGTGCGATAAAGGCATCGGAGGCACCAGCATTCTCTTCTTCCAGCAATTCCTGGTCGGTACCGTCGCCTTGAATAATGAGCGCCTGGGGGAGCATATCACTGAGGTGACGGCAGCGCTCCGGGTTGCGTTCCACAATTTTGACCTGCATTCCCATCTTGAGCAGGATGTTAGACAGATAGTAGGAGATGCGTCCCCCGCCTAAAATAAACGCGGAGTGCAGTTTGGGGATATTGCGGCCCAGCAGGCGGAAGAAGGAGGTCAGTCCAGCGGGCTGACCCACCAGGTAGAGCCGGTCGCCCACCCGGGGGATAAAGGCGCCGTCAGGAATGATGACCTGTCCGTCATCCCGTTCGGCCGCGCACAGGAGCATGGGCAGTTCCCGGAGCTTGCTGCTCTGGGCGGACAGAGGCTGATCGGTCAGGAAATCGCCTTCCCGCACCCGGAAACCGATCAACTCCACCCGACCCCGGTAGAAGGTCTCAATGTTGGCAGCGCTGGGGAAACGGAGCAGACGGGAGATCTCCACAGCTGTGGCATTTTCCGGATTGATGGCCAGGTCGATGCCCAGTTCCTGCTTCATATGAGACAGTTCCATGGCATACTCCGCATTGCGTACCCGGGCAATGGTAAATTTAGCGCCCAGCCGTTTGGCAGTGAGACAGCAGACCATGTTGACCTCGTCCAGGCTGGTGGCGGCGATGAGCAGATCTGCCGATTCAACACCCGATTCCTTCAGGGCGGAGATAGAGGCACCGTTGCCCTTGACGCACATCACATCCAGAGATTCTGAAGCGTGGCGCAGGGCGGCGTCATTGGTGTCGATCACCGTGACGCTGTGCTCTTCCTGAGACAGATGCTCTGCCAGTGTAAAACCGACCTTTCCATCTCCCACAATGATGATCTTCAAGCATTATCCATCCTTTCAGGGCACCCAGACCCCTTTAGACGCTTTATGGAACCAGGCATGAGCGTATATTCGTGGTCCATAATCGTAGCAATCATCTTAACGCAATCTATCTATAGATGCAAGTATCCGTTTATCCCTCCAACAAACGTTAGAAAGCCACCGAGGCTTTTTTCGGCAAAAAACTGCCGGTCATAGACCGGCAGTTGGGGTGGCGGCAAATATTTAACTGGTCCATTCACCGTGAATGATACCTACCAGGTACCAGTCGTTGTTCCATACCTCAAAGACCAACTTAAGAGAGCACCAGTCGAAGCCCTCCAGCGATGGATCGATCCCAGGGAAGTGGTACTCCACAAAACGCCCATCAGGATAGGCGTCAGCCACATTTTCCAGTGCATTTCCGCTGATAAGTACAGTGTCAATGCCCACCTGGGGCGCTTCGGTATAGTCGGTATTAAAGACAAAACGGGCGAAGTAGTCCTCGGCAGTGCAGCGGATGGGTGCGCCGGAACCTACAGAACGACCCCAGGTATAGAGCAGATCATCGTCTGCCAGTCTGGTGACTTGTTCCTGCGAGAGTACGGTATCACAGGAATGGTCCACTGTAGAGTAGGGGGTCATGGTGATGCCGTATTGAGGGTGGACCAGCAGGGCGAGAGCGGAGTAGTCCTGCTCTTTCAGCGCCTCCAATACCTGACCGGCACGCTCAAGAAGCAAGGTGTTATCACAGGTATCAAGGGGCGGTTCAGTGGGGATGGAGGAGGCGTAGGTGTTCTGGGTATAGCTGATGGCTGGGATCGAAGAGGAGGCGGCAGCGGAGTTGGCGGAAGAGGAAAGAGACAGGCCGACCATGGATCCAAGGACCAATCCACACAGCAGAGCCAGTATGGTCATCAGGGCTGCCCGTTTCACATTGATTGCCTCCTTTTTCGGTCATCGGATATCTGACAGACAGGCCGAAAATGCAGCTTGCCCGTCAGCAGCACTATTCTAAAACGAACAAACCAAAAATACAACAACAAAACGTTACAAAAAGCATAAATGTTTGTGCACCTTGCAATGGGCGCGAGAAACTGATATAATACAATATGCCGATTTATGGGCCATACCCGGTCGGATCCAGGTATGAAAGGGATGTATGCGACACCGAGGAGGTATCCAGGATGCACGAACATGAACTGCAGTTCCATATAAAATGTAAGCAGGGCGACGTGGGCCGCTATTGCTTTTTGCCCGGCGATCCGGGCCGCTGCGAGAAGATAGCCGCTTATTTTGATGACCCGGTGAAGATCGGCAGCAATCGGGAATATACCATTTATACCGGCACCTTGTTGGGTGAGAAGGTAAGCGTGTGCTCTACCGGCATCGGTGGGCCCTCTGCCGTCATTGCGATGGAGGAGCTGCATAACATCGGCGCGGACACTTTTATACGGGTGGGTACCTGCGGTGGCATTGCCCTGCCGGTCAAAAGCGACGATGTGGTGATCGCCACCGGCGCGGTGCGTCATGAGGGGACCAGTCGGGAGTATGCTCCCATTGAATTCCCCGCCGTATCTGATTACCAGGTCCAGACCGCTTTGGTCCAGGCAGCCAAGAACCTGGGAAAGCCCTGGCATGCCGGCGTGGTCCAGTGTAAGGATTCCTTTTATGGCCAGCACAGCCCGGCCCGGATGCCGGTCGCCCAGGAACTGCTCTACAAGTGGGAAGCCTGGAAACGCCTTGGGGTGTTGGCCTCTGAGATGGAGTCTGCGGCCCTCTTCTGCTGCGCCGCCGCACTGGGCGTGCGGTGCGGCTCCTGTTTCCATGTGATCTGGAACCAGGAGCGGGAGGCTGCCGGTTTGGATCAGACCGAGAGTCATGATTTGTCCGCTGCCCTGGAGGTGGGTATCGAGGCGGTCAAACTGCTGATCCAGGCAGACCGGATCAAAAACTGAATGGAACCTGCACAAGGGCCCGCCGCATATTGCGGCGGGCTTTTTATATGCTAAAGCCAATAAGACAAAAAGAGTTTGTCAGACAAATATGATGGATTACGCAGCAATTCTGTGACAGAATTGTAAGGAGAAGAACTTTTCTCTTTTGTTGATGTTGTGCATTGACAACTGTTAGCAGACAAACTAAACTAAATGCAGTACAAAAAAGGAGATGACGAAATGCGGCAGGAGCGCCATGTAGGCTATGAAATCAAAGCTCTGTCTAATCTGCTGCGGCGAAAGGTGTTGGAGATGACCTGCACGCCGGAAGGAGACGATTTTACCGAGATGCAGGTGAAGCTGCTGGGCTTTTTGTGTCATAACCGGGACCAGGAGATCTGCCAAAAGGATATTGAGGAGGCATTCTATATCCGGCGGTCCACAGCATCCCGACTGCTCAAACGCCTGGAGGCTCAGGGCTTTATTGTGCGGCAGTCGGTGGAACGGGACGCCCGGCTTAAGCAGGTGACCACCACTGCCAAGGCGGATGCGCTCCATCAGGAGATCATAGAGCGGATCAACAGTGTAGAGGAGCTGCTGACCCAGGGCCTGAGTCAGGCGGAGTTGGAGCAATTCCTCAGCACCGTGGAAAAACTGAAGCAGAATCTGCTGTAAGCCATCCGTGTGACGGCTTACAGCGCGTCATTTCTGTGTAGACAGCGCACTACGCATCAATCCTAGAGGAGGGAACCCTATGAAGAAAAAGCGCGGCCTGATCAGCTGCATTGGGGAGTTCAAACTGGCCACTGTCCTCACACCCATCTTTGTGATCGGAGAGGTGGCGTTCGATGTACTGATTCCCATGATGACCGGCAGATTGCTGGACGAGGGCGTCAAGGCGGGTAATATGAACCGGATCATTCAGTATGGCCTGCTGGTTGTGGCTATGGCGCTGATGGCATTGCTGCTGGGCGGCCTGTCCGGCCGGTTTGCGGCCCGGGCGTCCACCGGCTTCTCCCGCAATCTGCGCCGAGAGATGTATCAAAACGTACAGAAGCTCTCCTTTTCCAACATTGATAAGTTTTCCACCGGCGGTATCATTACCCGCCTGACTACCGATGTGACCAACGTGCAGATGGCCTTCATGATGATCATCCGCATTGCGGTACGTTGCCCCATCATGCTGGTCTGTGCCTGGTTCCTCACCTTTACGCTCAATCCCAAGCTGGCGCTGATTTTTCTGGTAGTCATCCCTGTTCTGGCAGTGGGCATTCTGGCCATCATGAAATCGGCTTATCCCGTATTCAAACGAGTATTTAAGAAGTACGACTGGTTGAATAACGTGGTGGAGGAGAACTTGCTGGGCATCCGTGTTGTGAAGTCCTTCGTTCGGCAAGAACACGAAAAGGAGAAATTTGGAAAAGTTTCCGGAGAGATCTATATGGATTTCTCCAAAGCAGAAAAGATCGTGGCATTCAATATGCCGTTGATGCAGATCTGTGTCTACGCCTGTATGCTTGCTGTCTCGTGGATCGGCGCAAATCTGGTGGTGGGCGGGGAACTGACCACCGGACAGCTGACCAGTATGTTCAGCTACATCATGATGATTCTTATGAGCTTGATGATGCTGTCCATGGTACTGATGATGATCATCTTGTCAAAAGCTTCCGCCGAGCGGATCGTAGAATTGCTCAATGAGGAGAGCGACCTGAAGAACGGCCCTGATCCGATCTATGAGGTGAAGGATGGTTCCGTGGTCTTTGAGAACGTCAGCTTCAGCTATGCCAAGGACCCCACCAAAGAGTGCCTGAAGGATGTGAATCTCACCATCAAATCCGGCGAGACTGTGGGTATCCTGGGTGGTACCGGTACTTCAAAGACTACTTTGGTCCAGCTGATCCCCCGTCTGTACGACGCCACCGAGGGCCGCGTACTGGTAGGCGGCGTGGATGTGCGGGACTATGATATGGAGGCTCTGCGTGAGCAGGTGGCCATGGTGCTCCAGAAGAACGTGCTTTTCTCCGGTACCATCAAGGAAAATCTGCGCTGGGGCAACAAGGAGGCCACCGACGAAGAGATGGTCCGGGTATGTAAGCTGGCCCAGGCTGATTCCTTCATCCAGGAGTTCCCAGACAAGTACGATACCCACATTGAGCAGGGCGGTTCCAACGTGTCCGGCGGCCAAAAGCAGCGGCTTTGTATTGCCCGGGCTCTGCTGAAGAAGCCCAAGATCCTCATTCTGGACGACTCTACCTCTGCGGTGGACACCAAGACTGACGCCCTGATCCGTAAGGCGTTTCGGGAGGAGATCCCCGACACCACCAAGTTTATCATTGCCCAGCGTATCTCCTCCATTGAGGACGTCGACAAGATCCTGGTGATGGACGGCGGAAAAATTGCTGCCATAGGCACCCATGAGGAATTGCTCAAGACCTGCGAAATCTACCGCGAAATTTATGAATCCCAGACCAAAGGAGGCGGCGAAGATGAAACCTGATATGAGAAAAAAGCCTCCTGTGAACCGCTCCCGCACGATGCGCCGCCTGATGCAGTATGTCAAGCGGGGGTACGGGTTTCGGTTCCTGCTGGTGCTGGTGTGCATTCTGATCAGTGCCATTGCCTCGGTGTCCGGCTCCCTGTTCCTGGGCTCCCTGATCGACGACTATATCACCCCTCTGCTGGCCATGGACAATCCGGTATTTGACGGCCTGCTCCATGCCCTCGTTCTTATGGGCTGCCTCTATCTTTCCGGCGCTTTGTGTGCCCTGGCATACAACCGCCTGATGGTCACCATCTCTCAGGGCGTCCAGAAAAAGATCCGGGACGATTTGTTCAGCCATATGCAGTCCCTGCCCATCAAGTATTTTGATACCCACGCCCACGGCGACGTGATGAGTGTATACACCAACGACGTGGATACCCTCCGCCAGATGTTCTCCCAGAGCATCCCCCAGGTCGTCAACTCCCTGATGATGATCGTGGTGGCCTTCGCGGGTATGATTTTCACCGATTTGCTGCTTACCGGCGTAGTTATTTTGTGCATCGTGGGTATGCTGCTGGTGACCCGGTTCCTGGCCAGCCGGAGCGGCCGCTACTTTATGCGCCAGCAGGTGAAGCTGGGCGATCTGAACGGCTACATTGAAGAAATGATCAATGGCCAGAAGGTAGTCAAGGTATTCTGCCACGAGGAGGAGGCTCAGGAGGGCTTTGATAAGGTGAACGACGCCCTCTTCGAGAGCGCCGATAAGGCCAACAAGTACGCCAACATCCTCATGCCTATCCTGATTAATATCGGCAACGCCCAGTATGTCATCATCGCTATGGCCGGCGGTGCTCTGGCCCTCAGCGGCATTGGCCCAGGTATCACCCTTGGCGTCATCGCCACCTTCCTCCAGTTGTCCAAGAGTCTGTCCAACCCCATCAGTCAGATCTCCCAGCAGCTCAACTCGGTAGTCATGGCGCTGGCCGGCGCTCAGCGTATTTTTGATCTGATGGATGAGCCTTCCGAGGAGGACCACGGCACCGTTACTCTGGTGAATGCAGCCTTTGATCAGGATGGCAGCCTCCGTGAGACTGATGAGCATACCAACCTGTGGGCCTGGAAGGTGCCTCAGGAGGACGGCTCTTTCCAATACGTCAAGCTGGCGGGCGATGTGCGCTTTGACCATGTGGACTTCGCCTATGAGGAGGGCAAGACCATCCTCCACGACATCAGCCTCTTTGCCAAGCCGGGCCAGAAGCTGGCCTTCGTGGGCGCTACCGGCGCAGGTAAGACCACCATCACCAACCTGATCAACCGCTTCTATGATATTGCCGACGGCAAGATCCACTACGACGGCATCTCCATCAATGACATCAAGAAGCCAGACCTGCGCCGCTCTCTGGGCATCGTGCTTCAGGATACCAACCTGTTTACCGGTACCGTCCGGGAGAATATCCGCTACGGCAACCTGAACGCCACCGATGAAGAGGTGGAGGCTGCCGCTGTGCTGGCCAACGCCGATGACTTCATCCGCCGTCTGCCTCAGGGGTACGACACCATGCTGACCGGCAACGGCGCCAACCTGTCCCAGGGTCAGCGGCAGCTCATTGCCATTGCCCGGGCCGCCGTGGCCGACCCGCCGGTGATGATCCTGGACGAGGCAACCTCTTCCATCGATACCCGAACCGAGGCGATTGTTCAGCAGGGCATGGACTCCCTCATGTGTGGACGCACCGTCTTTGTCATTGCCCACCGCCTGTCCACCGTACGCAACTCCGACGCCATTATGGTGCTGGACCACGGCCGAATTGTGGAACGGGGCGACCATGAGGATCTGATCGCTCAGCAGGGCCTCTATTATCAGCTGTACACCGGCGCGTTTGAGCTGGAGTAAGCAAAACCCTCTCTTTGCTGCGGGCTGCCCCGGTATGACCGGGGCGGCCCGCTATTTTTTCGTTCAGCACGCACCACCTCCGGAGCGCGGCATAGTATGGAATGAGACCGGGCCGGACAGCGGGAAGCTCCGCCGCCAGCTCCAGGTTTCTAACATTTAAACCGGGAGGTACTTCTATGATGGGGTGCAATAATGGTTGTGGCTGTGGCAACGGCTTTGGCGGCGGCAGCTGCCTGTGGATCATTTTGATCATCATCCTGCTGTGCTGCTGCTGTGGTGGCGGTAATAACTGCGGTTGCGGCAACAGCTGCTGCTGAGTCCATACCCGTAGAAAAAACCGGGGGGATGCCTTGTCTGGCATCCTCCCGGTTCGTCTGTCCGGCCCTCGGAGCGCATAGAATGGCAGAAAGGGGGGACGGGGTATGGAGCGGCGGTTTTCGCTGTGGGAGGGCCGGGGTTGGCTCACAGTGCGGGAGGAGGGGAACCGGGCGGTGTGTGCCGCCCAGCTGCCCAACGACGGCCGTGGGCTGTACAAGTGCTGGCTCACGGGAGCCGGAGGAAAGGCTCTGCTGGGCACCTTTGTGCCCCAGGGCAGTGTCCTGCGGTTGGAGCGTACCTTGACGATCAGCGAGCTGGAGCGGCAGGGTGCCTGGCCGCCGGAGGGCGGTCAGGCCGTATTGGCATTCTCCTTTGACGGGGCGGAGAAGATTCCGGCGGGGTGGCAGCGGGAAGACAATCCCGGCCGGCTGATGGGGGAGCCGCTGCTAGCTGCTGCCGCCAGAGGACCCGCCCTGATCTGTCGGGATGAGCATGGTTTTCTCCTGGCCTATCTGTATCGGAAAGACAGACCTTTTCCGTTGACGCCGCTGTTTTGCTTTGCACGGCTGGAAACGCTGGAGGGGCGGGACTATCTCTGTTTTCCCTTTCGGCCCGGCGGCTGCCCCCGGCTGGACGATCTGTTGTAATTTCACTTTGTTTGCGATATACTGACAGAATGAGATCCTATTTACAAATGAGGAATGAACTATGACCGATTATTTTCATCTGAATGCCCAGCCGGAACTGATCCAGGGGATCAGCAGCCTGGGACTGGCCCATCTGGGGGATGGTGTGTTTGAGCTGATGGTGCGCTCCTGGCTGTGTCTCCACGGCAAGGCCACCTCCAAGGGCCTCCACCGGGCCACGGTCCGCTATGTGGCGGCTCCCGCCCAGGCCAGAGCAGTGGAGAAGATCCTCCCCCTGCTGGAGGAAGCGGAGCAGGACGTGTTCCGCCGGGGCCGTAATACCAGCCCCCACAGTGTGCCCCAGAATGCCAGCCGGGCGGACTACCAGGCCGCTACCGGCCTGGAGGCCCTGTTTGGGTGGCTGTGGCTTCAGGGCCGTACCGACCGGCTCAATGAACTGTTTGCTGTGATGATGGAGGAAGAGGAATGCCGTTAGACGCACTGTGCCTGACCGCCGTGGCGGAGGAGCTTCGCCGGGCCGTGGCGGGGGGGAAGATCGACAAGATCTATCAGCCCACCCGGGATGAGATCGTGCTCTTCCTCCGGGGCCAGGGGGAGAACTTAAAGCTGCTGCTCTCCGCCAATCCCGGCCACCCCAGGGCCCACCTCACCACCCTGAACCGGGAGAATCCGGACAAGCCCCCTATGTTCTGTATGCTGCTGCGCAAGCACCTGCTGGGCGGCCGCATTCTCGAACTGAACCAGCCTCCCCTGGAGCGTATCCTGGAGTTCAAGCTGGAGACCATCGATGAGCTGGGGGACCGGGTGGAGCGCCGTCTGGTGCTGGAGGCCATGGGCCGCTCCGCCAACCTGATCCTGCTGGACGGGGAGGGGCGCATCATCGACTGTATCCGCCGCATCGACGGCGACCTGTCCAAGGGACAGCGCCAGGTGCTGCCCGGTTTGTTCTATCGCCCCCCTGCGGCGCCTGAAAAGTTAAATCCCTTTACGCTTGGTGAGGACGAGCTGAGGGCCGCGCTGGATAATCCCATGGGAAAAGAGCCGGAAAAGCTGCTGATGGACGCATTTACCGGCTTTTCGCCCCTGATTGCCCGGGAAATCGTATTCCGGGCCAGGGGAGAGGAGGGGCTGGTCCAGGAGCTGCTCAAGCTGCAAAATACTGTACAGCAAAATAACTTTACAGCATATTTGCTGGTACGGGAAGGGAAACCGGTGGATTTTTCCTTCCTGCCAATCCTTCAGTATGGGCCGGAGACCGAGAGCATCCGACAGGACAGCTTTTCCGTCCTGCTGGACGGTTTCTATGAGCGCCGGGAGACGGCGGAGCGGGTCAAGCAGCGGGGGCAGGATCTGGTGAAGGCGGTGACCAACGCCCGGGACCGCACCGCCCGCAAGCTGGCCAACCAGGAGAAGGAACTGGCCGCCACCTTTGACCGGGAGAAGCTGCGGGAGCAGGGAGACATCATCACCTCCAACCTCCACCGGATGGAGAAGGGGATGGCGGTGCTCCATGCCCAGAACTTCTACGACCCGGACTATGGTGAGATCGACATCAAGCTGGACCCCCTGCTTACCCCTCAGCAGAACGCCGCCAAATATTATAAGGACTACAACAAGGCCAAGAAGGCGGAGGAGATGCTCACCATCCAAATCGAGAAGGGTGAGCGCGAGCTGGAGTATCTCAACAGCGTGCTGGAGAACATCCGCCTGGCGGAGGGGGAGCGGGACCTGGGCGAGATCCGCCAGGAGCTCACCGACACCGGATATCTCCGCCGGGCCAAGACTGCCGCCAAGCGGGAGAAGCGGGTGACGGGCAAGCCCATGGAGTTCCGCTCCAGTTCCGGGCTGCGCATCACCGTGGGCAAGAACAACAGCCAGAACGACCAGCTCACCACCAAGATGGCCTATAAGAGCGATATCTGGCTCCACACCCAGAAGATCCACGGCTCCCATGTAATTCTGTGGCTGGAGGGAGGGGAGGCCGATGCCCAGAGCCTCACCGAGGCGGCCATTCTGGCGGCCACCTTTTCCCAGGCGGGGGACAGTACCCGGGTGCCGGTGGACTATACGCCGGTGAAGTATGTGAAAAAGCCCGCCGGGGCCCGGCCGGGCATGGTGGTGTACACCACCTATCAGACCGCTGTGGTGGACCCGGACCACGAGCTGGCAAAGCGGCTGCGGGTGAAATAACCGGGGACCAGGAGGAGATCATATATGGAGACCTGCCACATCCTGGTGGTGGAAGACGACCAGGACATCAATAACCTGCTGTGCAAGATCCTGACCGGGGCGGGCTATGACTGCCGCCCCGCCTATTCCGGCAGCGAGGCCGCTCTATGGGCGGAGCAGTATAACTATGATCTGGTGCTGCTGGACCTGATGCTCCCCGGCATGACCGGGGAGGAGTTCATTGCCCAGCTCCGCCGGCGCAAGACCATGCCCATCATCGTCCTCTCCGCAAAGGCGGGGCTGGAGGACCGGGTGAACGTGCTGCGGCTGGGGGCGGACGACTTTATCCCCAAACCCTTTGACAACGCCGAGGTGCTGGCCCGGGTAGAGGCCCAGCTGCGCCGGTACAAGCAGTTCGACCGGGGGAGCGGCGGCGCGGTGCTCACCCACGGAGACCTGGTGCTGGACAAGGAGGGGGTGACCGTCACCGCCGGCGGCAAGCCGGTGACCATCACCGCCCGGGAGTTTCGCATTCTGGCCCTGCTGATGGAGCATCCCAAGAAGGTTTTTACCAGGGAGGAGCTCTACCAGCAGGTGTGGGGCGGGGAATATATGGGGGACGACAATACGGTGAACGTCCACATCTCCAATCTGCGGTCCAAGCTGGCCAAGGCCAGCCCCGCGGAGTACATCAAGACGGTGTGGGGCATCGGCTTCAAACTGAACGATTTATAAGATCACACCCAACTTTAAACATTCTTCACCTTTGCTTAAAGCCCGGTTATTGACTTGCCTGTATACTGGCATCAAATCCAAGAGAAAGGCGGATGCCATATGACAGATATCGTGTTGTCCACCCGGGGCCTGACCAAGCGGTACGGAGCCCACACGGCGGTGGATCGGGCGGAGGTGACGGTGGAGAAGGGCCAGATCTATGGCCTGGTTGGCCGCAATGGCGCCGGAAAGACCACCATCATCCGCATGATCACCGGTCAGGCCGTGCCAACGGCGGGGGAGATTTCCCTCTTCAGGGCCACGGGCAAGGACCTGATGAAGGTGCGTGCCCGCACCGGGGTCATGGTGGAGACCCCCAGCTTCTATCCTTACCTCACCGCCCGGCAGAACCTGGAGTACTACCGCATCCAGCGTGGCATCCCCGGCAAGGGAACGGTGGACCAGGTGCTGGAGGAGACGGATCTGGCCAATACCGGAAAAAAGGCCTTTAAGAACTTTTCCCTGGGCATGAAGCAGCGGCTGGGCCTGGCCCTGGCGCTGATGAACCGGCCCGACTTCCTGCTGCTGGACGAGCCCATCAACGGCCTGGACCCGGAGGGCATCGTGGAGTTCCGCAACCTGCTGCTCAAGCTCAACCGGGAGCGGCAGACTACCATTCTCATCTCCAGCCACATCCTGCCGGAGCTGGCCAATCTGGCCACCTGCTACGGCTTCATCGACAACGGTGTCATGCTGGAGCAGATCACTGCCCGGGACCTGGAGGAGAAGTGCCGGGCCTGCATCGAGGTGGGGGTGGAGGACCCCTCCGCCGCCGCCCTGGTGCTGGAGCAGAAGCTGGGTACCAGGGACTACGAGGTGCTCTCCGGCGGTATCCTGCGGCTGTACAGCTTCCTGGACCAGCCACAGACGGTGGCCCGGGTGCTGGTGGAGGGGGGCGTGCCCCTGCGCTCCCTGGAGAGCCGAGGGGCCAACCTGGAGGACTACTTCCTGTCCATGATCGGAGGTGTCCGCCATGCGTAACTATCTGGCCGCTGAATGCTATAAAGTATTCCGGAGAAAGTATCTCTATCTGACCCTGCTGGTGGTGCTGGCTCTGGAGGGGCTGATGCTGTGGGGATTCTGGTTCACCTGGTCCAACGGCAACACGCAAATGGACTTTTACTCCGCTGTCATCATGATCCCCATGATGCTGAGCGTCGGACTGTACGCCACCATCCTCACCGGCGACATGGTCTTTTCCGAGCAGTATAAGCACAACACCCTGAAGAATGAGGTGTCCTATGGTGTGGCTCGGGTGCGGATCTACCTGGGCAAGCTGGCGGTGGCCACCCTGGTGGCCCTGCTGGCAGCGGTGGTGATGGTGGCCCTCTATATGGCGGGTTGCTGGGTGCTGCTGCCCCACAATGAACTGGATCAGACCGGCCTTCAACTGGTGGGCTATACCCTCGCCGGTGCGCTTCCCCTGTGGCTGGGCGCCCAGGGCGTGGCACTGGCCTGCTATTTCCTGGTGCGCAACACCACCCTGGCTGCGTTCGTGGCAGTGGCCCTGCTGGGGGTGGTCCCCTCCATCCTCCAGCTGTGCGGTCTGCTCATCCATCCCACCTTTGAGATGATCCGGCAGTTTATGCCCGCCGTCATGCTGGAGCAGCTGCACATCTATGCCTTCCAGTGGAACTATGTGGGCCGTTGCTGGATCGTTGGCCTGGTGGTGCTGGCAGGTTCCATTTTGGTAGGCCTGCTGGCATTCCGGAAAAAAGAGATCCGCTGACAGAGAGAGCCGGGAGGGAAACATATGCTCAACTACATCAAGGCGGAGCTGTGGAAGGCCTTCCGGCATAAGGGAATCTACGGACTGGTCCTTTTTCTGGGACTGTGTACTGCTCTGTTTACTTCTATCATGCTTGCGGCAGACGACTTTTCCCAAATGGCCTCCGCTGCCTCCACCACCATGCTGCTGGGGATGCTGGTAGCTCCGCTGCTTACCCAGATTGTGGACGGCAAGGCCCTGGGAAGCTTAAAAAATGAGGTATCTTTCGGGCTGAGCCGGGGGCGGATCTATTGGGGCAAGCTGCTGGCCGGGCTGATGCTGGGGCTTGGGCTGTGCCTGCTGCTGTTGGGGAGCTATCTGCTGGTGGGCTGGCTGGCCCTGCCTCACTACTCCCGGGAGGCCGATTTGGTTGCCCTGGCGGTGGTAGGCTTCTCCTTGCTGGGGGCCCTTCCGGTCTGGTGCGGGGTATATAGCCTGTGCCATATGATGGCCTTGCTCATTCCAAGCACAGCGGCCTGGATGGGAATCTATTATATCGCCAGTTTCTTCGGCCAGCCTGTGCTGGCGGCTCTGGCAGCCATGGGCACCGGGGGCAGGCTCAGCAGCCTGATCCAGGCGATTTTAATGCCCGCATCCCTGCTGATGCCCGATTTTCTATCCGGCTGGCTTACCTGGGAGTACCAGTTCTGGTGCTGGGCCGTGGGGATGGGCTGGCTGGTATGTACCTCCGTGCTGGGCCTGCTCTGGTTCCGGCGGCGGGAGATCAAGTAAAAAGAAACTTTTCCACGGGCGTGCCGCTTCCTGCGGCACGCCCGCTTGGGCTGGAGAGGAGATGGGACCATGACGATCATCCTTTGTGTCCTGCTGGCCGCAGTATGTGCCGGGTTGGGGCTGTGGGTTTGGACCCAGTACCGGGCGTTGAAGGGGGCGGCGGAGCAGCTGCGGGATCTGACCCGGGGAGACAGCACCGCCCGGCTGCGGATGGCTGTGCCCAACCGGGCGGCGGAGGAACTGTTGGAGGAGGTCAACCTTCTGCTGGAGCTGCGGCGGGAGGACCAGTCCCGCTGGCTGGAGCGGGAGCGCTCCCTACGCCAGCAGATCGCCAATGTGTCCCATGACCTGCGTACCCCCCTGACCTCCATTCTGGGCTATCTTCAGCTGCTGGAAGACCCTTCGCTGCCGGAGGGGGAGCGAAGGGAGTACCTTACAGTGGTGGAGAGCCGGGCCAAGGCATTGCAGAGTCTCATCACCGGATTTTATGACCTGTCCCGGCTGGAAGGGGGAGAGTACCCCCTGGAGCAGGAGCCGGTGAACCTGTATACCAGCCTGTCCGGTCTGCTGGCCGCCTTCTACAACGACTTTACCGACCGGCACTTTGATATGACGGTGGAGCTGGCGGAACACCTGCCGCCGGTGCAGGCCGACAACGGCGGCGTACTGCGGGTATTCACCAACCTGATCCGCAATGCCCTGGACCACGGGCGGGGGAAGATGACCGTACGGCTCTGGCAGGAGGGGGACAAGGTGGTGAGCCTCTTTGCCAACGAAACCGATGAACTGACGATGGAGGATCTGCCCCATATCTTCGATCGCTTCTTTACCTCCGATAAAATGCGCACCGGCCGCAACACCGGTCTGGGTCTGGCTATTGTCAAAACCCTGGCGGAACAGATGGGCTGTCAGCTGACGGCCGGGCTGGAGAACGGTATGTTTGCCATTCGGGTGCAGTGGACACTCTGGCAGGGGCGGAGCTTTGGATGATGTGCTGAAGGCGGTGATTGCCGCTTGACAAAGTAAGGGAAAGCTGATATCGTTAATCCGTATGACTGGAAGGCCGCAAACCATTGGGGCTGTAAGGTTTTCTAAACTGGGCAGTCATAAAATGGCGGAAGCGGCCGTAACGGGAACCCGTGCCGCAGATTGTTATTGAGAAGAAGAGGTTGAATACTATGGTAAAGATCGTACGCAAAAAGGTGCTCAACCCCAGCGTCACCCTGCTGGAAGTTGAGGCCCCCCTGATCGCCAAGAAGGCGCGGGCGGGACAGTTTATCATTCTGCGGTTGGATGAGCAGGGTGAGCGCATCCCTCTGACCATTGCCGACTATGACCGGGAGAAGGGCACCATCACCATCATTTTCCAGAAGGTGGGCCTGACCACTGAGCTGCTGGCCGACCTGAACGAGGGCGACCACATTCAGGACTTCGTGGGTCCCCTGGGTCTGGCAACCGAACTGCCCGAGGGCGCCAAGCGGGTCTGCGTGGTGGGTGGCGGCGTAGGCTGCGCCATTGCCTATCCCCAGGCCAAGACCTGCCATGCTGAGGGCATCGAGGTGGACGTGATTGCCGGCTTCCGCTCCAAGGACATCGTGATCCTGGAGGACGAGTTCAAGGCGGTGAGCGACCACTGCTATATTATGACCGACGACGGTTCTTACGGCGAGCAGGGCTTTGTTACGGTGAAGCTGAAGGAACTCATTGATTCCGGGATCCACTATGACGCCGTCATCGCCATCGGCCCCATCCCCATGATGAAGTTTGTGTCCAAGACCACCGAGCCCTACGGCATCAAGACCATCGTCTCCCTGAACCCCATCATGATCGACGGCACCGGTATGTGCGGCGGCTGCCGTGTCACCGTGGGCGGCAAGATGAAGTTTGCCTGCGTGGACGGCCCTGACTTTGACGGCCATGAGGTGGATTTTAACGAGCTGATGAACCGCAACGCGGTCTACCGTGCCCAGGAGGCGGAGGAGAAGGAGCGCCACGCCTGCCGCATGGACCAGCTTGCCAAGGAAATGATCCAGTAAGGAGAGACTGATACAATGCCGAATATGAGTTTGAAGAAGGTCCCCATGCCGGAGCAGGACCCCAACGTACGCAACCACAACTTCCAGGAGGTCTCTCTGGGCTACACCGCTGAGATGGCCATGGAAGAGGCCGGCCGCTGCCTCAACTGCAAGCACAAGCCCTGCGTAGGCGGCTGCCCGGTGAACATCCGCATCCCTGAGTTTATTGCCAAGGTAGCTGAGGGTGATTTCAAGGCCGCTTATGAGATCATCTCCGACACCAACGCCCTGCCCAGCGTCAGCGGCCGTGTGTGTCCTCAGGAGAGCCAGTGTGAGGCCCGCTGCGTCCGGGCCATTAAGGGCGAGCCGGTGGCCATCGGTCGTCTGGAGCGCTTTGTGGCCGACTGGTATCGTGAGAATATCAACGCCATGCCGGAGAAACCCCAGACCAACGGCATCAAGGTGGCGGTGGTGGGCTCCGGTCCTGCCAGCCTGACCTGCGCCAGCGACCTGGCCAAGCACGGCTATGAAGTCACCATTTTTGAGGCCTTCCATACTGCCGGCGGCGTGCTGGTGTACGGCATCCCCGAGTTCCGCCTGCCCAAGGCTATTGTCCAGAACGAGGTGAACAAGCTGTCGGCCCTGGGCGTGGATCTGGAGACCGATATGGTCATCGGCAAGACCTTCGACATCGACGAGATGTTTGAGGAGGGCTACGAGGCCGTGTTCATCGGCTCCGGTGCCGGTCTGCCCATGTTCATGGGCATCGAGGGCGAGACGCTGGCGGGCGTGTACTCCGCCAACGAGTATCTGACCCGTATCAACCTGATGAAGGCCTACCGGGAGGGCTATGACACCCCCCTGAAGATCTCCGGTTCCGCAGCCATCATCGGCGGCGGCAACGTGGCCATGGACGCCGCCCGCTGCGCCAAGCGCATGGGCGCCAAGCACGTCTATGTCCTCTACCGCCGCGATGAGGAGGAGATGCCCGCCCGTAAGGAGGAGGTCCACCACGCCAAGGAGGAGGGCATCGAGTTCATGCTTCTCACCAATCCTATCAAGGTGCTGGATGACGGTACCGGCAAGGTGGGCGGCCTGGAGTGTGTGAAGATGCGCCTGGCTGCGCCCGATGAGAGCGGCCGCCGTGCTCCCAAAGTGGTGGAGGGTTCCAACTTCAACCTGGAGGTGGATACCGTGGTCATGAGTCTGGGTACCAGCCCCAACCCCCTGATCCGGTCTACCACCCCCGGCCTGGAGACCAACAAGAAGGGCTGCCTCCAGGTCAACGAGGAGACCATGGAGACCAGCCGGGAGGGCGTGTACGCCGGCGGCGACGCCGTTACCGGCGCAGCCACCGTGATCCTGGCCATGGGCGCCGGCAAGAAGGCTGCCGCCTCCATGCACGAGTATCTGACCCGTAAGCACAGCAAGTAAGTCCTGAGGGCCCTGCCGCACAGCGGCGGGGTCCTTTTTGCTTTCCTGATTACTGAAAGGGAAGTGACTGTGCAAAAGGTGGGTATTGCGGCCAGAGCGGGGGAGAGGTACACTATACCCTGTATGAGACAGAGAAAAGGAGAGGATGGGAATGCCTGCCCTTCAAAATGACCTGACCCAGGGCAGCGTCAGCGGTCAGCTGATCCGGTATGCCATGCCCCTGGTGGCCTCCAGCCTGCTGCAGGCCATCTACTCCATCACGGACATCATCATTGCCGGCCATTTTATTGGAGACAATGGGATCTCCGCCATCAACACCTCCAGCGTGATCATGAATATGCTCACCCAGCTGGCCATCGGCGTTACGGTGGGCGGCAACATTCTGGTGAGCCGCTATTTCGGCAGCGGCGCCGAAGAGGACCGCCGGAGGGCGGCGGGCAATACCCTGACCATCGGCATCATTGCCGGTATCCTCTTTACCGCTCTGGTGGTGCTGCTGTGCAAGCCTATTTTGATTCTGCTGCGGGCGCCCGCCATGGAGGACTCGGTGGCCTATCTGGGAATCTGCGGTATGGGCCTGTTCTATATTTTTGGCTATAACGCTCTGTCGGCCATCCTGCGGGGCGTGGGCAACTCCCGTATCCCGCTGTATTGTATCATCCTGTCGGTGAGCCTCAATGTGGTACTGGATATTTATTTTGTTGCCGTACGCGAGATGGGGGTGACGGGTGCTGCTCTGGCTACCGTGATCGGACAGGGGGTGTCCTTTGTAACGGCGCTGATTTTCTGCCTGCTTCACCGGAAGGGCCTGGGCCTGCTGCCCCGGTACCTGGCCCCGGAGAAGCAGGTGGTGAGCCGTACCCTGAAGCTGGGCCTGCCGGTGGCCCTTCAATGGACCGTTGCCAGCGTCTCCTGGCTGGTGGTGCTCACCCTCATCAACAAGTACGACGTGGATGTGTCCGCTGCCAATGGTGTGTCCAACAAGATCCGGGATTTCTGTCAGCTCTTCCTGTCCGCCCTTACCACCGGCGCGGGCACCATGTGCGCCCAGTGCCTGGGCGCCAAGCTGTACGACCGGGCGGAGCAGGTGATGAAAACCTGTATGAAGCTGTCTCTGGGCATGGCGGCGGTCATTATCGCCCTGGCAGAGGTACTGGCCCCCTGGCTGGTGATGATCTTCACCCCCGACCCTGATGTGCAGGCCTGGGCGGTCATCAACCTGCGGCTCGAGATCGTGTGCCAGCTGTTTTATGCGGGGATGTTCACCTATAATACCCTTGCTACCGGTTCAGGCCACACGGTGTTTATTATGTGGAACTCCTTCCTCAACTGCATCGTGGTACGCCTGGTGCTGGCCGTGGTGCTGGAGCACTTTATGGGCATCTACGGCGTCTATCTGGCCTGTGGTATCGCTGTGTCCAGCTCGGTGCCGGTGGGCTGGTGGTTCTACCGCTCCAACCGCTGGAGAACAGCAAAAAATGTAGCCTGATAAAGTGGGGGAACACGCCTGCTGGGAGACATATTACGTGGAAAGTATCAATCGCTCAACGAGAAGAATGGTCTTATCTCTCTTTTTGTGTGAACCGATGGTTGAAACGCACGGTTTTCTAATGTATACTAGGGGTCAGAGAATTTGGCCCTTCGGGCCCACAGAATGGAAAGGTGAATCGAATGGAACAGTCAAAGGTCCACGCACTGGCTGTCACAGCCGCTCGTGCCCGCCTGCTGGCGATGGACATGGTGCACGATGCGGCTTCCGGCCACATCGGCGGCTCCCTGTCCTCCATGGACATCGTTACCACCCTGTACGGTCATGTGATGCGGGTAGATCCCGCCGATCCCCGGGACCCTGACCGGGACCGCTTCGTGCTGTCCAAAGGGCACTGTACCCCCGCGCTCTACCCCAATCTGGCTCTGAAGGGCTTTTTCCCCTTGGAAGATCTGAAGCTTTTCCGCTCCATCAAGGGCGAGATGTCCGGCCATGCCGAGATGCGCCACATCAAGGGCGTGGATATGTCCACCGGCTCTCTGGGCCAGGGCATCTCCGCTGCCGTGGGTATGGCTCTGGCGGGCAAGGCCGATCAGAAGGACTATCGTGTGTACGCTCTGTTGGGCGACGGCGAGATCGAGGAGGGCCAGGTGTGGGAGGCCGCCATGTCCGCGGCCAAATACCATCTGGACAACCTGTGTGCCATTGTGGACGTCAATGGTTTGCAGATCGACGGCGCTACCGCTGACGTTATGCCCTCCGAGCCCCTGGACAAGAAGTTTGAGGCCTTCAACTGGAATGTGATCCATGTGGACGGCCACGATTTCAACGCCCTGGAAGAGGCCTTTAACGCCGCTGCCGCCTGCAAGGGCAAGCCCACCGTGCTGCTGGCCAAGACCATCAAGGGTAAGGGCGTTTCCTTTATGGAAGGGGACTACGGCTGGCATGGTAAGGCCCCCAATGACGAGCAGTATGAAAAGGCCCATGCGGAGCTGGCCGCGACGCTGGCGGAACTGGAGGGAAAGTAAGCCATGAGTGAGAAGATCGCCACCCGCGTGGCATATGGTAAGGCCCTGGCCGAGCTGGCCGACCAGTATCCCGACCTGGTGGTGCTGGACGCAGACCTGTCCGGCTCTACCCAGAGCGCCTTTTTTGCCAAGGCCCACCCTGAGCGTTTTTACAACATGGGCATTGCCGAAGCTAATATGACCGGTGTAGCTGCCGGTATGGCCACCTGCGGCAAAATGCCCTTCACCCATACCTTTGCTATGTTTGCCACCGGCCGTGCCTATGAGCAGGTCCGTAACTCCGTGGCCTATCCTCGGCTCAACGTGAAAATCGTGGGCTCCCACGGCGGCCTGTCCGTAGGTGAGGATGGCGCTACCCATCAGTGCATCGAAGACTACGCTCTCATGCGTACCATCCCCAACATGATGGTGGTCTCTCCCTGCGACGGCCCTGAGATGCGTCTGGCGGTGAAGGCTCTGCTGGACTATGACGGACCGGCCTACCTGCGGCTGGGCCGCCTGGCGGTGGACAGCGTCACGGATGAGGTCCCCGGTTACTCCTTCCAGCTGGGCAAAGGTTCCATGCTGCGGGACGGCACCGACGTTACCGTCATTGCCACCGGCATGATGGTCCAGATGGCCTATGCCGCCGCTGAGAAACTGGCGGAGGAGGGCATCTCCGTCCGGGTCATCGATATGCACACCATCAAGCCTCTGGACGGCGAGATCGTGCTGAAGGCTGCCCTGGAGACCCGCTGTATCGTCACCTCTGAGGAGCACACCGTCCTCAACGGCCTGGGCTCCGCTGTGGCGGAATTTCTGGCCGAGCACTGTCCGGTGCCCGTGGTGCGCCACGGCGTCAACGATGAGTTCGGCCGCTCCGGCGAGGCCAAGGCGGTGCTGGAAGCCTACGGCCTCACCACCGAGGGTATCATTGAGAAGGTACGTCAGGCCCTGAAGCTGAAGAAATGAGCGACATCCGACTGATCTGCCTGGACATGGACGGTACGCTTCTGGACGACGACCATGCCACTGTGCCGCCCCGGAACGTGGCCGCCCTCCGGGCGGCGGCGGAGCGGGGGGCGGCGGTGACCATCGCCAGCGGACGCGCCTGGTCCCTGCTGCGGGCGGTGGATGCTCAGATCGGCGTTACCCGGTATGCCGTGCTGTCCAACGGCGCGGCGGTGCTGGATGTGACCACGGGGGAGTGGATCTACCGCCGGCCCATGGATCCGGCTGCCCGCCGTACCATCCTCTCTCTGCTGCTGGACTGGGGCCTGCCCTTTGAGGTCTACTGCGAGGGGGAGAACTATATCCAGGCCGACCGCACCGAGCAGGTGGTGGGCAGCGCCCTGTCCCCGGAGTTTGCCCAGGTGCTGCGGACCTGCTCCCATTTTCCGGAGGATCTGAACGCCGCCCTGGAGGGCAAGGCGGTGGAGAAGATCCACATCTTCCATGTACCTCCGGAGCGCCGGCAGGAACTGCTGGACACGGTGGAGGACTGCGGTCCGCTGGCGGTGACCACCTCCTTTGGGGAGAATATGGAACTCACCGCCCCCGGTGTCAACAAGGGTTCGGCGGTACAGGCCCTGTGTGCCCGACTGGGGCTGGGGCCTGACCAGGTGATGGCCTTCGGCGACGCCGGCAATGACCTGGAGCTGCTGGGCTGGGCGGGTTGGTCCTTCGCCATGGACAATGCCAGCGACGAGGCCAAGGCCGCCGCGTGCTATACCACTGGTACCAACCGGGAGGGCGGCGTCGGTATGGCTGTGGAACAATATTTTCTGAATACATAGTCAAACGGCGCATGACCATTGTCATGCGCCGTTTTTCCTCATGGTAGGTTTTCAGCGGGCCACAGAAGAGAAGCCGGGCTGTTGTTCCGGCTCAGTCTGACGGATCTTATGGAAGTACCGCAGCAGGAAGAACAGGGTGATGACCAGGCAGATTCCCTCGGAGAACAGGGGAGAGAGCCAGATGCCCGTATCGCCCAGCACTTTGGACAGGACCACCAGACAGCCGGCAATGAGCACCAGGCCCCGGCCAAAGGAGATGGTAAGGGCGGGGAAGGGGAGTTCAACGGCGGTAAAGAAGCCGGAGATCACGACATTGAAGCCCATGAGCAGGAAGGCGGGGGCATAGAGCCGCAGTGCGCTGACGGTGTATCCAAAAAGCGGATCGCCCGGTTCCAGAAACAGTCCTACGATGGGACCGGCCAGCAGCTGGCAGATGGCGAAGAAACCGATACCCGCCGCTGCCACCAGCTTGACGCCATAAGACAGGAATTTGTGGCACAGGGGCCGCTGTCCTGCGCCAAGGTAGAAGCTGGACAGAGGCTGGACTCCATGGGCGGTACCGATCATGGTCATGAGCACCAGGGTGTTGACATAGCTGATGATGGTGTAGGAGGTGAGAGCAGCCTCACCGGACACCTGAAGGATGGTCTGATTGAACAGGAAAATGACCAGACCGTTGGAGAATTCGCTCAGTCCGTCGGAGGTGCCCAGAGGAATGATCCGGCGGTAAGCGCCGAAGTCGGGCTTGAAACGGCCAAAGCGCAGCGGGTTGGGGTGACGCACGAAGTAGATGACAAAGACCACGGTAGAGGTGACCTGGGCCAGGCCAGTGGCCAGAGCCGCGCCCCAAACACCCCAGTGGAAGTGCATCACAAACACATAGTCCAGCACCACATTCATAATGGCACAGGAGAGTACGCCGATGGTGCTGACATGGGGAGCGCCGTCTGCCTTTACCTGAACCTCAAGGTTGTAAGACACGGTAAAAAAGACCGAGAAACAGGCGATAATAGCCACATACTCCTTTACCAGCGGCAGCAGGTCTCCGGTGGCCCCCAGGAACAGTGCCACGCGCTCCAGGTTCAGCAGCACAGCTGCCGTCAGAACCAGAGACAGGACAATGACCACCGCCAGGTTCTGATTGAAGTAGTTGCGGGCTTTCTCCTCATCTCCCTGTCCCAGAGCCAGGGACAGAACGGTGGAGGTGCCGGTGGCCAGCAGGATGCCTATGGTAAAGATGAGGGATATGAAGGGCATGGATAGATTCACCGCGCCCAGAGCGTGGCTGCCCACACCGTGGGCCACAAAAATACCGTCTACCATGGTGTATAGGGAGAAGATCCACATGGAGACGATGGATGGAATGGTAAACTTGAAAAACTTGGCGACCAGATTCACGGGTAAAACCTCCTCTTACTGAGGATATGATAAACCCTCGTACTATCCGAGAGTCAAGAGCGGGAGGCAAAAAAGTTGAAAGAATTTTATCAGATCCATGAATTGGCCAAATTGTTCGACCTTTGTCCCGATACCCTGCGCTATTACGAGGAGAAGGGACTGCTGCACCCGGTGCGGGGGGAGAACCGCTACCGGATGTATGGTATTCAGGATGTGTGTACTCTGAATATCATCCGCGCCCTGCGGGAGCTGGATCTGCCCACCCGGGAGATCGGCGCCTATCTGGAACGGCGGAGTGTGGGGGAGACCCTGGAGCTGCTGGACCGGGAGGAGGGACTGCTCAAGCGTCGGATGGAGGAACTGGAGGCCGCACGGAAGGAGGCGGCAGAGCGTCGAGCACGGCTGGAGCGCTACCGGGTGGTAGAGGCCGGGCGTGTAGAGCTGGTCCGGGAGCCGGAGCGGCCCTATGTCTTTCTGGAAAAGGATTTTATTCTGGAGAAGGAAGTGGACTTCCAGCTCAAGCGGCTGGAACAGCGGCACCAGGATTACATCCAGGTCATCGGCAGCCAGTGTATGGGGGCGCAGGTGGACGAGGAAAGTCTGAAAAAGGGGATCTTCAACCACTTTTCCCGGGTCTTTTTCCTCACCAGCCCCGGACTGCCCTATGATGATGTGCTGCCTGGCGGGGAGTACGCCCGACTGTACTATCGGGGCGAATATGACCGGATGGAGGAGCATTTAAGCACGTTGCTGACAGGAATCCAGACGGCCGGGCGGACGCCAGAGGGGGCGCCGCTGGAACTCTACCGTATCGACGCTCACGACACCAATCATTCAGAGGAGTATGTCACGGAGCTCCAGGTGCGGGTCTGTGCCCTGTGACCCTGGATCTGTTGTGGGCCGCCAGGCAGGGCAAGAAACTTTTTACAGCAGCGGCGCGTCTATGACATGACGGGTCTCCCGTCAGATGCAGCGTTTGACAGGAGGAGATACACATGAAAAGAATTGGTACGACCGCTGTTGTCCTTACGGTTTTATCCGCGATGTGCCTGAGCGGATGTTCGCAGGCTCAGTCCAATGCCGTGGATACCAACAGTCCCAGTATTGAGACACCATCCCCCACTCCGTTACAGAGTGAAGCGCCAGCCTCACCGGAACCAATGAATGAGATCTATCCCGTGACTACCCAGGAGGAGGCCGCTCAGATCCTGGAGCGGGCGTATGAAGGATTTGTGCAGGAAGTGACCTTCCGCTTTACGCAGGAGGATCTTCTCTTTCAGGAGCGCTCCATTCTGCTCCAGAACGCATCCAATCAGGTGTTGAGCGCCCGGCCGGAGCTGAAATATGCCTACGCTCTGGAATGTACAGAAGGCGCGGAGGGGACGATCTGTAAGATCTCATATATGCCGTATAAGCTGGGGTATCCGGACGGAGAACCGGAGGGAGCCGCGGAAATCAATACCCTGGCGGAATTGGTAGAGGCGGCGGACGCCGCGCTTGGTGAGGAAGAGATTCCCATTGTGATCCGGAATCCGGAACTGCTGGTGGATGATATGCAGCGGGCCCTGCATCTGGCGGGGTATGGATATGTGGTGTATACACTCAACAGCGACGCCACAGCAATTCGAGCTTTTCCAAGCGATTCTGAGACGATTGAGCAGAGCGTTGAGAAGATACAGGAGATCAAGAGCATCGCAAAAGAGACTGTGGCGACCATCCTGACCGACACCATGGACGACGAGGAGAAGCTTAAGGCTATTTACCGCTTTATTGTGGAAAATACCACATATGACTACCGGTATTATCAGAGCCCGGATACGTTGCCCCGTGAATCCAGGACAGCTTTCGGACCGTTGCAGAATGGAACGGCCATCTGTGGCGGATTTTCCTGGGCGTTTCGTGTGCTCTGTGAGGAGGCTGGCATCCCCTGCTGGAACATTACCGGCACCGGAGCTGGAGAGGAGCATATGTGGAATTGCGCAATGCTGGATGGGGAATACCGCTATTTTGATACGACCTGGGATGCGGGACGCCCGGATGAAAGCCGGTGGAGATATTTTGGCCGAACGGAAGAGAAGATCTCCCAGGATCATTTCTGGGGAATGGGACAGAAGGAGCTGATACAGGCGCTGACCCAATCATAGACTGGACAAGGATTTGCCGTATAGGGACAAACATTGTCGGAATACAGTGGGACCATGGAGGTGTGACAAATGATTCCTGCATGGATCCTACTGCTGCTCAATCAGGTTTTCTTTACGCTTCGCCTGTCCGGCGGGGGAAACGGCTCCTTCCCCCGGCCGCTGAAAGCGGAAGAGGAGCGCCGGTATCTGGAACAGGCCGCTCAGGGCGATCTGGAGGCCCGCAACAAATTGATCGAGCACAATCTGCGCCTGGTGGCTCACATCGTTAAGAAGAAGTAGTGAAAAGGACAAATGGAGCAGAGACGATTAATTAGCAAGGCCGTGGGAAAACAGGAGCGGTCTTTAGCGGACGTTGGGATGATTCCTGGGTGGTGGCATATGCGCAAGAGCTTCCGCTATTTGGAAAGTGTATAATCAAAAATGGAAGTAATACGTCAAAAAAGCATCTTGAAAAGGAATAGGGACAATGATATGTTACGCATAGAAAACTACCTTGTCATATGCATCTGTTTTGTTATAATTAAGGTTAAAAGCGTCAGTAAAGCACAAGGTATTTTTAGACGAACTGTCGTATTGTGGAGCTTGAGTCAATGCCAACTTACAAAACAGTATGCGGTGGGATGGGGAGTCGTGTATGAGTGAAATAAAAAAGATCTCCGAACTGATTGATATGAATTTGCTTCAGTCCATCCAGGATAATTGCTCCAGAGCGATGGGGATTGGAGCTGTAACGGTAGATTATAGAGGGAACCCGATCACCCGCTACAGTGGCTTTACTGAACACTGCATGAAGGTACGGGAGGTACAGGGATTTTCCGAGTTGTGCGCTCAGTGTGACGCACACGGAGGGCTGCATTCGGCAATTACCGGCCAGCCGTATATTTACCGCTGCCATGCGAATCTGGTTGATTTTGCGGTTCCGCTGATCATCAATGGAACCTATATGGGTGCTGTGCTGGGAGGCCAGGTCAAAGTATGTGAAGAAGAGGCTGAGCAGCTGGAATATATTCTTCCTCAACAAAGCAATTGGCGCAAGCATGAGCAGATCAGTCGGCTGTATGAAAAAATGGAGACGGTTTCCTACGATAAGGTAGAGGCGGCCGTTCATATTCTGCGGGATATTATTGTTGCAATGACGGAAAACGAGAGCGGAAAAAGAATGCTTACAACCTTGGAGGAGAAGGACAAGGAACTCTCGGAGGAACGGGCCGCTCGCTCAGAGCTGGAAATGGCGCTGCGTGAGAAAGAGAATGACGCTATGGGAAGAAGCAACGAATTATGTTACTTCTTCTATGTGATGAACATCATCACGCGGCTGGCATATGAAGAAAAGGCGGTGAAGACGGAACAGATTGCGTACGATTTTGCTGATGTTGCACGTTATGCTGTGGGTACGCAGAAAAAGCTTTCCACGCTTGGAGAGGAACTGGATTATATTGGGGCCCTTCTGCGGATTCAGAAAGCATGGGTAGGTGACAAGCTGGATTTTCGTATTTCTGTTCCTTCCGGGTATTTTGGAATTCCCTGTCCGTTTATGTTGATGCAGCCCATTGTTGAAACGGTTTTTGAAGGCTTTGGTGAAAAGAGCAATGCGTCCTTCCAGCTGGAATTCTATGGAGAAGAAGAAGGAAATTGTTTTCTGTTTCAGATACGCTGCTCCGGTGGGATCAAATCCCTTGATGAATGGGTACATATGCTGAGTACGCCCAGAAATGGAAGTAAATCGCTCTATGCTGTCAACAGCAGTCTGCAGCACGTGTTTGGTGCGGAATATGGGGTCAGTGTCGGGGCCCGGGACGACAGAAAAAGCGGAATTTTGATTCGGATTCGGCTGCCGCTGGAGAGGCCAGGACCGTTCTGAGGTGTGCGCCTGTCAGCATATGCCGTAGGAGGAAGGCCGGATGAAACAAATTTTGGTATTAAGTGATAATGATTTAGAGCGACAAATTACCGGGGAAGTTCTTATGAACGGGCTGGAAGGCGTGAGGATTCTCAAAGCGTCTGAAACGGAGCAGGCGGTCAGGATTCTTCAGACCGAAAAAACGGATCTTTTTATCGCCGATATTCCAAAGTTCAGCCTGGACAGGTGCAATATGATCTCCTCGGTGCAGAAGCTGATGCCAGAGACGCCTATTCTTGTGCTTTCCTCCGGGGAGCAAGAGCACGTTTCACGCAATATTTGGAGATTGGGCATTAGAGATTACCTGCTTAAGCCATGCCGGCCGGCCTGGATTCTTGCCGCTGTCAAATCGCTGATCGGTAAGAGTACCCAGCGCCAAATGGAACTTCAGCCCGAGCCTATGCGCAGAGAGCGCTACACCAACACACTGGCGGAATATCTGCGCAGCTTCCAGTACAGAAAGTGCATCCAGACCACAAGAGAATACCTTGACGTTCTCTATCGGGATGAAGATAATATGGAGACGATCCGTAATGAGGTCGTGGATTTTTCTTCGGGTATTGTTGAGCTTGGCGCCCCTTTTGGACAAGCTACCCAGTGGAAGCTGGCTAACTGCCTGGAACACTTTCGTATTCGTTTCGACCGGCAGGGACGGAAATACGAGACTTACCTTACCATGGAGAAGATGCTGAATATCCTCTTTGAAACCCTGGAGAAGAGCAGCTTTTATGAGGTGGAGAGCGGACAAAAGATCCTGAATTATATCGACCGCAATCTGCGCAAGGGACTCAGCCTGGATGAGGCTGCGGAGTATGCCAACATGAGTTCCTGCTATTTCAGCAAATTCTTCAAAAAGATGACCGGACAGAATTATATTGCCTATGTCACAGACGGTAAGATCGAGTTGGCAAAGCAGATGCTGCTGGACACCGATCTGCCGGTCATCAATATTTCCTACGAGCTCTCCTACGGTGAGACTAACTATTTCAGCAAGGCTTTCAAGCGGAAAGTAGGAGTTACACCCACAGAATTCCGTGAGGAAAGTAAAAAGGCCGGAGATCAAAGCGGTGATCGCTGATCCGCCCGGAGCGGAGCGGCTGCTGCCTGGGAGTGTAAGAGTATGAAAGAATTCAGTTTCAGCACAAGAATCTTTTTCGGCGAAGGCGCATTGGAGCGGCTGCGCAAGGTGGAAGATAAACATGTGATGATCGTCACGGATAAATTCATGGCCAGCATGGGCGTGGCGGATAAAGTGGCATCCTTCCTGACCCGTTGTCAGGTAAGTGTCTTTGACGCCGTTGTGCCCGATCCTCCCATCGAGGTTGTGGCCGCTGGTGTGCAGGCTCTTCAGGCCTGTGGGGCGGAGGCTATGGTCGCTGTGGGCGGCGGTTCTACGATTGACGCGGCCAAGGCCATTCGTGCGGTGGCCAAGGAGACGCTTCAGATTGATACCGATCGCTGGGAGTGCTTTGCCATTCCGACCACCAGCGGGACCGGGTCTGAAGTGACGGAATACGCGGTGATTACCGATCGGGCCAAGGGTATCAAATATCCTCTGGACAGCAAGGCGCTGCGTCCGCCTGTTGCCATTCTGGACCCCCAGCTTACAGTGTCTGCACCTCCCAGCGTTACCGCGGACGCTGGTATGGATGTGCTTACCCACGCCATGGAGGCCTATGTATCCAAGGGAGCCAACGATTTTTCCGATGCACTGTGTGAAAAAGCTGTTTCACTGGTGTTCCGGTTTTTGCCTCTTGCCTATCAGGACGGCACCGACCTGCTGGCCCGGGAGAAGATGCACAATGCCTCCTGCATGGCTGGACTGGCCTTCAATTCCGCGGGACTGGGACTGACCCACGGTATGGCCCACGCAGTGGGGGGAAAGCTCCACATCGCCCACGGCAGGATCAATGCCATGCTGCTGCCTCATATCATTGGCTTTAATGCTAACCTGGCTGGGGTCCGCAATGGCGAGTACACCCTGGCGGCAAAAAAGTACCAGCGCCTGGCCAAGACCCTGGATCTGCCTGCCCCCAGTGTGCGGCTGGGTGTCTCCAACCTGCTGCGGGAAGTGGAGCGCCTGAACCGGACCCTCAAGATCCCCGCCACTCTTAAGGAGTGGGGTGGCGACCCGGAACAGTTTAGGCAGCTGCGGGAGGAAATGATCTCCGCCGCGTTGGCCGACGTCACCACCGCCTCCAATCCCCGGCCTGCAACAGCGCAATGTGTGGGGGCCATTCTTCAGAAGCTGTCTGGCTATTGATGTCATTTATAGGATAGGACAAAAAAGTCCACCTCGCATTTTATGAAAGATGTGGGGTGGACTTTTTTGTCCTTGTAAGCCTGGCGAGTCAAAAAGTTGGGCTGTTCCTGTGGTGAGATAAGACAGGGGAGGGGGTGTTTTTGGTTTGGACGGACTGGAATAAACCGACAAAAAAGCACTCCGGTCTGCCAAGAAAATAATGCCGGCTGTCAGGTATAATTCGCTCAGATAGCGTGCGGTTTATATGCTATCAAACCGCCGCTGCCCGGAAAAAGGAGGTTGTAATATGCAGCAGGAAGCTCTGGGAATGGTTGAGACCAGGGGGCTGGTGGGCGCCATCGAGGCCGCCGATGCCATGGTCAAATCCGCCAATGTCAGCCTGGTGGGCTACGAGAAGATTGGTTCCGGACTGGTAACCGTTATGGTGCGGGGCGATGTGGGCGCGGTCAAGGCGTCTACCGACGCCGGCGCAGCCGCGGCCCAGAAGGTGGGAGAAGTGGTCTCCATCCACGTGATCCCCAGACCCCACACCGATGTGGAGAAGATTCTGCCCCATATGCTGTAACAGCGACGGGTATCCCCCAAGAATTCAAATTATAAAAAGTTCGGAGGGTTAACACATGAAAGATGAACTGGTCAGCAAGGTTATGGACGAAGTCATGAAGAAGATGGGCATTTCCGAGCCTGCCTGCGCTCCTGAGGCGAGCTGCTGTGCCGAACCCGCCCCCGCCTGCAATCTGACGGAATTTGTCGGCACCGCTCTGGGCCATACCATTGGCCTGGTCATTGCCAATCTGGACCATCAGGTCCATGAGCAGCTGAAGATCGATCCCAAGTACCGCGCCATCGGCATCATCAGTGACCGTGTGGGCGCCGGCCCCCAGATCTTTGCCGCTGACGAGGCTGTGAAGGCAACCAACAGTGAGTGCCTGCTGGTTGAGTGCCCCCGTGATACCGAGGGCGGCGCCGGCCACGGCTCCCTGATCATCTTTGGCGCCGAGGACGTGTCCGATGTCCGCCGGGCCGTTGAGGTCTGCCTGCGGGAGATCCCCCGCACCATGGGCGACGTGTACGGCAACAGCGCCGGCCATCTGGAGTTCCAGTACAGCGCCCGCGCTTCCTATGTGCTGAATAAGGTCTGGGGCGCTCCTCTGGGCAAGGCCTTCGGCATCACCGTGGGTGCTCCCGCCGGCATCGGCGTGGTTCTGGCGGATGCCGCCTCCAAGGCCGCTACCGTGGACGCCGTCACCATTGCCACCCCCGGCAACGGCGGCACCAGCTTCTCCAACGAGGTTAACTTCTTCTTCTCCGGTGACTCCGGTGCGGTGAAGCAGGCTATCATCGCTGCCCGCGACGTGGGCCTGCAGCTGCTCAAGTCTCTGGCACCCGACGAGGAGCTCAAGAGCACCACCACCCCCTACATCATCTAATTACGGGAAGGAGTCAGTGACATGAAGTCTAAGCGTTTTGAAGTGCTGGACGCCCGCCCGGTCAACCAGGACGGCTATGTGCAGGAATGGCCTGAGGTGGGCCTGATCGCCATGAACAGCCCCTTCGATCCCAAGCCCAGCATCAAGATCGAAAACGGCGTTGTGACCGAACTGGACGGTAAGTCCCGCGCTGAGTTTGATATGCTGGACACCTTTATTGCCGACCATGCCATCCGGCTGGAGAATGCGGAGAAGGCCATGGCCATGGATTCTCTGGACATTGCCCGGATGATCGTGGACATCAACGTCTCCCGGAAGGAAGTGCTGGACATCACCCTGTCCCTCACTCCCGCCAAGCTGACCGAGGTGGTAGGCAAGCTGACCATCGTGGAGATCATGATGGGCATGACCAAGATGCGGGCCCGTATGATGCCCGCCAACCAGTGCCACGTCACCAACGTGCGAGACAACCCCGTTCAGATCGCCGCCGACGCTGCTGAGGCTGCTGTCCGTGGCTTTGCTGAGATGGAGACCACCGTGGCTGTAGCCCGTTACGCCCCCTTCAATGCCATGGCTCTGTTTGTGGGCGCGCAGGCCGGCCGTCCCGGCATCATGACCCAGTGTGCCCTGGAAGAGGCCACCGAGCTGATGCTGGGTATGCGGGGCTTTACCACTTACGCCGAGACCATTTCCGTCTACGGCACCGAGCCCGTCTTTATGGACGGCGACGATACCCCCTACTCCAAGGCTTTCCTGGCCAGCTGCTACGCTTCCCGCGGCCTGAAAATGCGCTTTACCTCCGGTACTGGTTCTGAGGTTCAGATGGGCTACGCCGAAGGCAAGTCCATGCTGTACCTGGAGGCCCGCTGCCTGGCCGTCACCAAGGGCGCCGGCGTACAGGGTACCCAGAACGGCTCTGTGTCCTGCGTAGGTGTGCCTGCCGGTGTGCCCGGCGGTATCCGTGCTATTGCTGCTGAGAACCTGATCGCCATGCTGCTGGACCTGGAGTCCACCACCTCCAACGATCAGACCTTCACCCACTCCGACCTGCGCCGGGTGGCCCGCACCGTGCCTCAGCTGTTCTCCGGCACCGACTACATCTGCTCCGGCTACTCCGCCACTCCCAACTACGACAATATGTTCGCCGGTTCCAACTGGGATGCCGAGGACTATGACGACTGGACCATCATCCAGCGCGATATGAAGATCGATGGCGGTCTGCAGCCTGTCCGGGAAGAGGACGTGCTCAAGGCCCGCAACAAGGCCGCCCGCGCCCTGCAGGGTATGTTCCGCGAGCTGGGCCTGCCCGAGATCACCGACGCCGAGGTGGAGGCCGCTACCTACGCCAACGGCTCCAACGATATGCCTCAGCGCAACGTCAACGAGGATCTGAAGGCCATTGAGGATATGATGGCCCGCAAGGTCACCGGCGTTGACTTTGTAAAGGCTCTGGACCGTGCCGGCTTTACCGACATCGCCCACAACGTTTACAATATGCTCCGTCAGAAGGTGGCCGGCGACTACCTGCACACTGCCTCTATCTTTGACGAGAACTTCCACGTTCTCTCCGCGGTCAACGTGCCCAATGAGTATCATGGCCCCATGACCGGATATCAGATCAGCGAGGAGCGCTGGAACCAGTTGAAGAACATTCCCAGAGCCATCCGTCCTGAAGACATTTAAGAGGGGTGAAGCAACATGACATTTGATGAAAACACTCTGCGCAGTGTGATTGAAGAAGTCCTGAAGGAAATGGGCGCCGGTCAGAGCGCTCCCGCTGCGGCTCCTGCCGCTTCCTCCATCCCCGCCGCAGGCAAGCTGACCGTGTCTGAGAACGGCGAGGCGCGCAAGGGCTCCGCCGCTGATGAGGTGGTCATCGGTCTGGCTCCCGCTTTTGGCACCCGGCAGACCAAGACCATCGTTGATTTGCCCCATGACAAGGTGCTGCGCGAGATCATCGCCGGCATTGAGGAGGAAGGACTGAAGTGGCGCGTCATCAAGGTGTATCGCACCTCCGACGTCTCCTTCATCGCCCATGACGCCGCCGAGTATTCCGGCTCCGGCATCGGCATTGGCATCCAGTCCAAGGGCACCACTGTGATCCACCAGAAGGACCTGCCCCCCCTGTCCAACCTGGAGCTGTTCTCTCAGGCGCCTCTGATCGATCTGGAGACCTACCGCAAGATCGGCAAGAACGCCGCCAAGTACGCCAAGGGTGAGGCTCCCACTCCCGTTCCCACCAAGAATGACCAGATGGCCCGTCCCACCTATCAGGCGCTGTCCGCTCTGCTCCACATCAAGGAGACTGAGCTGGTGGACAACAATAAAAAGCCGCAGGCCGTTTCGGTCTCGTTCCAGTAAGGAGGCAGCAAGTTTATGGATCAGGAACTTTTGATGAAGCAGATCGTGGAGCAGGTCATGGCCGCCATGAAGACTGGCGCCTCCGCTCCCGCCGCCCCCGCCGCCTGCTGCGGCGATAAGCTCACCGCGGCCAACTATCCTCTGGCTGAGAGCATGGCTGACAAGATCAAGACTCCCACCGGCAAGGATTTCACCTCTCTGAGCTATGAGAAGGTGATCAACGGGGAGATCAGTGCCGACGATATGCGTATCGCCCCCGAGACCCTGGAGATGCAGGCTCAGGTGGCCGAGTCCGTCCATCGTGAGGCTTTTGCCGGCAACCTGCGCCGGGCCGCCGAACTTATCGCCGTGCCCGACGAGCGTCTGCTGGAAATCTACAATGCCCTGCGTCCCTACCGCTCCACCAAGCAGGAGTTGCTGGATATTGCCGGCGAGCTGGACAGCAAGTACGGCGCCAAGACCGCCGCTACTCTGGTACGTGAGGCCGCCGAAGTTTATGAGAAGCGCGGCAGACTAAAGAAGTTCTAATTATCACCAGAGTCAGGAGGCGCCCTATGAAACTTGTCGCAGGCATCGACATCGGAAACGCGACCACAGAAACGGCGCTGGCCCGCATCGAGGGCGGCCATGCCGTGTTCCTGGCCAGCGGCACGGTACCCACCACGGGCATCAAGGGCACCCGCCAGAACATCAACGGTATTTTTCACTCACTGAATGATGCGCTGAATAAAGCCGGATATACCATTGAGCAGCTTTCCGAGGTGCGGCTCAACGAGGCCGCCCCCGTCATCGGCGATGTGGCCATGGAGACCATCACCGAGACCATTATTACCGAATCCACCATGATCGGTCATAACCCGGCCACGCCTGGCGGCATGGGGGTTGGAGTGGGAGAGACCATTCTGATCACCGACCTTGAAAACGCCCCTGGCGGGAAGGACTACATCGTGGTCATTCCCAAATCGGTGGACTTTGAAGAGGCGGCCCGGCTCATTAACCGGGGCAACAGCGGCAGCCGTCAGGTTACCGCCGCCATTGTGCAGCGGGACGACGGCGTGCTGATCCACAACCGCCTGGATCGAAAGATCCCCATTGTGGACGAGGTAGCCCTGGTGGATAAGGTGCCCATGGGTATGCGCTCCGCCGTTGAGGTCGCCTCGGCCGGCGGTGTGGTGGAGGTGCTCTCCAATCCCTATGGCATCGCCACTTTGTTCGGCTTGTCCTCTGAGGAGACCCGGCAGGTGGTACCCATCGCCCGGGCGCTCATCGGAAATCGCTCCGCAGTAGTCATCAAGACACCTGCAGGAGACGTGAAAGAGCGTAAGATCCCTGCCGGAACCATCGAACTGATGGGCCGCAACCGCAGTGTTAAGGTGGATGTGGACGCCGGTGCAGAGCGCATTATGAAGGCGGTTGAGTCCATTTCGGAGCTGGAAGATGTGCGGGGCGAGCCTGGCACCAACGCCGGTGGTATGCTGGAGAAGGTGCGCCAGGTCATGGCCAATCTCACCAGTCAGCATCCAAAAGATATCAAGATCCAGGATCTGCTGGCGGTGGACACCTTCACACCCCAGAAGGTACAGGGCGGCCTGGCCAATGAGTTCTCTCAGGAGAACGCGGTAGGCATTGCCGCCATGGTAAAGGCCGACAGGCTCCAGATGGAAGCCATCGCAAGAGAGTTTTCCCAGCAGATCGGAGTGCCCGTAAAGGTGGGCGGCGTGGAGGCCGATATGGCCATCCGGGGCGCACTGACCACGCCGGGCACCAACAAGCCCCTGGCCATCCTGGACATGGGCGCCGGGTCCACTGACGCATCCATCATCAACCCGGAGGGTGAGATTCATTCCATCCATCTGGCCGGTGCCGGCAATATGGTGACGCTGCTGATCCAGTCTGAGATGGGACTGGACGACTTTGACACGGCGGAGGATATTAAAAAGTATCCCCTGGCCAAGGTGGAAAGCCTGTTCCATATCCGCCACGAAAACGGTACCGTGGAATTTTTCCAACAGCCCTTGGACCCCCATCTGTTTGCCAAGGTAGTGATCCTGAAGGAGGGAAAGTTTATCCCGCTGGAGGGTGACCTGTCTATGGAGCGGATCAGGATGATCCGTCAGCAGGCCAAGCAGAAGGTATTTGTCACCAACGCCATTCGGGCGCTGACCCGTGTCAGCCCCACTGGCAATGTGCGTGAGATCCAGTTTGTGGTCCTGGTGGGTGGTTCCGCCCTGGACTTCGAGGTGCCCCAGATGGTGACCGACGCACTGTCTCAGTACAAGGTGGTAGCCGGCCGGGGCAATATCCGGGGTACGGAAGGTCCCCGCAACGCGGTGGCTACCGGGTTGGTCCTTTCCCTGACGGAAGGGGGAGCCTGATATGGCGATGGCCCAGGAAATCAGAAAGCCCATGATCCACTTTTATGCCGCCCCTCAGGTGGACCGCAGGATTCTGCGGGAAGTGGAGCTGGGTATGGAAGAAGAGGGGATCCCCTGGAAGCTGAGCCAGGACACAGAAGGGCGTGCGCTGGATCTGGCCTGGGAAGCGGCAAGAAACTCCAATCTGGAGGTGGGTATCGGTGCGGACGCCCGGGAACTCATCCTTCACTATAACAAACTGGAGCAGGAGAAACCTTTGTTTCGCATTTCCCTCCAGGCCGGACCTGTACAGGCCCGGGCGCTGGGCGCAAATGCAGCACGGCTTGTAAAAAAGCTGCCGTTGAAAGATTTGGACGGGAGGTGAAGATATGCAGCAGAAAAGTTTGGGACTCATCGAAACCCAGGGCCTGGCCGCCGGTATCGTGGCGGCGGATGCAGCGGTGAAGTCGGCCAACGTTGAACTGGTGGGCTACGAGCTGACCAAGGGAGGCGGATGGACGCTGATCAAAGTACAGGGCGACGTAGGTGCGGTAAAAGCCGCTGTGGACGCCGCTTCTATGGCTGCCGGTAAGGTCAATCGGGTGGTGAGTACCCGTGTGATCGCCCGTCCTTCCAGTTATCTGGAGACCATGATCCACACCGCCGACACGGTGGGCGACCAGCCGCCCGAACCCCCGAAGGGGCCGGAGCCGCCTCCCCCCACCGCCCAACCGGAGCCGCCGGAAGTCCCGCCTGTTCAGGCGGAGAATGCGGAGAAGCCGCCGGAAGCACCTGAACCGGGAGAGCATGAACCGGAAAACCCGGAAGCACCTTTTCCGGAGGAAGCAGAATCGGACGCTCCGCAGGCCTCATCTTTGGAGGAACGTGAGCCGGAAGTTCCGGAAGTACCCGCTCCGGAGGAATCTGAACCGGATACTCCGGCGCAGCCTGAGCCCGAAAAGCCAGAGGAAGCGGAGGTTCCTGTACCGGAGGAAGCGCCGGATGTGCCCGGGGAAGCTTCCCAGAGTACCCGCTCGGCCAAGGGAAATCGGCGCGGAAAAAATAAGAGATCCTGAGAAAACGAAGTTCATGTAATCAATAGGAGGTTATCACTATGGGTGAAGCGCTCGGTATGATCGAGACCAAAGGCCTGGTTGGCGCCATTGAGGCCGCTGATGCCATGACCAAGTCCGCAAATGTTACTCTGATCGGTTATGAGAAGATCGGTTCCGGTCTGGTGACCGTGATGGTCCGCGGCGACGTGGGCGCCGTCAAGGCCGCTGTGGACGCCGGTGCCTGTGCTGCCGAGAAGGTTGGCGAGATCGTGTCTCAGCACGTCATTCCCCGTCCCCACACCGATGTGGAGAAGATCCTGCCCAAGATGCAGTAACACCAGTAAGCGAGGTAGGGTATGGGCAAAAGCGGAGTTTCTTCCCAGGAATTTGTCCGAGAGATTACCCGCCTGGTGGTGGAAGCGCTCCAGGAGCATCAGCGCCTGGAGCGATCCACTCCCATTGGGGTGTCCAACCGGCATATCCATCTTAACAGGGCGGATATGGACGCGCTGTTTGGTCCCGGCAGCGAGCTGACGGTCAAGAAGATGCTTGGCCAGCCTGGTCAGTACGCAGCCGAGGAAACCGTGACCATCCGGGGTCCCAAGGGGGAACTGAACCGGGTGCGGGTACTGGGCCCCCTGCGGAACGAGAGTCAGGTGGAGATATCCATTGCGGACGGGTTTGTACTGGGGGTAAAGCCCCCGGTACGGGAGTCCGGCCAGCTGGAGGATACGCCTGGCATTGAGATCATCGGACCAAAGGGAAGCGTGAAAAAGGAGCGGGGCGTTATCGCCGCGCTGCGTCATATCCATATGACGCCGGAAATTGCCCAGCGCCTTGGATACCGGGACGGGCAGTATGTGCAGACCAGGATCGAAGGCCTGCGGGGCGCATTGCTGTGCAACGTGCTGGTCCGGGTATCTGAGAAATATGCGCTGGAGATGCACATCGACGTGGAAGAGGCCAATGCGCTGGGCGTGAAGAACGGCGACAGGGCCTTCTTTTTGGAAGACTGACACAACGGGGGATGGCAATGGTGCAGGATATAAGCAAGGGCAATGAGACCCTTTTGGAGTTTGAACGGCTGATCGAAACAGGCAGCTGTAATCCCTGGGAGGGCCAACTGCGGACAGGTGTGGACCTGGGTACCGCTAACATCGTGCTGGCGGTGGTGGATGAGGAGAACCGGCCGGTGGCCGGCGCCACCTATCCTTCCACTGTGGTGCGGGACGGTATCGTGGTGGATTATATCGGTGCCCTGAATGCAGTGACCAGGCTGAAAGATGAGCTGGAAGCCCGACTGGGTACCACTCTGGAAGCCGGGGCCTGCGCCATTCCGCCCGGAATCATTGAGGGCAATGTCCGGGTGATCGGAAATGTGGTGGAAGGGGCGGGCTTCCGCCTTACCAACGTCGTTGACGAACCCACGGCGGCCGCCGCGGTGCTTGGCATCACGGACGGCGCGGTGGTGGATGTGGGCGGCGGCACCACAGGCATCAGCATTCTCAAAGACGGCAAGGTGATCTTTACCGGAGACGAGCCTACCGGCGGCACCCATATGACCCTGGTGCTGGCGGGCTTCCACGGCTGGAGCATCCAGGAGGCCGAAGCGGCTAAACGGGACCCGGCCCAGGAAAGCCGGGTGTATCCGGTGGTCAAGCCGGTGGTGGAAAAGATGGCCTCTATTGTGGGGCGCTATCTGAAGGACTACCCGGTGGATGAGATCTATGTGGTGGGCGGCGCCTGCTGCTTTACCCAGTTTGAACAGACCTTTGAGAAATGCCTGGGCACTCCGGTGATCAAGCCGGCGGCTCCGCTGCTGGTGACCCCGTTGGGCATTGCTGTCAACTGCACACTATAAGAAGTAGGTGAGGACCTTTGACGACTGAGCAGCTGAACAGCCTGGTTCGGGAGACGCTCCTGGTGGAAGTGCTGGCTCAGCGGGTGGTGGAAAAGCTGATGGAGCGAATGAAGCGGGCTCTTGTGGTTTACACCGGGTCCAACATCAGTTTTGCGGAAGCGCTGGAGGCTATGCGCCGTCTGCGGGCAGAGGGATTTACCTTCCGCGTGCTGATCTCACAAAGCGCGGCCGGGCTGCTGGATGTGGATGCCATCCGCGCCGCACTGGAACCGGAGGAACTGTGGATCGGCACACCGGGCGACACACCGGAGGCGCTCACCAAAGCGTATGATACCATCATTGTTCCGGCAGCCACTGTTCGGACCGTCTCACACGTGGCGGCCTGTATGGCTGATACGCCGGCATCGGCGATCATCCTGGACGGACTGATGCGGGGGAAAAGCGTGGTCGTGGCTACCGATGGGTGCTGTCCCGATCACAGTGAACGGGTACGGAGGGGATTTCGGATGGCGGAGCCGCTGAAGCAGACGCTGCGAAGCCATCTGGAGCTGCTGCAAAGCTATGGCGCCCGCCTGACCTCCGCACAGCGGTTGGATAAAGCCGTGAAACAGACGGTGGCCAAAAGCTTCTCGGTGACGGGAGAAAATGACCAGACAGCCGGGGCCAGAAAGGAAGGACCGGCTGAGATGCGCCTGGCCGGTCATGTGATCGGCGGCCGTCAGTTGGCATCCTGCCCGAACGGCTGTACAGTTTGGGTGGAAGCCAATGCGCTGATCACCCAGCTGGCGGCAGATGAGGCCCGCCGTCGGGGCATTGTGATCCGAAAAGAGACGTAAGGCAGGTGACACTATGTATTTGGGTAGAGTGATCGGGACTGTGGTTTCCACCAGCAAGAACGAGCAGCTGGTGGGGATGAAGCTCCTGGTAGTGGAAAAGCTGACCGAGCGTCTGGAACGGGACGGCAGCAGCGAAGTTGCTGTGGATTCTGTAGGTGCCGGTGTGGGCGAGATCGTCATTGTCTGTAAAGGCAGCTCCGCCCGCTATGTCTTTGGAAAAGGCGAGGCGCCGGTGGATACGTCCATTGTAGGCATTGTGGATACCGTCGAGGTGGGCTGATGGCAAACTTATATACCAAAACCGGAGATAAGGGGCAGACCAGTCTGGTGGGCGGCACCCGGGTAAGCAAGGATAGCCCTCGGGTGGAGTGCTACGGCACCATCGATGAGGCCAATTCCATGCTGGGTCTGGCCTATGCCCAAACCGACCGGGAGTATATCCGGACCACGCTGCGCAAGATCCAGGGCAGGCTTTTCTCCCTGGGTGCCGAGCTGGCCAGCGATGAAGAGGGGATGGCCAGGCTGCAGGGCACGATCTCGGAAGAGGACGTGGCCTTTCTGGAAGAAGTGGTGGATACCTGTACTGAGACTACGGGCAAGCAGACCCACTTCGTGATCCCCGGTGTGGATCCCTGCTCCGCCGCGCTCCATGTGGCTCGGACCATTGTACGCCGGGCTGAGCGCCACATCGTTACCATGAGCCAGCGGTATTCTGTGCGTCCTGTGGTGGCCCGGTATGTGAACCGGCTGTCCGACGCCATCTACGCTCTGGCCAGACTCCAGGAGGACCTGGTAAAAGAGGACCAGCTCCGGGAGAAGGTGACCTGCCTGGTTCGGGAGAAGCTGGACCAGCAGCAGACTGGACAGATGCCTCCTTTTTCGCTGGCCAACCTGCAGCGGATGGCCGGACGGGCGGAGGAGAAGGCCCGCCAGCTTGGTGTACCGGTGGTATTCGCGGCAGTGGATCAGGGCGGTAATCTGATGCTGCTTCAACGGATGGATGGAGCGTTGCTGGCTAGTGTGGAAATCGCCTCCGGCAAAGCTTACACCGCAAGCGCCTTGAAAATGGCCACTCACGAACTGGGCCAGGCGGCTGGACCGGACGGACCGCTGTACAGCATTGAGGCCGTGCTCCCCGGAAAGATCGTGCTCTTTGGCGGCGGATTCCCCTATGTGGTAGACGGGGAGGTCGTGGGCGGCATCGGCGTATCAGGCGGTACCGTGGAGCAGGATATGGAGATCGCCCGTTGGGCAATGTCCCTGTAAGGAGGAAACAACAATGAATATTGATGAAACTGTGGTGGAGTCCATCGTAAAAAAGGTGCTCTCCCAGTTGGATGCGCAACAGCCCCAGGACTGCTGTGCCTGCGGCGGCGAGTGGGGCGTGTTCAAGAGCATGGATGAGGCGGTAAGCGCCGCCGTGGCCGGTCAGCAGGAATACCTGACGCGCTCTATGCATGACCGCGCCAAGTACGTGCAGGCCATCCGGGACGTGGTGCTCGACCAGGAAAACCTGGAATACATCTCCCGTAAGGCCGTGGAAGAGACTGGCATGGGTGGGTATGAGTACAAGCTCATCAAGAACCGTCTGGCGGCGGTCAAAACCCCCGGCATCGAGGATCTGACCACCGATGCGCTGAGCGGCGATGACGGTCTGACGCTGGTGGAATATTCTCCCTTTGGCGTCATCGGCGCCATTACCCCCACCACCAATCCCACGGAGACCATTATCTGCAACTCCATTGGTATGCTGGCCGCCGGCAACGCTGTGGTGTTCAGCCCCCATCCCCGGGCCAAGGAGGTTTCCCTGCATCTGATCCGGCTCATCAATAAGGCTCTGGCTGTGGCCGGCGCGCCTGCCAATCTGGTGGTCACCGTGTCCGAGCCCTCCATCGCCAACACCAACGCCATGATGAACCATCCCAAGATCCGGATGCTGGTGGCCACCGGCGGCCCTGGTATCGTCAAGACCGTGCTCTCCAGCGGCAAGAAGGCCATCGGCGCCGGAGCGGGCAATCCGCCTGTGGTGGTGGATGAGACCGCCGATGTGGAGAAGGCCGCCAAGGATATCGTGGACGGCTGTTCCTTCGACAACAACCTGCCCTGTATTGCTGAGAAGGAGATCATCGCGGTGGATTCCGTGGCGGACTACCTGATCTTCAATATGAAGAAGCATGGCGCATACGAGCTCAAGGATCCCGCCGTGATCAACAAGTTGGTGAGCCTGGTGACCAAGGAGGGCAAAAGCCCGGTCACTGATTTTGTGGGCAAGAGCGCCAAGTACATCCTGGAGCAGGTTGGTATCAGCGTGGGTGATGATGTGAAGGTCATCCTGGTGGAGGCCGCGGAGGATCATCCCTTTGTACAGGTGGAGCTGATGATGCCCATCCTGCCGCTGGTGCGGGTGCCCGATGTGGATCAGGCTATTGATATGGCTGTCCGTGTGGAGCACGGCAACCGCCACACCGCCATGATGCACTCCCGCAACGTGGAGAAGTTGACCAAGATGGCCAAGCTGATCCAGACTACCATCTTTGTAAAGAATGGCCCGTCCTATGCCGGCATTGGCGTGGGCGGCGAGGGCTATACCACCTTTACCATTGCCGGCCCCACCGGCGAGGGCCTGACGTCCGCCAAGTCCTTTGCCCGTCGGCGCCGCTGCGTACTGGTAGGCGGTATGGACGTACGATAAAACGGAGGTTTGGGCCATATGCAGGAGAATCTCATCAGCCTGGTGGAACAGGCTGGCGTGGTGGGAGCCGGCGGCGCCGGTTTCCCCACCCATGTGAAGCTGAAGGCCCAGGCGGATACGGTCATCATCAACGGAGCAGAGTGCGAACCTCTGCTCCGGGTAGATCAGCAGCTGATGGCCGGTCAGGCCGACCGACTGCTGGAGGCGCTGGACCTGCTGGTGGAGCAGGTGGGGGCTCAGCGGGGTGTGGTGGCGCTGAAAGAGCACTATCATGCCGCTGTTGAGGCGCTGGAGCGGGCGCTGTCCGCCCACCCCAAGCTGTCCGTTCACAAAATGGGCGGCTTCTATCCCGCCGGCGACGAACAGGTCATCGTTTATGAGGTGACCGGACGCATCGTGCCGGAGGGAGGCATTCCGCTGAATGTGGGTGTGGTGGTCAGCAACGTGGAGACGGCGCTCAATGTGCTGGCTGCCGTGCGGAGCCAGACCCCTGTGGTGGATAAGTATGTGACCATTACCGGCGCGGTGCGTACCCCCAAGACGGTAAAAGTGCCTCTGGGTGTTACGGTGGCGCAGATGCTGGAACTGGCTGGCGGTCCCGTGGTGGACCGCTGGCAGGTGGTCAACGGCGGTCCCATGATGGGCAAGGTGGTGTCCCCTGAGAGTGTGGTGACCAAAACCACTAAGGGCCTGATCGTGGTGCCGGAGGGCCACCCGCTGCTGACCAGCCTGAACCGAAGCGTTCCCCAGATGCTGCGGGACGCCGGCGCGGCTTGTATGCAGTGTTCCCTGTGCTCGGAGGTCTGTCCCCGGGGGCTGCTGGGTCACCGGATCCAGCCCCATAAGATGATGCGCCTGGCGGCGTACGGCTCTTTGTGCGATCCCGCCTATACCCCGATGAACGCCTATCTTTGCTGTGGTTGCCGTTTGTGCGAGTATGCCTGCGTTATGGGTCTGCAGCCCTGGAAGCTCAACGGTATGCTCAAAGGCGAGATGGGCAGGAAGGGGATACGCAATTCCCTTCACGAGCAGCCCCAACAGGCCGCTCCCTTCCGCGACTTCAAGCGCTATCCGGTCCATAAGCTGATTCAGCAGTTGGGGCTGAGCGCCTACGATGTGCCGGCTCCCATGGAGGAGACGGAATTCCACTGCTCGTCGGTGAGCCTGCCCCTGAATCAGGGCGTGGGTGCGCCGGCCCAGCCCGTGGTGAAGGAGGGGGACCGGGTAGAACGGGGCGCCCTCATCGCTGCCATCCCCGAAGGTAAGCTTGGAGCCAATCTCCATGCCAGCCTGTCGGGCACGGTGGCGGCTGTTACCGAAAAAGAGATCATCATTCGGCAATAAGGAAGAGAGGTATTGTTTATGGATATGTTCGCTCTGATCGCTGCGTTTGGCGGCGGTATCATCGGCGCATACATGGGCGCTCTCCCTGCGTTTATCATGACCGGTATTTTCGCATTGGTGGGCGGAGTGCTCACCGCGGCGGGTGTGGGCGGCGACATCGCCGTGGGCATTCTGGCGTTCGGCTCCTTTGTGGGTCCCCATATCGCCTTTGCCGGCGGTGTGGCTGCTGCCGGATATGCCGGTAAGAAGGGCAGGCTGGCCTCCGGCACCGACATTCTGTCTTCCCTGAACGGCCTGGGTGAGCCCGACGTGATCCTGGTGGGCGGCATCTTCGGCGTGCTGGGCTATCTGATCAGCTACGGCATTGGTCAGCTGCCTGTTATTGGAAGCGCCGGCCCCGCCACTACGGACCTGCCCGGTATTACCGTCTTCATTCTGGCTGTTGTGACCCGTCTGCTGTTTGGCAAGACCGGCCTGACCGGCAAGTACACCGGTACTGGCAAGCGTGAGTGGTTCTCCACCGGCAAGGGCTTCGTGTACAATGTGGTCCTGGGCGGCGGCATCGGCATTGTCGTCAGCGGCCTGGCCATGTCTCTGTACAGCAGCGGCAACATGGCTGCTTTCGGCATCTTCCCCATCATCTGCTTCGGTTTTGCCGCCATCTCCCTGATCTTCACCCAGACCGGCTTTGCCACTCCCGCTACCCACCACATTTTCCTGCCTTCCGCTTTGGCTGCCTCCGCGGGCATCCTGGCCTGGGGTGAGGCTGGTATTCTGCTGGGCGTCCTGTTTGGTATTCTGGGCTCTGTGATGGGCGATCTGGTGGGCAAGACGCTCAACAGCCACTGTGATACCCACATCGATCCCCCCGCGACCACGATTTTCATTCTGACTATCATCATCAACGCCATTGCCAGCGTGATCGTGCCGGCATAAGTTGGGAATTCTGCGGAAAAGAGGCCTGTTATGGGAAAGTCCATCGGATTACTGGAACTGAAAAGCATTCCCGTGGGAGTAGAGACCGCGGACGCGGTACTGAAGGCCGCTCATGTAGAACTTTTAACTGCTACTCCCACTTGCCCCGGAAAATATGTTATAATTATTTGCGGAGCAGTTGGTGCGGTGAAAAGCGCTATGGAGAGCGGAAAGCAGATGGCCGGGATTTACCTTGTGGGCAGCCATATCATCAACAATGTGCATGACTCTGTGCCCAGTGCCATTGTAGGCACAGCGGAGGTGGAGCGGACAGGGGCCATCGGCATGATCGAAACCATGACTGCGCTGACTGCTGTCCAGGCCGGTGATCTGGCTGCCAAGGCTGCCAACGTTGCCCTGATGGAGATCCGCATTGCCAGAGGTTTGGGCGGCAAAGGCTTTATCCTGCTGACAGGAGAGGTTTCCTCGGTCCGTTCGGCGGTAAAAGCTGCCATGCATCAGCTGGAGGAGACTGGAGATATTACGAGCAGCTGCGTGATCCCCTCTCCCCATCCCGGCCTGATCGAAAAACTTTCCAATTAGGAGGTTGCATGACATGACTGCACAGGATTGCCCCAACTGTCACTATCCTGCTCCTAACCGCAAGCAGGATCAGAAAGAGAAGAATGTGCCTCAGAGCCCCTATCACATCCCTGAGAAGGAGAAGGTAGAGGAGTGTTCCCAGTGCTTCTATCAGCCTGAGGAGCAGGAAGAACAGAAGACTGATGATTGCAATCAGTGCTTCTATCATCCCGACAAATAAAGAAACCGCCTGTCCTGCCGGAGTCTGCTGCGCTCCGGCAGGACAGAGCATACCTGGAACAGGAAGTGAGCTGTGTGGAACGATTGACCGGAAAAAAGGCCCCGTGGTTTACGATGGAGGCGCTGGCGGCGGATGGTGAGCATTTTACACGCGTCAGTCTTTCGGACTACGAGGGAAAATGGCTGGTGCTCTTTTTTTACCCGATGGACTTTACCTTTGTTTGTCCCACAGAGCTGACCGCCTTTTCCGACTGCCGGGAGGAGTTTAAACAGGCGGGGGCTGAGCTTTTGAGTGTCAGCACCGACAGTGTGTATACTCATCTGGCATGGCAGCGCAACGGACTGGGCAAGCTGGGATACCCCATGGCGGCCGACCAGACCCTGCGGGTGTGCGACAGCTATGGTGTGCTGCTGGAGGAGGAGGGAGTGGCCCTGCGCGGGCTTTTTCTCATTGACCCTGAGCAAAATGTACGCTATAGTGTGATTCATGACAATAATATCGGGCGCAATCCCCAGGAGGTGCTGCGAGTGCTGGCGGCGCTTCAGACTGGCGGGCTGTGCGCGGCTGGCTGGAAGGCCGGTGAGGACAATCTCCGGCCTGACGCTCCGCAGCAGACGCCGTCTGCCAAGGCATCCGGAGAGGCGGAAGTGCGGATTTATACCATGCCTGGGTGCAGCTATTGCCGCAGTGTCAAGGAATTTTTTCGTGACACGGGCGTGGAGTATCAGGAATTTAATCTGGAAACGGATCAAGCGGGGCAGGCCTTCATGAAAGACAGGGGTTATACCGCCTTGCCGGTGACCGTGATCAACGGCGAGGAGATCGTGGGCTATGATATGCCCCGCATCAAGGCGGCTCTGGGACTGCGTTGATAAAACGAGGTGACAAAGAATGGATTTGTTGGATTTTGGACGGGTGCAGGAAGGCAAAATGCGCATCGTGCAGGAGATGGTACCGGGCAAGCAGGTGACCCTGGCCCATATCATTGCCAGTCCTGATGAGATCATTTATCAGAAGCTGGGCCTGAATCCCAATGTGGACTATCAACAGGCTGCCATTGGTATTCTCAGCATGACCCCGTCGGAGATCTCTGTGATTGCGGGAGATATCGCCACCAAAAGTTCCAAAGTGGAAATGGGATTTATTGACCGGTTCAGCGGTACGCTGATCTTTACCGGCCGCATTTCCAATGTACAGACGGCCATTTCCGCCATTGTGACCTACTTGAAGAATCATTTGGGCTTTACGATTTGTGAGATTACAAGAACGTGAAAAAGATTATTTTGATGGGCCGCAGTGAGTGCGGTAAGACAACGCTGACCCAGGCGCTTAAGGGAGATGTGATCCACTATCACAAGACCCAGTACATCAACCACTATGACGTGGTCATTGACACGCCCGGAGAGTATGCGGAAAACGCCGCGTTGGCAAAAGCGCTTGCGCTTTATACCTATGAGGCGGATGTGGTGGGGCTGCTGCTCAGCGCCACTGAGCCGTATTCCCTTTATCCTCCCTGTGTAACGGCCTGCTGCAACCGGCCGGTGATCGGCATTGTGACCCAGATCGACCACGAGGGAGGGAATCCGGATCGGGCCCATAACTGGCTGGCACTGGCAGGATGCGATCCGATTTTCCGGGTGAGTTCCTATACAGGGGAGGGGATCTGGCAGATCCTCAACTATCTCCGGGAGCCCGGTGATGTGCTGCCCTGGGAAACGGCAGAAGAGGCGGAGCGGCCCCGTACGGTGCTGTCCAACAAATACGGAGCCCTTTGAGATGAGGTGGAGACCCCGTGGATACCAATACATTTCTCCTGGCAATGAGCCGGGGACGATGCAGCCCATCCGGGGACATGGCTGAGAGTAAGTACTGTGTCTTTACGGCCCCGCTGGAGCTGCAGGTGACCCGGGACAGGATGTATTTGGAAGGCGATGACCTAGTGTTGGAGTTGCTTTACGGTTTGTACGGCGAACCAGGCGCGCTCCGGCTGCGGCAGGTGGACACCAATGTGATTCTGGAGGAGTCCACTGCTGGTTCGTTTGCGGCTTTCCTGGCGGACAAGCAGGTCAAGTATATCGGTCAGCTGATTATGTATGCCCTGCAATTCAAAATACGGGATCTGTCGGCCTATGTGGCCGGGTGTGCAGACGCCATGAAGGAACTGGAGGACACCCTGGACAACCGTATGGATAACAGCGGCACCTATCAGCTGCTGGATTTTCGCCGCAGTTATACCCAGTGCGGCAATATGGTGATCGGGGTTAAGGAGATCCTGACACATATTGATAAAGGCTATTATCCCATGCAGATGCAGAACAGCTATGTGCTTCAGGGTCAGGTGATGCTGGAGTTCCGTTTTCTGGAAGAGCGGTACGAACTGACCAAAAATACGGTGATCAAGGATTTTGACACCTATACATCCATCGTCAACAACAATATCAACCGAAGCGCCAGGCTGCTCAGCCTGATTTCTCTGGCGGGCGTCACCCTGAATTTTATGTTTGGGAGTCTGCTGGCGGTCAACCCCGTTCTTGGTGTGATAGGCGGGCTGGCCATTGGCGGTTTGTCGGTCGGGGCCGGTATGATGTATCGTACCAACAAGCGAATAGAGAAGCCTCTGGAGCCTGGAAAACGGCTGGGCGCAGGCTTTCACCGGAAAAAATTGACCGCAGAGGAACGGATAGAAACCATGGAAGTGCAGAAAAAAGAAGAGTGAACAAGAAGAAGGGATACCGCCGCAGCGTTCTGCGGCGGTGTCTTTGTTGCATTGGTGTATCAAAAGATTTTGAATGGGGTGGGAGATATATGGACAGATTTTTTTCAATCTCAGCCAAGGGCAGTACGGTCAAGCGGGAGATCATAGGCGGCATCACTACTTTTTTTGCCATGGCCTACATTATCTTCGTCAATCCCAATACTCTGTGTGCTGAGGTGGGCAGCGGCAGCGGGGCCTTTTTCCCCGCCATGCCGGAAGAACTGTGGGGGCCGGTACTGGTGGCCACCTGTGTGTCGGCTGCCATTGGCTGTTTTCTCACAGGGCTGATGGCCAATGTGCCCTTTGCTCAGGCGCCGGGAATGGGCCTGAACGCATTTTTTACCTATACGGTCTGTTTGAGCATGGGTTATACCTGGCAGGAAGGCCTGGCCATCGTACTGCTGAGCGGACTGCTTTTCCTGGCCATCACAGTTTCCCCTTTGAGAAAAAAGCTGATCTGCTCCATCCCGGACTTTCTTAAGCACGCCATCTCAGCCGGCATCGGCCTGTTTATTGCTTTTATTGGCCTGCTGAACGTAGGGCTGATCTCCATCAGCGGCGCGGTGCCCGCTTTGCAGCTGTCCATGGTGGTGGACGGGCAGCGTGTGTGGAACGCGCAGGGTCTGCTCACTCTGGTGGGGCTGCTGCTCACCGCGATTCTGATGGCCTTCCGGGTCAAGGGCGCGGTGGTGATCGGCATTCTGGTGACCACCCTGCTGGGAATTCCCGCGGGAGTGACCAATATCCCTGAGACGGTGACCATGGAACATATCAGCCTGGCGCCCGTGTTTCTTCAGCTGGATCTTGGCGGCGTATTTTCCAAAGGTCTGCTGCCCCTGCTGACGGCAGTGATCAGCTTTGCGATCGTGGATTGTTTTGATACTTTGGGCGCACTGGTGGGTCTGTCGGCCAGTGCGGGACTGGAGGACCGGGACGGCAGAGGGGATCGGGCTTTGATTGCTGATGCCGCGGCGACCTGCTGCGGCGCCCTGATCGGAACCTCCACCGTTACTACGTTTGCGGAGTCTTCCACAGGCATTGCCGAAGGAGCCCGAACCGGTCTGAGCTCCATTGTGGTGGGCCTGCTGTTTCTGGTCTCAGTGTTTCTGGCTCCGGTGGCGGGGATCATCCCTGCTGCAGCCACTGCTCCTGCGCTCATTATTGTGGGTGTGCTCACCATGCGCAGCGTCGTGGCCATTCCCTGGGACGATATGGAGTGTGCTGTACCTGCCTTTTTGACCATCGGAGTGATGCCTTTTGCCTACTCCATCTCTGATGGTATTGCCTTTGGATTTATCAGTTTCTGTCTGATCAAGCTGGTTCGGGGCAAAGGCAGACAGGTACCGGTCCTTGCATATGTTATTTCCCTGCTCTTTATCCTAAAGTACCTGCTGGGTAATATGGTTTGATCCTCAGCCCTCTGGGCCATCTGGTCTGTGAGAAGATCAGGGGTAAACAGCGTCGTTAAGTTCCATATTTTGTTCATCTGGTGCCTTTTATTGATAAGACCTTGTTTTAAGAAATCGGTTGTGATAGCGTATAGCTGGATTTAGGAAGACACGCGTCAGGCGTGGTATCAGAAAGGGGATCATGGTATGGCGACCCGCATTGTCCTGAATACGATTTCTTATCATGGAAAGGGTGCGATCGAAAATATCGTGCCTGAGCTCACTTCCCGTGGTTATCAAAAAGCTTTGGTGTGTACAGATCCGGATCTGGTCCGTTTTGGCGTGGTGGCCAAGGTGACCGATCTGTTGGATAAGGTTGCCTTTGCCTATGAGGTGTATACCGACATCAAAGCAAACCCCACCATTGAGAATGTGCAGAGCGGGGTGGCTGCTTTCCGGGCCTCCGGCGCCGACTGCATCGTGGCCATTGGCGGAGGCTCCGCTATGGATACTGCCAAGGCGGTGGGCATCATTGTCAACAACCCGGAGTTTGCCGATGTGCGCTCCCTGGAGGGTGTGGCTCCCACCAGGAAGCACGCGGTCTTTACCATCGCTGTCCCCACTACCGCCGGCACTGCCGCTGAGGTGACCATCAACTATGTCATCACTGATGTGGAGAAGAAGCGTAAGTTTGTGTGTGTGGACGCCAATGACATCCCCGAGGTGGCTGTGGTGGACCCAGACATGATGTGTTCTATGCCCAAAGGTCTGACCGCTGCCACCGGTATGGACGCCCTGACCCACGCCATCGAAGGTTACATTACCAAGGGTGCCTGCACCATCTCTGATATGTTCCATCTGGAGGCCATCCGGCTCATCTCCCAGAGTTTGCGCGGAGCCGTTGAGAACACCCCTGAGGGACGAGAAGGCATGGCGCTGGGCCAGTACATCGCTGGCATGGGCTTTTCCAACGTAGGTCTGGGCATTGTCCACTCCATGGCCCATGGCCTGTCCGCCCTGTATGATACTCCTCACGGCGTAGCCTGTGCCATCCTGCTGCCTACTGGCCTGGAGTATAATGCAGATTACTCTGGTGAGCGTTACCGGGCTATCGGCAAAGCCATGGGTGTGAGCGGCATCGATGAGATGCCTCTGGAGGAGGCACGCAAAGCTGCCATTGCCGCTGTCAAGCAGCTCTCCACCGATGTGGGCATCCCCGCCAATCTGAAGGGCATCCTCAAGGAGGAGGATGTACATTTCCTGGCGGAGTCCGCCTTTGCGGATGCCTGTTGTCCCGGAAATCCCAGAGATACCAGCGTGGAGGAGATCGAGGCTCTTTACAGAAGCCTGATGTAAACTTTACGGATATCTGTTATGAAGAACGCAATGGTATGGTTTTAAAGCCGGTCAAGCAGGAGCGGCGCCAGGGCTGTTGCGTTTCCAACCAAAGACCGCCGCCTCAGTGCACAGGCATTGAGGCGGCGGTTAATCTATATACAGAAACGTTTACCAAGCGAGGATCCAAGGGGAAGGGATACTATTCATTCTTCCACGGATAAGCTGAAGCATATGCTCAAGACTATGCCACGGGGCTCCGCAGTCCATCATAGTATGGCCTTGTTTTGCATAACCTGCCGAGAAGGGGGTTTGACCATGAATGAGATTGACCGTGAGATCGGGCTAGTCCTTTTGAAGCGACTGTGGCAACGGGATTTCATATCAGAGGAACTGTATTATTCCGCCTGCCGTTCCCGTGTTCTTGACAGGAAGTATTTTTCTGGTCATTTTGAAGAGAAAATTTTACAAGAACAGAGGGAGGACTGGCGGTATGATGCCCATTAGAAGGCTGAGGGAACAGCTGCGGAGGGGAAAGTCCATCTATGACCTTTCGCTGAGGGTTACATATTATGCCCGCGTATCCACGGAGAAAGTGGAGCAGCAGGGAAGTTTGGAGAACCAGGTCCAGTACTACACGGAATTCATCCAGAAAAATCCCAACTGGACCTTGGTACAGGGGTATGTGGATGAGGGAATCTCAGGGACCAGTACCTATAAGCGGGAGAGCTTTTTGCGCATGGTCGACGACGCTCACCGGGGCCTCTTTGACTTCATCATCACCAAAGAGATCTCTCGTTTTTCCAGAAGCACGCTGGACAGTATCCAGTACACACAGGAGCTGCTGGACGCCAATGTGGGCGTTCTCTTTCAAAACGATAACATCAATACCCTGGACACCGACAGCGAGTTTCGTTTGGTGGTGATGGCTGGAGTGGCTCAGGATGAAGTGCGAAAGCTGTCTGAGCGCCTGAAATTCGGGTTCCGGCAGTCCATCAAGAATGGCCATGTGCTGGGCAACAATCGCCTGTGGGGGTACGATAAGAAAAACTGTAAGTTGACCATCATCCCGGAGCAGGCTGAGGCGGTACGGCTCATTTTTGAACTTTACGCCACCGGGAAGTATGGAATCCGAAAGATTTCCCAGGAGTTGACCAGGCGAGGACACACCAGCCTGCTGGGCAATGCGTTCAACCAGCTGACCATCAAGCACATTCTGACCAACCCAAAGTACAAAGGGTGGTACTGCGGCAACAAGACTCAGTCGCTGGACTACCGCACCAAAAGGAAGGCCTTTTTGGACGAAAGCGAATGGGTTATGTACCCAGATCCCAACATCCCGGCCATTGTCTCGGAAGAGTTGTGGGATCAGGCAAATGCCATCTTCAAGCAGCGAAGCCGCGAGGTTCGTACAAAATCTACCAGCTATCACAACCGTTATCCATACAGCGGGAAAATTATCTGCGGCAGACACGGCACCAGCTTCCATCGTCAGTCCTTTCAGACACAGAAAGGAGAGACGGAGTTCTGGCGCTGCAAGACCTACCGCCAGAAAGGAAAGGAGGGGTGCGACCTGCCGGGCATCCGTACCCATGAAGTAGATCTGGTCTTGGCCGACCTGTTTGAGAAGGTCGTTACAGAGAAAAAACAGATCATACGGTTGGTACTGGACAGCATTGGGGAAACCTCCTGCGACATAGATTACTTTGCTCAGATCGGGCGGATCGATGTACAGATCAGTCAGATCGAGGAGAAGAAAGATAAGCTGCTGGAGCTGAGCATGGCGGACGCCATTACCATCCAGGAGTTTAAGGAACGAAACGGACGCTTCAATCGTCAAATTTCTGCTCTGCAGGAACAGAGAATGTCTCTGTGTCAACAAGAACAAAGGAAAAAAAGTACGGAGGTCGACCCAAAACTCCTGGAAGAAGCCCTGTGGGAGGAATTGAACTTCACAAACGGGATCCACTCCGAAGTAGTGGCAGCCATACTGGATCACATTGTGGTACTGGAGCAAAGCGACGATAAGCAACTTTATTTAGAGATCTATCTCCGGCTGGGGCAGCAGGCTTCAGCCCATTTTCAGCGGGGCGGATCAGTCTCTTGCAATAATCCTTTAAGAAGTACTATACCCCCAACGGGGACCAGGACGACCTGATCTCCATTGGTACCATTGGCCTGATTAAAGGGATTGGTACCTTTAAACCAGATAAAAAAGTACGGCTGGCCACCTATGCGTCCCGCTGCATTGAAAATGAGATCCTTATGCATTTTCGTGCCCAGCGTAAGACCCAGGGGGAGGTATCCCTGTCGGATGCCATTGATGGAGACGGGGACGGGAATTCGCTTTCACTGATGGATACCATTAGCGTGGATGACGATATGCTGGAGGAGCTGGATGCTAGAGACGCGTGTATTCAGGTGCGGGAATGTGTCAAACGGTGCCTGGATGCCCGGGAGGCCGCTATTATTACCCTCCGTTATGGGCTCAATGACCGTAAGCCCTTGACTCAGCGGGAGGTAGCCGCCCAATGCGGCATTTCGCGGTCCTATGTATCCCGCATTGAAAAAAAGGCGTTGAAAAAGCTGGAGACAGCAATGGGGACCCAGCGGTAGGACTTTACGCAGGGGTAATAATTGGGTTATAATAACAATAGTTGTTTTACCCTCGTGCAGATGGCAAAATTATTCTGACTTTTGTGCAATAAAATGCCTGTGTTTTGCATTCTACCAATGGGAGGAGAGGAAACTATGCTGATCCTGCTGGATACCATGGCGGAGGAGAGCCGCCGGGCGACCGCTCCGGATGTGCTGGAGCCGTTGCTGGTCAGGATGCAGACCGGAGAGCAGGGGGCCCTGGCGGAACTCTATCACCATACCCGGACCGCTGTATACGGTCTTGCCCTCTCCTATCTTAAGAATACTCATGACGCGGAGGATGTGACGCAGGATACCTTTGTGCGGGTGTGGGAAAACGTCCATCAATACCAGTCCCGCGGCACACCGCTGGCGTGGGTACTCACTGTTGCCCGTAATCTGGCGCTAATGAAGCTGCGGGAGCGGGGCAAAACGGAGGAACTGGAGCCGGAATCCTGGGAACGGCTGGCCGCGGACAGCCCTCTGGTAACGGTGGAGGACCGGCAGGTACTCCGGGCCGCGCTGGAAGGTCTGACCGATGAGGAGCGCCAGGTAGTGACCCTCCACGCGGTCACCGGCTGGAAACATAAAGAGATCGCGCATTTGTTGGATCTGCCGCTGTCTACGGTGCTGTCGAAGTACCGCCGGGCATTGCAGAAGCTGCGGACCATACTGGAAGGGGGTGAGAAACCGTGAACGATCAGGAACTGGAGCGTAAACTCCATGCTGTACTGGAGCACGCCGCGCCTGACGATGTGGAGGCGGTGCTTGCTCGCTTGGGACCCCAAAATGGGAAGATCATTCCGATTTCCGCACCCAAACGGCGAAAGCACATCCTACCCTGGATCGCGGCTGCCTGCCTGGCGCTTGCCATTGGCGGCGGTGTGGCCGGAGTGCGGTATCAGCAGGCCAACGCGGTAGCCTCTGTGGTTTCCCTTGACGTGAATCCCTGTGTCCGGCTGGAGGTGAACCGGGCGGAAAAGGTTCTTTCCGCTATCCCGGTCAATGATGATGCCAATCAGATTCTGGACGGTATGGACTTGACCGGTACCGACCTGGATGTGGCGGTCAATGCCATTATCGGCTCTCTGCTGAAGCATGGATATGTGGATGAACTGGCCAATTCCGTACTGGTCTCGGTGGAGGATGATGATCTGACCCGGGGCGCCGCGCTGGAAGAGAAGCTGACAGGAGAGATTTCCCAGGTCTTGGAGTCGGCTTCTATTAACGGCGCCATCCTGTCCCAGAGCTTCGCTACAGACGATACCTTACAGCAGAAGGCGGAAGAATACGGAATCTCTCAGGGCAAGGCCGCATTGATCCAGACGTTGGTAGACAGCAGTTCCCACCTGACCTTTGAGTCTCTGGTGGGCTTGTCCATCAATGAACTGAACCTGTTGGCCAATTCCGAGGCCGCTGCCGACCTGACGGGCCAGAGCGGTGAGCAGGAAATCATCCGTTCTATTGGCACCGCAAGCCAGGGCGGCTATGTGGGCGTGGATGCCGCCACCCAGACGGCGTTGACTCATGCAGGCGTTCAGCGGACCAAGCTGGACTACCTGGAAGCTGACTATGACTATGAAGATGGCCGGATGGTTTATGAGGTAGAATTCAGCGTGAATGGTATAGAGTATGAGTATGATATCGACGCAGCCACCGGCGCTATTATCAAGGCGGAGCGGGAGGGACAGACCCAACAGCCGCAGGGCGGTTCCTCCGGTACCATCAGCAGTCAGCAGGCCAGAGAGATTGCCCTGTCCAATGCCGGTGTAGCGCTGGCAGAGGCGGCGGAGCTGGAAGTGGAATTGGACGACGGCTGCTATAAGGTAGAGTTTAAAGCAGGCGGATATGAATATGAGTACAAGATCAGCGTTACCGACGGCAGCATCCTCGGAGCCGAACGGGATGACTGAACAGAGTGTTTTCAAAAATCGGGCAGCCATAGGGCTGCCCGATTTTTTTGCATAAAGAGGATACCTTCCTCCCTTGACAACCTATACCCCTATGGGTATAATGTGGGTGAAGATACCTGTGGGGGTATAGGAGGCGAATAATATGAAAAAACTGGAGGCCATATTAGAGTGGGGCGGTGTCCGCAAGGATATCACACTGCTCATTCTTTCCGGACTGGCTCTGTTAGCCAGCATTCTGTGGGAAGGGATGCTGCCGGTAGACCCGGCCTGGATAGCCATTGTGCTGTGCGGCCTGCCCATCCTTTTGGAGGCTGTTATCGGGCTGATCACTGCTTTTGACATCAAGGCTGATGTACTGGTTTCTATCGCTCTGGTGGCATCGGTGGTTATCGGGGAGCACTTTGCTGCCGGTGAAGTGGCACTCATTATGCAGCTAGGGGCTCTGTTGGAGGATATGACGGTGGCCCGAGCCCGAGCGGGCATTGAAAAGCTGGTGAAACTGACACCCCGCACTGCCCGTCGCTTGACCGGCTGCGGCGAAGAGGTGGTGCCCGCGGAGACGGTTCAGGTAGGGGAATTGCTGCGGGTACTGCCTGGTGAGACCATTCCTGTGGATGGGATCATAAGGGACGGGCGCACCTCTGTGGATCAGTCGATCATGACGGGAGAATCTTTGCCGGTGGACAAGGCTCCGGGCGACCGGGTTTCCAGCGGCACGGTTAACCAATATGGAGCCTTTACCATGGAGGCTGCCCGGGTGGGGGAGGACAGTTCCATCCAGCGGATGGTGCGGCTGGTGCAGTCGGCTGATGCAGGCAAAGCGAAAATCGTGGGATTGGCTGATCGATGGGCCACCTGGATCGTGGTGATTGCTCTGTCTGCCGCCGTTATCACCGGCTTTGTTACTGGGGAGCTGATCCGGGCTGTGACCATTTTGGTGGTATTCTGTCCCTGCGCGCTGGTGCTGGCTACCCCCACCGCCATTATGGCGGCCATTGGCAACGCCACTCGCCACGGGTTCCTGATACGGGAGGGAGATGCGCTGGAGCGGTTGGCCGGAGTCTGCTGTGTGGCGTTTGACAAGACAGGTACTCTGACATTAGGACAGCTGCGGGTGATGGCGGTACTCCCCTTGAACGGGCGGACGGAGGAACAAGTGTGGGCCGGGGCCCTGGGCCTGGAGTCCTGGTCGGAGCATCCTCTGGGCAAAGCGGTTACCGCTGATGGACGGGAGCGATTTCCTGGGCTGATCCTGAAGGGGGAGAGGGTGGAGGTGCTGCCTGGCCTGGGCCTGAAGGGCGTCGTGGAAGACAGAAACCTATGGGCAGGCAATCTGGCGCTGATGGAGCAGTTGGGTGTGCCCATGCCCCAGGAGGCGGAGGACTTTGTTCAGGCCCGGCTGGACGAGGGGTGTACCCTTATCTATCTGGCGGAGGAAGGAACGCTGATTGGGGTGATGGCGCTGGCCGACACCCTGCGGCCCGATGCGGCGGAAACCATCCGGGCGGTAAAAAAGGCCGGTGTGCAGCCTGTGCTGCTGACAGGGGATCATCCCAGTGCTGCCGGGTACGTCGCGGGGTTGCTGAATATCCGGGAGGTGCAGGCAGGCTGCCTGCCGGAGGACAAGCTGAGCTGGATCGCCCGGACACAGGAAAAGGGCAGCCCGGTGTGCATGATCGGTGACGGTATCAACGACGCCCCCGCGCTGAAGCGGGCTATGGTGGGAATCGCTATGGGGAGCGTGGGCAGCGATATTGCCGTGGACGCCGCCGATATGGCCCTGGTGGGGGACGATCTGCGGCAGCTGCCCCATCTGCTTCGGCTGGCCCGGCGAATGATGGTCACCATCAAGTGCAATCTGACCTTCTCCATGGCGCTGAACTTTGCAGCCATTGCCCTGGCCATTACCGGTATTCTGAATCCTGTGGTAGGAGCGCTGGTTCACAATGCGGGCTCAGTGGTGGTTATTGTCAATTCCGCCCTGCTGCTGCGGTGGCACAAAGGGGCGTAAAAGGGGAAAAGGGGCACTGTTCCCGCTTTTTAGAAGGCGGGAACAGTGCCCTTGGCAATTTTTACAGGAAGGGAGGGAGAGAATACGAATAATTTGAAAAACTTTAGCCTAACCTCTATGCAAAAATGGAAAACTATATTAAAATAAGATAGCATGATTTTCCGAAAAGGGGTTGAACATATGAGTGAACCGCAGTTCAAGCGGGTTCTTCTGAAGCTCAGCGGCGAGGCCCTCGCCGGTGAAGCCAGCCGGGGCCTGGATTTCGATGTCATCGGCAGCGTTTGTGACGTGATCAAAAAGTGCGTGGCAGTTGGTGTTCAGGTGGGAATCGTGGTTGGCGGGGGTAATTTCTGGCGTGGCTTGAAAGACGGCGGCGACCGGATGGAGCGTACCCGCGCTGACCATATGGGAATGCTGGCTACCACCATCAACGCACTGGCGGTGGCCGACGTGCTGGAGCAGAAGGGTGTGGACGTGCGGGTACAGACCGCCATTGAGATGCGGTCCATCGCCGAGCCTTACATTCGTTCCAAGGCCATCCGGCATATGGAGAAGGGCAGAGTGGTCATCTTTGGCTGCGGTACCGGCAATCCCTTCTTCTCCACCGATACGGCGGCTGTGCTACGGGCGGCGGAAATTGACGCTGACGCCATTCTGCTGGCCAAGAACATCGACGGTGTGTATTCCGCCGACCCCCGCAAGGATCCCACCGCGGTAAAGTATGATACCATTACCTACGACGACGTGCTGGCTCAGCATCTGGAGGTAATGGATTCCACCGCCACTTCTCTGTCCATGGACAACAAGATCCCGGTGATTCTGTTCGCGCTCAAGGACCCCGAGAATATTCTGCGTGTGGTCATGGGTGAAAAAATCGGAACCATCGTCAAGGAGGAACCGTGAAATGAAAGAACTCAACAAAGATTTTGACGCCAAGATGAAAAAAACCATCGACGTAGTGGTGAGTGATTTCGCCAGTGTCCGCGCCGGCCGGGCCAATGCTGCTGTACTGGATAAGATCACGGTGGACTACTACGGCGCTCCCACCCCCCTGAATCAGGTGGCCGCCATTTCTTCTCCCGACCCCCGCTCTCTGATGATCCAGCCTTGGGACGGCACTCTGCTGAAGGCCATCGAGAAGGCCATTCAGACCTCTGATCTGGGCATCAATCCTCAGAATGACGGCCGTGTGATTCGTCTGTCCTTCCCCCAGCTCACCGAGGAGCGCCGTAAGGAACTGACCAAGCAGGTGAAGAAGTACGGTGAAAACGGCAAGGTGGCCATCCGCAATATCCGCCGGGACGCTATGGAGAAGTTCAAGGCCCTGGAGAAAAAGGGCGAGATGACCGAGGACGACCGCAAGGACTATGAAAAGGAGCTCCAGGATCTGACTGACAAGCGGTGCAAGGAGATCGACGAGCTGACCGTCAAAAAAGAAGCGGAACTAATGGCGGTATAACACCAAATAAGAGACATGGTGCGGGATGCGAAACGTGTCCCGCACTGGTGTCGTATAGGCGGGTTGAACATGGCATTATTCAAACCGAAGGCGGCGCAGGTCCAGGTGGATTTTGACCACCTGCCCCGTCATGTGGCGATCATCATGGACGGCAACGGCCGTTGGGCCAAGCGCCGGGGGCTGCCCCGCACGGCGGGCCACGCGGCAGGCGCGGAGACCTTCCGTACCATCGCCACATACTGTCAGAAGATCGGAATTGAATATCTGACGGTATATGCCTTCTCAACGGAGAACTGGAAGCGGCCTCTGGAGGAGGTCTCCGCCATCATTGGACTGCTGAAAAAGTATCTGTTGGAGTCCATTGAGAAGATGGAGCGGGATAGGATCCGTCTTCGCTTTTTCGGAGACCTGGAGGCACTCCCTCTGGAACTGAGAGAATTGACGGTTCGTACCGACGATATCTCCACACACTATGATGGTATGCAGGTCAATGTGTGCTTCAATTATGGTGGACGGGATGAGATCGTCCGGGCGGCCAGGGCCTTTGCGGCAGAGTGTGCGGCAGGGAAGAAGGACCCCGCGCAGCTGACAGAGGCGGATTTTTCCGGCTATCTCTATTCTGCCGGGGTACCCGACCCGGACCTGGTGATCCGGCCCAGCGGAGAGGTGCGGATCTCCAACTTCCTGCTGTGGCAGTCGGCCTACGCGGAATTCTATTATACCGACGTGCTGTGGCCCGACTTTAATAAGGAAGAGCTGAACAAGGCGCTGGCGGCCTATCAGGGCCGTTCCCGCCGCTATGGAGGTGTCTGAGTGGTCAAGCGAATCATGGTGGCGGTGGTCTGTATACCGCTGCTGGCGGCAGCGGTATACGGTGTCTCACCGGTCTATCCGGTCATCCTGCCCATTCTGGTGGCCGGATTGTCTATGATCGCGGTGCATGAGGTGCTGTGGTCCACCGGATTTCTCAAGCACACCCGTATTTCCGGCTATTCCATTGTTTTGGCTGGCCTCATTCCGTTTTGGGTCTATTATAGCGGCAAATTGACGCCAGCCCTGGCCGGAATGTTTGTCTATATGGTGCTGCTCTTTGCCGAGGCCATTGGCAGCCACAAACGTATTACGCTGGAGAAGATGGGAGGCGCTTTTTTCCTCACCATCATCATTCCTTTTTTCCTCTCCTCGCTGCTGCGGATCCGGCTGATGGAGCACTGGATGGCGCTCATTATTCTGCCCTTTGTGGTGGCTTTTCTCAGTGATGCCTTCGCGCTCTTTGCCGGCATGGCCTTCGGCAAGCATAAGCTGGCGCCTGAGCTCTCTCCCAAAAAGACAGTGGAGGGTGCTGTGGGCGGCTTTGCCGGCGCCATCATCTGTACGGTGATCTACGGTGTCGTTCTCCAGTTTGGTTTCTCCATGCAGGTCAACTACCTGTATCTTGTGATATACGGTGCGCTGGGCAGTGTTGTGTCTCAGCTGGGCGACCTGTCTTTTTCCTATATCAAGCGGGAGTACGGCATCAAGGATTTCGGCAATATTTTCCCCGGTCACGGCGGTGTGCTGGATCGCTTTGACAGTGTGATCTTCTGCGCGCCCCTGATTGAATTGCTGATCCTATTCCTGCCCGCTGTGGGAGGCTGAACACATGAGCAACTGCATTTCTTTGCTGGGTTCTACCGGCTCCATCGGGCGGCAGTCACTGGAAGTGATTGCCGCCTGTGGCATGACGGTGGCTTCCTTGACCGCCAACCGGGACGTAGAGCGGATGGAGGCTCAATGCCGCCAGTTCCGGCCACGGCTGGCCGTCATGATGGACCCTGCCGCCGCCGCTGATCTGCAAACCCGATTGGCGGATACGTCCATCCGGGTGGCCTCCGGTCCCGATGGACTGGTGGAGGCGGCCACTATGGAGGAGGCGGACACTGTCCTCACCGCTGTGGTGGGGATGGTGGGACTGGTGCCTACTCTGGCGGCGGTCCGTCAAGGCAAGCGTATCGCACTGGCCAATAAGGAGACCCTGGTGTGCGCCGGCGAGCTGGTGATGGACGGGGCGGACAAATACGGCGCGGAGATCGTGCCGGTGGACTCCGAGCATTCCGCCATCTTCCAGTGTCTCCAGGGCAGCCAGGATAGGGGAGAGGTGAAACGCCTTATCCTCACCGCCTCCGGCGGGCCCTTCTGGGGTTGGGATAAGGAGGCCGTTGCCTCCGCCACGGTGGAGCAGGCCCTGAAGCACCCCAACTGGTCGATGGGCGCCAAGATCACTGTGGACTCCGCTACGCTCATGAACAAGGGCCTGGAGTTTATCGAGGCCATGCGGCTCTATCGGATGCCGCCGGAAAAAATCTCGATTGTGGTCCACCGGGAGAGCATCATCCACTCCCTGGTGGAATACTGTGATAACGCGGTGCTGGCCCAGCTGGGGGTGCCTGATATGCGCCTGCCCATCCAGTACGCCCTGACCTGGCCCGCCCGCACTGAGGCGGTGGCGAAGCCGCTGGACCTGCTGTCCTGTCCGCCGCTGACCTTCCATGCTCCGGACTATGAGGCGTTTCCCTGCCTCTCCCTGGCGCTGGAGGCCGCCAGAACAGGCGGCACAGCCACCGCCATCCTTAACGGAGCAAATGAGGCGGCGGTGGGCCTTTTTCTGGCGGGGCAGATCTCCTTTGGCGACATTGCCAAGCGGGTGGAGCGGGCTCTGTCCCAGGTGCCTGTGGTCCAGGCCCCCACACTGGAGGACGTATTGGAAGCAGACAAAGCGGCCCGTCAGGCGGCGGGCAAGTAATCTGAGTTTGAGGTGTCTATGAACGTACTTTCCATTGTGCTGATCATTCTGTTTTTCGGGCTGCTGATTGCCATCCATGAATTTGGTCACTTCATTGCCGCCAAGCTGATGGGCGTGAAGGTGAACGAGTTTGCCATTGGCATGGGCCCCAAGCTGTTTTCAAGGGAGAAAGGTGAGACGCTTTACAGCTTGCGCGCCTTTCCCATCGGCGGTTTCTGTGCCATGGAGGGAGAGGGGGAGTCCTCCGACGATCCCCGGGCCTTCGGCAACAAGGCGGGCTGGAAACGGCTCATCATTTTGGTGGCTGGTGCGTTCATGAATTTCCTGGCCGGCGTGGTGCTTATTCTTGTTATCATGGCCCTGGCGGGAAGCCCCTCTATGCCGGTGGTTACCGGCTTTATGCCTGGGGCAGAGGATATTGCTCAAACCGGACTTCAGCCGGGGGATCAGTTTTACTCCATTGACGGACACCGCATTTACTTCAATAATGATGCCTTCATTTTCCTCCAGCGCGCGGGGGATCAGGTCGATGTGGTGGTGCTGCGGGACGGTGAGAAGGTGGACCTTGGGACCATTGACCTGCCTTACCGCCAGCTCACCGATGAAAACGGCAACCAGGTCATGAAGCGTGGTGTTTATCTGGGGGAATTCCAGGAGGATACCCCCCTGACCCTGCTGCGGAACACCTGGTATCAGTCGGTGGATTACGTCCGCATGGTATGGATGGGCCTCGGCGACCTGATCACCGGCGCGGTGGGCCTCAACGATATGTCGGGCGTCATCGGTATTGTGGCGGTGGCGGGCGACGTGGGCCAGGCAGGCGCCGCAGCGGCAGGCCTGTTCGGTCTGCTCATCAACATTCTGGATTTCACCGCTCTGATTGCCATTAACCTGGCGGTGATGAATCTGCTGCCCATCCCGGCCCTGGACGGCGGACAGATCCTTTTTGTATTTGTGGGCGGGATCTACCGGCTCATTACCAAAAAGAAAATGAACGAAAAATACCTGGGCTATGTGAATGCCGTAGGATTTTTTTGCCTCATCGCCTTAATGGTGGTGGTGGCCATCAATGATGTCATGAAGCTGTTTTAGCGGGAGGGATACCAATGACCAGACAGATCCTTGTGGGCGGCGTTCCGGTGGGGGGCGGCGCTCCGGTCACCATTCAGTCCATGACCAATACCCGTACTGACGATGTGGGGGCCACGGTGGATCAGATCCTCCGACTGGAGGAGGCGGGGTGCCAGATCATCCGGGTAGCTGTGCCCGACTTGGCGGCGGCCAAAGCCGTGGGGGCCATCAAGGCCGGTATCCATATCCCGTTGGTGGTGGATATCCACTTTGACTATAAGCTGGCTCTGGCCTGTGTGGAGGAGGGGTGCGACGCGGTGCGCATCAATCCCGGCAACATCGGTGGGGAAGATCGGGTGAAAGCGGTGGCGGAAGCCTGTAAAGCAAGGAGCCTTCCCATTCGCATCGGCGTCAACGGCGGCTCTCTGGAGAAGCCCCTGCTGGCCAAGTACGGCGGGGTAACCCCCGAGGCCCTGGTGGAATCCGCCTTCGGTCACATTGCTCTGCTGGAACAGTATGATTTCCACGATATCTGTATCTCTCTTAAATCCTCATCGGTGGTCACCACCATGGCGGCCTACAAGCTGATGAGCGAGAAAAGTGATTATCCTTTACACCTTGGCGTTACTGAGACGGGCACCACCCGTATGGGTACCATCAAATCCGCCATCGGCATCGGGGGCCTGCTGGCTCTGGACATTGGCGACACCCTGCGAGTGTCTTTGTCCGCCGATCCGGTGGAGGAGGTGTACGCTGCCAAGGATATCCTGAAAGCCCTGGGTATGGTGGCCAACGAGCCCAATCTGGTGTCCTGTCCCACCTGCGGCCGCACCCGCATCGACCTGATCGGTTTGGCCCACCAGGTAGAGGAGCGGCTGAAGGAGGTCCACAAGCCCATTACCGTGGCGGTGATGGGCTGTGTGGTAAACGGCCCCGGCGAGGCCTCCGCCGCCGATGTGGGTATTGCCGGCGGACAGGGGGAGGGTCTTCTGTTTCGCAAGGGCGAGATCGTGAAAAAGGTCCCCCAGGAGCAGCTGGTGGACGAGCTGTTTACCCTGATCGACCAACTGTAAAGCAGGAGCGTGTCCTATGCCTGAAGCACAAAAGATCCCATTTTTAAAACTGTTTTCCGCCTGGCGGCCCGGTCCGGAGCTGACGGAAATGACCAAGGACTATCTGGTCACCCGGGCGGTCATTGATAAGCACACCCGGTCCATCAAGGCCCAGGTGGAGTGTGGCAATCCGCCCCCGGATGGACTGCGCCACCGAATCGAGCGCAGTATCGCTCTGGCCTACCGTGTGGAGCAGGTGCTGCTGGAGATGGCTGTCCCGACTGGGGATGGGTCTGCTCCTGCGCCGGAAGCGCCCCGGAAGCCTGCGGCAGCCGCTCCGGCTTTGGAGCAGCCGACTCCCGTTCAGCAGCCCCAAAAGCCGCCGGTGGAGGACGATGCTGCCGCTGCTTTCCGCCGTACCGAGGAGATCCGCCGCAGGGCCCTGGAGAGCCTGAAGGTGGCCCGCCCGGCGGAGAAAAAGGCGCCCAAAGAGGGAAAAGGAAAACTACTTTACGGACGCCATGAGATCAAGAAGGACCCCATTCCAATGGGCACCCTGGATCTGGATATGGGCACCGTCATTGTAGAGGGCGATGTATTCGCGGTGGAGCACCGGGAGCTGAAAAAGCGGGAGGCCTGGGTGGTGTCCTTTGACGTAACGGACTACACCGGCTCTGTGCGGATCAATAAGTTTTTCCCCGGCGACGAGGGTAAGCCCCTGGTGGAGGGTGTGAAAAAAGGCCAGCATCTTTTTATCCAGGGTAAGCTGAATATCGACCGCTTTACCGGCGATATGGTGCTGGAGCCCTTTGCTGTGATGGAGGGCAAGAAGGAGCCTAAAACTGACGACGCCCCGGAGAAGCGGGTGGAACTCCACCTCCACACCAATATGTCGGCCATGGATGCCCTTACCGCTGTGGGCTCCAAGATGGACTCGCCCATCGGCGTGGACAAGAACGTGGTGAAGCGGGCAGAGCGGTGGGGCCACCGGGCGATTGCCATCACCGACCACGGCGTGGCCCATTCCTTCCCCAACGCCTGGCACTCCGCCAAGAACATCAAGATCCTCTACGGCGTGGAGGCCTACTTTATCAACGACGTGGATGACCGGGTTGTCATTCATGGCGACAAGGATCAGGACTTTACACAAGATATCGTTTGCTTTGATATTGAGACCACCGGCCTGGACAAGCGCACCGAGGCCATCACTGAGATCGGCGCCGTGGTGCTGCGGAACGGGGAAGTGGTGGAGCAGTTTTCCACTTTCGCTGACCCCGGCCGGCCCCTGACTCGGGAGATTACCCAGCTCACCGGCATCACGGATGAGATGCTGAAGGGGGCCCCCTCCCAGGAGGAGGCGGTCAACGCCTTCCTGGACTTCGTGGGGGACCGGCCTCTGGCCGCTCACAACGCGGAGTTCGACATGGGCTTCATCGGAGAGGCCTGCCGCCGGATGGGCCGGCCCTTTGAGAACACCTCTCTGGACAGCCTGATCCTGGCCCAGAATCTGCTGCCCGACCTGGGCAAGTATAAGCTGGACATTGTAGCCAACCATCTGAATCTGCCCGCCTTCAACCATCACCGGGCCTATGACGACGCGGCCACGGTGGGCTATATGCTGGTACCCTTCTTCCGGATGCTGGCCGACCTGGGGGTGCATACCCTCCAGCAGATCAATCCGGCCATGTCCAAGCTCCGCTCCGGCGGCAAGGCCAAGCGGCAGCCCAAGCACCTCATTGTGCTGGCCAAGAATCAGCTGGGCCTGCGGAACCTCTATAAGCTGATCTCCGCCTCCTATCTGGACCACTTCAAGCGGTATCCCATTATGCCCAAGAGCCTCATCAACCAGCACCGGGAGGGGCTCATCATTGGCTCGGCCTGCGAGGCTGGCGAGCTGTTCCAGGCGATCGTCAAGCGGAAGGAGTGGAACGAGCTCAAGCGCATTGCCTCCTGGTACGACTTTCTGGAGATCCAGCCCCTGTGCAACAATGCCTTTATGCTCCGCAAGGGGATGGTGAAGAGCCAGGAGGAGCTGCGGGACTTCAACCGCACGGTGGTGGCTCTGGGCGAGGCGCTGGACAAGCCGGTGTGCGCCACCGGCGACGTCCATTTCCTGGACCCGGAGGACGAGATCTACCGCCATATCCTGCTGGCCTCCAAGGGTTTTGACGACGCCGACTCGCCTCTGCCCCTCTACTTCAAGACCACCCAGGAGATGCTGGACGAATTTGCCTACCTGGGCAAGGAGAAGGCTTACGAGGTGGTGGTACGCAACACGAACATGATTGCCGACTGGTGCGAGGATGTGGTGCCTCTGCCCAAGGGCCTGTTCGCGCCCAAGATCGAAAACTCCGCTGAGGAGCTGACCCGGCTGGTATGGGATAAGGCAAAAGCCCTTTACGGCGAGGAACCGCCCCAGATCGTGGTGGACCGGATCAACGCCGAACTGGGTGATATTATCAAGTGTAAGTACGACGTGATCTATATGTCGGCCCAGAAGCTGGTGCAGGACTCCCTGGACCATGGCTATCTGGTGGGCTCCCGTGGTTCGGTGGGCTCCTCTCTGGTGGCATTCATGTCGGGCATCACCGAGGTGAACTCGCTGCCGCCCCACTACCGCTGCCCCAAGTGCAAGCACTCCGACTTTGAGATCGCCAAGGAACTGGGCATCGGCTGCGGCGCCGATATGCCGGACGCCAACTGCCCGGTGTGCGGCACTCCCTATGAAAAGGATGGCTTCAATATTCCCTTTGAGACCTTCCTGGGCTTTGGCGGCGACAAGGTGCCCGATATCGACCTGAACTTCTCCGGCGAATATCAGTCCAGCGCCCACCGCTATACCTTTGAATTGTTTGGCCAGACTCACGTGTTCCGGGCGGGCACCATTGGTACGGTGAAGGATAAGATCGCCTTTGGCTATGTGAAACACTACCTGGACGACCATGGTCTCCACGGCACCCGTGCGGAAGAGAACCGGCTGTCCCTTGGGTGCAGCGGTGTCAAGCGCACCACCGGCCAGCACCCCGGCGGCATGGTGGTTATTCCCCAGAACCGGGAGATCTACGACTTCTGTCCGGTGCAGCATCCCGCTGACGACCCCAACAGCGACATCATCACCACCCATTTTGAATATCACTCCATGGAGTCCAACCTGCTGAAGCTGGATATGCTGGGCCACGATGATCCCACCATGATCCGTATGCTTCAGGACCTGACAGGGGTGGACCCTCAGAAGATCCCTCTGGACGACAAGGACACCATGAGTATCTTCACCTCCTCCAAGGTGCTGGGCTTTGAGGATGACCCCATTCTGGGTCCCACCGGCGCTGTGGCCATTCCTGAATTCAACACCAAGTTCACCCGCGGAATGCTCATGGACACCCAGCCCCACCAGTTCGACATCCTCCTGCGCCTGTCCGGCTTTTCCCACGGCACCGATGTGTGGCTGGGCAATGCCCGGGACCTGATCGTGGATCAGGGTATCCCCGTTGGCCAGGCCATCGGCTGTCGTGACGATATTATGATCTTCCTCATCTCCTGCGGAATGCCGGAAAAGCGCTCCTTCAAGATCATGGAGGCGGTGCGAAAGGGAAGAGGCCTGCCCGACGGTGCGGAGGAGGAGATGAAGGCCGCCGGTGTGCCCGACTGGTATATCGGCTCCTGTAAGAAGATCAAGTACCTGTTCCCCAAGGCCCACGCGGTGGCTTATGTTATGATGGCCTTCCGCATTGCCTGGTTCAAGGTTCACCACCCCCTGGCCTTCTACGCCGCCTTCTTCTCCATCCGGGCCAAGGCCTTCGACGCCACCTGTATGTGTATGGGCATGGATGTGTGCAAGGCCAAGATGAAGGAGATCGAGAGCAAGGAGAAGCCCACCCCCGTGGAGGAGGATACCCTGGTCACCCTGGAAGTGGTGTACGAGTTCTACCTCCGGGGCTTTACCTTTGAGCACATGGATCTGTACCGCTCCCACGCCGTCAACTTCCTGCCCGATATGGAGAAGGGGACTCTGCTGCCGCCCTTTACCTCCATCCCCGGCCTGGGTGAGACGGCGGCCCTGTCCATTATGGAGCAGCGGCAGGGTAAGCGGTTCATCTCCATCGAGGAATTCTCCGCCGCCTGCCCCAAGGTGTCCAAGACCCACATCGAGCAGCTGAAAGCAGTGGGTGCCCTGGACGGTATGCCCGACACCAGCCAGATTACACTGTTCGATGGATTTTAGGAAGGGCATACCGTCTCCCCGCCGCTAATGCGGCGTTCGAGGGTTTTGCCACAGGCAAAACCTCGATGCCGGGCAAATTGATTTTGCCCGGCAGATGGGGTGAAGTTGGACCCCACAAGGGGCGTGCCCCTTGTGGGTATGCCCGACACCAGCCAGATTACACTGTTCGATGGATTTTAGGAAGGGCATACTGTCCTCCTTCGTGGGCTTGTATTTTGTCTGGAAAAATGATACCATAAACCCATCCTATCATATAAATGAGGTGTGTGACCATGTTGGATCAAAAGGTTGCTGAGCTGCTGAATGTACAGGTGAATAAGGAATTCTACTCCGCCTATCTGTATCTGGACTTTTCCATCTACTATGACGAGATCGGGCTGGATGGCTTCTCCAACTGGTATAAGGTACAGGCCCAGGAGGAGCGGGACCATGCCATGCTCTTCCTCCAATATTTGCAAAATAACGGCTGCAAGGTCACCCTGGACACGATTCAGAAGCCGGACAAGGAACTCAAGGACAAGCTGGAGGTACTGGAGTTCGGCCTGGAGCATGAGCGCTATGTCACCAGCCTGATCCATAATATCTACGAGGCTGCCCAGGCCGCCAAGGATTTCCGAACCACTCAGTTCCTGGACTGGTTCGTCAAGGAGCAGGGTGAAGAGGAAAAGAACGCGGAGGACATGATCAAAAAGATGAAGCTCTTTGGAGATGACGCCAAGGGCTTGTATATGCTTAACAGTGAAATGGCTGCCCGGGTCTATAGCGCCCCCAGTCTGGTTCTTTAAGCGATTGCAGCGGGCAGCCCCACCTGGGGGCTGCCCGTATTTTATTTGGTTGGCACTTGACAAAATACGGATGCTATAGTATATTAGCGTGGTAAATCGATAAAGTGAGGGGCGTGATCCCGTGAAATTCAACAGTAACACCCCCGAGGGTACCCGGGACCGGCTGTTTGCCGAGTGTCAGGAGCGGCGGCAGGTCCAGGCCAAGCTGACCCGCCTGTTCCGCCAGCGGGGCTTTTTGGAGGTCTCTACTCCGGAAACTGAGTTCTACGACCTCTTTGCCTGGTCAGGCAGCGCCATCCCACAGGAGCGCATGATTAAGGTGGGGGACCCCAGCGGTAAGTTCTGCGTCATGCGGCCCGACTCTACCACTCCCATTGCCCGGGTGGCGGCCACAAAACTGAAGACGATGGCCATGCCTCAGCGGCTGTACTACGATCAGACAGTATACCGGGCCAACCCCGCCCACAACGGCGGCAGTCGGGAGATTCCCCAGTGCGGGGTGGAGCTCATCGGCGCAAAAGGGAAGAAGGCGGACGTGGAGATTATCGTTACCGCCATTGATGCCCTGCGGTGTTGCGGGGCCGCCAGGTTCCATGTAGAGCTGGGTCACGCCGGGTACTTCCGGGAGCTGGCAGGCCGGTTGGAACTGGAGGATTCTGCTGTAGAAGAGATCCGGGCCCTCATCGAGGGCAAGAACTTCGCAGCCCTGAAGGATTTCCTGGAGCCCTACCGGGGCAACCCGGCCTGTGCGGCCCTGGAGCAGCTCAGCCGCCTGTTCGGCGGGGTAGAGGTGCTGGGTCAGGCGGAGCGCCTGGCAGGGAAGACCCCGGCGGTGGACTACCTGTCCGAGCTGTACGACGAACTGTCTGCCGCGGGTTACGGTCCCTACATCCGTTTCGATTTGGGTATGGTCCATCAGATCGATTACTACACCGGCGTAGTCTTCCGGGGCTATGTGGAGGGAGCGGGAGACGCTGTTCTCTCCGGCGGTCGGTACGATAACCTGGTGGGTATCTTCGGCCGGGAGGCCCAGGCCACCGGCTTCGCTGTGGACGTGGACGCGGTGGCCCGCACCCTGCCTGAGATGGTGCTGCCGGTGCTGCGTACCGTGGTCCACTATGAGCCGGGCTATCTGGCCCAGGCCCTGGAAGCGGTGGATGGCCGCCCTGCCGGTACCTGCGAGCTGTCCCCCTGTCGTACGCTGGAGTCCAGCCTGCACCTGGCCCGGGACAAGGGTGCGGAGATGGTGCTGGTTCTGGATAAGGACGGAGAAAGGACGGTGCGGGTATGAGTGAGCGGCTGAAGATCGCCATTACCAAGGGGCGGCTGCTGGATAAGAGCATGGAGCTCTTCGAGGGGGCCGGGCTGGACTGTTCCCCCATCAAAGACCCGGGCCGCCGTCTGGTCCACTGTGTGCCCAACTACCCTCTGGACGCGGTGCTGGCCAAAGCCCCAGACGTCATCACCTATGTGGAGCACGGCGTTTGTGACCTGGGCATTGTGGGAAAGGACACTATTCTGGAAAAGGGTGGCTCCTTCTACGAGGTGCTGGACCTGGGGTTCGGCAAGTGCCGGTTTGCCCTGGCCGTCAAGGCAGGGAGCGATTTCTACGGCACTTACAAGACCCGGCGCATTGCCTCCAAATACCCGGAGGTGACCCGCGCCTTCTTTGCCGGTAAGGGCATGGATGTGGACATCATCAAAATTGAGGGTAGTGTGGAGCTGGCCCCCATTCTGGGACTGGCCGACGCCATCGTGGATATCGTGGAGACGGGGGCCACCCTGAAGGCAAACGGCCTGGTGCCCATTGAAGATGTGGCCCCGGTGTCTGCCCGGCTTATCGTCAATACCGCCAGCATGAAGCTATATAAGAGTCAGATCGAAGATTTTATCGCCCGTTGTGAGGGAGAATTGGAGAAGCGGACATGATTCAGATCGTAAAAGCAGACGGCGCGGCCGAAAAAGCGGTCATTACCGCCATGAAGGCCCGGGCGGCCCAGGCCAATCAGGCCATTGACGCGGTGGCAGCCGAGATCATGGAGACTGTGCGGGAGAAGGGCTTTGAAGCGGTACGGGACTATTCTCTCCGCTTCGACAAGGCCGAGCCCCGGGAAATCACCAGTCAGGAACTTCAGGCGGCCTATAACCGCTGCACGGCGGACCTCATCGCCGCTCTGGAACGGGCGGCCGCCAACATCAGAGATTACAATGAAAAGCTGCTCATCCGCACCATGGAGTGGACTTCCCCTGACGGCGGCGTGGTGGGCCGAGTGGTCCGAGGCCTGACCCGGGTGGGCATCTATGTGCCCGGCGGTACAGCGGCCTACCCCAGCAGCGTACTGATGAACGCCGTGCCCGCCAAGGTGGCTGGGGTGGAGGAGATCGTCATGGTGACGCCCCCCACAGAGAACCTGAATGACGCGGTGCTGGCCGCCGCCAAGATCGCCGGGGTGGACCGGGTGATCGCCGTGGGCGGCGCCCAGGCGGTGGCGGCCCTGACCTACGGGGCGGGCTTCATCCCCCGGGTGGATAAGCTGGTGGGCCCCGGCAACGCCTTTGTGGCCTCCGCCAAGCGGCAGGCCTACGGTAAGCTGGACATCGACATGGTGGCCGGCCCCTCCGAGGTGCTGGTCATTGCCGATGGTAAGGCCAACCCCAAGTTTGTAGCCGCCGACCTGCTGAGCCAGGCCGAGCACGACAAGCTGGCTTCCGCCGTGCTGCTCACCGATTCCATGGAGCTGGCTCAGGCCGTGGACGCTGAAATCGTCCGCCAGACCGGCTATCTCAGCCGCTCCGAGATCATGGAGTGTTCTCTGCGGGACTTTGGCTGCGCCATCGTGTGCGGCAGCCTGGAGGACTGCGCCGCTCTGGCCAATGAGGTGGCCCCGGAACACCTGGAGATCGTCACGGAGGACCCCCGGGCCCTGCTGCCCTCCATCAAGAACGCCGGTGCGGTGTTCTTGGGCGCCTGGTCTCCGGAGCCCCTGGGGGACTATCTGGCCGGGCCCGACCATGTGCTGCCCACCAGCGGCACCGCCCGGTTCTTCTCGCCCCTCAGTGTGGACAGCTTCCTCAAGACCATGAGTATCATCCAGTATGATCAGGCCAGTCTGGCCCCCATTAAGGACCAGATCATCACGCTGGCCAAGAGCGAAAAGCTCACCGCCCACGCCAACTCCATCAAGGTGCGGTTTGAGTAAAGGAGAATGACCATGAGAACAGCCCAAGTGACCCGCACCACCAAGGAGACCGATATCCGCCTGACCCTGTCTCTGGAGGGAGGAGGGGTGGATGTCCACACCGGCATCGGCTTTTTCGATCATATGCTGACGGCTTTCGCCTTCTATGGTGGGCTGGGCCTGGAACTCTATGTCAAGGGAGATCTGGAGGTGGATGGGCACCATACCGTGGAGGATGTGGGTATCGTGCTGGGCCAGGCCATACGGCAGGCCCTGGGGGACCGGAAGGGCATCCGGCGTTTTGCCTCCGCCTTCATTCCTATGGATGAGGCTCTATGTTTTACCGCCCTGGACTTCTCCAACCGGCCCTTCCTGGTGTTTGACGCCGAGATGCCCCAGCCCATGATCGGAGGCTATGACTCCTGCCTTACCGAGGAGTTTATGAGGGCCTTCGCAGTGAACAGTGGATTAACGTTACATATGAAGTGCCACTACGGAAAGAACGCCCACCATATTACCGAGGCCCTGTTCAAGTCCCTGGGTGTGGCGGTCAAGGAGGCCGTGCAGATCACCGGTACCGGGGTCACCTCCACCAAGGGGGTGCTGTGATGGGCTATACCGCTATCGTGGATTACGGCGTGGGCAATCTGAAGAGCGTCACCAACGCCATGGACTATCTGGGTTTGAACACCTGCATCACCAGCGATCCCAGGGAGCTGGAGCGGGCCGACGCCATCATTCTGCCCGGTGTGGGAGCCTTCCCCGATGCGGCGGACAAGCTGCGGGGGACCGGTCTGGATCAGGTGCTGACGGCCCAGGCGGAACGCAAACCCATTCTGGGCATCTGTTTGGGGATGCAGCTGCTCTTTGACCGGGGTGAAGAGGTGCGGAAGTGTAAAGGACTTGGCCTTGTAGGCGGCTGTGTCCGTAGAATTAAGACCGATCTCAAGCTGCCCCACATCGGCTGGAACAGCCTGAGCTACCCCAACACGTCTCCGCTGTTTGCAGGGGTGGAGGAGGGCAGGTACGTCTACTTTGTCCACTCCTTCTGCGGCGTGGCCGCTGACCCGTCCACCGTCATCGCCCAGACTGACTACGGTACTCCGGTGGTGGCGGCGGTCCAGAAGGGCAATGTGTACGGCTGCCAGTTCCACCCAGAGAAGAGCGGCGAGGTGGGCTTGCAGATCCTGAGAAACTTTGGAGGGCTGAACACATGATTTTATTTCCCGCCATTGACTTGAAAGATGGTAAGGCTGTCCGCCTTTACAAAGGAGATTTCGCAACGGCTCACCAGGTGGCGGACGATCCTCTTGTCACCGCAAAGGCCTTTTACGACGCCGGGGCCCGCCATATCCATATGGTAGATCTGGACGGGGCCCGCAGCGGAGCCCGGCAGAACGGCGCCATTGTGCAGGAGGTGGCCCAGAGCTCCGGCCTGAAGGTGGAGCTGGGGGGTGGCATCCGCTCTATGGCCGATTTGGAGGAGGTTTTTGCCCTGGGGGTGTGGCGGTGCGTCATCGGCTCCGCCGCTGTCAGCCATCCGGAGTTTGTGAAAGAGGCGGTGGCCAAGTACGGTGAGCGTATTGCTGTGGGCATCGACGCCATGGACGGCATCGTCAAGACTGCTGGATGGGAGCAGTCCTCCGGACTCAACTACCTGGACTTTGCCAAGTCCATGGAATCAATAGGTGTAAAGGCTATTATCTTTACAGATATCGCCACCGACGGGATGATGTCCGGCCCCTCCTTTGATCGGCTGACCGATTTGCAGAAGGCGGTAAGCTGCCAGATCGTGGCCTCCGGCGGCGTGTCCTCCAACGGGGATCTGTCCAAGTTGAACGACATGAAATTGTACGGAGCCATCATCGGCAAGGCCTACTACGCCGGAACGGTGGACTTGGCGCAAGCGGTAAAGGAGGCGGGGGAGCAGTGTTAGCCAAACGAATCATTCCCTGCCTGGACGTGCGGGACGGCCGGGTGGTAAAGGGGGTCAACTTCGTCAACATCCGGGACGCCGGCGACCCGGTGGAGCTGGCCAAATATTACTCGGACCAGGGCGCTGACGAAATTGTCTTTCTGGACATCACGGCCACCAGCGACGCCCGGGACACCGTGGCCGACGTGGTGGAGCGCACCGCCGCTCAGGTCTTTGTCCCCCTGACAGTGGGGGGCGGCATCCGTACACTGGAGGATTTTCAGCGGCTGCTGCGGGCGGGGGCGGACAAGATTTCCGTTAACTCCGCCGCGGTGGCCCGGCCTGAGCTGATCTCTGAGGCGGCGGAACGGTTTGGTTCCCAGTGCGTGGTGCTGGCAGTGGACGCCCGCGCCCGGGGAGACGGTACCTGGGAGGTGGTGGTGGCCGGAGGCCGCAAGCCCACCGGCATGGACCTGATCGAATGGGTGAAGAAAGGGGAAACTCTGGGGGCAGGCGAGATTCTGCTCACCTCCATGAATGCCGACGGCACCAAGGCCGGTTTTGATTTGGCCATGACGAAGGCGGTGACCGACGCAGTGTCTATCCCTGTTATCGCCTCTGGCGGCTGCGGCAGTCTGGCCCATTTTGCAGAGGTATTTAAAGAAACCGGGTGTGATGCGGCCCTGGCAGCCTCATTATTCCATTTTGGGGAGTTGACAGTGCCCCAGGTAAAGGAGTATCTTGAAACCAGAAAGATCCCGGTGCGATAACTCACACAAGGGGGAAGATGGTATGCTGGATGACATTTTTGATCTGGTGTCTGACCTGATCGGAGAGACAAACATCAATCAACTGACCGGGCGCAGGCTGCCGGGCGCGGCTCAGCAGCGGAAAGCGGCCAAGCACAACAAGCCGGTATCCGACCGGCCTTTGCCCCGCACATCGCCGGAACAGACAAAGCTGACCGTAAGCAGGGACCGGCGGGGCGGCGAAGATCCCTGGGACTGGAAAGAGGCGAAGCCGCCCTGGGAATTTTGAGGTGATTGTATGATGGATCTGGAGCTTTTGTTTCAGAAATCTGATTTGATTCCCGTCATGATCCAGGACGCGGATACCAAAGACATTTTGATGCTGGGCTTTACCAACAGAGAAGCGGTGGAGCTGACCTTAAAGACCAAAACCGCCTGGTTCTGGTCCCGCAGCCGCCAGAAGCTGTGGAACAAGGGGGAGAGCTCGGGCCACTTCCTCCACGTGAAGAAGGTGGTCACCGACTGCGACACCGACACCCTGCTCTATCTCTGCACCCCGGAGGGCCCCACCTGCCACACTGGGGCACGCAGCTGCTTTTTCAACACGATTTGGGAGGAAACGCCATGAGCGATACCATTTTGCAGGACCTGTACCAGGTGGTGCTGGGCCGCAAGAGCGATCCCCAGGAGGGGTCCTACACCTGCTATCTCTTTGACAAAGGCCTGGATAAGATTCTGAAGAAGGTGGGGGAGGAATGCTCCGAGACCATCATCGCCGCCAAGAACGGCAAGCAGGAGGAGACGGTGGGGGAGATTTCCGACCTCATCTACCACCTGATGGTGATGATGGCCGACCAGAATATCCCTCTGGACGCGGTGCTCTCCGAACTGGAGCGCCGTAGTCATAAGATCGGCAATCTGAAACAAATGAAGACTGTGGACCACGAGACTTAACAGATTGTGGCTGTTACAAAAACCGGGTCCTGCCGCCATTGGCGGCAGGACCCGGTTCCTTATTTTACACGTTCGTAGGGGCTGCTGATGTTGGTGCGGCCCAGGATATAGTCGGTGGAGGTGTGGTAGAAGTCGGCCAGCGCCATCAGATGGACCACCGGAATGGTTTGGAACCCACGCTCGTAACGGGAGTATACCGTCTGGCTGATCCCCAGCACCTCGGCAATATCCTTCTGATACAGATCCCTGTCCTCTCGGAGATCGCGTAGCCGCTGAAAAAACATTGCTTTGCCCCCTCGCAATAGTACTTATGAATACTATTGACAATACAACAAGTTCTCATTAGAATGTTTAATACAGTACTTATAAGTACTGTACAGGAGGGCGTGATGGAACTATATCAGGAAATACTGGCTCACATCTTGCAGAATACGACCATGAACATCTCTTTTCCGGAATTGTCATGCGATATCAGTAGGCTTATGGAGCAAAGATGTTATCAGGCCATACAAAAAATCCAGGCGATCTTAAAAGATGATCGCCTGGATGATACAGAATGCTTTCAAAAAATTGAAGAGATTGTGTGTGTATTTGAGGATTTAGGCAGCGGGTGCGGGACCCGACACGACTTTGGGTAAAGGTGCGGCCTTTTGTCCTTCTATTATTTCTGCCCGTAGGTAACGAACAGGGTGTACAGCCGGCTGATGGTGTTCCAGCTGTCCTGATCCAGCACGCCGGTCTGGGGCCGGCCGTCCAGCTGCTGGACCCAGCGGATATTATGCTGAGTGGCGGTATCGTTCTGGCCGGTGACAGGGGTGGACTGGATGCCGTTGAGGAGGCGGGCCAGTGCCCGGAACATGGACTGCACCAGATAGAGGTGGACGCTGTCCTGGTTGGGCTGGACGGAAAAATCACAGTTGGGATAGCCGCGGCAGGGGAGAGGCCCGGCCAGCCGGGCTCTGGCCTGCAAGAAGAGGGCAACGATGGCATCCCAGGTGGCCTGATCCACCCGGCCGGTCACCGGCGGGAAAAATTCCCGCTGAAAGAGCATGATGGCTTCCAGGGTGCGCTCCCCAAAGATCCCATCTGGAGTGAGCCGCGGCAGAAAGTCATAGAGGAAGGATAACTCCCGCAGCATGGTTTGTAGGCTGCGGACCGGTTGGCCGATCAGGCGGATCTCTTGAGGCACAATCATGCGGATACTCCTCTCTCATCGGCGGAGCCCAGCGTCATGGGCTGGCCGGGGTACTGGGTCAAGCCGGTGGCCTGACTTTCGGGCAGGTCGGGGCGGAACTGCTCCGGGATCACGTTGGTGTAGGTCTCCACCGTGTCCACGATGCCAGCGTACAGCCGGTAGAGGGCGGCCCAGGTCTGGGGTCCCATGATGCCGTCCTGAGGCAGGCCAACCATGCGCTGGACGGCAATGACGGCATTCTTGGTAGCGGGGCCGTAGATGCCGTCGATGGCCACACGGGGGATATTGCTGTAGAACTCCGATACCACCGACAGTACATATTGCACGGTTCGTACCGAATCACCTCTGGCGCCCTCGGCCAGCACGTTGGGGAAGGGCTGACTTCCGCTGCCGGGGTAGTAGGTCTGCCCCTGACTGATGAGTTCTGCCAGATCCAGCACGCCCACATAGAGGAAGACCATCTTGTACCAGGTGGAGTTACCCACGATACCGTCGGGCGTCAGGTCAAAGATGGACTGGAATTTCTTGACCGCCGCCTCGGTGGCGGGACCAAAGACTCCGTCTACCGGGTAGACCTTGGGAATGGCGGGGTAGTCCCGGGAGATGCGGTTGAGCATGACCTGGATGCGCTGGACCGCCTCGCCTCTGTCTCCGCGGCGGATGGGATAGCCGGGATAGGAGTAGCGGATGCCCTGGACCGGGGCGTTGGTCACCAGCTCAATATTGTCGCCGTAATAGGAGCGCAGGATGGTCATGTAGTCCGCCCCTTGTTCCGCCATGGCCTGGCTGCCCCACTGGGACAGCCCATCGCAGGTGACGGTGGTGCCGTTGCAGAATTTGGCGGCCAGAGGCTCCACGAAGCCGATGCGCCGTATGTAGGAGTTGAACATCTCATCCACCAGCTGGCTGATATTCTCGAAAATATTGCGCCCCTTAATGAACTTCTGGTCGTAGGCGGTGGAGGAGGTGATGTTGAAGGGATAGCCCCGGCTGGGGTAGAACTCGGTGTATACCCGGTTGAGGGCGAAAGAGATGATGGCCAGGATGTTAGCCTGAAGGGCGGCGGGCTCCCAGGTGGGGTAGATCTCGCTGGAGGCCACGTTTTTTACATATTCCGGAAAGGATACCGTCACATTCTCCGCGCTGGAGCCCGGCGGGCCCAGATGGACGGTGATGTATTGAGGCACATAGGGGGTAATGGGCAGCGATTCTGGCATGGTATCCCTCCTTTACAGATTCTGAGGCGGTACATTGACCGGGTCCTCCGGCAGAAGAGTGGGAGACTGCTCCGGCAGGGGGATGAGCTCCAGCTCCTGCAGGGTCTGGGTGCCGGCAAAGATCTGGACATTCTCAACCACCAGCAGCTCATAGCCAGGGGATTCGGCCCAGATGTCACACACGGCAAAGGGAGTGACGGTGCCGGGAGACTCGCTGGCTGACGCGTCAGGAGTTTCTACCTGAACGGGTGTGGTGCGGCCATTGGCGTCGGTGACCCGCAGGGCCAGCAAGGTGTGGCGGCCTTCGGTGCCCCGCTGGGTAAAAGCTACGGTGGCGCCTGCCACCGGGATCTGGGCCCGGGACGTGAATACCCGGGTCAGAATGGTTCCTGTTGCGGCCAAGTTACATTCCTCCTTTTCTTTCCACTCTATGCCGTCAGTGGAGGAATTGCCCGTGAGGCGTTGACATCGGGGCCGGTTTTGAGTAAACTGAATAAGAAAGATATCCTCTGGAACGAGTGTGATAGAGCATGAGAAAACAAAAGGTGTCCAGTGCGGTGATCCGGAGGCTGCCCCGGTACTATCGCCATTTGACGGATCTGCATTCCATCGGTGTGGAGCGTATTTCATCCAGCGCCCTGGGTCGCTCCATGGGACTGACAGCCTCCCAGATCCGGCAGGATCTGTCCTGTTTCGGAGAATTTGGTCAACAGGGGTATGGCTACAACGTGGAAAAGCTGCGGGATGAGATCTCAGATATCCTGGGCATGAACCGAGGCCATACGGCGGTCATTCTGGGCGCGGGCAATCTGGGCCGGGCCCTGATGGAAAACTTCCACTTTGAGCGCTCCGGCGTAGTGCTGGCCGCCGCCTTTGATGTAGCGCCTGAGGTGGTGGGGCAGACCCGTTCCGGTGTGCCCATTTACCACGTGGATCGGCTGGAGGAGTACCTGGCGGAGCACCCGGCCAGCATCGGTGTGCTGACAGTGCCGCACAGTGTTGCCAATGCGATTGCCAGTCGGTTGGTACGCTCCGGCGTACGGGGAATATGGAATTTTACCAACAGCGAACTGACAGTGGAGGCGCCGGGCGTGGTCATTGAGGATGTCCACTTCGCGGACAGCCTCCTGGCCCTCAGTTACATGATCTCGGAGGAAACATGAAAAAAGCAGCGGCGATCCTGCTTGCCGGGGCAGTCCTGGTGAGCAGTGGGGCGGTTTTGGCCGCCGACCAGTCTTTGGTGAGTAAGAGCTATGTAAACGGCACTTTTACGGATGAGGCTCTGAAGCAGGCGGAGCAGCGGGTGGAGGAATTGACAACACCTGTCTATCATCAGGCGCTGACTCAACTGAACGGCAAACATTCCGCCTATCTGGCCCAGGCGGGCGGCACCTCGGGCCTCAATGATCTGCGCTTTAAAAAAGGCGATGTACTGACCCTTACCTCCGGTTCCGGCGTGATGCTCTTGGCAGGGAGTGCCACAGCCTCCGGTGGAGTGCTGGTGGATGCAACGGCAGGCAGCACAGTGGCCTCCGGCAGTGGCCTGGCCATTCGCCACCGCTGTCTGGCAGGGGAGAGTCCTACCGTGGCGGTAACTGTGACCTCTGATACAGCAGTTGTCAGTCTGGAGGGCAGCTACACCCTCTCGGCCAGCGGAAACGTAGATTATAACGTTATGGCCGACGGCCTGACCCAAATGGGCCTTTTGAAGGGCACCGGCGCTACCTACGGCTCCGGCTATGAATTGGAGCGCCAGCCGGTCCGGGTGGAGGGCCTGGTCATGTTCATCCGGCTGTTGGGGGAGGAACAGGCGGCCCTGTCCAGTACGGCAACCAATCCCTTTGTGGACAGCCCCAGTTGGGCCGATCGCTATCTGGCCTATGCCTATGAAAAGGGGTACACCACCGGTATTGGCACCAACGCCGCCGGTCAGCTGGTCTTTGCCCCCAACAACATCATTACGGCCGGAGAGTACATGACCTTTGTGCTCCGGGCGCTTGGCTATTCCGAGACCGGCACCAATCCCGATTTTACCTGGCAGACTGCCATGGAGGCGGGGGTGACGCTGGCCGCCATCCGCCAGAGTGAGCGCACTATGCTGGAGAGCGGCACCTTCCTGCGGGCCCAGGTGGTCTATCTGTCGGTGTGCGCCCTCTCTGCTCCCACCAAGGATGGCGGAATCCTGCTGGAACGCACTGCCTCCAGCGGCGGCTATGACAAGGCCACCATGCAGACTGTGCTGAACGAAATTTCTGCCCTGCGTCTGAGTTAAAACGCAGAAAACGCGAGCCTTACGGCTCGCGTTTTTTCATTGCGTCTTGGTGGTGCGCATGGCCCGCATGGCGTTGAGAATGGCGATGACCGAGACGCCTACATCAGCAAAGACGGCCTCCCACAGATTGGCCTGCCCAAGAGCGCTGAGCACCAGTACCAGCAGCTTTACCCCCAGGGCGAACACGATGTTCTGACGTACAATAGCCAGAGTACGTCGGGCGATGGCGATGGCCTGAGCCAGCTTGGAGGGCTTGTCGTCCATAAGGACGATGTCCGCCGCCTCGATAGCGGCGTCGGAACCCAGGGCACCCATGGCAATGCCCACATCCGCCCGGGAAAGGACGGGGGCGTCGTTGATGCCGTCACCCACAAAGGCCAGGGCTCCTTTGGGAGACGCCTCTTTCAGCAGTCCCTCCACCCGGTCTACCTTGTCAGTTGGGAGGAGCTGGGTGTGGACCTCATCCAGGCCCAGCTGGGTGGCTACCGCCTCGCCTACCGGTTTGGCGTCGCCGGTGAGCATCACTGTTTTACGTACCCCTGCCGCCTTGAGGGCGGCGATGGCCTGCTGGGCGTCCGGCTTCACCTGGTCGGAGATAACGATATGGCCCAGATAGACTCCGTCGGCGGCCACATGGACGGTGGTGCCTACATGGTGGCAGGGGTGCCAGGTGACGCCGATCTCCTCCATCAGCTTGTCGTTGCCGGCGCAGATCACTTTTCCGTCCACCACAGCCTTAACACCACGGCCGGACAGCTCTTCCGCCTGGGCGACCCGGCTGCGGTCGGGCAGCTGGCCCCAGGCCTCCAGCAGGGAGCGGGAGATGGGGTGATCGGAGGAGGCCTCCGCCAGAGCGGCCAGCTCCAGCAGATGACTCTGGTCGCAGTCGGTGGGATGAATGGCGGTGACGTTAAAGAACCCCTGGGTCAGGGTTCCGGTCTTGTCAAAGACCACGATTTCTGTTTTGGCCAGCACCTCCAGGTAGTTGCCGCCTTTCACCAGAATACCGGCCCGGGAGGCTCCGCCAATGCCGCCGAAGAAGGAGAGCGGCACCGAGATCACCAGGGCGCAGGGGCAGGATACTACCAGGAAATTGAGCGCCCGCTGAATGGAATCCAGCCAGCCCACCTGGGTGAAGAGGGGAGGCAGGAGGGCCAGAGCCACGGCAGCCAGCACCACAATGGGGGTATAGTACCGGGCAAACCGGGTGATGAAGTGCTCGGCCTTGGCCTTTTTGCTGCTGGCATTCTCCACCAGGTCCAGGATCTTGGACACAGTGGACTCCTCAAAAGCCTTGGTGACCTGGACCTTCAGCAGGCCGGACAGGTTGACACAGCCGGAGACCACATCGTCGCCGGGCTGGACCTGGCGGGGGAGGGACTCGCCGGTGAGGGCGGCGGTATCCAGGGTGGAGGTCCCCTCCAACACCACGCCGTCCAGGGGAATCCGTTCCCCGGCCTTGATCACAATGGCGTCTCCCACGGATACTTCCTCCGGGTCCACCTGCTGCAGCTGGCCGTCCACCTCGATGTTGGCGTAGTCGGGGCGGATGTCCATCAGAGCCGCGATGGAGGTACGGGACCTGTTGACTGCATAGCTCTGGAAGAGCTCGCCCACCTGATAGAACAGCATAACAAAGACGGCTTCCGGATATTCGCCGATGGCAAGTGCGCCGATGGTGGCCAGGGCCATAAGGAAGTTCTCGTCAAATACCTGCCCGTGGGCGATGTTGCGTACCGCCCGCCACAGCACATCCCAGCCGATGACGGCGTAGGGGACTAGAAAGACCGCCAGCTCCGCCCAGCCGGACAGGGGAAGCAGTACAGCCCCAACAAACAGTACCCCGCTGGCCAGAATGCGGATGAGCATCCGCTTTTGCTTTTTGGTCATGACGGTTCGCTCCTTACGGCATTATAATGGTGCAGTCAGGCTCCACCTTCTTGCAGACCTTGGCTGCCTGCTGAAGGATCTCATCAAACCGGGTATCGTCCGCGTCCAGGGTCAGTTTCTGGGTCATAAAGCTGACGGTGGCACTGTTCACCCCGTCCAGCTTGCGAATGGCGTCCTCCATCTTGGCGGCGCAGTTGGCGCAGTCCAGATCTTTCAGCTTAAATGACTTTCTCATCGTAAAACTCCTCTCATTCCGCAATGTGTTCCATGCCCTGGCCCAGAATGGTGCGGACATGGCCGTCCGCCAGGGAGTAGAACACGGTCTTGCCCTCCCGGCGGTATTTTACCAGTTTGCTCTGCTTCAACGCCCGTAGCTGGTGGGAGATGGCGGACTGGGTCATGCCCAGCAGCTTGGCGATGTCGCACACGCACATCTCTGACTCAAAAAGCACATACAGGATCTTGATGCGGGTGGAATCCCCAAAGATCTTAAACAGCTCTGCCAGATCGTAGAGGATCTCATCTTCCGGCATGGTGCGCTCCACTTTGTCCACGATCTCCTGGTGGATGTGGCTGTAGTCGCACCGCTCTACACCGTTGCTGTCTGTCATGGCGACCATCCTTTCTGATAACATATGAGCTATTGTTCATATGTTATTATATACTTGCTCGGCAGAATGTCAAGAGGAATGGAAGTTTTTCTTGCGATGGGGCTCGGGCGGGGGTATGATGGGGGAGAGAACAGGCGCCTGGGGCCGGAAGGGACGGATGGATATGAAGCGGGATGATGGATGGGATGTGGGCCTGGAGGCCCTGGACCGGTGCGAATATATGGTGCTGGCGGTGAACGATGCTGAGGGGCTGCCCTATTGTATGCCGCTCAACGGCGTTCGGGTGGGGGAGGCGGTCTATTTTCACTCCAGGCTGGGGGGAGAAAAGCTGGACTGCCTGAGACTCCATCCCCAGGTTTGCCTGACGGCTGTAGGCCGTCAGCGGGTGGTGCAGGCGGCGTATGAGACGGAGTTTACCAGCGCCGTGTCCCGGGGAACCGCCCGTGAGGTGACCGATCCGGAGGAGCAGAAAGAAGCCTTGAGGGCCATCTGCAAAAAATATGCTCCCGATTGCCCGGAGCGGGTGGAGGAGGTCATTGAGAAGCACTTGCCCCGCACCGCGGTGTGGCGGATCGACCTGGAGCAGGTCAGCGGGCGGGAACGGCTTTGTAAGGAATGAGAAAAGGGGCGCCGCGCATTTGTTGCGCGGCGCCCCTTTTGTGTACAGACGCTTATTTATACTTGTAGAACCCCTCACCGGCGTTGATACCCAGCTTGCCGGTGTCAATGTACTCCTCTTTCAGCCGCTTTGCCATTTTGCCGTAGGTGGTATTGGGGTCGGCGGCGGCGGGGGTGTTGGTGAGGATGTTGTAGGCCGTGGTGATGCCTACGATATCCAGGATGCGGAAGGGGCCCATGGGGGCGCCGGTGGCCAGCACCCAGGTCTTGTCGATGGTCTCGAAGTCGGCGATATCCTCCGCCCACAGACTCTGGGCTGCCATCAGGAAGGGGACCAGCATGGAGTTGAGCAGGTAGCCGTTTTTCTCCTTCTTCAGACGCAGGGGCACCATGCTGATATCTGCGGCAAACTGGGCAGCTTCTTCGTAAGCGGCTGGGTCGGTATCGGGGTGGCCCATCACCTCCGCGGTGTTCTGTTTCCAGATGTTGTTGGCGAAGTGGAGGGCCAGATACTTCTCCGGCCGGCCGGTATACTGAGCCAGAGAAGAGGGGAGCAGGGTGGAGGTGTTGGTGGCCAGGATGGTCTTTTCCGGCAGCAGGGGGGCAAGTTTCTGATAGAATTCGATCTTTTCCTGAGGTACCTCCGCCAGGGCCTCAATAACCAGATCGGCGTCCTTCACTGCCCCGGCCAAATCGGTGGTCAGATTCAGGCCGGTCAAAGCTGTGTCCGCCTGGGCGATCAGCCCGTCGATCTCCTCCGGGGTGTAGGTGCGGCGGTTGTCCAGCAGACCGGGGCTGTAGGGGCCGGGGGTGGACTTGGCGGCAGTGAGCTCCGCCACATAGATGTCGTGGAGCCGCTGCAGCTTGGGCTGGGCCCGGCCGATGGAGGCATCGCTCCTCAGCCAGATGGTGACGTGAAAGCCTTTGTAGGCGGTCTGGTAGGCAATCTGACTGCCCAGCACGCCGCCGCCAATGAGAACCACATTCTGAATGCTCATAACGCTGCCTCCTGTAAAAATTATCGTCTGTATAGTGAACTGGTAAGTTTAACTATAGATAGTATAATACGATAACAGTGTTTTGTCAACGGAGATCCGGCAGATTCAACATACAGGACAAAGACAAACGGCCGCCCGAAGGCGGCCGTTTTTTCAGGGCTTACTTGCTGATATTCTCAACGAAGCGCATGAGGATGGTAGCAACCTCAGCGCGGGTGGCGGTGCCGGTGGGATCCAGCTTGCCGCCGTCCTTGCCGGTGAGCAGGCCGGAGCCAACCGCCCACTCCATGGCCTCGGTGGCCCAGGCGGAGGTGTTGGCGCCGTCAACGAAGGTGGTCAGATCGCCCTTGTCGGACACGTCGTACTCCTTGTACTCGGCGTAGCGGTACAGGATGGTGGCCAGCTGCTCGCGGGTCACAGTGTCGTTGGGGGCAAACACGGTGTCGCTGTAGCCCTTGACGATGCCCTTGGAGGCGGCCCAGTTCACAGCGTCGGTGTACCACACGCCGCTCTCCACGTCGGTGAAGGACAGGGTGGCGTCGGTCTTGGGCTGGCCCTCCAGCCGCCACAGGATGGTGACGATCATGGCCCGGTTGGTGGTCATGAGGGGGGCAAAGGTAGTGGAGGAAGTGCCGTCCATCAGTTTGTTGTCGTAGGCATACTTCACGGCCTCATAGAACCAGTCGTCAGCCTTCACGTCGGTGAAGGGCAGGCCGGTGTCGGTTCCGGCGATGAAGGAGGCCTCGACAGTTACAGCGGAGGCGGGCATGGTGAAGGTGTACTTGCCATCGCCCTTATCGGTGAGCTTGACCTCGTTGCCATTCTTATCGGTGACAGTGAGGGTGTCCAGCTGGTAGCCCTCGTCAGGCTTCACGGTCAGGGTAACGGTCAGGCCCTTGGAGGCGCGGGTACGGCTGGCAGTCACGGTGCCGTTGTCTGCCTTATCAACGGTAATAGCGTAAGAGGTGGAGCCGCCGGAGGTGGGCTCCTCAACAGTGATATAGGAGGAGGCGGTTACTTTATCATTTACGACCACAGTCACAACGTAGGTGCGGGCCTCGCTGGCCTGGAATACGGCAGTAGTACCGTTTCCAGTGATAGTAGCGCCGCCGGAAGGTTCAACTACCCACTTGATGTCAGGATTCTCGCCAAAGCCGGTCATGGTCGCAGTCAGAGTCACGTCGGAACCCACATAAGCGGTGGTGTCGGCGGGGGAGAGGGTCAGAGTCTTGACGGGATCAGTCTCAGTGGCAGAAGGAACCAGCGTGGTGGTCTTGCCATCCTCGATGATGACCACGGAGGGGTGCTTGTTAACGAAGGCCTCCCAGTTGTCAAAGAACTGATCATCAAAAGTGACCATGTCGGCGATGTTGCGGTCGCCGGCGTTCACCAGTTCGTTGTTCTCCAGGATAAAGGAGCCGCCGCCCATGCGGTCAAGGACCAGTTTTTTGTAACCGTCGGGGAGGTTCTTAAAGGTATTGTTCCGGATGGTCACATCGGCCATCTCCAGGGTAGCGGGAGTGGTCCAGGTGACGTTGGAGATCATCTGAACATCGCCAGCAGCGGGGGTGTCAAAGGTATTGTTCTCCACGAGGATGCTGTCAGCTTTGGCAACGCTGTCGAAGGACAGGTTCATGTTCTTGAAGTAGTTGCCTTCCACCACGACAGTGCCCTTGTTGCCGGCGAAATACAGGGAACCGGCATCGTCGGCAGGAGCATTCTCGACCTTGTCATTGGGAACGATGGAGCAGTTGGTGATGGTGAAGTTCTCAGCGGAGACCTGGATGGTCTTGTTGACCTCCACCTTGGGCATGATGGTCAGGCCGGTGATGGTCACATTGTTGCCAAAAACGGTGATCAGGTTCTGAGTGGCGTAAACGCCATTGGCGCGCTCCGTGGTGCTGTAGATAGTAGCCTGGGTCTTGGTGGCGTCGGTAATGACGTTGCCGCTTTCATCCACGCCCTGGATGGTCACGTTGTTGGCGGTGATGGGCAGATACCAGCCGCCCTGGCCCTGCAGAACAGGAGCGTCAGCGGGAGCAATGTCATACTCGCCGGGATAGACGCTGATTATGTCGCCAGGCTGGGCGTTGACGACGGCGTTGCGGAGTTCATCAGCGGTCCGAACCTCAATCTTACGGGACTCCACTTCCAGAGAACCGTAGTCCACCAGGTTGGCGATGGAGGAGGAGGTCTGACCTCCGCTGGGAGTCAGAATCACGTCGGCGGGCTTCTCCGCAGGAGCAGTGGCCTCGCCGCCGCCCCAGGCAGGGATCTGGGCATCATAGCTGGGCTCGTTGGCGGAGGCATAGGAGACCTTGACCTTCTCACCGTCGGCCACGATGGTGTTTTCGCCCACGGACAGGGAACCGGTGGTCTTGTCGCTCAGCATCTTCAGGTTCACGGCGCCGAACCAGTTGCCCAGGATGCTGTTGCCGGACAGGGTGACGGTGTCAAGATCAGTACCATAACCGGCCTCGTAATAAACGATACCAAGAGTGGTGTTGTTGTCGATGGCGTTGTCGGTGATCTGGGTATTGTTTACGTTGTTGGTCAGGTTGATGCCGGTGCGGTTGTCCGCGATCTGGTTGTTCTTGATGACCGCATAGCCCGCGCCGGTACCGGAGTTGTTCAGATAAACGCCGTTGCGGTTGCGGGTGATGATGCAATTCTCCAGAGTGGTGGGAGCGGTCAGGTTCTGGCCAAAGGAGACACCGGTGGTGTTCTTGTTATCGGCCCAGATACCGCTGTTGTCACGGGTGACGGTTACGTTCTTCAGGGTAGCGCCGCCGCTGAGGGTTATAGTCTGACCCTCGTTAGCGGGACCCTCGATGATGGTCTCGGCAGCCTTGCTCTCCAGACCAGTAACGGTAATTGCCTTGTCGATAGTGAGAGAGGTCTTATAGGTGCCGGGGGCCAGCACGATGGTGTCGCCAGGCTGGGCTGCCTCAATCGCCTCAGGAAGAGTGTAAATTTCGCCCAGGCCACCTACGCCCTCGCGGTTACCATAATCTTCAGAACCGCCAACAAACAGAGTGTTGTAATCGTAGCCTTCCGCGTACTGCACCGTAGGAATTTTCCAAGTGGTGCTGTAGGGCTTACCAAAAGTACGGGACTCAAGAACAACACCGGAGACAGCGGAAATATTGCCGTAGCCGAAGTCCTTCAGCGTATAGCTGTTGATAAGCGTACCGTCAATGTACTGATTGATGGTGCCGTTATCAAACTCAATTTTCAGAACGGCAGCGCCAACACTGGGCTTTACAGCCTCGACATCCTTCCACTCGCCGTTGTCAGAGGCATCCCACCACTGCCACACGGTCTTGGTACCGTCGTTGCAGAACTGCAGGATTGACCAGTCCAGGTTTGCGTCAGCGCCAATGTTGCTGCCGTCGATCTTCAGCCAGATAGAAGAGCGAACCCCAGCGCCTTCCTCCTGGGTGCCCATCATGGCTTCGGTAATCTGAAGCTCGGTTTCCACCACCCAGTAGTTGGTAAAATCAGCTTTGGTCTGTGCAGAGCGGCCCTGCCAGTCATACCAGCTGTTGGCAGCTTTCTGTTCTGTCGTGGTCAGCGTGATATAGCCTTTGCCCTCCTGGCCGTCCGCGCCAGTTTCTTTCCACTCCTGCGGCTCCGTGCGGTCCTTGGTCCACGCATCGACCGCAGGCAGATCCGCAGTGGTCAGCGTGCTGTCTGCCGCCAATGCCAGCGTGGGCACAAGAGACAGGAGCATCGCCATGGACAGCAAAATACTCCCTATCCGTGTTCGTGTCTTTTTCATCTTTTTCTTCCTCCTAAACAATAGTTGGACGTATTTCAAATGCGGTTGCCCGCGATTTGACTGAAAAACAATGATAATAGATACAATGATTATCAGCTTTAGAGGAAATATTCACCATAATGCAGAGCACATTAATCTTAACATTCTGTTCCTCAAAATGCAATATATTCCACAATATTTTAATGTGATTTGTCAGATACGGATAGGGCCTCTTTTTCAACCATTGTTGCAGTATTTCAAATAGAAAAGACCTGCCGCCATTGTGGCAGCAGGTCTTCAGAAAACATATGGAGCAACAAGCAGAACTATTCTCAAAATGATGACATAAGCGAACAGAATCGCTGTGGGAGAGGCCGGAAATGGTCGAAGCTGATATTCAAGACAACGGTTATTCCAACAGCCGTTTCAGGTACTGACCGGTATAAGAGGCGGCACACCCGGCAACCTCCTCAGGTGTGCCGGTCACAACAATAGTACCACCGCCGGACCCGCCCTCGGGGCCCAGATCGATCAGATGGTCGGCGGTCTTGATCACGTCCAAGTTGTGCTCGATGACCACTACAGTATTGCCCGCATCCACCAGCTTCTGAAGCACCTCGATCAGCTTGTGCACATCGGCGGTGTGGAGGCCGGTGGTGGGCTCGTCCAGGATATAGATGGTCTTGCCAGTGGAACGCTTGGCCAGCTCGGTAGCCAGCTTTACCCGCTGGGCCTCGCCGCCGGACAGCTCGGTGGAGGGCTGGCCCAGCTTCACATAGCTGAGGCCCACCTCATATAGGGTCTGGAGCTTGTTGTACAGCCTGGGCAGGTGCTCGAAGAAGGGGAGGGCCTCCTCCACCGTCATGTCCAGCACCTCATAGATATTCTTACCCTTGTAGCGCACCTCCAGGGTCTCCCGGTTGTACCGCTTGCCCTTACATACCTCGCAGGGGACGTAGATATCGGGGAGGAAGTGCATCTCGATCTTGATGAGGCCGTCGCCCTGGCAGGCCTCGCACCGCCCGCCCCGGACATTGAAGGAGAACCGGCCGGGGCCGTAGCCTCTGGCCTTGGCGTCGGGGGTGGAGGCGAACAGGTCCCGGATGTCGTTGAACAGCCCGGTATAGGTGGCCGGGTTGGACCGGGGGGTGCGGCCAATGGGGGATTGGTCAATGGCAATGATCTTATCCAGATATTCCTCGCCCTCAATGGACTGGTGCTTGCCGGGGCGGGTTTTGGCCCGGTTCAGGTCGGCGGCCAGACGCTTATAGAGGATCTCGTTGACCAGGGAGGATTTGCCGGAGCCGGACACGCCGGTGACGCAGGTAAAGGTGCCCAGGGGAATGGACACGTCCACGTTTTGCAGGTTGTTCTCCGACGCGCCCTTGACAACAAGAAAATGGCCGTTGCCGGTCCGCCGCTCCGAGGGCACGGGAATCTTCTTCCGGCCGGACAGATAATCGCCGGTGATGGAGGCCGGATTGTCCATAATCTCCTGGGCGGTGCCGCAGGCCACCACCTGACCGCCGTGGACGCCGGCGCCGGGACCGATGTCCACGATATAGTCGGCCTGACGCATGGTATCTTCATCGTGTTCCACCACCAGCAGGGTGTTGCCCAGGTCACGCAGGTGCTTGAGCGTGGCCAGCAGCTTGTCATTGTCCCGCTGGTGCAGGCCGATGGAGGGCTCGTCCAGGATATACAGCACCCCCATCAGGGAGGAGCCGATCTGAGTGGCCAGGCGGATGCGCTGGCTCTCGCCGCCGGACAGGGTGGCGGCGGCCCGGCTCAGGGTCAGGTATTGCAGGCCCACGCTCTGGAGGAAGCCCAGGCGGTTCTTGATCTCCTTTAAAATGCGGTCGGCAATGAGCATTTTCTGATCGGACAGCTCCAGATGATCCACAAAATCCAGGGCCTCCGTCACCGACTTGCGGCAGAAGGTGTCAATATTGATGCCTCCCACAGTGACGGCCAGGGCCTCCTTCCTCAGACGCTTGCCGCCGCAGTCGGGGCAGGGGCGCTCGCTCATGCAGTCCTCCAGATCCCGGCGCATGGCGTCGGACTGAGTCTCCTTGTAGCGGCGCTCCAGGTTGTTGATGATGCCCTCAAAGGGCTGCATCAGGGTGCCGTGGCCGTTCTCCCGCTCATAGGTCAGCTTGAGTTTTTCTCCCTTGGTGCCGTAGAGAATGATGTCCATGATCTCAGGCGGCAGGTCCTTCACCGGGGTGGTCAGCTTGAAGTTGTACTTCTTGGACAGAGCCTCAAAATACATCCGGGAGATGGAGTCGCCCTTGATGTTGTTCCAGCCGGAGGCGGTGATGGCCCCCTCCAGGATGGACAGATCCTTGTTGGGGATGATGATATCCGGGTCCACCTTCAGCTGGGAGCCCAGACCGGTACAGGTGGGGCAGGCGCCGAAGGGGTTGTTGAAGGAGAACATCCGGGGAGACAGCTCCTCAATGGAGATGCCGCAGTCCTCACAGGCGTAGTTCTGGGAGAACATGATATCCCGGTCCTCGCCCACGATGTTGATGACCACCAGGCCGCCGGCCAGGTTGGAGGCCACCTCCACCGAGTCGGTGAGCCGGCGGGCAATGTCCTCCTTGATGACCAGCCGGTCCACCACGATCTCAATGTTATGCTTCTTGTTTTTGTCCAGCTCGATCTCTTCCGTCAGGTCATACAGGGAGCCGTCCACCCGGCAGCGGACGTAGCCCGACTTGCGGGCGTCCTCCAGCAGCTTCTGGTGGGTGCCCTTCTTGCCGCGGACCACCGGGGCCATGACCTGAATGCGGGTGGCCTCAGGCAGTTCCAGCACCTGGTCAATGATCTGATCGATGGTCTGCTGTTTGATCTCCTTGCCGCACTTGGGGCAGTGGGGGGTACCCACACGGGCCCACAGCAGACGGAGGTAATCATAGATCTCGGTGACGGTGCCCACGGTGGACCGGGGGTTTTTGGAGGTGGTTTTCTGGTCGATGGAGATGGCGGGGGAGAGGCCGTCGATGTAATCCACATCGGGCTTCTCCATCTGCCCTAAAAACATCCGGGCATAGGAGGACAGGGACTCCACGTAGCGGCGCTGTCCCTCGGCATAAATGGTGTCAAAGGCCAGAGAGGACTTACCCGAGCCGGACAGGCCGGTGAGCACCACCAGCTTGTCCCGGGGGATGTCCACGTCGATGTTTTTTAGATTGTTGGCGCGAGCGCCTTTGACGGAAATATGATCGAGCATGGTTTAGGTACTCCTTTGGAGGGAAAAGATCAATAGCCGAACAGATCGGCCACCTTGCCCAGCATATCACGGATGGGCAGGTTATAGGGGCAGCGTTTTTCGCAGGCGCCGCACTGGACACAGGAACCGGCGTGGTACTGCATGGCGTCGTACCGCTCCTTGGCCCAGTCAGCCAGGCCGTATTTGCGGGCATAGTTGGCCATCAGGAAACAGCTGGGGATATTGATGCCATTGGGGCAGGGGGCGCAGTAGTTGCAGCGGCGGCAGAACTCGTTGCCCAGCTCCTTGCGGATGCGGTCGCACTCCGCCAGTTCCTCCTGGGTGAGGGGAGAGAAGTGCTCGGCGGCCTCGGCGTTGCGGTCGGCCTCCTCGGGGGAGCCCATGCCGGGGATGGAGATGTCGATGACGCCGGAGGCGGCGATAAACCGCAGGGCCAGGTTCCAGTCGTCCAGATTGCCGCCGGCCATGGGCTTCATGGCGATGGTGCCGATGCCCATCTCACGGGCCTTCTTCAGAACCTCGTGGCCGTGGGTCTCTACGATATTGTAGGGGAACATGATGGTCTCAATCTTATCGCCGTGAAGCTCAAGCATCTTTTTCAGGGCGCCGATGTTGTGTGCGGTGACGCCCAAGTGGCCAATCTTACCGGCAGCCTTGGCCTCCTCCAGCGCCTCCCAGGCGCCGCCCTCGCCAAAGACCTTGTCGATCTCATTTTCTGGCAGATTGTGGATCTGATAGACATCGATGTAGTCGGTGCGCAGATTTTTCAGGCTGATATCGATATCCTTGGCCATGGACGCCTTGTCCCGGGCCATGGACTTGGTGGCAAGAATAAACTTATCCCGGCGGCCCTCCAGGGCAGCACCCAGATACTCCTCGGACACGGTGTAGCCGCGGGCGGTGTCGATGTAGTTCATACCGTACTGCTCCAGCTTGTCCACCACCGCCTTGGTATTGGCGGCGTCGGCACGCTGGATGGGAATGCCGCCGAAGGAAACCTCGGCAGCTTTAAGACCAGTTTTACCAAGTGTGACGTAATTCATGACAAAAACCTCACTTTTTATGATGTTTGGTCAGTTAATCATAACGAGTCCCGCGATAAACAGACCGAGGGACAGAAGGGTAAATGCGATCCAGCTAAAGATACGGGAGAAGATCTCCCAGTCAGAGGGTTCGGCGTCCCCCGGACGCTTGACCCGGAAGGACAGGTGAAGGCGAAACAGGGTGTCGTCGAATTTAATAAGCAGGGCGGCAAACCCGGCAAGGAAGAGACCCAGAAACCACATCAGGGAATCACCCCGGTGGGCGTCCGCTTCGGGCAGCTGGGAGAATCGGATGAGAGTGGACAGGCTGGGCCGGTGAGGGTCCACCACATTGCCGTCTGCATCGCGTTCCACACCGTTGACGGAATAAGTGATACGGAAGGAGTTGGAATCAGGCTTGCCGTCCTCTCGTATCAACAAAGCCAGATCATCGGTGTATCCGCCCCGGAAAAGAATGCTGTCCCCCTCCCGGATCTCTACACCGATCAGGTCCAAGTACTCCCACTCTCCGCCCGGGGCGGCAGAGGAATCTTTACGGATGGTATAGGGGCCATAGACCGTGTCTCCCCAGTCGTAAGTGACGGTGTCCCTTTCTACTGTGAAGGAGGCGCCCTGGCCGTCCACTTTGGCGGAATACACTGTGGTGTTGCCCTCCGTGGCAGGGAAGTAGAGGGCGTCCTGGTATTCCACGCCGTACTGGCGGCCAATGAAAAAGTAGAGGACGGAAAAAACAGCGACAATGACGATCAAAACGATGGGCAGGATCTTTTTCAGCCGGTCGTACATAATAACAGCCTCCCTTGTAAGAGGTCACCCCTGGCCCCGCAGCTCGATGATACGGTCCCGGAGGACGGCGGCGTACTCGAATTCCAACCGTTTGGACGCCTCCCGCATTTCCTTCTCCAGCTTGGCGATGGCGGCCTCCTTCTCCTTCTTGGACAGGGCCTTCTTGGAGTGGGGCAGCTCGCCCTTGTCCTCGGACAGGTCGATGACGTCCCGCACCGACTTGATGACCGTCTTGGGCACGATGCCGTGGGCCTGGTTAAAGGCGTCCTGCTTGGCACGGCGGCGCTCGGTCTCGTCCATGGCCCGGCGCATGGAGGGGGTGATGGAGTCGGCGTACATGACCACCAGACCCTGGGCGTTTCGGGCGGCACGGCCGATGGTCTGGATGAGGGAGGTCTCGGAGCGGAGGAAGCCTTCCTTGTCGGCATCCAGAATGGCCACCAGGGAGACCTCCGGCAGGTCCAGGCCCTCGCGGAGCAGGTTGATGCCCACCAGCACGTCGAAGGTGCCCAGCCGCAGGTCCCGGATGATCTCCATCCGCTCGATGGTGTCGATGTCGTGGTGCATATACCGCACCTTGATGCCCGCGTTGGTAAGATAGGCGGTGAGATCCTCCGCCATTTTCTTGGTGAGGGTGGTGACCAGCACCCGTTCCTTGCGGGCGGTGCGGTCGTTGATCTCCCCAATGAGATCGTCGATCTGGCCCTCCACCGGGCGGACCTCGATCTTGGGGTCCAGCAGGCCGGTGGGGCGGATGACCTGCTCCACAATCTGGCCGGAGCGCTCCCGCTCATACTCGCCGGGGGTAGCGGACACATAGACCACCTGATTGAGGCGCTTCTGGAACTCCTCAAACTTCAGAGGCCGGTTGTCAAAGGCGCAGGGGAGACGGAAGCCGTAGTCCACCAGGGAGGTCTTTCGGGCCCGGTCGCCGTTGTACATGGCCCGCACCTGAGGCAGGGTCACGTGGCTCTCGTCGATGAAAAGGACAAAATCCTTGGGGAAGTAGTCCAGCAGGGTGTGGGGGGGCGACCCGGCGGGGCGGCCCTCAATGACCCGGCTGTAGTTCTCAATGCCGGTGCAGTAGCCCAGCTCCTGCATCATTTCCACGTCGTACATAGTGCGCTGCTTGATGCGCTGGGCCTCGATGAGCTTGCCCTCCTTCTCAAAGAAGGCCACCCGCTCCTCCAGTTCCTTATAAATTTCCTGGACAGCGGCGTCCATTTTCTCCTTGGGAGTGACATAGTGGGTGGCAGGCCACACCGGAATGGTGTTAAGCCGCCGGATGGGGGCGCCGGTGACCACGTTGATCTCGGAGATGCGGTCGATTTCGTCGCCAAAAAACTCCACCCGGATGGCGGAGTCCTTCCAGTAGGCGGGGAAGATCTCCACCGTGTCTCCCCGGACCCGGAACATATTGCGCTCAAAAGCGATATCATTGCGCTCATAGCGGATGGCAACCAGCTTTTTCAGCAGCTCGTCCCGCTCCATCTGAGCGCCCACCCGGAGGGATACCATCATTTTGGCGAAGTCCTCCGGTTCGCCCAGACCGTAAATACAGGACACCGAGGACACCACGATCACGTCCCGCCGCTCCATCAGGGAGGCGGTGGCCGCCAGCCGCAGCCGGTCGATCTCCTCGTTCACTGCCGAATCCTTTTCAATAAAGGTGTCGGTGTGGGGAATATAGGCCTCAGGCTGGTAGTAGTCGTAGTAGGACACGAAATACTCCACCGCATTGTTGGGGAAGAACTCCTTGAACTCGGCGCACAGCTGGGCGGCCAGGGTCTTGTTGTGGGCCAGCACCAGGGTGGGCCGCTGGACCGCCTCGATGACCTTGGCCATGGTGAAGGTCTTGCCCGAACCGGTGACGCCCAGCAGGGTCTGCTCATCCAGCCCGTTTTCGATGCCTGCCGCCAGGGCGGCAATGGCCTCGGGCTGATCGCCTGCCGGCTGATATTCGCTGACAACTTCAAATTTGGGCATACCATCACCTCTCAGGCATATTGTATCAGAACATCAGTTCCATTGCAACGATGAATCGAAAGAATGTTCTCATGGCTTGTAAAAGCCGCTGTCCCGCAGAGAGACCATGTCGTCATCCACAAAGATCACGTGGTCCACCAGCTCCACGCCCAACTGGGCCAGGACAGGGGCCAGACTGTTGGTGGTGGCGATGTCATCCCCGGAGGGGAAGGCGATCCCGGAGACGTGATTGTGAGCCAGCACCACCGCCGCGGCGTTGAGGGAGAGAGCGGCCTCGGCGATGAGCCGGGTGGTGACATTGACAGCGTTCACGTTACCCTCGCCCAGCTTGCGGATACCCAGTACCTTGCCCTTGCCGTCCATGCACAGCAGGCAGAGCTGCTCGTTGCGGGCGCCGAAAAAATAGGGCTGGAGCAGGGCAAAATAGTCTCTGGTGTTCCGGGCAATGTCGTCCATCTGGGTGCGGGCGGTGAGATAACGGCCGGACAATTCCTTGGCGGCTTTGAACAGAACGGCGGCGTGTTTGCCCACACCTTTGACCTTTTGCAGCTCCTCCGGTGTTGCGTCCAGTACCCCAGCCAGAGAACCAAAATGATTCAGAAGCTCATGGGCCAGGGGATTGGTATCGCTGCGGGGATTTGCGTAGAACAGGAGCAATTCCAGCAGCTTGTGGTCGGGAAAGGAGTCCGGCCGGGCCAGAAATTCAGTTTTTAACCGCTGACGGTGGCCGTCGTGGGTGCCCATGACCGGACTCCTCCTTTATATGATTAGGCCTTTGCGCCGTACTGAGCCAGGTAGGCTTCCATCTTGCTCTTCATCTCGTCGTCAATGTAGACCTTGCCGTCGATCTCCTTATTGTGGAGGAAGGAGATGATCTCCTTGACGGTGACGATGGGGTAGACGGCGATGCCGTAGTCCTCCCGCAGCTCGTCCAGGGTGGAGCAGTCCTTGGTGCCCCGCTCCATACGGTCCACGGACACGATGAGGGCCTTCATGTTCACGTTGGCCACGTGCTTGAAGAGCTCGATGGTCTCGCGCACGGCGGTACCGGCGGTGACCACGTCCTCTACGATGACTACGTCATCCCCGTCCTGGGGCTTGTAGCCCACCATGGAGCCGCCTTCGCCGTGGTCCTTGGCCTCCTTGCGGTTGAAGCAGTAGGGCAGATCCCGGTCATAGTTGCGGTACAGGGAGGCAGCGGCGGTGACAGCCAGAGGGATGCCCTTGTAGGCAGGGCCAAACAGGCAGGTCACGCCCTCGGGCAGATTCTCCTGGATGCAGGCGGCGTAGTAATCGCCCAGCTTGGCGGCCTGAGCGCCGGTCTTGTAGTTGCCGGTGTTGATGAAGTAGGGAGTCTTACGGCCGGACTTGGTGGTGAAGTCGCCGAAGGTGAGCACGCCGGAGCGCACCATGAAGGTGATAAATTCTTCTTTGTAGGTCATGTCAAAAACCTCTCTTCTCAAAATAGTCAAAATATTATACCACTGATGAAGGAACTGGACAAGGGTCTGCGCCGTCCAAAGGAAAGATGGCTTTAGGAAATTTTAATTGTTCTTTTTCCTGCCAATATGATACAATACAGGAACTGATACGAGCGAGGTGTTCTTGTTTGGAATTGCTGCAATGGCTGACGTCCACCAACCTGGGCGAAATGTTGTTTACCATGCTGGTATCCATGGTGCCCATCATAGAACTGCGGGGCGGCGTGCCCTTTGGCACCGCTCTTGGGCTGCCTCCGGGAGAGGCTCTGGTGGCCGCCATCATCGGCAATATGCTGCCCATTCCATTTATTATTGTCTATATCCGGCGGATCTTTCTGTGGATGCGCCGTAAATCTCCAAAGCTGAACCGGCTGGTGGATAAGTTGGAGAAAAAGGCCCATCTGAAGGGGCAGAAAGTGACCAAGTATAAATACATTGGTCTGTGGCTCTTTGTGGCCATCCCGCTGCCCGGCACCGGCGCCTGGACCGGCGCTCTGGCGGCATCCTTCCTGGATATGCCGCTGCGGAAGGCCCTGCCCTCCATCTTCCTGGGCGTGGTCACCGCCGGCCTCATCATGACCTTTGCCACCGGCATCGTGGTCTCCACCGTAGGGAACTGAGTCCCTTTTTTCGCCCCGTGCATAGGATGGGGCGGAGGTGAAGGGTTTGGACGGAATTTTACAGGCCGTATTGGCCCTGCTGGCAGCCATCGGCCTTCTGACCCTGGGCTGGACGCTGTTTGGATGGCTGCTGGCTCCGGCGGAAGGGGACGGCCCGGTTTACGCCGTGGTTCCGGCGGCGGGAGAGGGCGCCCATCTGGAGCAGGACGTAAAACGGCTTCTGTGGCTGCGGGGACGACAGAAAAAGGGGTTTACCATCGTGATCGCCGACGGCGGACTGGACCCGGCGGGGAAAGCGGTGGCCGCCGCTCTGCTCACCGGCGCCACCGGGGTGGTGGTCTGTCCCGCCCAGCGGTTGAGCGAGTACATCACAGAGAAATAGCATTCGACAAATCCGCCTGCGGATGGTATCATATTCTCCAGGTAACACAAGGAGGGGCAGCCATGCAGGAGGAGTCACAGGATTATATGCAGGGCACCGTGTCGGCCGTGATCTACCAGAACGAGGAGAACGGCTACACGGTGCTTCGCCTTGACGTTGGGGACGGGGCTCTGGTCACGGTGGTGGGCTGTATGCCGGGGGTGGCCCCCGGCGAGGGCATCTCGGTCCAGGGCAGCTGGACCCGCCACGCCTCCTACGGGGAGCAGTTCAAGGCGGAGACCGTGGAGCGGCGGCTCCCCGCCGGGGCCAAGGCCATCTTCGACTATCTGTCCTCAGGGGCGGTGCGGGGCATTGGCGCCGCCACCGCCCGGCGGATGATCGAGGAGTTCGGGGAGGACGCCCTCACCGTGCTGGAGGAGCACCCCGAGCAGCTCACCCGCATCAAGGGCATTACCCGCAAGAAGGCTCTGACCATTGGGGAGCACTTCCGGCTCCAGATGGGGATGCGGCGGCTGCTGGCCTTTCTGGGGGAGCATGAGGTGCCCCTCCAGCTGGCCATGCCCCTGTACCGGCGGTACGGGGACCGGGCTCTGGAGGTCATCCGTGGCAACCCCTATCTGATGGTGGACGAGGAACTGGGGGTGGATTTCTCCACCGCCGACGCCCTGGCCCTGTCCATGGGCATGGAGGGGGACGATCCCCAGCGCATCGAGGCGGCCCTCCTGTTTGAGTTGACCTACAATCTGGACAACGGCCACGCCTTCCTGCCCCGGCGGAAGCTGCTGATGGCCACCGGTCAGCTCATCGGCGTGGAGGGGGAGAGCCTGGAGGATGCCCTGGAGACCCTGCTGGAGCGGGGCGAGGTGATTCAGGAGCCGGTGGCAGGGGAGGAGGCCGTCTACCTCCAGGCCCTGTGCGAGGCCGAGCAGTATGTGGCCTGGCGGCTCACCGAGATGTCCCGGGGCGAGCTGGTGGCTCCCCACGGTCTGGATGAACTCATTGACCGTATTCAGGACGACCAGGGCATCGTTTACGCCCCCCAGCAGCGGGAGGCGGTGGCTCTGGCGGCCACCAGTCAGGTGATGCTCCTCACGGGCGGCCCTGGTACCGGCAAGACCACCTCTCTGCGGGGTGTGCTGGCCCTCTTTGACCAGCTGGGGCTGGAGACCGCCCTGGCCGCCCCCACCGGACGGGCGGCCAAGCGGCTGGGAGAGCTGTGCGGGGCGGAGGGATACACCATCCACCGCCTGCTGGAGACCCAGTACGACCCCCGCTCCGGCAAGCTGATCTTTGCCCACGACGAGAGCGATCCCCTGAAGGCGGACGCCGTCATCGTGGACGAGACTTCCATGGTGGACATTGTGCTGATGCAGGGGCTGCTGGCCGCCCTGCGGGACGACTGCCGCCTGATCCTGGTGGGGGACCCGGACCAGCTGCCCAGCGTGGGTCCCGGCAATCTGTTCTCCGATCTCATTCGCAGCGGGGCTATCCCCATGGTGCGGCTCACCGAGATTTTCCGGCAGGCCGCCGAGAGCGCCATCGTCCGCAACGCCCACGGGGTCAACCGGGGCGAACTGCCCGACCTGAAGGACCGGGAGCACGACTTCTTCTTCCTGCGGCGGAAGGACCCGGCCCGGGCCGCCGAGACCATCGTGGAGCTGATCCAGACCCGGCTGCCCAACAATATGGGCATTCCCGCCGATCAGATCCAGGTGCTCTCTCCCACCCGCAAGCGGGTCACCGGCACCGCCTCCCTCAATAGGGCCATTCAGGAGGCGGTCAATCCCGCCCAGCCGGACAAGCCGGAGAAGCGGTTCGGGGAGTATGTGTTCCGACAGGGTGACCGGGTCATGCAGGTACGCAACAACTATGATGTGCTTTGGCATGATGGAGCCGACAGCGGCATGGGCATTTTTAACGGAGATATCGGTACTGTGACCCGGGTGGACAACCGGGAAGGCACCCTCACCGTGGATTTTGAGGGCAGGGTAGTGGAGTACACCCAGGATATGCTGGTGGAGCTGGAGCCCGCCTATGCCATTACCGTACACAAGGCCCAGGGCAGCGAGTACCGGGCGGTGATCCTGGCGGTGAGCGAGGGTGCCCCCATGCTGCTCACCCGGGGAGTGCTGTACACCGCCATCACCCGGGCCCGGGAGCTGCTGATCCTGGTGGGGGATGAGGATGTGGTGGCCACCATGACCGCCAACGACCGCCAGCAGCGGCGGTACTCCGGCCTGCGGTGGCGGCTGGTGCAGATGAAAGAGGATTCCATATGAAAGATGCTTTTATGGCGAGTCTGTTCCATAGGGGCGTTCATGGCGGTGCGCTCTATCTCCAAAGGGATAATGTGTTATACAGGACCAGTAAGAGCCTGCTGGAAGCAGAATATCGCAGCCTGGAACTGCCGTATCACAGGATCGAGTCGGTGAAAACAGGACGGGCACTCTGTTTTCCAACGGTCACATTCTCCATGAAAAATGGTGCTTCCTACCGGTTTCTTGTATTCCATCACAAAACGTTTTTGTCCAGATATCATGTACTTGCCGGGAGAGCGCGATGACTCCGGCACACCAATAAAAAAGGTCCTCTTCCTGATGGGGAAGAGGACCTTTTCGTTTATTCTCTTATTTCGTGCCGAAGATGCGGTCGCCGACATCATCCCCACCCGGCTGAAGCCGTGCGGGGACCCCATATTTCACATCCTCGGGGCAAATGAATTGCCCCTGCGGCAAGGTTTTGCCTGCGGCAAAACGCTTGGACGCGCCAAAGGGCGCGATGCTGGGCGATGCCGAAGGAAGGTTTACTTCGTGCCGAAGATGCGGTCGCCGGCGTCGCCCAGACCGGGCACGATGTAGCCGTGCTCGTTGAGCTTCTCATCCAGAGCGGCGCAGTAGATGTCCACGTCGGGATGATCGTGATGGACCCGCTCGATGCCCTCGGGGGCGGCGATGATGTTCATCAGCTTGATGTGCTTGACCTCGTAGTTCTTGATGAACTGGATGGCAGCGGAGGCGGAGCCGCCGGTGGCCAGCATGGGATCCAGAATGATGACCTCGCGCTCGGCGATGTCGGTGGGCATCTTGCAGTAGTACTCCACAGGCTCCAGAGTGTCAGGGTCACGGTACAGACCGATGTGGCCCACCTTGGCGGAGGGGATCAGGGTCAGGATGCCGTCCACCATACCCAGGCCGGCCCGCAGAACGGGAACGATGGCCAGCTTCTTACCGGCGATGGTCTTGAACTTGGCGGTGGTGATGGGGGTCTTGATCTCTACCTCCTCCATGGGCAGGTCGCGGGTGGCCTCATAGCACATGAGGGTGGCGATCTCAGAGACGACCTGACGGAAGTCCTTGACGCCGGTGGTCTCATCCCGAAGGATAGACAGCTTGTGCTGCAGGAGAGGGTGATCGAGAATGTGTACTTTTTCCATATCCATGGCGCTATTCCCCTTTGTTTTGTTCTTTTGCCAGCCGCTCCCGTTCAGCCTGGGAGAGCCGGTGATAGTTGGGTGCCAGACCCGCCGCGGCGGTCAGCAGGCCCTGCCGGGCAAGCTCCAGACCGCACCGGGCCACGCCCCACGCGCTCTGGAATTGCAGATGGGGGGGCGCCAGGCGGACGTCCAGCCCCAGCCCTTTGAGGGTAGTATAGCATAAAACCGCGCCGTCTCCAACCAGTAATTGCGTTTTTCCGCTGATTTTTAATTCTTCCCCCAGCTCCTCCAGGGAAATGGCGCGGTCGGGGGCCAGCCGTTCCAGTGTTTCGCCGTTGCTGGCAAAGCGGGCATTGTACACCTGATTCCGCCGGGCGTCCATGACAGAACAGATCTCCAGCCCGGTGTGGGCCAGGTTCCAGGCCATGGACTCCAGGGTGGAACAGGCGGCGCAGGGCTTGTTGCCCGGCCAGGCCAGCCCCTTGGCGGCAGCCACGCCGATGCGCAGGCCGGTGAAGGAGCCGGGGCCCGCCGCTACGGCGATGACGTCCACATCCTCCAGGGTAAGGCCACACCCGGAGAGCAGGGAAGTGGTCATGGGCATCAGGGTGACCGAGTGGGTCAGGCCGTTGTTCTGATAGGACTGGGCAATGAGCGTTTCATCCTCGCACAAGGCCGCCGAGCAGGCGGTGGCGGAGGATTCCAGAGCCAGTATTTTCATGGTTGGGGACCTCCCGTAATGGTGATGATGCGCTGGTCGTCATGACTGCCCCGGCGGATGTCCACCCGGATGGTGTCCTCCTCCAGCGCGTCGGCAATGTTTTCGCTCCACTCCACGGCGCACACGCCGCCCCGGGCCAGGTAGTCCTCCCAGCCGATGTCGAACAGCTCGTCCGCCGAGCCCAGCCGGTACATATCAAAGTGGAACAGGGGCAGACGCCCGCCCTCGTACTCGTTGACAATAGTAAAGGTAGGGCTGGTCACCCGCTCCTCCACCCCCAGGCCGCGGGCAAGGCCTCGGGTAAAGGCGGTCTTGCCCGCCCCCAGATCGCCGGTAAAGGCGATGACGCTCCCCGGATTCAGCCGAGCGGCCAGAGCAGCGCCTGCGGCTTCGGTCTCAGCAGGGGAGTTGGTTGTGATCTCCATATAACACCTCGTTTGTTACAGATGAACTGCCTCGCAGAGTTTGCGCCTCTGGGCGCAAATCAAATGGAATCTGTTTTTCCTGATGACATGAGCATCAGAAAAAACACTTCTCAGCCCGTAAGTGTGGGATTTGCACGCACTCAGCGGGCAAATCCTGCGCGCAGCGGGCTGCAAACGCCTCCCCAAAGCAGTACCGCTGCTTTGGGGAGGACTTTAAATGTGAAGATTCTGACAAGATTATAACACACCTGTTTACCAAACGCAAAAAAGATGGTAAACTAATTTGACATACGTCCGGACCCTTGGACAAACAATAAAGGAGGCGAGCCGGTGTCCTGGCTGAGAGATTCCATTCGTTCCTTCTGGCAGCAGGGTGACCGGCTGCTGCTGACCCTGTGCCTGCTGGCCAGCGGGTACGGTCTGGTGCTAATCTTCAGCGCCACCCGTTACCTGGGTGAGGCGGACGCCATGCGCTGCATGATCGTGCAGACGGTGGCGATTATGATGGGTGTTGTAATCTATATGCTCATGTCCTCGGTGGATATCGAGCTGTTTGTGGACAAATCCTGGAAATGGCTGCTGCTGTTCAACCTCGTCATCAACGCCCTGGTACGCACGCCGCTGGGTGTGGAGGTCAACGGCAACCGCAGCTGGCTTCACATCCCCGGCTTTCCTGTCAACCTGCAGCCCGCCGAGCTGGCCAAGCTGACCTTCGTGCTGCTGCTGGCCTGGCAGATGAGCCGGCTGCAGGACAAGGGTATCAGCAGGCCCTCTTCGGTGTTCCAGATCGCGGGGCACACCCTGTTCATGTTCGGCGTGGTGGCGGTGACCTCGGGCGACTTCGGCATGGGCCTGACCTATCTGATGATCTTTGTCATCATGGCCTGGTCCGCCGGGGTGAAGAAGCGGTGGTTCCTGCTGGCTGTGGTAGTAGGCGTGGTGGGTGTGGTGCTGATCTGGCCCCATGTCAAGGATATGTATTATATGAAGCGGTTCACTGTGGTCATCGACCACATTTTCAGCAACCCTGATACCGTCTGGGAACAGACCCAGGGCAAGGGGTGGCAGCAGACCCGCAGCATCCTGGCCATCGGCAGCGGTGGTCTCACCGGCATGGGGTATCTCCAGGGCATCCAGACCCAGAGTAAGTCCCCCACCAGTCTGCCTGCCCGGGAGACCGACGAGATCTTCGCCGTGTGCGGCGAGGAGTTTGGTATGATCGGCTGCCTGCTGCTGCTGGCCCTGCTGGCGGCCATCATTCTGCGGTGCGTGTGGGTGGCCCGCCGGGCCTGTTCTCCCCAGAGCGCCCTCATTGCCATGGGCTATGCCGGTATGCTGCTGACCCAGGTGGGGATCAACGTGGGGATGTGTCTCTATGTGTTCCCGGTGGTAGGTCTCACCCTGCCCTTTATCAGCTATGGCGGCTCCTCGGTCATCACCATGTATGCCGCCATGGGTGTGGTTTCCAGCATTAAAATGCGCTCTTTGCCCAGCTGGCTGCGGGACCGCAGCAGGCTGTAGATGGATAGAGCCCGCTCAATGGGGCAGGCTATGGAGGTAAACAAGAAAGGACGGTTCGCAGCACATGAAGGTCACAAGGATCGAATTGCAGCCCGGCGTCTGGCTGACGGCGGTACAGACCAAAAAATTTAAATCCAGCGTATTGGGGGCCCAGTTCCTCACGCCTCTGACGGCGGAAAAGGCCTCTCTCAACGCGCTGATCCCCATGGTGCTCCGCCGGGGCACCGCCGCCCATCCCGACTTGGAGGCCCTGTCCGCCGCTCTGGATGAGCTGTATGGCGGCTCCCTGGAGCCCATGGTGCGGAAGAAGGGCGAGACCCAGTGCGTGGGCTTTGTAGGCAGCTTTCTGGATGACGCCTACACCCTGAACAAGGAGCAGGTGCTGGAGCCGGCCGCCGCCCTGCTGGCAGAGCTGATTGGCGCCCCCTATACCCAGGACGGGGCCTTCAGTTCCGACTACACCGGGCAGGAGAAGGCCAACCTGGCCGACCGCATCAAGGCCCAGGTCAATGATAAGCGGCAGTACGCCCAGATCCGGGTGGTGGCCGAGATGTGCGCCGGTGAACCCTTCGGCGTGGACAAGCTGGGCAGCCTGGAGGCGGTGGAGGCCATTACTCCCCAGACTCTGTGGGCGGGTTATCAGGTCCTGCTGAAGGAGGCTCGGGTGGAGCTCTACTACTGCGGCTCGGCGGACGCTCAGCGGGTACAGGCGGCCTTTGGGCCCCTGCTGGCGGTGCTGCCGGTGGGGGAGCGGGCCGGTCTGGTCCGCCCCGCCAAGGGAAAGGCGCCCAAGCAGGCCAGACGGGTGGAGGAGGCTCTGGACGTGACCCAGGGCAAGCTGGCCATGGGCTTCCGCACCAACTGCGACGCCTGGGACCAGAACTACCCGGCCCTCACCCTGGTCAACGCCATCTATGGCGGCACCACCACCTCCAAGCTGTTTATGAATGTCCGGGAAAAGCTGAGCCTGTGCTACTACGCCAGCTCCGGCCTGATGAAATACAAGGACGTGATGCTGGTCTCCTCCGGCGTGGAGTTTGACAAGGTGGGGCAGGCGGAGGCCGAGATCCTCTCCCAGCTCTACAAGTGCCAGACTGGGGACTTCTCCGACGATGAGCTGGAGTGGGCCCGCCGGTCGGTGGTGAGCACCCTGCGCACCACGCTGGACACCCAGGCCCGGCTGGAGGACTATTGGCTGGGCCAATCCGCCGCCGGTCTTACCGACGGCCCCGACGACATGGCCGCCCGGGTGGAGGCCGTTACACGGGCCCAGGTGGTGGAGGCCGCTCAGGACCTGACCCTGGACACCGTATATTTCCTGAAAGGCAGGGAGTGATTCTATGGTAAGCAAGCAGTACCCCCGGCTGGGGGAGACCGTATTTCATGAGATCCTGGAGAACGGGCTCCACATCTATGTGGACCGCCGCCGGGACTTCCAGAAGAGCTACGCTTTCTTTGCCACCAACTACGGCGGCATGGATATGCGCTTTTTCCAGGACGGCCGGTGGAAGGATACCCCGGCGGGGGTGGCCCACTTCCTGGAGCACAAGATGTTTGACACCGAGGACGGCAACGCCCTCCAGGACCTGGCGGCCAACGGAGCCTCTCCCAACGCCTTCACCAGCTCCGCCATCACCGGCTACTACTTTGAGAGCACCGAGAAGTTCTTCGACAACCTGAAGATCCTGCTCTCCTTTGTGTCCATCCCTTACTTTACCCAGGAGAGCGTGGACAAGGAGCAGGGCATCATCGGTCAGGAGATCCGCATGGTGGAGGACGACCCGGAGAACCAGGTGTTCTACGCCCTGATGGAGTGCCTGTACGATCACCATCCCATCCGGGTGCCCATCGCCGGTACCCAGGAGTCCATCTCCCACATTACCGCCGGCACCCTCTATTCCTGCCACAAGGCCTTCTATAACCCGGCCAACATGGTGCTCACCGTGGCGGGCGACGTGGACCCGGAGCAGGTGTGCGCCATTGCCAAGGAGATCCTGCCCAAGGACTCTCTGGGCCAGATGGAGCGGGACTACGGCGGGGAGGAGGCCCCCAAAGCCGCGGCCTCCGAGAAGGAACTGACCATGGAGGTGTCTACTCCCATCTTCATGCTGGGCTTCAAGTGCGATCCCGCCAAGAAGGGAGAGGAGTGGATGCGCCGGGAGCTGGCGGGCGAGCTGGCCTGCGAGGCTCTGCTGGGCAACTCCACCCCCCTGTATGCCCGGCTGTACAGCCAGGGGCTGATCAACAAGAATTTCAGCTACGGCTTTGAGCTTTATCCCGGCTGCGCTATGATGGTGGCCGGCGGCGAGAGCCGTGACCCCAAGAAGGTGCGGGACGCGGTGCTGGCCGAAGGGGAGCGTCTGGCCCGGGAGGGTATCGACCCCGGCCTGTTCCAGCGGCTGAAGAAGGGCGTCTACGGCGCCAAGGTCCGGGGCCTCAACTCCTTTGAGTTTACCTGTATCTCCATGGCCCAGTCCCACTTTACCGGGGTGGACTACTTCAAGTTCCCGGAGATTTTCGACTCCATCGACCAGGCCTGCGTGGAGGACTGCATCCGCAGCTGGGTGACCGCTGAGCGGTGCGGCTTGGCCGTGGTGCGCCCGGGGGAGGGTGAGGCCTAATGGGTACCGTATCCTTTCCCGGCCTGGGGCTGGAACTGACCATGAATCCCATCGCCTTCCGGGTCTTTGGATGGCCCGTCCACTGGTACGGCATGATCATCGCCGCCGGCTTCTTGCTGGCGGTGGTGTATTGCTCCCGGAAGGCGCCCCAGTTCGGCATCCGCCAGGATGATATCATCGATATGCTCTTTTTTGCCGTGCCCCTGTCCATCATCGGGGCCCGGCTGTACTACATCATTTTCTACCTGGATTTGTACCGCAGGCCGGACGGCTCGCTGGACTTCGGGGCCATGGTGCGCATCTGGGACGGCGGCCTGGCCATCTACGGCGGCGTCATCGTTGCGGTCATCACCCTGTTCGTGTTCTGCAAGGTGCGGAAGATCAAATTTCTGGCCTTTGCCGACCTGGGCGCCTACGGAATGCTCATCGGTCAGCTGGTGGGCCGGTGGGGCAACTTTGTCAACATCGAGGCCTATGGCGGACCCACCGATCTGCCCTGGCGCATGGGCATCTACGAGTATGTGAACGGTGCCCGGCAGTATGTAGAGGTCCATCCCACCTTCCTGTACGAGTCCCTGTGGAACCTGGTGGGGTTGGTGCTGCTCATCGTCATCGCCAAAAAGTGGCGCAAGTTTGACGGACAGATCTTTTTGAGCTATTTTGCCTGGTACGGGGTGGGCCGGGGCTTCATCGAGGGTCTGCGGACCGACAGCCTGTACTTCTTCAATACCCCCATCCGGGTGTCTCAGGTGTTCGGCTTTGCCACCGCCGCCATCGCCATTGTGGCTTTGGTCTACCTGCTGGGCTTCCGCAAGCATGACCCGGACAAGCTGTGGGTCAATCAGATGAAGGCCCATCCCCGGCTGGTGGCTCTGGTCTACCCTGAGGGACAGGGCGGCAAGTGGCTGACCAACCAGAAAAAGCGACTGGAGCAGGATTTTGCCAAGGTGGAGGAGTATGCCCTCCCCACCGATGCGCCTGCCGAGGACAAGGCGGAGATGATCGCCGCCCTGAAGGAGCGTTCCGACCTGAAAGAAGTGCTGGTCATGGACGAGGAAAAGAAATAGACTGCTCTGCCGGTATCTTCAGTCCGGCGCGCAGCATACCCGGAAGGAACGCCGTACCCCATGGATGACGGCGTTCCTTCTTTCTTACGAAGAAAGGCGGTGTGAGAATTGTATACTTATGACACTTTGGAAAAGGTTCCGCTTCATGAGATGGCCCGGTGTCTGAACCTGGCCTTTTCCGACTATGCCGTTCCCGTCCATCTGGAAGAAACTGAACTCCCCGGATTTTTTGCCGCCAGCGGCATTGAGGAAAAACGGTCCTTTGGTGCCTTTCTGGATGGCAGGCTGATAGGTTTCCTCTTTCACGCCTGTCATCCATATCAGGGTCAGTCTGCCGCCTTTGCTGTGGGCGCGGGCGTGGTGCCGGGCCACCGGGGGAAGGGGGTATTCGCCAGCCTCTTTGCGCTGGCGGAACAGAGATTGAGACAGATCTCAACTGAGGCATACTATCTGGAGGTATTGCAGCAGAACGAGCGGGCCGTTGCGCTGTATGAGCGGCTGGGTTTTTCCATAACAAGAGAGTTGGCGGTGTTGCGTGCTGTCGCCAATCACAATGAACCGGCGGCTGAAGGGGCAGCCTGGGCTCCGTTTACCGGCCTGGATCTGGCGGAGGGCTGCCGCCGTGCCCGGTACTCCTTTGAGCATTCCGACCATGTTTTGGTGCTCCATCCCGAGAGGTATGGCGTTGTCTATCGAAAGAATGATAAGATTTCTGCCTATTGCATTTTTTCCAAGGCAGACGGCAGCCTGTGTCAACTGGGTTACCGCAGTCTGGAAGATCTGAGGAAGGTCGTTCAGACCCTCCTCGAACGATATGGCTGCATTACAGCCAAAAACATCGACTCAGATGACGCAGAGGTGTTGGATATGCTCGCCTCTCTGGGCTTTCAAACGGTGGTCAAACAATTTGAAATGGTGAAGCGCCTTCAGTGACGTTTAAGCAAAGATGCCTCCCGACCTTTGGGTCGGGAGGCATCTTTGCGTTTTTGTGGTCATAAAGGGGGACGGGCCCTCATAGGGATAGGGCAGACACCAAAGAAGGATGTGACGCTATGCGGGAACAAGGGGATGTAACGCGGTATTTACAGGCGGCGGCTCTGCTGCCGCCCCATCTGCGGCGGCAGGCGGAGGGGGTGGACAAGTCCAGTCAGGCTGTGGCCGAGGAGCTGCGGCTGCGGGCGGGCAGGCCAATGACGGTGGTGTGCCCCACGGGGGAGCGGCCCCTGCCCGGTGGTGAGCCGGTGAGTCCAGCGGACCTGAGCCTGGTGGTGGAGATCGCCACCCGTGCCTCCGCCCACACTGCCATGGAGCGGATGAGAAGCGGCTTTTTTACCGTGCCGGGCGGCCACCGCATCGGCATCTGCGGCAGCGCTGTGGTGAAGGATGGCGCGGTGTTCAATCTTCGGCAGCTGTCCTCCCTGGCCATCCGCATTGCCCGGCAGGTACCGGGAGCCGCCGCCGCTGTGGCGGACAGGCTGTGGGAGGGGGATCGCTTTCAAAGCACCCTCATCCTGTCCCCGCCGGGAGGCGGCAAGACCACCCTGCTGCGGGATCTGATCCGCCGGTTGTCCGACGGAGGGAGCCACCCGCCCCTGCGGGTGGGGGTGGCCGACGAGCGGGGCGAGCTGGCGGCCATGTACAACGGCCTGCCCCAGTTTGACGTGGGGCGGCAGACCGATGTGATGGACGGCTGTCCCAAGGCGGAGGGATTGATGATGCTGCTGCGGGGGATGAATCCCCAGGTGCTGGTCGCCGACGAGATCACCGCGCCCCAGGACTGTGCCGCCCTGCTGCTGGCGGCCAACTGCGGCGTGCGCCTTCTCTGTACCGCCCACGCCGCCGACCTGGAGGACCTGAAGACCCGGCCTCTGTACCGGCCTCTGCTGGAAAACCGCTGCTTTCAGAAGCTGGCGGTGCTCACTCGGGGGCCGGAGGGCCGGAGCTGTCAGGTGTACGAGCTGTGATCCGGCTGATGGGCGCCCTGCTGACGGTGGGAGGCGGGGCCTTTCTGGGTTTTGACGCCCACCGGCGGCTGAATCGGCGTGCCAGGGTGCTGCGGCAGCTGGCCGGGGCGCTGGAGCAGATGGACCGGGAGATCTCCTTCCGCCTTACGCCCATGCCCCAGCTGATGGAGGAGTTGGCTGCCGATTATCCGCCGCCGGTGGGGGAACTGTTCGCCAACTGCCGGAAGGGCATGGAGGAGCTGGGGGAGCGCTCCCTGGCGGAGATCTGGCGGCAGGCTCTGGCGGATACCCCGCTGGATCTGGAGGGTCGGGCTGCCGGGATTCTGGACGAGCTGGGGGAGGTATTGGGCCGGTTTGAGGAGTCCGGCCTGCGCTCCGCTCTGGCCCGGGCGGTGGCGGAACTGACCCGGGAGGCGGAACTTGCCCGGGAGGACGGGGAAAAGCGGGGCAGGATGTATCAGGTGCTGGGCTTGACCTGCGGCGGGCTGCTGGTCATTCTGCTGCTTTAAAGGAGTTAAAAACATGGATGTGGATCTGATCTTTAAAATCGCCGCCATCGGAATTCTGGTGTCGGTGCTCAATCAGGTGCTCTCCCGGTCGGGCCGGGACGAGCAGGCCACCATGACCACCCTGGCGGGGCTGGTGGTGGTACTTATGATGGTGGTCCAGCAGATCAGCAGTCTGTTTGAACTGGTCAAGGACCTGTTCGGGCTGTAGCCATGGAAACCATGCTGAAGGTGGGGGCGGTGGCCGTCCTGGGCGCTCTGTGCGCCGTGATGGTGAAGGGCACCGCCCGGCAGCTGGCTCTGGTGCTTTCCATGGCCGCCGCCGCTGTGGTGCTGGGCCTGGCCCTGGGGGCGGTGGAGGACGTGGTGGCCATGGCGGAGGAGCTGCAGGATATGGCGGGGCTGTCCCCTGCGGTGGTGGCCCCCGTCATCAAGACGGTGGGCATTGCCATCCTCACCCACATCGCTGCCCAGGTATGCAAGGACGCGGGGGAGGGAGGCATTGCCGCCGTCACCGAGACGGCCGGCTCCGCCCTGGCCCTGTGTACCGCCCTGCCCCTGCTGCGGGCGGTGCTGGACACGGTGGCCCAGCTGCTGTGAGAAGCTGGTACAAAAGAGGAGGGAAGGACCATGATACGGCGTTTGGCGGTGCTGATCGTGCTGCTGACGGTGCTGACAGGTACGGCCTGGGCCAGCCAGGGCGTACTGGACGCCCAGTCGGCTGCTCTGGACCTGGAGGGGCTGGAGAATGCCGGGGCGGAGTGGATGCCCGACGTGGACCTGTCTGCCGGGCTGGATCTGGACGGCAGCATCGGCCAGATCCTGGACACCGGCAGCGCCGAGCTGGGGAGCGTGATCCGCAAGGCCCTGCGCAGCGGGGCCCTGCTGCTGGCGGTGGTGCTCTTCTGCTCTCTGGCCGAGGGCATGGGGGCGGGCCAGGGGCCGGTGAACGGGGTGGCTCTGGTGGGGGCCCTGGCGGTGACCGCCATTGCGGCGGCTGACGCAAACTCCCTCATCGGCATGGGCCGGGAGGCCATGGAGCATATGGACAGCTTCTCCAAGCTGCTGCTGCCTGCGGTGACGGCGGCGGCCTCCGCCGCCGGGTCCCCGGGAGGCGCGGTGGCCCGGCAGCTGGCCACCATGCTCTTTTCCGACCTGCTCATCACCCTGATCAACCGGGTGCTGCTGCCCCTGGTGTATACCTATATCGCGGCCTGTGTGGCCTGGGCTGCGGTGGGCAACGATGGCCTCAAGCGGATGGCGGCTACCCTCAAGTGGGCGGTGACCACGGTGCTTACCGGCACCCTCATCCTCTTTGTCACCTATCTCACCATCAGCGGGGTCATCGCGGGCACCACCGACGCTCTGACAGTGAAGGCCGCCAAGTTCACCATGTCCAGCATGGTGCCGGTGGTGGGCGGCATCCTGTCCGACGCGGCGGAGACCGTGCTGGCGGGGGCGGGGGTGCTGAAAAATACGGTGGGAGTGTTCGGGATGCTGGTGGTCATTGGCATCTGCCTGGTGCCTTTCCTACAGCTGGGCTTCCACTATCTGACCTATAAGGTGTCCTCCGCTCTCAGCGCCGCCCTGTCGGGCAGCCGGGTGGCCGCCCTCATCGACCAGATCGGCGGGGCCTTTGGACTGATCCTGGGGATGACCGGGGCCTGCGCCCTGCTGCTGCTCATCTCCATGATCTCCGCCGTGTCGCTGGCAGGGGGGTGAGACCATGGTAGAATTTTTGGGGAAGTGGCTGATGGGGGTGACCTGCGCGGCCATGATCCTGGCCCTGGCGGAGGGCCTGTCCCCGGCAGGGGGGCCAAAACGGGCCGCCCGGCTGGCCGGCGGGCTGCTCCTGCTGCTGGCCGTGGTGAAGCCCTTGATAAGCCTGGACGGTTCGGCTCTCACCCGGGCCATGACGGAATACCGCCTGGACGCGGAATACTCCGCCCAGGCGCTGGAGGAGGAGAATAAAACCCTGATGATGGACATCATAGAAGCCCAGTCCGCCGCATATATTCAGGACAAGGCGGCGGCGTTGGGCATCACCTGCACGGTGCAGGTGGAGGCCGACGAGGCGGCGGAATACCCCATCCCCAAGGTGGTCACCATCACCGGGGAGCTGTCCCGGGAGGAGCGGGAGGCCCTCGCCGAACAGATCGAGGCAGACTTTGCCATCCCGGCGGACCGGCAGTATTACGAAAGCGGGGGAGCGGAATGAACCGGCGTCAACCGGAAAAGGGAAGCGGACTGGCCCTGTACAAGGGGCGGCTCATGGAGCTGTTCCATCGATATAAATACGCGCTGCTGGTGGTGGCGGTGGGGGTTGTTATGATGGCCCTGCCCGCCCTGAACGGAGGCGGGGAGGCCACCCAGACCCGGCAGCAGAGTGTCCGGGAGGTGGAGTTTGGAACGGAGGAACTGGAGGGACGGCTGGAGGAGGCCCTGTCTCAGATGGACGGGGTGGGGCAGGCAGAGGTGGTGCTCACCCTGCGGTCCGGTCCGGGGCAGGTACTGGCTCAGGATACCCAGAACTCGGTGCGGGAGGAGGGGAGCGAGTCCTCCCAGTCCACGGTGGTACTCTCCAAGGGCTCCGGCTATGAGGAACCGGTGATCCTCCAACAGCTTTCGCCCCAATATCAGGGGGCTCTTGTGGTATGCTCCGGCGGGGACGACCCCGCAGTACGCCTGAAGGTGGTGGAGGCGGTATCCGCCCTCACCGGGCTGGGGGCGAATCAGATCTCAGTATCAAAAGGAAAGTGAGGCAGTAACAGTATGAACGTATGGAAACGAAACGCGGTGGTGGCCGCAGTGGTGCTCTTTGTGTGCGGCGCGGTGTACCTCAACTGGTCCTATCAGAAGGGGCAGAGCGAGGAAGCAGGCAAGACCCTTGGTGAGGCGGAGCTGGTGTCCATGCAGAGCGCCGACCCGCTGCTCAAAACAAGTCCCGCCCCTTCGGCGGACCCCTCCGCCTCGCCGGCGCCCACCGCCGCGGACAAGAACAGCGGCTACTTTGACACCGCCCGGCTCAACCGCCAGCAGGCCCGGGACAGCGCCCTGTCCATCCTCCAGGAGGCCGCCGCCGACACCAACGCCACCGAGACTATGAAGGCTGAAACCGGTGAGGCCATCCAGACTCTGGCTGACTACACCGTGTCCGAGGCCCAGATCGAAAATTTGGTCACCGCCAAGGGATACGCCGACTGCGTGGCCTTCATCAGCGACGGCAGCGTCAGCGTGGTGGTGTCCGCCACCGAGGAGGGACTCACCGATGCTGACGTGGCCCGTATCACCGAGATCGTCACCAACGAGACCGGCCTGGAGGCCAGCGCCATCACCATCATTCAGGCGCAGCCCTGAGCTGGAGGGTCCCCGCCAAAAATCAGTTGTATTTTTTCTGATTTGTGGTAAAATGGTCCCATAGTACACAAAAGGAGCGTGACCGGTATGGGCGATGGAAAGGAATATATCTCCCGGCCTGACGAACTGGGTAACATCCATATCTCCGAGGATGTGCTGGCTGTGATCGCGGCGGCCGCCGCCACGGAAGTGGAGGGTGTGGGCAGTCTGTCCACCAATCTGAGCAGCGATATCGCGGAGCTGCTGGGCGCAAAGAAGAATCTGTCCAAGGGCATCCGCATTACTATGGTAGGGGAGAGCGTCCGGGTTGACGTGTCCCTGCTGGTCAAATACGGCTATACCATCGTTGACGTGGCCAAAGAGGTGCAGAGCGCCGTCTTTAACGCCATTGAAAATACCAGCGGCCTGACCGTGGAGAATGTCAACGTCCATGTGGCCGGCATCGTATTTGAAAAGGAACACAAGTAAATCAAGCCGTACCAAGGGCCTGTTGCAGAGCAAGCAACAGGCCCTTTTGTATGTTTTGGCCGGTCCGCCCCAGGAAAAGGGGTTGGAATCTGGAGTCTAATTTTGAAATATCTCTTTCCTTTTTGCATACAGTTGATGTATAATCATAATAACTGTGAATATCACCGGCTCATCATGCCGGAATGGAGGAACCCATCATGACCAGAACCGCCGCCCGAGAGATCGCCGTCCACCTGACCTTTGAACTGGGCTTCACCGGGCAGACCGCCCGGGAGCTGCTGGACGAGGCCCTCAACCGCAAGACCTTCGCCCTCATCGGGGAGGAGGAGCCCCTGTATGCCGAATTCCCCAACGAGACCCAGCGGACCTACATCACCCGCCTGGTGGAGGGGGTCTATGACCACGCCCCTGAGCTGGACGAGTATATCTCCAAGTACGCCATCGGCTGGAAGTTCTCCCGTATGAACCGGGTGGCCGTGGCCATCATGCGTGTGGCTATGTATGAGATCCTGTATATGCAGGACATCCCCAACGCCGCCGCCATCAACGAGGCCCTGGAGCTGGTGAAGCACTACGAGGAGCCCGAGGTGGTCTCCTTTGTCAACGGCATTCTGGGCTCCTTCGTCCGGGGGGAGCACATCCCTGACCCGGTGGGCCTGAAGGAGCAGCCGGAGGCGGAGGGCTGATGCGTACCCTGGGCATCGACACCAGCAACTACACCACCTCCGCCGCCGTCTTTGACGGCGAGGGGGGAGAGAACGCCGGCCGCCTGCTGGAGGTGCGCCCCGGCGAACTGGGCCTGCGGCAGAGCGACGCCCTGTTCCAGCACGTCAAGGCCCTGCCTGACCGCTTTGCCCAGCTGAGAGAGGGAGGCTGGCTCGACGGTATTGTTGCCGTGGGCGCTTCCACCCGGCCCCGGGCGGTGGAAGGGTCCTATATGCCCTGCTTCCTGGCGGGGGAGAGCCAGGGCCGTACCCTGGCCGCCGCGTTGAACGTGCCCTTTTTTGCCTGTTCTCATCAGCAGGGCCACATTGCCGCTGCCGCCTGGTCGGCGGGCCGGATGGACCTGTTGGACCGGCCCATGCTGGCCTGGCACCTGTCCGGCGGCACCACCGAGCTGCTCCACGTGGAGCCGGAGGGGGTCAATGTAAAAGCCACCCTCCTGGGGGGCACCAGCGACATCTCCGCCGGGCAGCTCATTGACCGCACCGGCGTGCTGCTGGGCCTGGATTTCCCGGCGGGCAAGGCGGTGGACCAGCTGGCGCAGGCGGGGCAGGCCAAGAAATTTACTGTGAAGCTAAATGGCTTTACCTTTTCGCTCTCCGGTATGGAGAATAAGGTCAAGGATATGGCGGAGCAGGGGGCGGAGAAGGCGGATATCGCCCGCTTTGCCCTGCTGACGGTGGCCGACGTGGTGCGGCGCACCACCCTGGCCGCCCTGAAACAGTATCCCGGCCTGCCGGTGCTGTGCTCCGGCGGCGTGGCCTCCAACTCCCTGCTGCGGCAGGTGATGGAGCCTCTGGGGGCGGTGTTTGCCCAGCCCCGGTTCTCCACCGACAACGCCATGGGCGCCGCTATCCTCACCTGGCGGGCTGTAAAGGCGGGTGAGTTGACATGAGCCATATCTACACGGTTTCTCAGGTCAACCAGTATATCAAATCCCTGCTGGACCGGGACCGGGAGCTGACCGCCCTGTATGTCCGGGGAGAGATCTCCAACTACAAGGCCTATCCCTCGGGCCACCACTATTTTTCCCTGAAAGATGGGGAGGGGGCCATTCGCTGCGTCATGTTCAAGCGGGAGGCCATGTCTCTCCGGTTCCGGCCGGAAAACGGCATGAAGGTCATTGCCTTCGGCCGGGTGGCGGTTTTTCCCCGGGACGGGCAGTACCAGCTGTACTGCACCTCCCTGACCCCGGAGGGAGTGGGGGACCTGTATCTGGCCTTTGAACAGCTCAAACAGAAGCTGTATGCGGAGGGACTGTTTGATCCCTCCCACAAAAAGCCCATCCCCAAATTCCCCAAGCGCATCGCGCTCATCACCTCCTCCGCCGGCGCGGCGGTGCGGGATATGCTGCGCATCCTGGGGGCCCGGTGGCCTATGGCGGAGGTCTTTCTTCTGCCGGTGCGGGTCCAGGGGACGGAGGCGCCCGGAGAGATCTGCGCCGCCATCGCCTGGGCCAACCGGCATCAGGTGGCCGACCTGATCATCACTGGCCGGGGCGGAGGGTCTATGGAGGATCTGTGGGCCTTCAATGACGAAAACGTGGCCCGCACCATCTATCACTCGGCTATCCCGGTGATCTCTGCAGTGGGCCATGAGCCTGACGTGACCATTGCTGACTTTGTGGCCGACCTGCGGGCGGCCACTCCCTCCAACGCCGCCGAGCTGGCGGTGCCCGACCAGAACGAGGTCGCGGTGTGGCTGCGTCAGATGGAGGGGCGGCTGGCCCAGGCCATGGGCCGCAAGCTGGAGTCCGCCCGAAAGGATCTGGACAGGGCGGCCCGGTGCCGGGCCCTTCAGGACCCCATGAACTATGTGGACGATAAGCGGATGGTGTTGGACTACCAGCGGGAGAAGCTGGCGGCGGGGCTGAACGCCGCCCTCAACCGGGAGCGGCAGCGCTTCGGACAGCTGGCCTCCAAGCTGGACGCCCTCAGCCCCCTGAAGGTATTGGGCCGGGGTTACGCCATCCCCCAAAAGGCGGACGGCGGCGTGGTCCGGTCTGTGAACGACGTGGCCCCCGGCGACGGACTAAAGCTGCGGGTGGCCGATGGCGAGATATCCTGTCAAGTGGTTTAACTTGACTGCATTTGGAAAGGATTTAAGGACATGGCGGAAGAAAAACTGACCTTTGAGCAGGCGATGGGCCGGCTGGAGGAGATCGTAAAGCGGCTGGAGCAGGGGGACGCCCCGCTGGAGGAGGCTCTGTTCCTCTTTGAGGAGGGGACCCGGCTGCTGGGCGGCTGTTCCGCCCAACTGGACAGTGCCGAACAGAAAGTGCGCAAGCTGCTGGCGGGGCCTGATGGTCAGCCAGTGGAGGCACCCTTTGAGGAGGGACAGGTATGACCGAACAGGAGAGACTGGACAGCCACAGGGCTCAGGCGGAGGAATGGCTGCACCGCTGTTTCCAGGGCCGGGCGCCCCGGGGAGATCTCTACGACGCCATGTACTACAGTCTGCTGGCGGGCGGCAAGCGGATCCGGCCGGTGCTGCTGCTGGAGAGCTGCCGGCTGTGCGGCGGCGATCCGGAGCAAGCGCTGCCTTTTGCCGGGGCCATTGAGATGATCCATACTTACTCGCTGATCCATGACGATCTGCCCTGCATGGATGACGACGATTTGCGCCGGGGCCGGCCTACCAACCACAAGGTCTATGGCGAGGCTACCGCTGTACTGGCTGGAGACGCGCTGCTGACCGCGGCCTTTGAGTGGATGCTGGACCCGTCTGTGACCCTGCCGCCGGAGCGCGTATTGGAAGCCGCCAGGGTGTTGGCCCAGTCAGCCGGCGCCCAGGGCATGGTAGGCGGCCAGGTGCTGGACATGGCGGGGGAGGGCCACGCCATGGGCCTTACCGAGGTGGAGGAATTGCAGCGTCTCAAGACTGGCGCCCTCATTCGGGCCGCCGCTGAAATGGGCTGCGTGCTGGCCGGCGGCAGCGAGGAGCAGCGGAAGGCTGTGTGCCGCTATGCGGAGCGGATCGGACTTGCCTTTCAGATCCAGGACGACATCCTGGATGTGGTGGGTGACGAGGCCACCCTGGGCAAGCCGGTGGGCTCCGACGCCAAGAGTGAGAAGAACACCTTCGTGACCTTGAAAGGGCTGGAGGAGTGCCGCCATCTGGTGGAGAAACTGACCGAGGAGGCTGTGGAAGCCCTGTCCATTTTCGGGGATGAGGGCGAAAGCCTGTGCTGGCTGGCCCGCTCCCTGGCAAGCCGTGAAAAGTGAGGCGCAACATGGGAAACGTAGTAGACTTTTTCACCGGCAATCTGATCCTCAACCTGGCCATCCTGGCCTGGGCCATTGCCCAGGGGCTGAAGATCATCATTACTTTCTGGACCAAAAAGAAGCTGGACTGGCACTATCTGGTGGCCAGCGGCGGAATGCCCAGTTCCCACTCCGCTTTCGTGTGTGCCTGCGCTTCGTCGGTGGGCTATATGTACGGCTGGGGATCTCCCATGTTCAGCATCGCGGCGGTTTTGGCTATTGTGGTCATGTATGACGCCGCCAATGTCCGCAAAGCGGCGGGGGAACAGGCCAAGATCCTCAACTACATCATGGACCACTGGACCGAAATGAAGCCGGCCCTCTTCGGCAAGGAGCTGAAAGAACTGTTGGGCCACACGCCCTTCCAGGTCCTGATGGGTGGTGTGCTGGGCGTGGCGGTGGGTCTGCTGGGCGCCTGGCAGTGGAGCTGACAGCTCCGCTGATTTGATCCTTCACCGGGAGGTGTTACCATTCTTAGTCTGGAGCAATGTTCCAACGATATCAGCGCCCTGACCGACAGTGAGGCGTCTGCGCTCTGCGGTCTGCTGCGGGCCCGCATCCTGGATGTGGTTTCCCGCACCGGCGGCCATCTGGCCTCCAGTCTGGGGGCGGTAGAGCTGATCGTTGCCATTCATCGCGTATTTGATACCGGCCGGGACCGGCTGGTGTTTGACGTGGGCCACCAGTGTTATGCCCACAAGATCCTTACCGGCCGCAATGCCGCCATGGAGACCCTGCGCTCCTTCGGCGGGCTGGCCGGCTATCCCAAACCCACCGAGAGTGACACCGACGCATTCATCGCCGGTCACGCATCCAACTCGGTGTCAGTGGCCCTCGGAATGGCAAGGGCGAGAACTTTACAGAAAAGTGATTACAACGTATTGGCCCTGATTGGTGACGGCGCCCTCACCGGCGGCCTGGCCTATGAGGGCCTGTCTGACGCGGGGGACAGCAAGGAACCCCTCATCGTTATTCTCAACGACAACGGGATGTCCATCACCAAGAGCGTGGGCGGCGTGGCCGACCATCTGGCCCGCCAGCGGCTCAAGCCCCAGTATCTCCGCTTCAAGCGGGGCTATCGGAAGGTGATGGGGGCAACCGCTCTGGGGCGTGGGATCTACAAAGTGACCCACAAGGTCAAGACCGCCATCAAGGAGACCCTGCTGCCCTGCAGCCTTTTTGAGGATATGGGCTTTACCTACCTGGGGCCGGTGGATGGCCATGATGTGAAGCGGCTGACCCGGCTGCTCAGGTACGCCCGGGACCTGAAGGGCCCTGTGCTGCTTCATGTGAGAACTGTAAAGGGGAAGGGCTATACCCCTGCGGAGCGCAACCCGGATCAGTTTCATGGTGTGGGCCGCTTCTGTGTGGAGACCGGCGAGGTGCTGAAGGGCGGCGGTACCAATTTTTCCGCTGTCTTTGGACAGACCCTTTGCAAGATGGCGGAGGAGGACCCCAGGCTGTGCGCCATTACCGCCGCCATGCAGGGGGGAACGGGACTCAACACCTTTGCCACCCGATTCCCGGACCGGTTCTTTGACGTAGGTATCGCCGAGGGCCACGCGGTGGCAATGTCCGCCGGTATGGCCAAGCAGGGCATGATCCCGGTCTTTGCGGTATATTCCTCCTTCCTTCAGCGGGCCTACGATATGCTGATCCATGACGTGGCCCTTCAGGGGCTCCATGTGGTCTTTGCCATTGATCGGGCCGGACTGGTGGGAGAGGACGGCGAGACCCACCACGGCGTCTTTGACACCGCCTTTCTGGACACGGTGCCCGGCATGACGGTACTGTGCCCCTCCAGCTATGCCGAACTGGAATCTATGCTCCGATATGCCATCTATGAGGTGAAGGGACCGGTGGCGGTCCGCTACCCCCGGGGGGGTCAGGAGGACTATCAGGAGGATTCCGGGCTGGTCGGCACTGCGGTGCTGCGTACTGGCAAGGATATTACCTTGACAGGCTATGGCATTACAGTCAATGCGCTGCTGGACTGTGCCAGGCGGCTGGAGGCCGACGGCATTCAGGCCCAGGTGCTCAAACTCAATACCATTACGCCTCTGGACGGGGCGCCGGTGGCGGCCTCGGTCATAGAAACCGGGCGGCTGCTGGTGGCAGAGGAAGCTGCCTCGGGCAACTGCGTGGGGCAGCGGCTGGCTGCGAATCTGCTGGAGCGGGGCGTTGCGGCAAAGGTGGTCATGGTGAATACCGGACCCGACTTTGTTACCCACGGCGCTGTGTCTCAGCTGCGGACCCTGTGCGGTCTGGATGGAGCGTCCCTGTATCATAAGGCGTTGGAGGTCTGCGGACATGGCAATGGTTAAAAAAAGACTGGACGTACTGCTGGTGGAGCGGGGGCTGGCGGAGAGCCGGCAGCGGGCCCAGGCCATCATTATGAGCGGCCAGGTCTATGTAAAAGAGCAGAAGGTGGACAAGGCCGGGGCCCAGATCCCTGAGGACTCCCCCGTGGAGGTGAGAGGTCAGACCCTGGCCTATGTGAGCCGGGGCGGCCTGAAGCTGGAGAAGGCGATGAAGACCTTTGAGGGCATTCACCTGGACGGTGCGGTGTGCGGCGATATCGGCGCTTCCACCGGCGGCTTTACCGACTGTATGCTCCAAAACGGAGCGGTCAAGGTGTACGCCGTGGACGTGGGCTATGGCCAGCTGGCCTGGTCCCTCCGCAGCGATGAGCGGGTGGTGTGCCTGGAGCGCACCAACGCCCGCTATCTGACCCATGAGCAGATTCCCGATGAGCTGGACTTTGCCAGCGTGGACGTGTCCTTTATCTCCCTGAAGCTGATCCTGCCAGCCCTCCGGGGCCTGCTCAAGCCGGACGGCCAGGCGGTGTGCCTGGTGAAGCCCCAGTTTGAGGCGGGACGGGAAAAGGTAGGCAAAAAGGGCGTGGTGCGGGACCCCGCCGTCCACCTGGAAGTGATCCAGCAATTTCTCAAGAATGCCGCCGATGCAGATTTTGCTGTAAAGGATATGACCTTTTCACCAATCAGAGGACCCGAGGGCAACATTGAGTACCTGGGACACCTGTTGGCCGGGGGAGGCGGAGCCTCCTGGACCGGCGATCCGACAGCCCTGGTAGAGGCATCCCACGCGGCCCTGGAAGGAGCTGGACAATGAAAGTAGTGTTGAGCCCCAACCCCTATCGGGACCGGGGATTGAAGGCCGCCCAGGCGGCGGAAAAGATTCTGAAAGCCGCCGGGGTGGAAACCGCCATCTGTCTGCCTTTTGTGGTGGAGGGGGGGAATATTGAATTTCCCAAGCACATCCAGTTCAAGCAGACCGAGGAGGAGCTGAAGGATGCGGACATCCTGGTATGCTTTGGCGGAGACGGTACCATCCTCCATGCCGCCAAGGACGCCAACCAGTTCCATGTGCCAATCCTGGGCGTTAACCTGGGCAGCGTGGGCTTCATGGCGGAGCTGGAACTGGGGGAGCTGTCCATGCTCTCCAAGCTGCCCGCCGGAAAATATGCGGTGGAGGACCGCATGATGCTGGATGTGACGGTGCGGCGGGACGGCAAGGTGATCTACTCCGACATCGCCCTTAACGACGCCGCCCTCACCAAGGGGGCCGTGGCCCGGGTGGTGGATCTGGAGGTGCTGGGGGACAAGACCACCATTACCAGGATGTCTGCCGACGGCGTGGTCATCAGCACCCCCACCGGCTCCACCGCTTATTCCATGTCGGCGGGGGGCCCTATCGTGGAGCCCACGGCGGAAAACATCATCGTCACGCCGATCTGTCCTCATGCCCTGTCCGCCCGGTCCTTTGTGCTGGGCCATGAACGGACCGTATCCATCAAGCTGGGCCGGATGGCCCGCAAGACCGCCTTTTTGTCGGTGGATGGGGGCAAAGCCTTCAAGCTCAATGGCGGCGACGTGGTGGAAGCAAGGATGTCCAAGTCAAAGACCAGACTGGTTCGGGTGACCGGCCGGACATTTTATGAGATTTTGAATCAAAAATTGGGAGGTGCGTAAGCCATGAAGGCGAAACGGCAGCAGGAGATTTTGCGGATCATTGCGGAGCAGGATATCGATACCCAGGATCAGCTTCTGACAGAGCTGCGGGCCAGGGGGGTGCAGTCCACCCAGGCCACCATTTCCCGGGACATCAAGGAACTCCATCTCATCAAGGAACTGACTGGATATGGGACCTATCGTTACGCCGTTTCAGAGCGGAAGGCTTCTCTGAATATCGCGGGACGGCTGCGTACCATCTTCAAGGAGGGCGTCACTTCCTTTGATGTGGCCCAGAACATCGTGGTTTTAAAAACCATGCCCGGCCTGGCCTCGGCGGCCTGCGCCGCCATCGACGGTATGGATATTCCCAGTCTGGTGGGCAGCCTGGCGGGAGACGATACCGCTATCCTCATCATGCGTACCAATGAGGACGCTGCCTCCTTCTGCAACGAGATCCACGCCATGCTGAAATGAGACTTCAAAAAAGTGACAAAGTCACTTTTTTGAGCAGGATGCAGCCCGCTGCGCGCAGAATTTGTCCATCTTTGATGGATAAATTCCACACTTACGGTCTGAGAAGTGTTTTGGCCACGCGTATGTCGCGGCCAAAAACGGATTTCGATTTTATTGCGCCGCCTGCGGGCGGCGCAACTCTGCGAGGCTTTTTTAATCAACGTGCCTTTCTAGGGTGGTGGCCTATATGCTTTCTTTGTTGCACATTGAGAATATTGCGGTGATCCAGACGGCGGACATCCAGTTTGACCGGGGATTTAATGTCCTCACCGGTGAGACCGGCGCGGGCAAATCCATTGTGGTGGACGCCATCGGGGCCATCATCGGGGAGCGTACCAGCCGGGATCTGATCCGTACCGGGGCAAAATCATCCCTGGTCAACGCGGTGTTTACCGGCCTGCCGGAGCTGGACTGGTTCCGGGAGAACGGCGTAGGCCCCGACGAGGAGGGCAATCTGCTCATCCAGCGGGAGATCCAGCCCGACGGGAAAAACATCTGCCGCATCAACGGCCGGCTCATCACCGTCTCCCAACTGCGGCAGCTGGGCCGCTTACTGCTCAATATCCACGGCCAGCACGACGGCCAGCAGCTGCTGGATGAGCGGTGCCACCTGGATTACCTGGACGGTTTCGGGGAAACAGAGGCGGAGCTGGACGCCTACCGGGTTTGCTATAACAGACTGGCCGCCCTTCGCCGGGAGATCTCCGCGCTCCAGATGGACGAGGCGGAGAAGGCCCGGCGCATTGACAGCCTGGAATTCCAGATCGGCGAGCTGGAGCGGGCTGAACTGCGGAGCGGGGAAGAGGAGGAGCTGACGGAGCGGCGGGACCTGCTGCGCAACGCCGGCAAGCTGATGGAGAGCGTGGAAGGCGCCCATTTGGCCCTGTCCGGCGACGAGGAACGGGAAGGAGCCGCCGCCCTGCTGGGGGAGGCGGAGCAGTCCCTTCATGCCGCCGGCCGCATCAGCACCCAGGCCGCCGAGCTGCTGGAAAAGCTGGTGGAGGTCCGCTGCGCTGCAGACGATATCGCTGAGCAGATCCGGGATCTGCGGGACGCATTCGACTTTGAACCGGGAGAGCTGGACCAGATCGAGAGCCGGCTGGACGTGCTCCACCGGCTGAAGAAGAAGTACGGCGATTCGGTGGACGAGATGCTGGACTATCTGGACCGCTGTAAAAAAGAACTGGATGAGATCCAGTTCTCTACCGATACCATTGCCCGGCTGGAGAAGGAGCAGTCCAAGGCCCTGGACGACGCCCGAAAGGCGGCGGAAACCCTCAGTCAGACCCGAAAGAAGGCGGCCAAGGCGCTGGAACAGCGGATTCAGAGCGAATTGGCCCAGCTGGATATGCCCAAGGTCCGGTTCCAGGTGGAGTTTGGACCCAAGCCGGGGGAGTTTGCCATGGACGATACCGGCATGGACGAGGTGCAGTTCCTCATGTCCGCCAACGTGGGCGAGGACCTGAAGCCCATCCAGAAGATCGCCTCCGGCGGTGAGCTGGCCCGCATCATGCTGGCCCTGAAAAACGTGCTGGCGGAAAACGATCAGGTGGGCACTATGGTCTTTGACGAGGTGGATACCGGCGTGTCCGGACGGGCGGCCCAGAAGGTGGCGGAAAAGCTGGCCGATGTGGCTCACGCCAAGCAGGTACTGTGCGTCACCCATCTGCCTCAGCTGGCTGCCATGGCCGACGTCCATTTCTCGGTGGAGAAGGGGGAGCGGGGCGGCCGGACCTACACCCAGGTGGAGCGGCTGACCCGCCAGCGGCGGTGCGAGGAGCTGGCACGGCTCACCTCCGGCGAGCACATCACCGACGCCACCCTTGGCGCCGCCAGGGAGCTGCTGGACAGTGCGGAAGCCTACAAGAAACTACACAAAAGCTAGATTTTGTTGAGTACCGCTTTTCTGCTTGACAAACGGAGCAAGAGCGATTATAATCCTCATCAATATGACACTGCGATGACAGGGAGAAGTACCAACCCCCGTCCCGCCCAGAGAGCCCCCGGTTTGGTGAGAGGGGGAGGGGACAGGCTGGGAAATACACTCTGGAGCAGCCGCCTGAACAGGGGAGACCCCCAGTAGGGCCGTGTCGGGTGCGCCCGTTATCGCGCCGCCGTGTGTTGGCACGGCATAAGGCCGTTTTTGCGAGAAAACGGCGAACCAGAGGTGGTACCGCGTTTTTACGCCCTCTGTCCGAATGGACAGAGGGCTTTTTGCATGAAGGGGGGATTTTGTGGATCGGAATGTCTGTACCCGCTGCGGCGGGGAGATGGTCCATATTGGCCAGGAAAAGATCCAGCTGGGGAAGTTCGGATGGCTTACCGGCTCCTGGGGGCATCTTTTGTCGGGCGCTCTTACCGTGGATATCTATTGCTGCCGGGATTGCAAGAAGATGGAGTTTTATGCGGTAGAGTCCCCGGAAGAGGAGGCCGCCATCGCGCAAGTGCCCTGCCCCCACTGCGGGGAGCGGCACGACATGGACGACGCCAAGTGTCCCCACTGCGGAAAGCGGTTATACTGATGACGACACCATTGAGATAAAGGAGAATGAACATGACTTGTTACGAAGAACTGAAGGCCCGCGGCCTCATTGCCCAGGTCACCAACGAGGAGGAGATCTCCAAGATGATCAACGAGGGTAAGGCCGTCTTTTACATCGGCTTTGACCCCACCGCCGACTCCCTCCATGTGGGCCACTTCATGGCTCTGTGCCTGATGAAGCGGCTCCAGATGGCGGGCAACCGGCCCATCGCCCTCATCGGCGGCGGCACCGGCATGGTGGGCGATCCCTCCGGCCGCACCGATATGCGCCAGATGATGACCCCCGAGACTATCCAGCACAACTGCGATTGCTTCAAGAAGCAGATGGAGCGGTTTATTGAGTTCGGCGAGGGCAAGGCCCAGATGGTGAACAACGCTGAGTGGCTCCTCAAGCTCAACTATGTGGAGCTGCTGCGGGAAGTGGGCGCCTGCTTCTCCGTCAACAATATGCTGCGGGCTGAGTGCTACAAGCAGCGCATGGAAAAGGGACTCTCCTTCCTGGAGTTCAACTACATGATCATGCAGTCCTACGACTTCTATCACCTGTTCCAGCACTACGGCTGCAATATGCAGTTCGGCGGCGACGACCAGTGGTCCAATATGCTGGGCGGCACCGAGCTCATCCGCCGCAAGCTGGGCAAGGATGCCCATGCCATGACCATCACCCTGCTGCTCAACTCCGAGGGCAAGAAGATGGGCAAGACCGCCAAGGGCGCCGTGTGGCTGGACCCCAACAAGACCAGCCCCTACGAGTTCTACCAGTACTGGCGCAACGTGGGCGACAATGACGTGCTCAAGTGCCTGCGGATGCTCACCTTCCTGCCCATCGAACAGATCGACGAGATGGACAAGTGGGAGGGCAGCCAGCTCAACACCGCCAAGGAGATCCTGGCCTTTGAGCTGACCAAGCTGGTCCACGGCGAAGAGGAGGCCCAAAAGGCTCAGGACGCTGCCAAGGCCCTGTTTGTGGGCGGCGGCGACATGAGCAACGTGCCCTCCACCGCTCTGGAGGCCGGCGCCCTCACCGACGGCGCCATCGGTATCCTGGACCTGATGCTGGCTTGTAAGCTGGCGCCCTCCAAGAAGGAGGCCCGCCGCCTCATCGAGCAGGGTGGCGTGGAGCTGGACGGCCAGAAGGTGACCGACGTATACACCGCCGTCACTGCCGACCAGCTCTCCGGCGACGGCGTCATGATCAAGAAGGGCAAGAAGGTCTTCCACCGGGCCTCTCTGCAGGGCTGAGCGTTCAGGGGCTGCCGTCAGTGCGGCAGCCCCTTTCTTAATTTTACCTGACTTTGGTTGCAGGCGGGAAACGGGCATGATACAATAGGTCTGTTGGAAGGCTTACCGCCCCGGCAATGTGTGTGGCGGATGCAAAGGAGGAAGGCACTGTGCCGGAAAAAGAGGACCAAAAGAACAAGAAGAAATGGTACATCCTGGATGGTAGCCATGTGCAGCTGCTCATTGTGTTCATCGTGGCTATATTGTTTTATGTGGGATTGAACCATTTCAATGTGGTAACAGTCCGGATCAATCAGTTTATGGGGGTTTTGTCCCCGTTTATCGTGGGCTTTGCCATTGCCTATCTGCTCAACACTCCCATGTGCTTTTTTGAGCGGAAGCTCTTTCCCAATCACCGCTTCAAGCGTGTTTTGTCCATCCTGCTGGTCTATGTGCTGGCCTTTGCCGTGGTGGCCATCCTGCTGGGTCTCATCGTGCCCCAGGTGGTGCAGAGCGTCAAGGATCTGGCGGGCAATATGCAGACCTACCTGACCAGCCTGGACCAGATGGTACAGGACCTGACCGAGCAATTTGACCTGGATTCCGACGCCATCAACGATATGTTCGGTAATTTCCAGAACATGATCAGCAGCGTGACCGCAAAGGCGGCGGAGGCCCTGCCCCAGCTGCTGGATGTGGGCTTCGCCATCGGAAGCGGCGTGATCGCGGGCATTACCGCCCTCATTTCCTCCATCTATATGCTGGCGGGAAAGGACCGGCTGGTGCCCCAGCTGAAAAAGCTGCTCTATGCTACGGTATCCAAGCGCCGCTCTGACCGGCTGCTGGAGATCTGCAGCCACGCCAATCGGGTGTTTGTGGGCTTTATCAACGGCAAGATCATCGACTCCGCCATCATCGGCGTACTTTGCTTCATCCTGTGCGCCATTTTCCGGATCCCGTACCCCATGCTGGTCAGCGTTACCGTGGGTGTCACCAATATCATTCCCTTCTTCGGTCCCATCATCGGCGCCATTCCCTGTCTGTTTATTCTGGTGATCGTGGACCCCTGGGCCGCCCTGCGGTTCTTTGCCCTGGTCATCGGATTGCAGCAGTTTGACGGCAACATCCTCGGGCCCAAGATCCTGGGCGACAGCACCGGCCTGTCCGCCATCTGGGTGCTGATCTCCATTGTCACCTGCGGCGGCCTGTTCGGTTTCCCCGGTATGATTTTGGGCGTGCCCACCTTCGCGGTACTCTACGCCCTGGTGCGGGAGTGGGTCAATAACCGCCTGAGAGCCAAAGAGATCGACGGCAACGGCAAGCCTCTTGAGGAAGCCGCTCAAAGGCCGACATCTGAAGAATAAAAAAGGCCGCCTTCCGCTACTCCTGATAAGGCTATCTTGAAGTGTGTTCTCGGATTGGGCAGGCAGTGCAGTTGCACTGTCTGCCTTTTCTGTTGTCTCACTCAAAGAAACCGTGTGGCACAACGACTTATGCGAGAATCAACCTTGCACAAACAGTACCTTGTTTGCTTTTTCGCCCATTAATTGCATTTCATATTGACATCGTCTGAAAATATCGTTATACTCTCCAAAGAATAACTAAATATGTTTCCGAGCCGTGGAGTCTAAGGCGAATGCTATGACTTGCGGCCTGACTGTCTGTTGACAGTCACTGAGTTATGCCGGAAACAGCATAGCTTTCCGTGTTTGAGAAGGAAACAAGACTGCTATGGCCTGCTAAAACTGTAGGTGCATGGTATATTTTTGCTGTCTTGTTTTCAAGGCAGCTTTTTGTTTTAAGTGAAGTTGCTATCATTTTTATACAGCTGATCTCCATTTTGGCTATGGGGATATACTTCACAAAGCCGCCTGTCCCCCTGACTCTGTGGAGGAAATGGACCAAATTCCTCATGGTTCATTGGAATGAGGTGGTCACAGACGAGGATACGGTGTATTTCATCGGAAATATTGGCGGTTACTGCACCCCATTTCCAGAGGTGCAGCTGAGTTATCCGGGTAGGCACAAGCACCTCGCTCGAGGCAACCGCGACACCTGTATTGAAAACCAGCAAATGTATTTTGAAACGGTAACAGACGTTCTCGAAACAGACGATGGAGGGCGGCACATCACACTTTGTCGCTATCCGATCAACCGTGCTCATCATGGTGATCCGGAACATGGGGCTTTTCGTTCAGACATGAAATTCCTGAAAAACACAGAGAGTGGAGTGCCTGCTTTCATCCGCTACCGCAGAGAAAACAGAACATAGTTTTTAATTGAGGAGGCAGCCTATGCGTATCAAATGGAACAATCAGACTGTGCGCTGGTTTGAAGATGCCGCAGAATACACCGGGTACAATAAAAAACTGGCACAGATCTTGAAAAAGTATATTCCAGAAGGCGAAACGCTCTGCGATTTGGGCTGTGGCGCAGGTCTTGTAGATCTAGCTTTGGCGGATCATTGTTCCGCGATCACCTGTGTCGATATTGCCCCGGGCGCGGTTGAGCATGTGCGCCGCAAGGCTTCAACACAGGGTATCGAAAACATTCATACGTTGTGTATGGATGCAGCGGAATTGACAGGCTCCTGGGACAATGTCATGGCAATTTTCTTTGGCGGAAGTCAGATTTATGACGACTATTTCCACCTGGCCGGAAAACGGTTTGTTCTAATTACAAACGCTCAATGCAAGGGGAATTTCGGCCCCGAGGGGCATCAGACGATAAAATGTTTCAATATAGCAACTACAAAAGCCTATCTGGACTCTATTGGCGTAAAGTATGTGCATGAAGCGCTTGTCCTTGAGTATGGGCAGCCTCTTACAGATATAGAGGATGCCCGTACCTTTGTCCGAACTTATACCCGCCCTATGAGTGATGAAATGCTGGAGGCGTACCTGGAGGAAAAGCTGGAGAAAACCGGAGACGAAAAGTGGCCCTATTATCTTCCCAACCGGAAAGAGTTTGGACTGTTTATCATTGAGAGGGATGAAAATGAGAAGCTTCCGGGATGATGTGGAACGGGCCGTGGCCTTTCATGGGCACCTCTGTTCCGGACAGTGCCTCGGCGTGAGAATGGCCCACATGGGGCTTCGTCTGCTTGGCCTTGACAACGAGACGGATCGAAAAAAGACCATGGTCTTTGTGGAATGCAATCGTTGCCCTGCCGACGCCATCATGATCGCCACCGGCTGCACGGTGGGGAAGCGTACCTATTATTGTATGGACATGGGCAAGACAGCGGCTACGTTTGTCAATCTGGAGACCAAGAAAGCGGTCCGTGTGGTCCGAAACGCACACCGTCATCCGCCTGAAGGGGAAGATCTGCTGGACTTTTACGAAACGCTGTCCGAGGAGGGCTGGCTGGAAGCACAGGAAGTCACTGTCGAACTGAAAGCCGGCGATATGCCCGGACCTCCCATGGAGATCGTCACCTGTGCCCGGTGCGGCGAGGAGGTCACGGATGGCCGTCATGTGGAAGTGGCAGGCGTCTCCCTCTGCCGCAGCTGCGCGGGGAGGCGCTATTACCGGGAAGCCGCTGCTGATCGGGAGTGTGGGAAGGGATGACAGAGAAGAAAAAGCTCCCATTCGGCACCGTGATCGTCATTCTGGTGGCCGCGCTGATCCTTGCCTGTATTCTGTCCACCACACTGGGGCGCTACCCAATCTCCATACGGGAGCTGGGGGGCATCACCTGGGATCAGGTGATGAAGCTGGTGGAGCAGTTGGGTCAGCGATTGGGGTTGGATGTGTCAGGACTCAGGCCGGAGCCTTTCTGGACGGCGACCCAGGAGGCACTGTTTTTGAAATACCGTGTACCTCGTATTGCCATTGCCTGTATGGTGGGCTGCAGCCTGTCTACCGCCGGCGCATGCTATCAGGGGGTGTTCCAGAACCCCATGGCAGCGCCCGACATCCTGGGAGCCTCCTCCGGAGCCGCGCTCGGCGCGTCGCTGGCCATCATTCTGGGCTATATGAACGCTGTCATCGGCGGTATGGCCTTTGTATTCAGCCTGGCCACCGTAGCCCTGGTCATCCTTGTGGGCAATCGGGCCCGAGGGAACCGGGTGGTGGGCCTGATCCTGTCGGGCGTCATGATCAGCTCGCTGGTGTCTTCCTGTACCTCCTTTATTAAGCTGATCGCAGACACCGAAGAGCAGCTCCCGGCCATCACCTATTGGCTCATGGGCAGTTTCAACGGCGCCAGGTCAGAGGATATCCTGTTTGCAGCCATCCCAATGGCTATCGGCCTGATCCCGATTTTCATTCTGCGCTGGCGGATCAATGTCCTGTCTCTTGGTGATGACGAGGCCCAGACGCTCGGGATCAACGCAAGACGCCTGCGCATGATTATTATCGTCTGCTCCGCCCTGATCACAGCGGCCAGCGTGGCTGTCAGCGGTATTATTGGCTGGGTGGGACTGGTGATCCCACACATGGTGCGGAGGGTCGTCGGGAATGACTACAAAAAGCTCATTCCCGCGACGATGCTCTTCGGGGCCATCTTCATGCTGCTGGTTGACAACATCTGCCGCAATGTGTGGGCCACCGATCTGCCCATCGGTATTCTCACTTCCTTTGTAGGCGCGCCATTCTTCGTTTATCTGATTATAAAGGAGGGCGACCAGCTGTGATACTGAACGTAGCGCATCTGGACTTCTCCTTTGGAAAGCGCCAGGTATTAAAGGACATCAGCTTCGAGGTCAGCAGCGGCCAGTTTCTGTCCATTCTTGGCCCCAACGGTGTGGGCAAGAGCACCCTGTTCCGCTGTATTCTGAATCTTCTTTCTCCCAGCGCCGGTACCATCACCGTGGATGGGGAGCAGGTGTCCGGAATGACCGCCCAGAAGTTGGCAAAGCTCATTGCCTATATCCCGCAATTCCACAGCCCTGCCTTTAATTTTTCCGTTCTGGACATGGTGCTCATGGGAACGGCCGCTCAGGTCAGTTCTCTGTCCTCTCCGGGTAAAGAGCAGCAGGACCGGGCGAGAAGCGCCTTGGCGCGACTCCAGATCGAACATTTGGCGGAACACCCCTATGGGTTCTGCTCCGGCGGCGAAAAGCAGCTTTGCCTGTTGGCCAGGGCTATTGCCCAGCAGGCAAAGATTTTGGTTATGGACGAGCCCTCAGCCAGTCTGGATTTCGGCAACCGCATCCGGGTCATGCAGACAGTCCGAAGCCTGGTGGCAGATGGGTATGCGGTGGTGCAGACCACCCATGACCCGGAGCAGGCCTATTTGTATTCCGACCAGATCCTTGCGCTCCATAATGGACAGGTATTGGCCTGGGGTACGCCAAAGGAGGTGATGACGGCATCCCTGATGTCGAAGCTATACGGCATTCCTGTGGAGGTGTACAGTATGCACGATGATGGTGTGCGTGTGTGTCTGCCTGCCCAGTCTGTGTAACAGACTCTGCTTATTTTAGTAGACAAACCCATTTACATAAATCAATCAAAAAAGCGAGGTAAGATCCGATGAAACACATCAAGGAACTGATCGCCATGCTGCTTGCTCTGAGCCTGCTCTGTTCTCTGGCTGCCTGCGGCAACCAGAACAGCACCAGCAGCAATCAGCCCCAGCAGTCGTCTCAGCAGCAGCCGACTGAGTCCGTGGAACCCGTGAAGGAGGGTTTCCAGCCTTATACGTTTATTGACGACCTCGGTCATGAGATCGAGATCAATGAGGAGATCACAGCCATCGTGCCCTCAGGCCAGCTCGCTCAGGTCATTCTGCTGGGCATCGCGCCCGATCTGATGGTGGGCCTGGGCGGCCAGATGAGTGACAATATGGCCGAGTACATCCCCGACTATGACCGGCTGTCCCAGCTGACCTATTTCGGAACCGTTCTGGGCGCCGCCGATCTGGATGTGGAGGCTCTGGCCTCCACCAACGCGCAGCTGGTCATTGATGTGGGCTATACCAAGACCGGTTACGAGGAAGAGCTGGCCACCACGCAGGAGCTGACCGGCATCACCTGCGTCTTCATTGAGGCCAAACTGGACGATTACGGCGAGGCGATCCGCAAGCTGGGGCAGCTGTTGGGCCGTGAGGAAAAGGCTGAAGAAATGGCTGTTTGGTGTGAAGAGGTCTATGACCGTGCTTTGGATATCATGGAACAGGTGGGCGACAATAAGGTCAACGGTATTTACGCTCTGGGCGACGGCGGCCTGAATGTGATCGCGGAGAGCCAGTCTCAGGCCGAGGTCATCAACCTGGTATTCAACAACCTGGCCGTGATCGAAAACGCCAGCGGCAAAGGCTCGGGCAACCCTGTCAACATCGAGCAGATCGCTCTGTGGAACCCCGACTTCGTGATCTTTGGCGCCGGCAGCATTTACGACACCGTCGCGGAGGATGCCGCATGGAGCCAGATCAGCGCCATCGCAAACGGCAAATATGTGGAATCACCGGAATCCCCGCACAACTGGACAGCTGCGCCTCCCGCCTGCCAGCGTTATCTGGCGCTGCTGTGGCTGCCCAGCATTCTCTATCCCGAGTACTGCGACTATGACCTGCAGGAGGAGGTCACCGAGTATTATGAGCTGTTCTACGGCGTGACCCTTACCGATGAACAGTATGCCGCTCTGACTGCAAACGCATTCTTCAAATGATGCATACTCTGATCGTCGGAGAACGAGGCGTGGGCAAGAGCACCCTCATAAACAGGGTGCTGGAAGCCTGCGGCAGGCCTGTGTACGGCTTTGAGACGAAGAAAGAGGACTCCCTCGCAGACGAATTGCGGGGGAGCCCCATCTATATCTATGAGGCGCGGCGTGAGCGCAGACGTACGGAGGAAAATCTGGTAGGCTACTGCAAAAATCACCGCTTTGACGCTGCCGCCGAGGTTTTTGACCGTTTTTCGCCCAAGCTGCGTGAACCTGTGCAGAAAGGCGGCATTGTGCTGCTGGACGAGCTGGGGTTTATGGAGTCCCGGGCGGAAAAGTTCTGTGCCGCTGTGCTGGACTTGCTTGACGGCCAGGTTCCGGTGATCGCAGCTGTAAAAACCAAGGACACTCCGTTTTTGGAGGCGGTGCGCTTCCACCCCAGGGCAAAATGCTTTTATATCACCGAAGAAAACCGTGACAGGCTGTTCCCGCAGGTTTTGGATTTTGTGCGCCAGCAGCTTGACGGAGAGGATAAGATGGTATGAGTAACAAGACTTTGATTATTAACGGCTCTCCCCGTCCCGCCGGCAATACAGCATATCTCATCGACATCCTGCGCAAACACTTGAAGGGCGAGGTCATCGAGATCTCCGCCTTCCGCTCCGGCATCGCCCCCTGTGTGGACTGCCGCGGATGCTGGGAAACTGCCAAGTGTGTGGTGAAAGACAGGATGCAGGTCATCTATGATGACGATTTTGACAATATCGTCATTGCCTCTCCGGTGTATTACGGCACGCTGCCTGGCTCCGTTTTGAGCCTTATGAGTCGCCTGCAGCCCTGGCACGCGGCGATGTTCTTCCTGAAACAGCCATTGGAGCAGAGGCCTAAAAAGTCCGCGGCGATCCTCACCGCCGGCGGCAAGGGCAATCAGGCCAACGCAAACCACCACCTCAGTGCTTTTTTCCGCATGGTCAATGCCCAGGGGTTCCTGGAGCATACGGCCTGCTCGCCGAATACCGACACCGTTCCTGCCCAGGAGGACGAGCAGGCGGTTGCCGCTGTGATTGAAATCGCAAATTGGGTGAACGGCGACTGAGCAGGGATGTTTTTTAAATCAGAAATTTGGTTTATCATCAAACACGGCGGCTGATTCAGCTGCCGTGTTCTTGTCTGACTGTGTTCTGTGTCTCTTTATGTTCCTATTTTGCCCCCTATATGACAGAAACCCAGCTCGTGCTTGACGCATAAGCCGGGTTTCTCGACAACCAAATAGCCGCAAGCCACTTCATGGCTTGCGGCTATTTCCCTATTTTTCTTTGGGGTGACACCCCAGGGCCTCTCTCAATCTGTCATTCTGGGGTTAATTTTAATATGTCCTTATACGGAGCAGCCCCGGGCGGGCTTTTTCTGTTATAAAAGAGTGGCCTGGACCAGATCGGTCATGGAATAGAGACCAGGACACTCCACACCGGCGAGAAATCGGGCCGCCCGGATGGCGCCGGAGGCAAAGACCTCCCGGCTCATGGCGGAGTGGCTCAGGGTGATGACCTCATTCTCACCGGCAAAGATCACGTCGTGATCTCCCACGATGCCGCCGCCCCGGACGGAGCAGATGCCGATCTCCTCCTTGGCTCTGGCCTTGCGGACGCTGTGGCGGTCGCACACATAGTCGGGCTGGCAGGGAAGGGCGGCCGCAGCAGCGTCAGCCAGCATGAGGGCGGTGCCGCTGGGGGCGTCCACCTTTTTATTATGGTGCTTTTCCACGATCTCGATATCGTAATCCGCTCCCAGAGCCGCGGCGGCCTGGCGTACCAGGGCCAGCAGCACGTTGACCCCCAGTGACATATTGGCGGAGCGGAACACGGGGATGACCCGTGCCGCCTGGTCAATGGCGGCCAGCTGTTCCTCCGAGTAGCCGGTGGTGGCCAGCACCGCCGGGATGTTCCGCTGCATACAGAAGTCCAGCAGGGCGGGCAGGGCGGCAGGGGAGGAGAAGTCGATGAGGGCGTCGGCCTGCCCCCGGAATTCGGCGGGGGAGGAGAACACGGGGAAGTCCCGGTCACCAGTCCCCAGCAGGTCAAATCCGGCGGCGATCTCCAGGTCGGGCTGGGCGGCGCACAGATGTTCCACCGCCCGGCCCATCCGGCCGTTGCAGCCGGAGAGGATCAAACGAAGCATTTCCAACATCCTTTCCCGGTGGCTCAGGCGGAGAGCAGGCCCACCTTGACCATAGACTGACGGAGGGTCTCCAGCGGTCCGTCGCTCATATCGCACAGAGGCAGGCGCAGGGAGCCGATGTCATAGCCCGCCAGATTCATGGCGGCCTTGATGGGAATGGGGTTGACCTCCAGGAAGAGGGCGTCGATGAAGTCCATGTAGCCCAGCTGAAGGGCGGCCGCCTCATCGAACTTGCCCTCCAGGCACAGGTGGGTCATCCGGATCATGACCTCGGGGGCAAGATTGGCCACCACCGAGATCACGCCCTTGGCCCCCAGGCTCATCATGGGCACCACCTGGTCGTCGTTGCCCGACCAGACGTAGAAGTCGTCACCGCAGATAGCCAGGGTATGGGCCAGCAGAGAGAAGTTGCCGCTGGCCTCCTTGACGCCGTTGATGTTTGGGTGCTGGGAGAGTACCTTGTAGGTTTCGGCTGTGAAGGAAACGCCGGTCCGGGAGGGCACATTATAGAGGATGATGGGCAGATCCACCCGGTCGGCGATGTATTCGTAGTGCTTGATGAGGCCGGTTTGAGACGCCTTGTTGTAGTAGGGGGTGACGTGCAGCAGGGCGTCGGCGCCGGAGTCCTGGGCGTGCTGGGACAGGTAGACGGCTGCGGAAGTGTCGTTGCTGCCCGCGCCGGCGATGACCTTGACCCGGCCATTCACCCGCTTGACACAGTATTCCACGGCGGCAATGTGTTCCCGGATGGTCAGGGTGGAACACTCGCCGGTGGTGCCGCAGACGCAGATGGCGTCCAGGCCCCGCTCGATCTGCTCGTCAATGATCTTTCCGAACAGATCGTAGTTGATGGCACCGCTGTGGTCAAAAGGGGTGATAATGGCGGAGCAGGCTCCGGTAAAAACAGGCTCTCTCATATAGGGTTACCTCCTTGAAATGTAACCCTCCGCGCACAGAAGTTCGGCAAGAAGGACTGCGCCGCCCGCGGCGCCGCGAAGGGTATTGTGGGACAGGCAGACGAACTTATAGTCATACTGCGTGTCGGGACGCAGACGGCCAATGCAGACCGCCATGCCGCCCTCGGTCATCCGGTCCAGCCGGGTCTGAGGGCGGTCGGGCTCCTCAAAGTAGTGCAAAAACTGCTTGGGCGCGGAGGGCAGGGCCAGCTCCTGGGCACGGCCCTTGTAATTTGCCCAGATCTCTTTCATCTCCTCCATGGAGGGTTTGTTCTCAAAGCGTGCGAACACAGCGGCCATATGGCCGTTGGACGCGGGTACCCGCAGACACTGGGCGGTGATGGAGGGGGACTGGGCGTTGACGATGACCCCGTTCTCCACCTTGCCCCACAGCTTCAGGGGCTCCTGCTCGCTCTTCTCCTCCTCGCCGCCGATGTAGGGGATCACATTGTCCACCATCTCAGGCCAGGTGTCGAAGGTCTTACCCGCGCCGGAAATCGCCTGATAGGTGCAGACCAGCACCTGGTTCAGGCCGAAGCCGCGCAGGGGGTGCAGGGCGGGAACATAGCTCTGGAGGGAGCAGTTGGACTTAACGGCAATGAACCCGCGCTCCACCCCCAGTCGCTTTCGCTGGGCCTCGATGACTTTGATATGCTCGGGATTGATCTCCGGCACCACCATGGGCACGTCGCTCGTCCAGCGGTGAGCGGAGTTGTTGGAGACCACGGGGCACTCGTGCTTGGCGTAAGCCTCCTCCAGAGCCTGGATCTCTTCCTTCTTCATATCCACGGCGGAAAAGACAAAATCCACCTGGGAGGCAATGGCCTCGATATCGGCCTGGGCGTTCATGACCACCATCTTCCTGGCCTCTTCGGGCATGGGATTCTCCAGAGCCCAGCGGGAACCGATGGCCTCCTCATAGGTCTTGCCGGCGGAGCGACTGCTGGCCGCGATGACGGTGAGCTGGAACCAGGGGTGATTCTCCAGCAGGGAAACGAAACGCTGGCCCACCATACCGGTGCCGCCGATGACGCCTACTTTGTATTTTTCCATGACCATACCTCCGTTGCTTAAATCTTATTCCAACACCGGCCTGTCTCAGACCGGAAACTGATGGCGAAAAGAAAAAGAAAATCAGCAGTTTACAGAACTGCTGATTTTGTACTATAATGACAGGGACAGTGCGTCCCCGACCATACCAGACAAAAGCAGACAGCACTCCGCCGCAGCTGCGGCGACAGTCGAACGGATCTTATCCGGGCGACCAGGCAAACGCACCACCGGGAGCGTCCCTTCGGCGGCCTCCCCTTTCACGCGGTTCACCGGGCCCGGCGCCCTCACCACGCTACTCCTGAAGAGCCGCGCCTCTATCCTGCAAATGTAATTTCGCTATTTAGTTTGCAAAATTGTACCACAAGTTCTGGCAAAGTGTCAACGAAAGCGAGATGGGATTTCCGCCAAATGAAAACAGGAAAGATGAAAAAAATTGTGCAGATTGCAGCTCTGGCCCTGGCTATCGCCCTTCCGCTGAGCCAGGCGCCGGCCTCCGCCGCCTCAGTGGCGGTGGACCCCACCATCAAGGTGGGCCTCTTTTACGGCTCCAACGCTCTGCCCGGGGCCAACCTGCTCAACGATGTGGGCAGCGGCTACCGGCTGGGCTACTATGACGACAACCGGGTCTTTCAGCAGCTGGCCGCCACCAGTGAGACCGCCATCTCGGTGGTCAAGGCCCAGAATGTCTATTATGGCACCGTGGGCAAATGGGCGGGCTACTACGACACCATTACCTCCGATATTGCCGTGGGCTGCTGGCATCTGAAGCTGCCCGGCAGCTACAGCTCGTACGATGAGGCCGCTGCAGCAGCTTCCGCTCAGTCCGGCGGCTTTGTGGCCTGGATCGACGGGGAGTGGCAGGCCAAAGTGGGTGCCTATCTGGACAAGGAATCCGCCCAGGCGGCTCAGACCGAACTGGGTTTGACCGATGCCGAGATCGTGGGTACCTCCAGCGCCGGGGTATCGGTGGTCAAGACGGGCACCGGCCAGATCCTCTTCCAGTTTGACAGCGCCACCAAGTGTCTGGGCATCAAGCCCGGCCTGGACGACAGCGTCAAGACCGAGACCATCTTCCGGGGCAACACCTATTACGGCGGCTTCCAATACCAGCGGACCGGCGGCGGCAACCTGACGGTGAGCAACGTCATCGGTCTGGAGGATTATGTACAGGGGGTCATCGTCCGGGAGATGAGCTCCTCCTGGCCTCTGGAGGCCCTGAAGGCCCAGGCGGTGTGTGCCCGTACCTATGCTTACCGCAACTATACCGCCAGCAAGCACAAGAGCCAGGGCTTTGATATCTGCAATTCCATCCACTGTCAGGCCTATATGGGGATGGACGCGGTGACGGCCTCCAGCAGCAAGGCGGTGGAGCAGACCTATGGCGAATACGCCTGGTACAACGGCTCCCTCATTGAGGCGGTCTATTCCTCCCATGACGGCGGCGCCACTGAGAGTGCCGTCAACGTGTGGGGCAGCAATGTGGCCTATCTGGTGGGCAAGTACGACCCCTATGAGGCGTCAGTGGCCAGCAAGGTCCCCAATTACAACTGGACGGTGACCTATACGGCCCAGGAGCTCACCGATCTGCTCAACTCCAAGGGCTACACCAACTCGGGCATCGTGGATTTCCGGGTCACCAAGACAAGTCCCACCGGCAACGCCATCGAGATCACCTTCACCGACTCCTCCGGCAGGACCTGGAGCAAGATCCGGGACGACTGCCGTACCTTCCTGGGGCTGCGGAGCATCCATTACACCGTGTCCAGCTCCGCCGGCAGCGGTTCGTCCGGCGGGGGAGGGGGCTACACGGTGAACGGGAATGGTACTCTCGGCAGCCTGGACGAGGCCTATGCCATCGACGGCAGCGGCTCCACCTCCAAGCTGGGCAGCGACGTGTACATCATTGACGGCGGCGGCCAGGTGACCCAGGCCACCCCCTCCGGCGGCAGCGGCGGAGACGGCTCCGCCGTGTTTACCATCACCGGCTCCGGCTGGGGCCACAACGTGGGCATGAGCCAGTGGGGCGCTTATGCCATGGCCCAGCAGGGCCATACTTATCAGGATATCCTGAACTTCTACTATACTGGAATAGAGGTGCGCAAGCCATAAAGACGTCTGATTTTGACTTTTACCTGCCGGAGGAGCTGATCGCTCAGACTCCTCTGGAGAAGCGGGACTCCTCCCGGCTGCTGGTGCTGGACAAGCATACCGGCGAAACGAAACATATGCACTTTTTCGATCTGCCCACTCTGCTGAGACCGGGAGACTGCCTGGTGCTCAACGACTCCCGGGTGCTGCCCGCCCGGCTCATCGGCCACCGGGAGCCCGGCGGGGGAGCGGTGGAGGTGCTGCTGCTCATCGACCGGGGCAATAAGACCTGGGAGTGCCTGGTGCGGCCCGGCCGTAAGATGAAACCTGGTACCCGGGTGTCCTTCGGCGAGGGTCAGCTCACCGCCGAGGTCACCGAGGTGCTGGAGGGGGGCAACCGGCTGGTCCGCTTCGATTACGAGGGCATTTTCCTGGAAAAGCTGGAGCAGCTGGGCAAAATGCCTCTGCCTCCTTATATTAAGGCCGAACTTCAGGACCCGGAGCGGTACCAGACCGTCTACTCCCGGGAGGTGGGCTCCGCCGCCGCTCCCACCGCCGGTCTCCACTTCACCAAGGAGCTGCTCAAGCAGGTGGAGGACATGGGCGTGCGTCTGGCCTATGTGACCCTCCATGTGGGTCTGGGCACCTTCCGCCCGGTGAAGGAGGAGGACATCCTGGACCATGAGATGCACTCTGAGTACTGCATGATCTCCGCCGAGACCGCCGAGACCATCAACCGGACCAAGGCCGAGGGAGGCCGGGTGATCTGCGTGGGCACCACCTCCTGCCGCACCATTGAGAGCTGGGCGGCGGAGGACGGGACCCTGAAGGAGAGCGCCGGATGGACCAATATCTTCATCTATCCCGGCTACAAATTCAAAGCGCTGGATTGCCTCATCACCAACTTCCATCTGCCGGAATCCACCCTCATCATGCTGGTGTCCGCTCTGGCGGGCCGGGAGCACATCCTGGCCGCCTACAAAGAGGCGGTGGAGCAGAAATACCGCTTCTTCTCCTTCGGAGACGCCATGTTCATTTGCTGAAACAGCCAAAGGCCTGCCGTTACGGCAGGCCTTTTTTACATCCTGCCCAGCAGCTCCACGTTGCCCACCAGCCGGGGATCGGCAGGGGAGAGGGCCAGGGCCTTTTGTGCCTCCTCCCGCGCGGGGGAGATGCGGCCGGTGCGGAAATAGGCCTGACACCGCAGGTCATGGGGGAGCGGACCCCAGGCCTCTGCCTCGCAGATGTAGGTATCGGGGCGGACGGTGATGGACAGGGCCATTCCGGTAAAGTAGAGCACACCATCCCAGTTTTCCTGCTGGTAGCAGAGCGTGGCCAGGTCCATCCAGGGCTCCCGCAGGTGGGGGGCCTCGGCGGCGGCCCGGAAGAACCAGCCTCTGGCCTGTGCGGGGTCCCCCTTTTGTATGTAGGACTTGGCGATGTACCGCATGGAGGCCGCCCGCTCATCCTTCCAGGTGGCAGTGGGCATGGACAGATGCCGCTGGAGGGTGGCAATGCAGTCGTCCCACCGGCCATGGAAGAAATACTCCCGGCCCAGATAGTGGGCGTTTCGGTCGTTCTCCGGTTCCTCCTGTACCGACAGTTCCAGCAGAGGAAGGTACTGGCCCCGGGATTTGGAGGGGTCAGGGTGGTGGTCCAGCTGCACCCCCGCCGCCGTTACCATGGGGCCGGGCCGGCCGGAGCCCTCCCAGCGCAGGATCTCATGGACCGGGTGGACCCACCGGTAACCGTGGCGGCGGTGGATCTTTTCATACCAGAATACCACGCCCTCGGCCCCATCGGGCCGGAAAGACCAGGTATAGCGATACCGGGCCTGACCTGCTTCTGGGGTCCAGGCCGCTTCCAGGGCCGCCCGCCAGCCGGGATGGAACACCTCGTCCAGGTCGGTACACACGCAGATATCCGCATCCTCATCCACCAGTTCCAGAGAACGGTTGCGGGCGGTGTCGAACCGCCAGGGGACGATGGCCTCCACGGTGACAGCGGCCCCCCGGGCCTCCAAACGGGCCACGGTGTCGTCAGTGGAGCCGGTGTCCAGCACCACCACCTGGTCGGCCTCCGACATGGAGTCCATCCAGCGGTCCACAAATTGAGCCTCGTTTTTACAGATGGCATAAACTACGATCTTTATGAGGGGTTCCTCCTTTCACAGAACGGGAGGGGGGCAAGCAGCCCCCCTCCCGCGGGATCAGGATTCCATCAGACCGGCGGCCTTCAGGTTTTGAATGATCTGGTTGACGGTGTTGATGACGGTGGGCAGACTGGCATTGCTTTGCAGGGCGGTGACCGCGGCAGCCGCATTCGTCTCGCCGGCAGGGCCGGTGGGCCCAGTAGGGCCGGCAACCCCGGCAGGGCCGGTGGGGCCAGTGGGTCCGGCAGAGCCGGCAGTACCCGCTGTACCAGCAGGGCCGGTGGGTCCGGTAGGGCCGGCAGCGCCATCAGGGCCGGGGATGCCCTGAGGCCCGGTGGGACCGGTAGCGCCGTCAGGTCCGGGAATACCCTGGGGACCGGTGGGCCCGGTCATGCCTGCCGCGCCGGTGGGGCCAGTGGGTCCGGGGGTGGCAGGTCCGGTGGGTCCGGTGGGACCGGCAGGGCCAGTGGGACCAGTAGCGCCCGCAGCGCCGGAACCGGCAGGGCCAGTGGGACCGGTAGCGCCCGCCGGGCCGGTCGCTCCGGTAGGTCCGGTGGGACCAGGCACGGGGCAGGGAGGGGGACAGGGCGGCGGGCAGCAGCCCGGCGGACAGCAGCAGGCGGCGCCCTCCTGTTTCCGTCTCCACTCCCGATCAGAGGGAAGATAATGGTTCATATTGTACTCCTTTATCCGCTTGGCTTGTGGCTGTGCCACATGACAGCCTATGCGATTGCCTGCCGGAAGGTGCGCTGCCCAAAGACCTAGCAAAAAAGTAGGAAAACGGGGTTGACAAGACTAACTCCACCTGATATAGTTAAACCATAAAATGAAACAAATAAAGTTACAGTTAGAAGTATATAATATCGTCAGGCGATTGCCGGTCATTTTCAATGGAAAGGACGATGGATATGACTCCCATTACCATTACCAAAGACAATTTTGAAGAAGTGGTGCTTCGTTCCGATAAGCCGGTTCTGGTGGACTTCTGGGCCCCCTGGTGCGGCTACTGCCGCCGGATCAGCCCGGTGCTGGACCAGATCGCCCAGCAGTTTGACGGCCAGCTGGTGGTGGGCAAGATCAACATCGACGAGGAGCCCGGTCTGGAAGAGCAGTTTGAGGTAGAGGTCATTCCCACCCTGTTCCTCTTCAAAAACGGGGAGACGGGGGAGCCCATCGTGAACCCCGGTTCCAAGGCTCAGATCATTGAGTGGATGGGACTGTAAAAGGAGGCGGACGGCATGGCGCATTATGAAATTCTCATCATAGGGGGCGGCCCCGCCGGCTACACAGCGGCCCTGTATGCCGCCCGCAGCGGCCGCAAGACGGCGGTGGTGGAGAAGCTGTCCCCCGGCGGCCAGATGGCCACCACCTCGGTCATTGACAACTACCCCGGCTTCCCTGACGGGGTGGACGGCTTCGAATTGGGGGAAAAGATGGAGCAGCAAGCCCGGAAATACGGGGCGGAGACCATCTACGCCGAGGTCACCGGGGTCGATCTGACTGACAGCCCCAAGGTGCTCCGCACCAGCGAGGGGGAACTGACCGCCGATGCGGTGGTCCTTTCTACCGGGGCCTACCCCAGAGAACTGGGCCTGCCCGGCGAGAGCGAGCTGCGGGGGAGAGGGATCGCCTACTGTGCCGCCTGCGACGGCATGATGTACCGGGGCAAGGTGGTGGCAGTAAACGGCGGCGGCAACACCGCTGTGGAGGACGCCCTCTACCTGTCCAAGCTGTGCAAAAAGGTCTATCTGATCCACCGGCGGGACAGTCTGCGGGCCTCGGCGGTGTACCACAAGGCCCTGGAGGAGGCGGGAGTGGAGATCCTTTGGAACACCCGTGTGACAGATCTGCGCAAGGAGAAGCACCTGACAGGTGTTGCGCTGGAGAACGTGGTCACCGGCGAGAAAAGCGAACTTGCCTGCGACGGCCTCTTCGTGGCGGTGGGCCGGGTGCCCGACACCGCCCTCTTTGCCGGACAGGTGGAGACCGACGGGGCGGGCTATCTGGTAGCGGACGAGAGCTGCCGTACCAGCGTACCCGGTGTGTTTGCCGCTGGGGACGTGCGTGCCAAGGCCCTGCGGCAGGTCATCACCGCCGCCGCCGACGGCGCCAACGCCGCCCACTGGGCGGAGGACTATCTGCTCAAACGCGTATAAAGGAGAATTCCATTCCATGAATGGTCTATTCTGTGTGGCGGTCCACGCCCTGATCTATCTGGATAAACGGGGATGTCTGCTCTCCAGCGAGGAGCTTGCGGCCAACATCTGCACCAACCCGGCTCGGGTCCGCAAGGTGATGGCCAAGCTGAAAAAGGCGGGGCTGGTGACCACCCGTACCGGCACCGACGGCGGCTATCAGCTGGTGGCCGACCCTGCCAGGCTCACCCTGGATACGGTAGCCGACGCCCTGGAGGTTCGGTTCGTGGAGCCTGCCTGGCACAGCGGCGGGGGTTTGGACTGCGGATGTATGGTGGCCTCCGGCATGGCCGGGGTGATGGACCATCTGTTTGACGATCTGGACCGGCGCTGCCGGACCCAGCTGGCTGGGCTGACCCTGGCCGACCTGGAGACACAACTGGAATCCATACAAAAAGGAGAACACCTATGAATTTACAGCTTGAGACCGGTGTACCGGTACTCACCGTCTTTGTGCAGGGCCTGCTCAGCTTCTTTTCTCCCTGCGTGCTCCCTCTTGTACCCTTGTATGTAAGCTATCTGGCGGGAGGCGCCCGGACCGTGGATGAGAAGGGCAACATCCGCTATCCCAGAGGCAAGGTGCTGATCAATACCCTGTTCTTTGTCATCGGCGTCAGCTTCGCTTTCTTTGTGCTGGGGCTGGGCTTTACCGCTGCGGGCCGCTTCTTCAGCGGCAATCAGACCCTGTTTGCCCGCATCAGCGGCATCGTTATGATCCTCTTCGGCGTCTATCAGTTCGGCTTCTTTGGTAAGGCCGCCGCTCTGGAGACCGAGCACCGGCTGCCCTTCCGGTTGGACCGGTGGGCCATGAACCCCCTGGTGGCTCTGGTGCTGGGCTTTACCTTCAGCTTTGCCTGGACTCCCTGCGTGGGTCCCACCCTGGGCAGTGTGCTGTTGATGGCATCCTCCGCCGCCAGCGCGAGTAAGGGCTTTTTGCTCATCGCCGTTTACACCGCGGGCTTTGTGATCCCCTTCCTGGCGGTGGGTATTTTCACCGGCACGGTGCTCAACTTCTTCAGGACCCACCAGAAGGTGGTCAAGTATACCGGCAAGGTGGGGGCGGCTCTGCTGGTCCTGATGGGTATTATGACCTTCACCGGCTTTATGAACGGCATCACCGGCTATCTGTCCGGCATCGGCGGCGGGGCCGGCGTAACCGGGACGCCCACCCAGAGCGAAAGCGTCTCTCCCGCGCCGGAGGCCACCCGGAGCCCGGAGCCCGCGGAGAGTGCCTCGCCGGAGCCGTCTGCTGAGCCTACCCCAAAGCCTGAGATCGCCGCCCCCGACTTTACCCTTACCGATCAGTACGGCAACACCCATACTCTGTCCGACTACCAGGGCAAGACGGTGTTCCTCAACTTCTGGGCCACCTGGTGCGGCCCCTGCAAGAGCGAGATGCCCGACATCCAGAAGCTATATGAGAGTTATGGAGAAAACGGCGAGGATCTGGTGGTGCTGGCCGTGGCCAATCCCGGTGGACAGGACGTGTCCCAGGAGGAGATGGAGCAGTTCCTGGAGGACAACGGCTACACCTTCCCGGTGCTCATGGATACCACCGGCACGACCCTGGCCAATTACGGCATTGCCGCCTTTCCGACTACCTTTATGATCGACGCCAAGGGCAACGTGTACGGCTATGTGCCGGGCGCTATGACGGCGTCCATCATGGAGTCGGTGGTGCAGCAGACCATGGACAGCGTAAAATAATGAGGGAAGAGCGGCGCATGGCGCCGCTCTTTCTGGCTTTGGGGCGTTGTCATTTTACTTGCTTTCTGGTATGATAATAGCACTTGCAAAATAAAGGGGTTTTATTGTGTTTGAAGTGATCAAAACCGAGGGCAGAGCCCGACGGGGCGTGTTTACCTGCGCCCACGGTACGGTGCAAACGCCGGTTTTTATGAATGTAGGCACCCAGGGGGCCATCAAGGGGGCCCTGTCCGCCTTTGACTTGAAGGACATCGGCTGTCAGGTGGAGCTGTCCAACACCTATCACCTCCATCTGCGTCCCGGCGACCAGGTGGTGCGCCAGATGGGCGGCCTTCACACGTTTATGCGGTGGGACGGGCCCATCCTCACCGACTCCGGCGGATTCCAGGTATTTTCGCTGTCCGGCCTGCGGAAAATCAAGGAGGAGGGTGTCACCTTCGCCTCCCATATCGACGGCCACCGCATCTTTATGGGGCCTGAGGAGTCCATGCAGATCCAGTCCAACCTGGGCAGCGACATCGCCATGGCCTTCGACGAGTGCGTGGAGAACCCGGCCACCTATGAGTACGCCAAGGCCTCCTGTGAGCGCACTCTGCGCTGGCTCCAGCGGTGCAAGGCAGAGCACGACCGGCTCAATGCTCTGCCCGACACGGTGAATCCTCATCAGATGCTCTTCGGCATCAACCAGGGCGCCACCTTCCCTGATCTGCGGGTGTGGCACATGAAGGAGACCGCCAAGATCGACTGCGAGGGCTACGCCATCGGCGGCCTGGCGGTGGGGGAGCCCACCCAGGTGATGTACGACATCATTGACGCGGTGGAGCCCCATATGCCGGCGGACAAGCCCCGGTATCTGATGGGTGTGGGCACCCCCTCCAACATCATTGAGGCGGTGGCCCGGGGCGTGGACTTCTTCGACTGCGTCATGCCCGCCCGCAACGCCCGCCATGCCAAGCTGTTTACCTGGTCGGGGGCCATGAACATCCGCAACGAGAAGTACAAGACCGACGAGCGGCCCATTGACTCCGACTGCGACTGCCCGGTGTGCCGCAACTTCTCCCGGGCCTATCTGCGCCACCTCTTCGTGGCGGAGGAGATGCTGGCTATGCGTCTGGCTGTCATGCACAACCTTTACTTCTATAATAAGCTGGCCCAGCGTATCCGGGATGCCCTGGACGCCGGTCAATTTGCGGCCTTCCGGGCGGAGTACTCTGAGAAGCTGGCCGGAAGAATCTAAAACAAATTGTGAATCATGGCGAAAAACACTTGTCAAAACTTGCAAATGGTTATATAATGTCCCATTGATGACGCATAGCGTCAAAGTTGAAATCGGAGGGGATTGTATTGACAGCACAGGTTGCCAACGCAATGTTGTCCAGTGCCGGTGCAGATGCTGCCGGAGCAGGTAGTATGTTGGGGATGATCATCCCGCTGGTACTGCTCATCGCGGTGTTTTACTTCATGCTGATCCGGCCGGAGAACAAGAAGAAGAAGGCTGCTGCCAAGATGCGTTCCGAACTGGCTGTGGGTGATCAGATCACCACCATCGGCGGTATCGTAGGCACCATCTGCGCGGTGAAGGAGAACACCATCGTGATCGAGACCAGCTCTGACCGCGTGCGCATGGAGTTCACCAAGTGGGCTGTGTCCACCCGCGGCACTCAGACCACTGAGGACGGCGTCAGCGAGACCAAGGAAAAGAAGGACGCCAAGGACAAGAAGTAATAAGAAACGCCCTCCCGGCATAGGTTTCATCAGGAACCTGTGGTAAGGGAGGGTGTTTTTATGGGTAAAAAGGAGGAGGACCAGGGCGCAAAGCTGCTGCGCTGCGCTTTGGGGATCCTGCTGGGAGGCCTGTTGGCCCTGGGCGTCTGTATGCTGTTTCTGCTGGGGGCGTCGGTGGCCATCTCCGGCGGGCTGCTGGACATGGACCTGACGTATCAAATCACCATCGTGGGCTGCGTGCTGGGCGGCTTCTGCGGCGCCCTGCTGGCGGTGAGCCGCTGCGGCGGGGGATTGGCCGCCGGATTGCTCACCGGAGGCGTGCTTTTCCTGCTGGTGCTTACGTTAGGAGCCCTGTGTTTCCGGGATGTATCCCTGGAGTCGGGAGGCATCGGCCTGCTGTGCGGGTCCCTGTGCGGCGGGGCCGCCGCCGGTCTGCTGGGGAGCGGCAATCGAGGGAGCAAACGGAAAAAACGCAGAAAGCGTTGAAATCCGCCGCCGGGTATGGTACAATACTCTAAAGTCTCTATTTGGGAGGGAAATCAGAATGAAGCATATCAAGACGCTCAACGGCGCTACTCTGAAGAAGAGCGCCGCCCACGGCGGCTGCGGCGAGTGCCAGACCTCCTGCCAGTCCGCCTGTAAGACCTCTTGCACCGTGGCCAACCAGAAGTGCGAGAACCGGTAACAAACAACAGGGCAAGGGTGGGCGAGTAGGCCCACCCTTTTCCATGCCCTGAGGAAGGAACAAAAATTTATGGTACATACCTTTCAGTGTCTCGGCGTACGCATCGCCGTTGACGTGAACAGCGGCGCCGTCCACGTTCTGGACGAGCTGACCCATGACCTGCTCACCGCTCTGGCGGAGCGGGAGGAGAACGGGGAGAGCCTGGACGGGGCCCTGCCCGAGTCTCTGGCTGCCGCCCTGCCTCAGTATGATCCCGCTGCCCTGGCCGAGGCCTGGGAGGAGCTGCGGGAGCTGAAAAAGGAGGGCCTGCTCTTCGAGGACGACGACTACATCGACCGGGACAAGGCTGCCTCCATGCAGCAGCAGGCCCTGGTGAAGGCCCTGTGCCTCCATGTCTCCCACGACTGCAACCTGCGGTGCAAGTACTGCTTTGCCTCCACCGGTGACTTCGGCACCGGCAAGCGCATGACCATGGACATCGAAACCGCCAAAAAGGCCATTGACTTTGTGGTGGCCAAGTCAGGTAACCGCCGCAACATCGAGGTGGACTTCTTTGGCGGCGAGCCTCTGATGGCCATGGACACCGTCAAGGCCACCGTGGAGTACGCCCGGTCCATTGAGAAGGAGCATGACAAGTGCTTCCGCTTCACCATGACCACCAACGGTGTGCTGCTGAACGACGAGAACATCGAGTACATCAACCGGGAGATGTCCAACGCGGTGCTGTCCCTGGACGGCCGCAAGGAGGTCAACGACGATCTGCGGCCCACCATCAACGGCAAGGGCTCCTACGACGTGATCGTGCCCAAGTTCAAGAAGCTCATCGCCGGACGGGGCACCAAGGACTACTATCTGCGGGGCACCTTCACCCGCTTCCACAAGGACTTCGCCGAGGATGTGAAGGAGCTGGCCGCCATCGGTAAAAACGTGTCGGTGGAGCCGGTGGTAGGGAAGGAGACCGACCCCTACGCCATTCAGGAGTCCGATCTGCCTGAGCTGAAGGCGGAGTACGAGCGCCTGGCTGAGTATCTGAAGGACCACCGGGAGACCAACTTCTTCCACTTTAACGTGGACCTTCAGCAGGGCCCCTGCGTCATCAAGCGGCTGCGGGGCTGCGGCGCCGGCTGCGAATATGTGGCCATCACCCCCGACGGTGACATCTACCCCTGTCACCAGTTTGTGGGCAACGAGGAGTACAAGCTGGGCAGCGTAAAGGACGGCACCTTTGACAACAGCCTGTCCAGCCGGTTTGCCGGTCTCAACGTCTATACCCGGGAGGAGTGCGCCCACTGCTGGGCCCGGTTCTACTGCTCCGGCGGCTGCTCCGCCTCCAACCTGCTTGTCGGCGGCGACATAAAGCACCCCCACAAGGTGGGCTGTGAGCTGGAGCGTAAGCGTCTGGAGTGCGCCATCGCCCTCAAGGCCATCGATGCCGGCATGGCCGATTAAGGGGTATACAAAACGTAATTATACAATTTGTAATCATTGTAATCAGCGCAGAAAGCCCTGCTGTTTAAGGCGGAAACCCTTGAGCGGCAGGGCTTTTCTCTGTTTCTTCCGAGGCGCAGGCAAAATGGGGACCTGTTGCTTGCTCCGGAAGCGGGAAGGACGGATAAGGCGGTGTGGCAAGGGTTTTCCCCTGTCGCAAAAAGAGCCCATTTTCCTAGGTTAATTTGTAGAAAAGGGGCTGCTGCCAGCCTTGATGGTGCCTTTGAGGTCACTGGTAGACATAATACGATTTACATAAGTATTCGGCATAATCGACAAAAATGACTTTTTTTCTTGCCGCGTCTTGCACAAAGCCCCAGGTTAAGCTATGATGATACCAAGAAATGAACAAGCAGGTCTGATTTACCGGCTTGGCGCATAGGCTTCTGGTGGGAGGTGAAGCCTTTGCGCAGGACCATTGTGGCCGCCTGGAACGTGCCCAGGGACGGGATCGTCCCGGCATTGATCATCCTGTCGGCTTGTTTTTTGGCCGGAGGACTGACAGGCTGTCTTCTGGCCGCCCAAGTGGGCGGCGCGGGTGAAGCCAGTCTGAATCAGTACCTGGAGGCCTTCCTGCTGACCGCGCAGGAGGGCGCCGTGGATGTCCCCGCCCTGTGGGCGCAGATTTGGGACACGCTGCGCTGGCCGCTTTTCGCTCTGCTGCTGGGATTCACCGCGATAGGGCTGCTGGGGCTGCCGGTGCTCTTTGCCCTGCGGGGGTTTTTGCTGGCCTTTTCCATCGCCTCCTTTGTGCGGGCCTTCGGCGGCGCCGGCTGGCTGCTGGCCTGCCTGGTGTTCGGCCTTGGCGGGGTGCTGTCTCTGCCCGCCCTTTTTGTGTTGGGGGTGCAGAGTATCCTGTCCGCCCGGGCCCTGGCCGCCCGGGTCCGGGGCGAGGGAAAGGGCAGAGTCCTGTGGGGCCGGGACTGTCTGGTCCGATGTGCGCTGTGTCTCGGCGCTGTTTGTGTGTGTATTTTGCTGGAGCGGACGGTGACGCCCGCTCTGCTTTCCGGCGCGGCAGGCGCTCTTTTGAACCGATAGAGAGAAACGGGAAGGTGTTGGAAGGATGGAGTACCTGAGTGGATACGAACGATTTCTGACCGAAGAAAAAAAGGCGTCCCCCAACACGCTGAGCTCCTATCTGCGTGATGTGCGCCAGTACATGGACTGGTTGGGGGAGGAAGGGATCTCTCCCGCCCAGGCCGTCCATGCTGATGTGGAGGCCTATACCCGCAGCATGACCGCCCGGGGCAAGTCCGCAGCCACCGTGACCCGGTGTCAGGCCTCCCTCAAGTCCTTCTACTCCTGGATGATGGAGGCTGGCCAGATCAGTGAGAATCCCGCCCGGGGCCTGTCTCAGACCAAGGTGGAGCGTAAGCTGCCCCACATCCTTACCTCCCGGGAGGTGGAGCTCTTTCTGGAGCAGCCCGACCCCTCCGATGCCAAGGGCTGCCGGGACAAGGCCATGCTGGAGCTGCTCTACGCCACCGGAATCCGGGTCAGCGAGCTCATTGGCCTGGATCTGGACAACATCAACCTGTCCGCCGGGTTCATCCGGTGCGCCAACCGGGGGAAGGAGCGGATCATCCCCCTGTACCAGGCGGCGGTGCGGGCCTTGCAAAACTATCTGGACCGGGTCCGGCCCCAGATGGTGGAGCATCCTGATGAGAAGGCCCTCTTCGTCAATATGAGCGGGGAGCGGATGAGCCGCCAGGGGTTCTGGAAGATCATCAAGCACTACCAGGAGAAGGCGGGTATCCAGAAGGATATCACCCCCCACACCCTCCGCCACTCCTTTGCCGCCCATCTGCTGGAAAACGGCGCCGACCTCCATTCCATTCAGGAGATGCTGGGCCACGCCGATATCTCTTCCACCCAGATCTACACCCAGGTGGTCAGCCAGAAGCTGAAGGACGTGTACAACAAAGCCCATCCCAGAGCGTAAATTAAACCGGCCGCGGAAGAAACCGCGGCCGGTTTTTTGCGTCCCATGGCGGAACAATTCCTCCTTGCGCCCGTTCTGTGGCCGTGATACAATATTCTCTGTATGGAAAACAGGGAGGAAACCGACGCTATGCTGATTTTAGGCATCGACCCCGGCTTCGCCATCGTGGGCTTCGGCCTGGTGGAGGCAGCGGGGGGGAGGGCCCGGCTGGTCCAGTGCGGGGCCATCACCACCCCGGCGGGGGAGGCCCTGCCCGCCCGGCTCCTCCAGATCTCCAATGACATGGACCTGCTGCTGGAACAATTCAAGCCGGAGGCCATGGCCATCGAGGAGCTCTTCTTCAACAACAACATCACCACCGGCATCGGCGTGGCCCAGGCCCGGGGGGTGCTGCTGCTGGCGGCGGAGCGGCGCCAGGTGCCCATTTACGAATATACCCCCAGCCAGGTGAAGCGGGCGGTGGTGGGCTACGGCAAGGCGGAGAAACGGCAGGTCATGGACATGACAAAGCGGCTTTTGAACCTGAAAGCCGTCCCCAAGCCGGACGACGCCGCCGATGCGGTGGCTATCGCTCTGTGCCACGCCCGCTCGTACACCTCCCGGCTCCAGAGCCCCGACGCCAACCGGCCGGGCAGCGGCCGGTATGAGGCACGCCGTTAGGAGTTTATGATTATGTTTTATTATGTAAAAGGAACCGTGGCCCACACCGCCCCCTATCTGGCGGTCATTGACTGCGGCGGGGTGGGCTACGCCTGCCGCACCACCAACAATACCCTGGCCCGGCTGAAAAAAGGGGAGAGCGCCAAGCTGTTCACCCACCTGAACGTCCGGGAGGACGCCATGGAGCTGTACGGCTTTGCCACGGAGAACGAGCTCAACTGCTTTCAGCTCTTGATCTCGGTATCCGGCGTGGGACCCAAGGCGGCATTGTCCATCCTGTCCTCCGCCACCCCCGAGTCCCTGGCCATGAGCATCATCACCGGGGATGAGAAGGCCCTGACCGTGGCCCAGGGTATCGGCAAGAAGATCGCCCAGCGCATCATCCTGGAGCTGAAGGATAAGCTGGCCAAGGGCCAGATCAGCCCGGGCGGCGAGAGCTACGGCGGCACCGGGGTCACGGTGATCCCGGAGAACAAGTCCTCCGAGGCGGCTGCTGCTCTGGCGGTGCTGGGCTACTCCCAGACCGAGATCGGCATGGCCCTGAAGGGCATCGACGTGGACACCCTCAGCCTGGAGGACATCATCAAGCAGGCACTCAAGAAAATGATGAAGGGGTAATCCCCCGGAAGGAGGAACCACCATGGCCAAACTGGAACGGGATCTGACCGGCAGTTTTGACGGACTGCTGGACTATCTGCACGACGGGATTTTGAACGGAAGCTCCTCCGCCAGCTGGGAGGACAGCAGCGACTACCACAGCGGCTCCTTCCGGGTGGCCGTTCGGGTATATGAGCGGTACAGCTTCATGGGGGGCAACCGGGTGAGCCTCAACCTGACCCTGGTGGGCAACGGCCCCCATCTGTTCCTGTCCGCCATCACCTCCGGCGGCAGTCAGGCCATGCTGTTCAAGATCAACACCCTGGGGGAGGGCGCCTTCCTGGATAAGGTGGAGGAACTGTTGGACCAGTGGTGCGGATAAGGAAGTGAGACTTTGAGCATTGCATTTTCTGAAGACGGATTTGAGACCGAGGAGCCTCTGGTGACCACATCCCTCACCCGGGATGACGAGAACGAGGGCTCTCTGCGGCCCAAGACCTTAAACGAATACATCGGCCAGGCCAAGGCCAAGGGCAACCTGGAGGTGTTTATCCAGGCCGCCAAGATGCGCAGCGAGCCGTTGGACCATGTGCTGCTCCACGGCCCCCCGGGCCTGGGCAAGACCACCCTCAGCAACATCATTGCCAACGAGATGGGGGTCAATATCCGCATCACCTCCGGCCCGGCCATTGAAAAGCCCGGCGATCTGGCGGCTCTGCTCACCAATCTGGCGGAAAACGACATTCTGTTCGTGGATGAGATCCACCGGCTCAACCGGTCGGTGGAGGAGATTTTGTACCCCGCCATGGAGGACTTTGCCATCGATATCATCATTGGCAAGGGGCCGTCGGCCAACTCCATCCGGCTGGACCTGCCCAAGTTCACCCTCATTGGAGCCACCACCCGAGCGGGCCAGCTGTCCGCCCCTCTGCGGGACCGGTTTGGCGTGACCCTGCGGCTGGAGCTGTACACCCCGGAGGAGCTGGCCCTCATTGTCACCCGGTCGGCGGGCATTCTGGATGTGCCCATCGAGGCCGATGGCGCCATGGAGATCGCCAAGCGCAGCCGGGGTACCCCCCGTATTGCCAACCGGATGCTGCGCCGGGTGCGTGACTTTGCCCAGGTGAAGGCAGGGGGCGTCATCACCCGGGAGGTGGCCGACGTGGCCCTGTCCGCCCTGGAGGTGGACCACCTGGGGCTGGACGCCATCGACCGGCGGATGTTAGGCTCCATCATCGAGCACTACGGCGGCGGTCCGGTGGGTCTGGAGACCCTGGCGGCCACCATCAACGAGGAGGCCGTCACACTGGAGGACGTGTACGAGCCCTATCTGATGCAGATGGGCTTCCTCACCCGCACGCCCAGAGGGCGGTGTGTCACCCGGCGGGCCTACGAGCACCTGGGCCTGGCCGTCCCCGGCGGGGTGGGGATGGAGCAGCTGAGCTTTTAAAAGTAGACACAAACTTTAACACATCCTTTTCATTGGATGATTTTGGTAGAAAGAGGTAATCTAGCATGGGTAAACTGTTTGGAACCGATGGTATCCGCGGCGTGGTCAACGCCGGTCTGGACGCGGAACTGGCCTATGATGTGGGCGTGGCGGCGGCCTATGTGCTGGCCCAGGCAAAAGGGGAGGGGCGTCCCCGGTTCGCCATCGGCAAGGACACCCGCATCTCCTCCGACCTGCTGGAGGGTGCGCTGATGGCGGGCCTGTGCTCCGCCGGCGCCGACGTGCTCCACCTGGGCGTGATCCCCACTCCCGGCGTGGCCTGGGTAACGGTGGACAGCGGCTGTGACGCCGGTATCGTCATCTCCGCCTCCCACAACCCCTTCGAGCACAACGGCATCAAGATCTTCAACGGCCAGGGCTTCAAGCTGTCTGACGAGCTGGAGGGCAAGATCGAGGACATCATTCTCAACAAGGTTCCCGTACCACGCAAGACCGGCGGCGACATCGGCCGGGTGGTCTATGCCGACCAGAAGGAGAGCCAGGATTATATCGACCACCTGGTGTCCACCATTGACTCCGACCTGTCCGGCCTGAAGATCCTGGTGGACTGCGCCAACGGCGCCTCCTCCGCCACCGCCGGACGGCTCTTCGATTCCTTCCCCGACCTGCACACCGATATCATCAATGCCGATCCCGACGGCGTGAACATCAACAACGGCTGCGGCTCTACCCATCTGGACAGCCTGAAGGCCATGGTCACCGCCGGCAAGTACGACCTGGGCATCGCCTTTGACGGCGACGCCGACCGCTGCCTTATGGTGGACGAGACCGGCGAGGAGATCGACGGCGATCAGGTCATCGCTGCCTGCGGCCTGGAGCTGCTGGAGCAGGGCAAACTGCCCGGCAACGCGATCGTGGGTACCGTCATGAGCAACCTGGGCCTGCACGTCTTCTGCCGGGAGCACAACATGGAGCTGTTCTGCACCGCCGTGGGCGACCGGAACGTGCTGGAGAAGATGGAGGAGGAAGGCTGGGTCCTGGGCGGCGAGCAGTCCGGCCACACCATCTTCCGAAAATACGCCACCACCGGCGACGGTCAGCTCACCGCTGTACAGTTCCTGGCTCTGCTGCGCCGCTCCGGCAAGAAGGCCTCCCAGCTGGTGGAGGGGTGCAAGCGATATCCCCAGACCCTCATCAACGTGCCGGTGGCCGACAATGCCGCCAAAGAGGCCATCATGAACGACGCCTCCATTATGGACGCCGTGGCCCAGCAGGAGAAGCTGCTGGCGGGCACCGGCCGGGTTTTGGTCCGTCCTTCGGGCACCGAGGCCCTGGTGCGGGTGATGGTGGAGGCCCAGAGCCAGGAGGATGCAGAGAAAGTTGCACAGCTCTTGGCAAATGTCATAAAAAATCGGGGCTGAAACCGAAATATTTCTGGCAAACACTTGACAAATTCAGGCATCAACGCTTATAATGTGCAAGGAGAAACGGCATGAAAGAGGACCATTTCCAACCGCAGGAACCCAGCGATGAGGCCCTGTGCGCCCTGGTCGCTTCCGGTGACCGTCAGGCCGAAGAGGACCTGGTAGTGCGCTATAACCGCCTGGTCCGCATCTGCGCCCGGCCCTATTTTCTGGCCGGCGGAGACAGCGAGGACCTGATCCAGGAGGGAATGGTGGGGCTGCTGGCCGCCATCCGGGAATATGACCCGGAAAAGGCCGCCGCCTTCCGCACCTATGCGGAGGTGTGCATCAAAAACCGTCTGTTCTCCGTTATCAAAGCAGCAGCAAGAGATAAGCACATACCGCTGAACAACTCCGTCTCGTTCGGAACCCCTCTTTTTAGTGGGAACGGCGATCCATTGGCGTTCAGCCCGCCCGACGGACAGGGAACGGATCCGGAGGAGATCTTCCTCAGCCGGGAATCCTTCCGGGAACGTCTGGAGGCGCTGATCGGTCAGCTGTCCGGCTTCGAGGCAAGCGTACTTCGGTTGTATCTGAACGGTCTGTCCTACTCCGAGATTGCAGCCGAGGTAAACAAGTCCCCCAAATCGGTGGACAACGCGGTGCAGCGTATCCGGCGCAAGCTGGCGCAGCAAACTTCTTCCGGCGACATCAGCAAAGGCTGATCGCAATATTACACTGACCCAGCACATGGATCATCCGGACCTGGGCAAAGAAGCAAAGAGAGGGTAACATCATGTACGAAGACAAGACTCTGGTATGTAAGGAATGTGGCCAGGAGTTCGTGTTCACCGCCGGTGAGCAGGAGTTCTACGCCGAGCGCGGCTTCCAGAACGAGCCCCAGCGCTGCAAGAGCTGCCGTGACGCCCGCAAGGCTGCCTCCCGCGGCCCCCGCGAGTACTTCACCGCTACCTGCGCTGCCTGCGGGGGCGAGGCCAAGGTGCCCTTCGAGCCCAAGTCCGACCGTCCTGTTTATTGCAGCGACTGCTTCGCCCGTATGCGCGGCGAGCAGAACTAATCTGCATACCCAAAAGGCCGTCCCGTTCGGGGCGGCCTTTTTCTGCTTTATTGTATAAATTTATCATTGACAAGCACCTTTTTGCTCCTTATAATAGTTCAGTATTTTATAGTAAATTAGTAGGAAATAAATGTATGATTTAGGAGCAACATATGAATCCAAAGATGAAAAAGCTGCCCGTCATGCTGACCACCATCGCCCTTGCGGGCCAGCTCGCGCTGCCCGCCGCTGCGCTTGCAGCGGTTCAGCCCCGCAGCTATGAGGGCAGTATCAACATTACCGACGTCTTTCACGACCGGAACCTCCAGGCCTGGCTGCTGAACGGCAGCAATCTGGGCGGCGCGGGCGCCGACGGCGTTCTGACAGAGGAGGAGCGGCTTGCCGTGACCCAGCTGGACCTGTCCGGACTGGGTCTGACCAGCCTGGAGGGCTTGGGCGCGTTTCCCAATCTCCAGGCCCTGAATTGCACCAACAACAACCTGACGGAGCTGGACGTGTCCCAGAATCCCGCGCTGACCCGGCTTTCCTGCGGCTATAACCGGCTGACTGCCCTGGATGTGTCCCACAATCCGGCGCTGGAGTACCTCAACTGCAACTTCAACCGCATCAGCCGCCTGGACCTCAGCGGCCACAGCAAGCTGGTCTCCCTGTACTGTGAGATGAACCAGATGGGGTCTTTGACCCTGACCGGCTGTACCGGGCTCAAGGTCCTCTATTGCCGGAACAACCAGCTGGAGGAGCTGCTGCTCACCGAGAGTACCAAGCTGGAGTTTATCGAGACCTTTGACAACCGGCTCACCTCCATCGACGTGAGTATGCTGTCCAACCTCCAGTTCCTCCACATCGACCACAACCGCCTGACTACGCTGGACATGAGCCACAACACCAAGCTGGAGGGCGGCGGCTTTGTGGCCCGAAACAACTTTATGGAGGAGATCAAGCTGCCCGTTCAGCCCGGTCTGACGGTCTACCTGGATGACTACGAGGAGCAGGACCCCATTGAGGGATACGACCGGGCGGCCTGGTTCCTGGACCCTGATTTCCGGACTCCCGCTCCGGCGGAGCTGGAGGCGGCAGGGCAGACCCTGTACAGCCAGCGCATCGCCAACCGCTACACCATCTATTTCTCCTCCAACGGCGGCAACGGCTCTCTGTCCAACCTGTCCGCCCGGTGGGATACTCCGGTGCGGCTGCCCGAGAGCACCTTCCGGCGCAGCGGCTACACCTTTGCATCGTGGAACACCCAGCCCAGAGGGGATGGTAAGACCTATGAGAATGGGGCACAGGTGACCAACCTGGCCGGCGAAAAGACCGATGGGGACCGGATCACCCTCTATGCCCAGTGGACGCCCAACCAGTATACCATTCAGCTGGACCCCAACGGGGGAGAGGGTGAGGTCCAGACCCAGAGCGCCGTCTACGGCCAGACGGTGAACCTGATGGCCAACCCCTTTACCAAGGAGGGCAAGGAGTTTGCCGGTTGGGCCACTGCCTCCAATGGGGGTGTGCGCTACGGAGACCAGGCCCCGGTCCAGAGCCTGACCGCTGAGGCAGGCGGCACGGTGACCCTCTATGCCGTGTGGCGCACCCCCATCAGCGAGATCCAGAAGCCCTATCTGGACCGGCTGGACGGCATCTTCCAGGGCTATACCCAGGGCGACTACACCACCCAGGACTGGAGCACCCTGTCCGGCGCCTATACAGCGGCTGTGAACCAGATCCAGGGGACCGAATCCACCGTGACCATGGACCGGGCCGTGTCCAACGCGCAGACTGCCATGGCTGCCGTTCCCACCCTGGCGGACCGGGTAGAGGAGATCACCCAGTCCTGGACGGAGGACCACACCACCGCCCTGAACAGCGTGTCCGCCGGTCTGCTCACCGAGTCCAATGCCGGTGGTACCGCCGGACTGGCCCAGGCGGCCCTGGCCGATCTGGCCCAGGACCGGCTGGAGACCCGCACCACCCTGACCGGCCAGGCCGACCGCCAGCTGGTGGTGGGCAAGGCCGCCCAGCAGCTCCAGACCAAGGCGGATGGCCTGATGACGCTGGTCCAGGCCGCCCAGTGGGTGGAGGGGCTGGAGGGCCTCACCACCCAGCCCATGGAGCAGGTTCAGGAGGAGCACATTGCCCAGTATCAGGACGCCATCACCCATTACCAGGCCCTGGACGCCGCGTGGAAGGCCTGCATCAGCCCCAGCGTACCGGATGAGCTGGAGGGACGGCAGGAGCTGGCCGCGGAAAAGCGGGCCCAGGCCCAGGCCCTTCAGGAGAAGTATGACCGCCTGGATCAGAGCCACTACTCCGCCGAAGGGCAGGCGGCCCTGACCCGCGCCCTGAACAACGGCCTGGCGGCCATCCGTGCCGCCGGTGACCTGGATCAGGTCCGTCAGGCCGGAACCCTGGCCTGGAACGAGATGAGTCAGGTGCCCACCATCGACGAAAAACCCGTCACGCCCCCTGAAGGCGGCGGCTCCGGCGGTGGTTCCGGCGGCGGCGGCTCCGGTGGTGGTTCCGGCGGCGGCGGCTCCGGTGGTGGCTCCGGCGGCGGCGGCTCCGGTGGTGGCTCCGGCGGCGGCGGCTCCGGTGGTGGCTCCGGCGGCGGCAGCATCGGCGGCGGTTCCGGCGGAGGGGGAGCAGGGGAGACCCAGAAGCCTACGGAGACACCCGGGACCACCGTGACCGACAAAAAGACCGGCGCCACCGCCCAGGTGACCACCGGGACCGACGGCAAGGTGACCGCCCAGGTCACCGTTCCCTCCGGCGTGGCCCACGCCACCCTCCGCATCCCCTGCACCGGCGGCACCGGCACTGTGGCGGTGCGGGTACTGGCCGACGGGACCCGGAAAGTCCTGCCCCGTTCGGTGTATCAGGACGGCGCGCTGACCGTGCGTGTGGACGGCTCCTGCACCATCGAGCTGGTGGATGGCAGCAAGCAGTTTGCCGATGTGTCTGACCGGGACTGGTTTGCCGACTCCGTTCAGTTTACCGCCAGCCGGGAGCTGTTCTCCGGCGTGGGCGGCGGTAAGTTTGCTCCCGCCGGTACCATGACCCGCTCCATGCTGGTCACTGTGCTTCATCGGCTGGAGGGCAGCCCCGCCCCCGCCTCCAGCGGCAGCTTCCAGGATGTGCCCGGAGACGCCTGGTACAGCGACGCGGCCAACTGGGCGGCGGAGCAGAACATCGCCGGAGGCACCGCCCAGGGCCGCTTCGACCCCGATGCGCCCCTCACCCGGGAGACCCTGGCCGTCATGCTCTACCGCGCCGCCGGCAGCCCCGCCTCCTCCGGCAATGGGCTGGACAGCTTCCGGGACGGAGCTCAGACCTCCTCCTGGGCCAGAGAGGCCATGGAGTGGGCCTGCGCCAGCGGTATCCTCACCGGTGACGGCAACGGGAGCCTGCGGCCCCAGGCCGACATCACCCGGGCCGAGGTAGCCGCCATGCTCACCCGGTTCGTGACCAACACCACAATGGCATAACAGCAGCGGCCCGGATGGAATCCCATCCGGGCCGTTTTGTATCATGGGGGAGAGGGGGCGCATAGGATGGTGTGGACGGGGCTCCCGTCCCGTCCCAATCCATAGGAGGAGGGACACCCCTTGTATCCCGAGAACAACCCTCAGAACATTCCCGGCATCTGTGACGACAGCTGCGGCACGCTCCCTGAGTGCGCCCCCCTGGCCGTCCCCTATGTGCCGTTTCAGCAGAATAACCCCAAGCGTTACTCCCAGCAGGAGGCCCTGGCCAACGGCACCCTGTTTCCCGGCCTGAACCTGCCCTTCCATATCAAGGCGGAGGCGGTGAAGGTGCTGGGCACCCAGCTGGCCGAGCTCCAGGCTCTGGAGTTCATGCTGCTGGAGCTGGGCCTCTACCTGGACACCCACCAGGACGACACCGAGGCCTTCCAGCTCTTCCAGAAGTACACCGCCCTGGAGGCAGAGGCCCGCAAGCGCTACGAGGCCCAGCACGGTCCCCTGACCCAGAGTGCCGCTGCCAACGCGGAGAGCTGGGCCGCCTGGCTGGAGGGCGACTGGCCCTGGCACTACAATCCGGAAGGAGGGGCCAAGTAATGTTCCAATATGAGAAAAAGCTCCAATACCCCGTGCGCATCAAGACCCCCAACCCCAAGCTGGCCGCCTGGGTCATCAGCCAGTACGGCGGACCTGACGGCGAGCTGGGCGCCTCTCTGCGCTATCTGTCCCAGCGGTACGCCATGCCCTATCCAGAGCTCAAGGGCCTGCTCACCGACATCGGTACCGAAGAGCTGGGCCACCTGGAAATGATCGGGGCCATCGTCCATCAGCTCACCCGGGGACTGACCCAGGAGCAGCTGAAGGAGGGCGGCTTCGCTCCCTATTTTGTGGACCACACCACCGGCATCTATCCCACCGCCGCCTCCGGCGCTCCCTGGAACGCCGCCGGCATCGGCGTCAAGGGGGATGTGATCGCCGACCTCACCGAGGATATGGCCGCCGAGCAGAAAGCCCGGGTCACCTATGACAACATCCTGCGCCTCAGCGACGACCCCGATGTCAGCGACGTGATCCGCTTCCTGCGGGAGCGGGAGATCGTCCACTTCCAGCGTTTCGGCGAGGCGGTGCGCCTGGCCAAGGAGAAGATGGACCGGAAGAACGTCTACTTCACCAACCCCGCCTTCGACACTGCCAAAAAGTAAGCAAAAAGGCCGCCCTAATCGGGCGGCCTTTTCATGCCGGTCAGGAGAGCTTCACTTTTGCCACAATGACCTTCACAGGCTCGGGGGACTCCAGGGCCACACGGGGGGCGTGGAGATCCTGGGGCCAGACGATGTAGAAGGTGCCGAGCCGGACGGTGAGGGTGTCCCAGTCGGTGGTGAAGAACTGGATATCAGGGGTATACTCGCTGAGCTGCGTCAGAGGCGCGTCGGGCAGGGAGTAGCCCATACCCTCGGTGCCGGACACCACATACTGAATATCGGCGTAGTCCCGGTGGCACTCCAGCTTGCAGTCGGCGGGGAGTTTGGTATCCACGTCGAACCGGGTGGCGTACACATTGTCGCCGTCGATGTCCACCCGCTGGCCGGGCGTCAGGCTGTCCGGGTCCACCTGAGCCAGCCACTCCAGAGCCTGCCGGAACCGCTGGCCCAGACCGTAATACAGAGAAGCGTTTTTCATTTTATCAATGACCATTGCTCTCACCTCCATGGTTGCTGCTTCCATCTTATCGCCTCACCGCCAAAAAGGCAACAGAAATTTGGACAAGCAGGGGCGGACGTGGTACAATAATGTCTAACTGTACCCGCCGCCGCATATCCTTCCTTGATCGATGAAAAGGGGGAGTGCGGCATGAAGCGGATCGGACAGTGGGCCCTGCTGTGGGTGCTGGCTCTGGCCACCGCCGGTTATCTGGTGTTCTGGCCGGGCGGGGCGGTACAGACCGTGGGGCCTATGGACAGCGGACGGCCCGTTCTGGTGCTGGACGCAGGTCACGGCGGGGAGGACGGGGGCGCGGTGTCTCTCACCGGCGTACCGGAGAGCCAGATCAATCTGGCCATCGTCCGGAAGCTGGACCTGCTGCTGGGACTGTGCGGCCAATCGCCGGTGGTGCTGCGGCAGGAGGACGTGTCCCTCCACGACCCGTCGGCGGATACATTAAGAGAGAAGAAGGTCTCCGACCTGAAAAACCGGGTGGCAATGGTGGAGGGGACGGAAAACGGGGTGCTGCTGAGCATCCATCAGAATATGTTCACCAACGCCAGGTACCACGGGGCACAGGTCTTTTTCGCCCCCACCCAGGGGAGCCAGGAGTTCGCCGTCCACACCCAGGAGGTGCTGCGGCAGACGGTGGACCAAACCAATGAGCGCCAGGCCAAGCCCATCCCGGACACGGTCTACCTCATGAACCATATCACACGCCCCGCCATTCTGGTGGAGTGCGGCTTTCTGTCCAACCCGGAGGAGGAGGGCAAGCTGCGCTCGGAGGGCTATCAGCTCCAGCTGGCCGCCGCCCTCACCGGGGCGTGGCTGCAATATGAAGCGAATTTCACAACCTAGGGTCGGGGCGTTGGGGACGCCGCCCCCTACAGACCCATACCAAACATGATCCCGCAGGGGCGGGGTTTATCCCCGCCCGCAGGAACATCACACCACAAAAGAAGGGGAGGATCATCCACCCATGAAAGCCAAGACCATGTTTTACTGTACCGAATGCGGCAACGAGCTGCCCAAGTGGGCGGGCCAGTGCCCCGCCTGCAAGGCGTGGAACACCATCGTGGAGCAGCCCACCGAGAGCAAACGGAAAAGCTCTGCGGCCGCCGCCACGGCGGTGGAGCGGCAGGGGAGGTCCAAACCCCGGCTGATGGACGAAGTGGAGACCACCCGGGAGCTGCGGTTCCAGACCGGCATGAACGAGCTGGACCGGGTGCTGGGAGGCGGCGCCGTCCAGGGCTCCCTGGTGCTGGTGGGCGGCGCGCCGGGCATCGGCAAGTCCACCCTCATGCTCCAGATCTGCCAGAATTTATGCCGGTTTGCCAAGGTGCTCTATGTCTCCGGCGAGGAGTCCGAGCGGCAGATCAAGCTGCGGGCCGAGCGGCTGGGGGTGAGCGGCCAGCAGCTCTACCTGCTGGCTGAAACCAGCATGGACGACGTGGCCGAGGCGGTGACCACCCTCCAGCCCGATGTGCTCATCGTGGACTCCATCCAGACCATGTACAACGGGGAGCTGTCCGCCGCCCCCGGCAGCATCGGTCAGGTGAAGGACTGCACCATGGCCCTGATGAACCTGGCCAAGGGCCGGGGGGTGACGGTGTTTGTCATCGGCCACGTCAACAAGGAGGGCTCCATCGCCGGACCCAAGGTGCTGGAGCACATGGTGGACTGCGTGCTCTACTTTGAGGGCGAGCAGCAGAACTCCTACCGCATCCTGCGGGCGGCCAAAAACCGCTTCGGCGCCACCAACGAGATCGGCGTGTTCGAAATGGCCGACTCCGGCCTTACCGAGGTGCCCAATCCCTCGGAAATGCTGCTGTCCGGCCGGCCCCAGGACACCCCCGGCACCTGCGTCACCTGCGTGATGGAGGGGGTGCGGCCGGTGCTGGCGGAGGTCCAGGCCCTGCTGGCCCCCACCAGCTTCAACGTGCCCCGGCGCACCTGCAACGGCTTCGACTTCAACCGGGCCAACCTGCTGCTGGCGGTGCTGGAGAAGCGGGGCGGGCTGATGGTCAGCTCCTGCGACGCCTACATCAACGTCATCGGCGGCCTCAATCTGGACGAGCCCGCCGCAGACCTGGCCATGGTGGTGGCTCTGGCCTCCTCCTTCCGGGACCGTCCGGTGCCCGGCGACCTGGCCGCCATCGGGGAGGTGGGCCTCACCGGCGAGCTGCGGTCGGTGAACGCCCTGGGCCAGCGGCTCAGCGAGGTCCACCGGCTGGGCTTCACCAAATGCCTGGTGCCCCAGCGCACCGGGGCCAAGCTGGAGGTCCCAGACGGGCTCCAGCTCATCAAGGTCCGCAACATCCGGGAGGCCCTGGCCTTTTTATAAGGTAGGGGAGCCGCCCAGAAATTTTGGATAAAAATCAAGTCTCTCTTGCAAAAAGGGAGAAAATCGGATATACTACCCATATCCTAGAAATTTGGAGGTATTCCCTTTATGGCTCAGATCACCAAAGATACCATCATCGGCGATATCCTGGACATCGCTCCCGAGACCGCTCCCATCTTCCTGTCCATCGGTATGCACTGCCTGGGCTGCCCCTCTTCCCGCGGCGAGACCGTGGAGGAGGCCTGCATGGTCCACGGCGTGGATGTGGACGAGCTGCTGGCCAAGATCAACGCCAGCGTGGGCGCGGCTCAGTAACAATTGTAAAAAAGGAGCGGTCAGACCGCTCCTTTTTTGAAAGCTTCGAAAAACCGGCAAAGCCGCTTTTTCGAGAAGGCTGCAGCCCGCCGCGCGCGGACAGAGTCCACCCTTGCGGGCTGAGCAGTGTTTTCGTCCACGCACTTGTCGCGGCCGAAAACAGATTTGGACTTTTTTCACGCCTGCGGGCGCGAACTCTGCGAGGCTCTTTTGACAAACTGAAAAAAGGAGCGGTTCCACCGCTCCTTTTTTCGTAGGAGGTGAAGGGATGCGTCCCATGGAACTGACTCCCCGGCTGCGCTCGGTGGCTCAGCTGGTGCCCCAGGGGGCCAAATTTGCCGACATCGGCACCGACCACGCCTATCTGCCGGTGTGGCTCCTTCAGCGGGGGATCATTACAGAGGCCCTGGCCTGCGACCTGCGGCAGGGGCCCCTGGACCGTGCCCGGGCCACGGCGGAGAAATACGGCCTGACGGAGCAGATGGACTTCCGGCTGTGTGACGGCCTGGCGGGGGTGCGCCCCGGCGAGGCCGACACCATCGCCATCGCCGGCATGGGGGGCGAGACCATCGCCGCCATCCTGTCCGCCGCGCCCTGGACGTGGCGGGAGGACTGTCTGCTGCTGCTCCAGCCCATGAGCGCCCAGCCCCAGCTGCGGCTGTGGCTCCAGGAGCACGGCTACACCATTGCCCGGGAAATCCTGACCCGGGAAGGGGATACCATTTATACGACCTTCCAGGTAAAGGCCGGGCCCATGCCGGAACTCACCGCCGGTGAGCTGTGGGCGGGCCGGCAGAGCAGGGGGGAGGCTGACCCGCTGCGCAGAGAATACTTAAACCGGCTCATTGACCAGACCGGCCGGGCGGTGGAGGGGCTGCGCCGCTCCACCCGGAGCGCCGACGCCGGACGTCTGGAGGACATGGAGCGGGCCCACCGGGACCTGCTGGAACTGCGAGAGGAGTGGCTGTCATGGCAACCGTAAGAGAGATCTATCAGTATCTGGATGGGCTGGCCCCTTTTTCCCTCCAGATGGACTTTGACAACGCGGGCTTTCTGGTGGGCCGGGGGGACCGGCAGGTGGACAAGGTGCTGGTGAGCCTGGACATCACCGAAGAGGTGGTGGCCGAGGCCGCCCAGCTGGGGTGTCAGCTCATCGTGTCCCACCATCCGGTGATCTTCCGCCCCGCCAAGTCGGTGACCGACGCCACCCCCGATGGGCGCATTCTGCTCTCCCTGGTGGAGCATAACATCGCCGCCGTGTGCGCCCACACCAACCTGGACGCGGTGTGGGGCGGAGTGAACGACATCCTGGCCCGCAAGCTGGACCTCACCAACGTGGAGCCTCTGAAGCAGGACGGCGTGGACGCCGCCGGTCGTCCCTACGGCATCGGCCGGGTGGGCAACACCGCCGGGGTGCCCATGTACGCCCCCGCCTTTGCCGCTTTCGTCAAGGAGGCCCTGGGGGCCAACGGAGTGCGCTTTGTGGACGCCCGCCGTCCGGTAAGGCGGGTGGCCGTGGGGGGCGGCGCCTGCGCCGACCTGCTCAAGGACGCCCTGGCCCTGGGCTGCGACACCTTCGTCACCGCCGACGTGAAGTACAACGGCTTCCTGGATGCCAAGGCAATGGGGGTCAACCTTATCGATGCCGGACACTATCCCACCGAGCAGGTGGTGGTGCCTGTGCTGGTCAAGTGGCTGGCCGAGGGCTTTGCCAAGGTGGAGGTGCTCACCACCCAGACCCATAAAGAGGTGTTTTCCTACCTGTGAGGGCTTGTCAAGCACTCAAAAAAGTGATAAACTAGTTGCGCTGATTTTCGACGAGAAGGGAACGAGTACCAATGTCAGGACATTCCAAGTGGCATAATATTCAGAAGACCAAGGGCGCGGCCGACGCCAAGCGCTCCCAGATCTTCACCAAGATCGCCCGCGAGATGATCGTGGCCGTCAAGACCGGCGGCAGCGGCGACCCCAACAATAACTCCCGCCTGGCTACCGTTATCGCCAAGGCCAAGGCGGCCAATATGCCCAACGACAACATCAAGCGCACCATCGACAAGGCTCTGGGCTCCGGCAACACCGACAGCTACGAGAACGTGGTGTACGAGGGCTACGGCCCCTCCGGCGTGGCCGTCATCGTGGACGCCCTCACCGATAACCGCAACCGCACCGCTCCCGAGGTCCGTCACCTGCTGGACAAGTACGGCAAGGGCCTGGGCGCCACCGGCTGCGTGTCCTGGTCCTTCGACCGCAAGGGCGTGATCGTCATTGAGAAGGAAGACCTGGACGAGGACACCGTCATGATGGACGCCCTGGACTGCGGCGCCGACGACATGCAGGTGGAGGACGAGGTCTTTGAGGTCTACACCGATCCCGACGCCTTCGGCGCCGTGGTGGCCGCCATGGAGGAGAAGGGCTACACCTTCGTCCAGGCCGCCGTGGAGATGGTGCCTCAGAACTACGTCAAGCTGGAGAGCGAAGAGGACATCAAGAACATGGAGAAGCTCATCGACCTGCTGGAAGAGAACGACGACGTCCAGAACGTCTGGCACAACTGGGATCAGGACTGATTCATCTGACAGAAAACACCCTGTCCGCATCTGCGGACAGGGTGTTTTTGCGTCAATTACCAGGAAAAGACCTTCTGCTCCACGCTCCGGTGAAGGAGGGAGACCATCTGGGCACGGGTGCAGACCAGCTCGGGGCTGAAGCTGCCGCCGCCGGTGCCCTGGGTAACGCCGTGCTCCACGGCCCAGTTCACCGCACCGGCATAGTAGCTGCCGTTGTCCACGTCAGAGAAGGCGGCTGCCTTCCCGGCGGCAGGAGAACCGGCGGCCCGGTGGAGAAAAGCCACCGTCTGGGACCGGGTCACCTCAGCGTCAGGGCTGAAGGTATTGGCTCCAGTTCCGCCGGTAATGCCCTGTTCCACCGCCCAGCACACCGCGTCATAGTAGAAGTCGTTGGCCCCCACGTCCCGGAAGGGGAGCGTCCGGTTCTTGGGCGCGGGGGAGCCTGCCGCCCGCCACAGGAAGGTGACGGCCTGGGCACGGGTGCAGTGGGCGTCGGGGGCAAAGCGGTTTTGATCGGCCCCCTGGGTCACGTTCTCCTTCACCGCCCACCGGACCGCCTCGTAATAGTAGTCGGTCTTGGACACGTCCCGGAAGGAAACTTCCTTCTCAACGGTGGGCTGCTCCGGGGTGGGAGCGGGGTTGTCCGGAGTTTTCTCCTTGAATGCGGCGGTGATCTTCACAGGGGAGGCAGGCATGGTAAAGGTATACTGGGTGGGACTCTTTTCGGTCACCTTCACCGTCTTTCCCGCCCGGTCCTGGATTTGCAGCTCCTGCAGGGCATAGCCCTCATCGGGTTTGACGGTAACGGTGACGGTCCTGCCCCGTGGGGCGCGAAGGGCGCTGAGCTTGAGCGTTCCGTGGGGCACGGTTCCCGCGTTGACGGGATAATAGGCCGTTTGAGGGACGGAAGGGTCCTGCTGCCCGGGGATTTCCGGGCTGTGCCCGGCCTGGGCGGAAATGTATGCGATGGTCTTGTCCGCGTCCGCCTTGCTGGGAGCGGCAGAGGCGCCGGACCAGCGGGGGATATGGGGGTTCTCCCCCTCACTTTTCCAGGTTACGCCGTCGTGCTTGACCGCGTTGGGGGCGTTCACCCCGGCAGCGGCAGCCTTGCCGCCGGTGATATCGCCGCTCTTGGGGAAGGCGGCGGCTCCGCCCTGGAGGTAGGCCTTGGCGGCAGAGACCGTGCCGGTGCCGCTGACGGCGTCGCCGCCCCGGTCAAAGGTCCCGTCACCTCCCACGGCCAGCAGGGTACCGCTGCCGGCAATGGCGCCGTTCTCCAGCAGGACGGCCGTGCCGCCCACCGAGGTGGCGGCCTGCATCCCGCCGCCGTATACCGCCAGCAGGGCATCGTCGGCCAGGGTCAGGGTACCGCCGGTGACGGAAAGGCCGGTCTGACCGGCGTAGCTTCTGCCGGTGAGGGGATCAGTGCCGGTGGGGGCCTCGTCGCCTTTGATAAAGACCTGTCCCTTCACCGTCACGTCGCCCAGCACCGCCACCACCGGCTGGGTATTCTTCCGGGCCTGGCTGCCGTTGGCGATGAAATTGGTATTGGAGTAGATGGCGGCGTTCTCCAGCACCGCGCCGCCCATGAGCCGCAGCTGTCCGTTGATGGAGGCGCCGGTGAGGAATTTACCGTGGTAGGAATCGTAATTCATGGAGAAAGTACCGCCCTGCTCCACCTGGATCACGCCCTGGACGGCGGAGTCCTGGAGGGTCAGTTTGCCGCCGGATTGCACCACCATCTTCACGCTGCTGAGCACATCCATATTCACCAAGGTCAGGTCGCACCCGGCGGGGATGAGCAGGGTCTGGACCGGCTCCTGGCCGTTGGGCAGGGCATAACCCAGCTTGCCGTAGGTGCCGCTGGTGTGGGAGCCGAACCAGGCCTTGATCTGCGCGGGGACGGTTACCGTCTCGTTCTCGCCTCCGAAGTCCCGGATGGCCCAGGGCACCATGTCATACAGATATTTACCGTCCTGGGCCTGGGTAGCATGGTCCAGAGTCAGCCGGTCCACCAGTTTCTCATCCCCACTGTACACCAGGAAGGGGAGGGAGTTGCTGACGGCTTTCCGGCCCTGGTCGTCGGTGATGGTGACCGAAATCTGGTACTCTCCCTTCATTGCAGGCGTACCGGACAGGGTGAGGGCGCTGTCCAGAGTGGAGTACACCCCCGTCATGCCGCTGCCCTGGGGGGAGATCTCCACGGCGCTCTGGTCCCGGCGGACGGTGACGCCGCTCTTGTGGAGGGGGAGCCAGTCGCTGTCGGTAGGGGCGGCGTCCTTGTTCGTCAGGGCACACTGTACCTCCACGCTGCTGTTCTTGTTCACCGTCACGGTGGAGGTGGCGCCGGTGACGGCGTCGTAGCCCTTCTGATCCACCAGGGCAGGCTCAAAGGAGCCCACCAGACGGACATGCAGGGTCTGTTCGCCGCCGGGCTGGGGCGTCTCATCTCCCACCACCTCCGCCCGGTAGGCTCCTTCCTCAAGGGTGATCTTCAGCCGCAGATCTTGGTACTGGCTGCTGGAGATGGTAAGGATATCTCCCGAATGGAGGACGGGATTCATGGCGTCAAAGTAGATGGCTGATTCAGCGGCGTCCAGATAATAGGTGGGGCCGTTGAGCAGCGGCTTGTAGCTTACCGGCCTCAGCTCCACCGGCTGCTGATCGGAGGAGACACACCGGATGGCGGTAATACCGTCCACATAGCGGTCCAGGCCGGTAATGGTCAGCTTCAGATAGACAGACAGCACCCGCTCCAGAGATGCGGCAGCACCCGCCGGGTCCCGCTGCTCAGTGGAGGAGCCTGCATCGGCAGCGGAAATTACCGTTACCTTTTGATTGCGGACATCCAGCTTCAGGTGCAGATCCTCATAACCCTCGGCCTGGATGGTGCATTTCACCGTGTCCGGGAGATTGGGGGGCAGCATAATGCGTCCGTCGCTGGACAGGCGCACATAGGTGCCGCTTTTCATGGAGAGAGAGCTGCCGCCCTCCTGATAGGGGACACCGTCCACGGACAAAGTCTGGATCTTGTCGATCCAGGCGGAGTTTTGGAACCCAAAATCCAGATATACGGCCTTACTGAAAAAATTGGTGCTCACCGTCTCCACGGGGACGGGGGGCTGGATACCTGCGGCCCATGCCCGAAGGGGCAGCAAGGTAAACAGCATGGCCAGGGACAGAGCCAGCGACAGCAGCCGTGTCCTCTGTTTGGTGATTTGCATGGCGTTGTATTCTCCTTTCGATGTTCTGATGAGATGCGGCACTCCCCCCCACCACAGAGCTCTCTGGTTAGCATAAACTAACTTATGGTTCAAAAAAAGGCAACGACCGGAGACAGCCGCTGCGGCGGAGGGGTAGGACGGACAGGTCCAGTATATAAACCGGAAGGGGCCCTGTCAACCAACCTTAAGAATTCTTAAGATTGGCGGCAGGGCCGGGAGTTCTCTATGGGATGTATTCAAAGTGGCGGCAGAGCCATTTGCCCGCCTTGCTGCCCAGCACCAGGGCGATGGGCAGGGGAATGGCCGCAAAGAGCAGCAAAAAGACCAGCGGATTCCAGGCGGCAGCAAACAGCATGGCGGAATAATCAGAAAAATATTCCAGCAAAAAGACGTAAAACCGGAACATGAAATAGACCGCCCACACCATGCAGAAGGCCTCCACCTGGGAACTGTTCGTTCCGGTGTGGACCCGGTCGGACTCCGGGATGGGACGGCCCTTGACCTCCCGCTCCAGCAGGGCGGCGTAATCCTCCAGGCCGCTGGCCTGGGCGGTGTCGGTGAAGCGCAGCTTGTCGTAGGCGTCTATGGCCGCCTGGAGCCGCTGCCGGAGGGAAAAGGCCGCCCCGGAGGCGTTCTTCTGAAAATCCTCCATCATGGCGCGGATCTCCTCCAGAGTGAAGCCCGCCTTCCGCAGGGTGGAGATGGCTTTCAGCCGGTCCACGTGGGCAGGGGAGAAGTCCAGCCAGGTCCGTCCGCCCCGGCGCTGGGCCAGGGGAACCACCAGTTTTTCCTGCACATAGAACCGCACCGCCCGCTCTGTCAGACCGGTCTGGGCGCATACTTCCTTCATTTTCATGGGCCATCCCTCCTTGGGTAAGGACAGTTTACCATCTGACGTAAGGGAAGAGTCAAGGGATTTTGCAAAAAAAGATGGACCGGAGCTGCACGCTCCGGTCCATCATATCTGCAAGTAAGCCTGTAAGCCGGGTTCTGTCCTTTAAGACAGCCATCTATCTCGACGCACCGTTGCCGGTACGCTCAAGCCGCCTCCCCGGGACGGCCGGGCCGGCCTGTTGTCCCTCCACGGCGTTGCTCCGGATAGAGTTTACAGCGATGGACTGTTCCCAGCCATCGGGTGAGCTCTTACCTCGCCTTTCCACCCTTACCTCGTCGGCGCAAGCTTCAGATCACTCGCTTCCCCGCAAAGCGGCAAAGCTCGCCCCTTTCGCTGCGCCTCCTCTCCCCACGAAAGCAAACGCTTTCGCGGGGGCCCCATTAGAGGGGAACCAAGGCGGTATATCTCTGTTGCACTTTTCCTAGGGTCGCCCCCGGCGGGTGTTACCCGTTATCCTTGCCCTATGGAGCCCGGACTTTCCTCACCCACGGGCCTTTCGCCCCGCAGGCGCGGCTGTCCAGCTTGCTTGCCCGACTATTTTACGCTATCTTGCCCGGATTGTCAAATCAAAAGCGCTCAGCGTTTGCATTTTCTCTTCAGGTGGGATATAATAAATTGGTTAAACTATGAAAAGGGAGGAACTGTTATGAAGCGTTCCACCATACAGGAATATCTGGCGGGGCTGAAGGGCAAGCGGGTGGCCGTCATTGGCATCGGCGTGTCCAACACCCCACTGATCAAAATGCTGCTGCGGGCGGGCGTGAAGGTCACCGCCTGCGACAAAAAGCCCATGAGCGCCTTCGCCGGTCTGGCCGAGGAGCTGGAGAGCCTGGGCGCCACCCTGAAGCTGGGGGAGGACTACCTGGAGGACCTGGACTTTGAGGTCATCTTCCGCACACCCGGTATGCGGCCCGACCTGCCTCAGCTGGTGGCCGCCCAGCAGAAGGGGGCCATCCTCACCTCTGAGATGGAGGTCTTTTTCCAGGTCTGCCCCTGCCGCACCATCGCCGTCACCGGCAGCGACGGGAAAACCACCACCACCACCATCATCGCAGAGCTGCTCAAGGCGGCGGGGGAGACCGTCTATGTGGGCGGCAACATCGGCAAGCCCCTGCTGCCCGACGTGGACGGCATGGAACCGGGGGACATCGCTGTGCTGGAGCTGTCCTCCTTCCAGCTGATGACCATGGACCGGAGCCCCAACATCGCCGTGGTCACCAACCTGGCCCCCAACCACCTGGACGTCCACAAGTCCATGGAGGAGTACATTGAGGCCAAGGAGAACATCTTCCTCCACCAGAGCGAACAGGATCTGCTGGTGGTCAACGCCGACAACGAGATCACCCACGGCTTTGCCGGGGAGGCCCAGGGCCGGGTGGCCATGTTCAGCCGCCTGTCCGAGCCCGCCCGGGGGGCTTTCCTGCGGGACGGGGTAATCTGGGTTCGCAACGAGATGCACGAGCGCCCGGTGCTGCCGGTCAGTGACATCCTGCTCCCCGGCACCCACAACGTAGAGAACTATATGGCGGCCATCACCGCCCTGGACGGCCTGGTGCCCGATCCGGTGGTGCGGGACTTCGCCCAGAAGTTTGCCGGAGTGGAGCACCGCATTGAGCTGGTGCGCACCCTGAACGGCGTGAAGTACTACAACGACTCCATTGCCTCCAGCCCCTCCCGCACCATTGCCGGCCTGCGCTCCTTCCACCAGAAGGTGATCCTCATCGCCGGCGGCTACGACAAGCACATCCCCTTCGACGTGCTGGGCCCTGAGATCATCGGCCATGTAAAGGAATTGTTCCTCACAGGTGATACCGCGGAGAAGATCCGCGCCGCCGTGGAGAACTGCCCTGATTATCTCCCCGCCGCCCTGCCCATCACCGTCATCGACGGCTTTGAGCAGGCGGTACTGGCCGCCCACAAGGCTGCCAAACCCGGTGACGTGGTGATCCTGTCTCCCGCCTGCGCCTCCTTTGACAAGTTCAAGAACTTTATGGAGCGGGGCGCCGCCTTCAAGAAGATCATTTACGGATTGTCATAAATAGCCTCATAAGGAGGAGTTACATTTGGATATGAAAACTGTGCTGGAGACCCTGTGCGGCCGCACGGCGCCCTCCGGCTTTGAGACCCCGGCGGCCCAGGCCGCCCAGGCCCTGCTGGCTCCCCTGGTGGACGAGACCAGCATCGACCGCATGGGCAACCTGATGGGTGTGCGCCGCTGCGGCAAACCGGACGCCGGGAAGATCCTGCTGGACGCCCATCTGGATGAGATCGGCCTCATCGTCACCGGGGCGGAGGAGGGTTACCTCCGGTTCCGCACCATCGGCGGGGTGGACCCCCGGATGCTGCCCGGCCGGGAAGTGACCATCCTGACCCAGCCCCCCATGGTGGGTATGGTGGCCAGCCCCGGCCCCGAGCAGGACGACGAGAGCAAGTCCGTGCCCATCCCTGAACTGGTGATAGACGCCGGTCTGACCCAGGAGCAGGCGGAACAGCTGGTGGGCACCCCCATGGTGTACCGGGGCTCCTGCTTCCCTCTGGGGGAGGACCAGATGTGCGGCAAGGCCATGGACGACCGGTCCTGCTTCGCCATTCTGCTGCGCTGCATGGAGCTGCTGAAGGACAAGGAACTGGACATGGACGTGTACGTCATGGGCTCCACCCGGGAGGAGGTCTCCGGTGTGGGCGCCACCGTGGGCACCTGGGCGGTACAGCCCGACTGCTGCATCGCCGTGGACGTGACTCACGGCCGCACCCCCGACGGCCCCGCCGACAAGACCTTCGTGCTGGGCGGCGGCCCCGCCATCGGTGTGGGTCCCAACATGGCCCGCTGGATGACCCAAAGGCTGCTGGATAAGGCACAGGAAAGGGAAATTCCTTTCCAGCAGGAGGTCATGAGCGGCCACACCGGCACCAACGGCTGGGAGATGCAGATCAGCCGGGAGGGCGTTGCCACGGCGGTGCTGTCCCTGCCCCTGAAATATATGCACAGCCCCATTGAGGTGCTGTCGCTCACCGATCTGGAGCACACCGCGGCCCTGCTGGCCGCCTTTGTGGAGGATCTGGGAAAGGAGGGGCAGCTGTGAAGGAACTGCTGAGAAAACTGTGTACCCTGCCCGGCGTGTCCAGCTGGGAGGACCAGGTGCGGGACTGCGTGATGGAGGTGGCCGGTCAGTACGCCACCGAGCTGCGGGTGGACGCCATGGGCAACGTGATCGCCTTCAAGGAGGGCGCCAAGGCCACCGGCAACAAGCTGCTGCTCACCGCCCACATGGACGAGGTGGGCCTGATGGTGCGCGCCATCACCGACGAGGGGTACCTGAAATTCGACACGGTGGGCCACATGGACCGCCGGGTACTGCTGGGCAAGCGGGTGCTGGTTGGGCCCAAGCTGCTGCCCGCCGTGGTGGGTCTGAAGGCCTACCATCTGGTGAGCCGGGACGAGGAGAAGAACGTCCCCAAGCTGGACGAATTCTACCTGGACATTGGGGCCAGGAGCAAGGAAGAGGCGGAAAAGCTGGTCCGTCTGGGGGACGTGGCCGCCTTTGACAGCACCCCTGAGCTTTTTGGGAACGGCCTGCTGAAGGGCCGGGCCCTGGATAGCCGCATCGGCTGCGCCGTGCTGCTGTGGCTTATGCGGGAGGAGCTGCCCATGGACTGCACCTTCGTGTTCACCGCCCAGCAGGAGGTGGGAGCAAGAGGTGCCTTCGGCGCCGCCTTCTCGGTACAGCCGGAGATCGCTCTGGTGCTGGAGGGGGCTCCCGCCGCCGATCTGGCCGGGGTGCCCGCCCACAAAAAGGCCTGCGCCCTGGGCAGGGGCGCGGTGCTCCCCATCATGGACAAGGGCGTTATCGTGGACCGGAAGCTCTTTGAGACCCTGCGGAAGCTGGCGGAGGAACAGAACATCCCCTGGCAGCTCCGGGAGGCCACCACCGGCTCCGGCGACGCCATGGCGGTCCAGCGGGCCGCTTCCGGCGTGCGTACGGCGGTGATCGCCGCCCCCGTGCGCTACCCCCATACCCCCGCCACCCTGGCCAGCGCTGAGGATATCGAGGCCATGCTCCAGCTGACCCGGGCATTCATCAACCATCTGTCCAAGGAGGACTGACCATATGGATATGTTAGAGATCATGCAGGCACTCAACGCCTGCCACGGCCCCTCCGGCAACGAGGGCCAGGTGGCTGCCGCCATCCGGACCCTGGCCGCCCCCTATGTGGACGAGATCACCACCGACGCTCTGGGCAACCTGATCTGCCACAAGCAGGGCACCGGCCCCCGGGTGATGTTTGCCGCCCACATGGACTCCATCGGCTTCATCATCACCCACATCGACGAGAATGGCTACCTGCGCTTCGGCCAGGTGGGCGGCCTGTCCGCCCACGATCTGCCCGGCACTCCCGTCCGGTTCCGCAACGGCACCCGGGGCGTGGTGGCGGTCCAGGGAAAGGTGGAGCCCAAGGACTGGAAACTGGATCACCTTTACATTGATATCGGCGCCAAGGATCAGGCCGAGGCCAAGACCATGGTGCAGGTGGGGGATACCGCCGTATTTGACACCACGCCCTTTGTCAGCGGCCGCAAGCTGTTTTCCCCCTATCTGGACGACCGCATTGCCTGCGCCATCCTGCTCTCCGCCATGGAGCGCATCAAGCGTGCCGACAACGACCTGTACTTTGTCTTTACCGTTCAGGAAGAGGTGGGTCTGCGGGGCGCCCGCACCGCCGCCTACGGCATCGCCCCTGACTACGGCATCGCCGTGGACGTGACCGACTCCGACGACATCCCCGACGCTCCCCACGAGTGCTCCAGCGTGGCGGGGAAGGGCGCCGCCATCAAAGTGATGGACAGCTCGGTCATCTGCCACCCGGCGGTGGTGAAAACCCTGGAGGATCTGGCACAGGCAAGGAATATTCCTTACCAGCGTGACATCCTCCGCTTCGGCGGTACCGACGCCGGCGCCATCCATCAGAGCCGCTCCGGCGTGTACACCGGCGGCATCTCGGTGGCCACCCGGTACGTCCACACCCCCATGGAGGTGGCCGACCTGGACGACATCGAGGCCTGCGTGGCCCTGACCGCCGCCTTCGCTCAGGCCAAGCTGGAGGCGTAATTTCTCTGAAAATGGCGGGACGTCTCCGACGTCCCGCCAAACCCACAAACCATAGATAGAACAGGATGGATCAAGGAAAATGTCTTTACAGATCAGCGACAAAGTAAAAGCCCTGGCGGCGCAGGCCCAGGCCGACCTGGCGGAGCAGTTCGCCCGCATCGACGCCATCGCCGAGGAGAACACCCAGAAGGTGCTCTCCGCCTTCCAGAAGCACCGGGTGGCGGAAGCCCACTTCGCCGGCACCACCGGCTACGGCTACGACGATCTGGGCCGGGATACCCTGGACCTGATCTTCGCCGACCTCTTCCACACCGAGGACGCCCTAGTGCGTGTGCAGTTCGTCAACGGCACCCACGCCATCTCCTGCGCCCTCTTCGGGGCCCTCAAGCCCGGCGACATTCTGGTGTCCGCCGTGGGCGCCCCCTACGACACCATGCTGGGTGTCATCGGCGTGGTGGACAAGGGACCCGGTTCCCTGAAGAGCTACGGCATCGAGTATAGGCAAGTAGATCTGGTTGACAATGCCCCCGACCCGGTGGGGTTGGCGGAGGCTGTACGCGACCCCCGGGTGAAGGCGGTGCTCATCCAGCGCTCCCGCGGCTACGCCACCCGTGCCTCGCTATCGGTGGCCGAGATCGGCGCGCTGGCCAAGGTGGTCAAGGACAATAACCCGGGCGCCGCCGTGCTGGTAGACAACTGCTACGGCGAGTTCGTGGAGACCATCGAGCCCACCCAGGTGGGGGCCGATCTGGTGGTGGGCTCCCTCATCAAGAACCCGGGCGGCGGTCTGGCCCCCACCGGCGGCTACATCGCCGGACGGCACGACCTCATTGAGGGGGCCGCCATGCGGCTCACCACCCCCGGCATCGGCAAGGAGTGCGGCTCCACCTTTGGGGCCAACCGCAGCCTCTATCAAGGACTTTTCCTTGCCCCCCACACCACCGCCCAGGCCGTCAAGACCGCCGTCTTTGCCGCCCGGATCATGGAGCTGCTGGGCTACCAGGTGGAGCCCGCCTCCGACGCGGTGCGCCACGACATCATCCAGATGGTCCACTTCGGCTCTCCCGAGCCTCTGAAAAAGTTCTGCAAGGGCATCCAGTTTGGCGCTCCGGTGGACTCCTACGTCACCCCCGAGCCCTGGGATATGCCGGGCTACGACTGCCCGGTCATTATGGCCGCCGGCGCCTTCATCCAGGGCGCTTCCATTGAGCTGTCCTGCGACGCCCCCATGCGGGAGCCTTACACCGCCTACTTCCAGGGCGGACTCACCTATGAGAGCGGCAAGGCCGGCGTTATGCTGGCGGTGGAGGAGCTGCTCAAGGATTAAGGCATAGGACGAACCGGCCCCCGCATAGCCTGCCCTGTGGGGGTGAGGCCATGAAACGGTCCTTGCGGATGTGGTCCCCCCGCCGCAGAATCCATGTCCGGCGGCGGGGAAGAGGCCTGCTGCTGGCGGCTGCGGTGGGGATCGGTCTGGCGCTGCTGGTGATCTGGCTGCTGGACGCCGCTCTGCGGCCCGCCGTCACCACCCTGGCTACCGTTCAGGCGCAGAATAAGATCACCGGCATCGTCAACGATGCGGTGACTGCCACCCTGGCCGACCAGGGGGTGGCCTATGCCGACCTGGTGACGGTGGAGCGGGACGAGAGCGGCAAGGTGTCCCTGCTGGCGGTGGACTCTGTCAAGCTGAATACCTTGCGTACGCAGATCCTGCAAGAGGTTCTGGAGCAGGTAGAGGGACTGGACGCCCAGGAGCTGGGGGTGCCGCTGGGCAGCCTCACCGGCTTCTCCACCGCCTCCGACTGGGGGCCCATGCTGCCGGTGGGCGTACAGGCGGCGGCGGTGCCACGGGCGGAGTTCTCCAACCAGTTTACCGCCCAGGGCATCAACCAGACCCTGCACCAGATCATGCTGGACATCACGGTGGAGGTCACCCTCCTCATCCCCGGCGGACGGGCGGAGACGAAGGTCACTGCCCAGGTGTGCGTGGCCGAGACTCTGCTGGTGGGGGAGGTACCCGACACCTATCTGGGGCTGCCCGCTGCCGGTTCGTAAGAAAAGCGTAAGACACGCCCTCTTTTTTCTGTGATATTATGTGTTCAGAAAAAAGGAGGCGGTCTTATGGAAACCCTGCTGTGGTATCTGGAGATCACACTGGACTATTTGAAGCAGATGCTGCCCTGTATGGCCATAGCCGCGGGCTGTTTTCTGGCCCTGCTGCATCACAGAAGGCGGGGGCTGTACCGCCGGGGGCTGCAAAGCGGCGTGGTGCGGGAGATCGGCCTCTTTGTATTTGTGCTCTTCTGCGCCGGGCTGGCGGCCCTGACGGTGTTCCCGTCCAACTTCTGGACGGTATCCCACTGGCAGGAGGCCTTTCAGGGGCTGCGGCCCTTTTTCCCCATCACGCCCCTGAGCCAGTCGGTGGGGTACATCGGCTGGACGCCCACCCTGTTCCGGGGGGACTCGCTGGGGGAGTGGGGCTTCTATATGGTGCTGGCTAACGCCCTGATCTTTGTGCCCATCGGCTTTTTTGTCAACCTGCTGTGGCGACGCCCCAGGTGGTGGAAGGGGCTGGCGGTGGGCTTCTGCGTGTCCTTTACCATCGAGTTTTTACAGCTGTTCGTCAACCGCTCCACCGATGTGGACGACCTGATCCTCAACACCACGGGGGCCTTCCTGGGCGGGTTCATCGCCCTGCTGCTGGGCAAGCTGGCCCCCAAACTCACCCGAAAATTCCAAGTGGAGGTCCGCCATGGACGAGAAACAGGAGATCCAAAGCCTGCGCCGGGAGCTGGAGCAGGCCAACTATGAATATTACGTGCTGGACAACCCCAGCATGAGCGACTACGACTTCGACCACAAGCTGCGCCGCCTGGAGGAGCTGGAGGCCAAGTACCCCGAGCTGGTGACCCCTGACTCGCCCACCCAGCGGGTGGGTGGCAAGGTGGCCGACGGCTTCGCCGAGGTCCACCACCGGGTCCCCCTGGAGAGCCTCCAGGACGTGTTCTCTTTTGAGGAACTGGCCGACTTCGGCCAGCGGGTCCAGGACGCCCTCACCGGCGGAATGGAGTACGACGTGGAGCCCAAGGTGGACGGGCTGTCGGTGGCGCTGGAGTACGAGAACGGCCTCTTCGTCCGGGGCGCCACCCGTGGCGACGGCCAGGTGGGGGAGGACGTGACCGAGAACCTCAAGACCATCCCCTCCATCCCCCTGCGTCTGCCCGAGGCCCTGCCCTCCCTCATCGTCCGGGGCGAGGTGTTCATGCCCAAGAAGAGCTTTGAGCAGCTCAACGCCGACCGGGAGCTGCGGGGCGAGGCCCTCTTCGCCAACCCCCGCAACGCCGCCGCCGGTTCCCTGCGGCAGCTGGACCCCAAGATCGCCGCCTCCCGCAAGCTGGACATCCGGGTGTTCAACGTCCAGTGGGCCGAAGGCAAGACTTTCACCACCCACACCGAAACCCTGGAATACTTGCAGGAACAGCGCTTTAAAGTGATTCCCCATTACACCTGTCATTCCATCCAGGAGGCGGCGGAGCGCATTGCCGCCCTGGGGGACGGCCGGGAGGAGTTCCCCTTTGACATCGACGGCGCGGTTGTGAAGGTAAACAATCTTGCGGACCGGACCACCCTGGGTTCCACCGCCAAATTCCCCCGGTGGGCCGCCGCCTACAAGTATCCCCCCGAGCAGAAGGAGAGCGTGGTGGAGGATATTGTGGTGCAGGTGGGACGGACCGGCGTCCTTACGCCCAAGGCGGTTGTAAAGGCGGTCCGCCTTGCAGGAACCACCGTCACCAACGCCACCCTCCACAACCAGGACTTCATCACCGAGAAGGACATCCGCATTGGGGACACGGTGCTGGTCCAGAAGGCGGGGGAGATCATCCCCGAGATCGTGTCGGTCATCAAGGACAAGCGGCCGGCCGGCACGGTACCGTATCATCTGCCCGACCACTGCCCGGTGTGCGGGGCTCCCGTGGCCCGGGATGAGGACGGGGCCCACATCCGCTGCACCGGCGCCGAGTGCCCCGCCCAGCGGCTGCGGCACATCGTCCACTTCGCCAGCCGGGACGCCATGGACATCGAGGGCCTGGGCCCCGCCGTGGTGGAGAGCCTGGTGGGTGCGGGGCTGGTGAAGGGTCCCGGCGACCTGTACAGCCTCACCGCCGACCAGGTGGAGCCTCTGGAGCGGATGGGCAAGAAGAGCGCGGAAAACCTGATGGCGGCCATTGAGAAGTCCAAGTCCGCCGGGCTGGGACGGCTGCTCTTCGCCTTTGGCATCCGCCAGGTGGGGCAGAAGGCGGGCAAGGTGCTGGCCGCCCGGTTCGGCACCCTGGACGCCCTCATGAACGCCGGTGAAGAGGCGCTCACCGCCGTGCCTGACATTGGCGGCATCACAGCCCAAAGCCTGCTGGACTGGTTTGCCAATGACCAGAGCCGCCACCTCATCGATGCCCTGCGGCAGGCGGGGGTGTCCTTCGACAGCACCGAGGCCCCGGTGGGGGATAAGCTGGCGGGGAAGACCTTTGTGCTCACCGGCACCCTGCCCACCATGGACCGGAAGGAGGCCGCCGCCCTCATCGAGGCCCAGGGAGGCAAGGTGAGCGGCTCGGTGTCCAAAAAGACCAGCTATGTGGTGGCCGGAGAGGCCGCCGGGTCCAAGCTGCAAAAAGCCAACGATCTGGGCATCCCGGTGCTCACCGAGGAGGAGCTGCTGGCTCTGCTGGGACAGGAATAAGACAAAAACCGCCGCCCTTGACGCTCCGGTCCAAAGCTGATACAATACTTCAAATACTGATCATGAAAGAACGGAAGGAGCGGGCGGCATGGTGCTGGCGGTAGACGTAGGCAATTCCACCACCACGGTGGGTCTGTTTGACGGGGAGGGCAAGCTGCTCTTCCGGGCCACCCTGGAGACCTCCCGGAGCAAGACCCGGGACCAGTGCGCCATCGACCTGCTGGGGGTGTTCCGGCTTTACGACGCCGACATCAAAGCAGTGGACGGGGCCATCCTGTCCAGCGTGGTGCCTCCGCTCACCGCCATCTTTACCGATGTGCTGACCCGGCTCACCGGCAAGACGCCCATGGTAGTGGGACCCGGCATCAAGACCGGACTCAACATCCGGGCAGAGATCCACAACCAGCTGGGCAGCGATATCGTGGCCTCGGCAGTGGCGGCCATTGCCGCCTATCCCAGTCCCATCGTCATGGTGGATATGGGAACCGCCACCTCGGCCTCCCTGATCGCGGGCAGCGTGTATGAGGGGTGCGTCATCATGCCCGGCCTGACCCTGGCGCTGGAGGCCATGTGGGACCGGGCGGACGCTCTGCCGCCCATCTCCCTGGAGACCACCGCCCCGGTGGAGCTGCTGGGCCGCACCACCGAGGAGGCCATGCGCTCCGGCGCACTCTACGGCCACGCCGCCATGCTGGACGGGGTCATTGACCGCATGGAGGAGGCTGCGGGCAGCCCCGTCACCGTGGTGGCCACCGGCGGCAGCGCCCCCCGCATCCTGCGCTACTGCAAGCGCACCGTCCACTACGACGCCGACCTGGTGATGCGGGGGCTCTACCTGCTCCACCAGAAGAACAGCCGGAAGCCCAGGAGGGCCTGACCTGGTACTCAACGGCATACCGCCGTGGGTAAATATAAGTGCGCTGCATCCTCAAAGAGGAGCGGCAGCAGGAGGTAAGTACCATGAGAACAAACGAAAAAACCAGACGCCTGACCGGACTGGCCCTGATGACGGCCATCATCATTGTCCTGCAGGTAGTCGCCAGCTTCATCAAGTTCGGTCCCTTCACCATCACACTGGCTCTGGCCCCCATCATCATCGGCGCGGCCCTGTACGGCGCGGGCGCAGGCGCCTGGCTGGGCGGCGTGTTCGGCGTGGTGGTACTCATCGCCTGCATCGCAGGCTGGGACGGAGGCGGCAACATCCTGTTCACCGCCAACCCGCTGCTCACCGCCGCCCTGTGCATCGTCAAGGGCGCCGCCGCCGGCTTTGTGTCCGGCCTGGTGTTCCGGGGCCTGTCCCGCCGCTCCCCCATGGGGGCTTCCATCGCCGCCGGTATCGTCTGCCCGGTGGTGAATACCGGCATCTTTGTGGCGGCCCTTCTTCTGCTGTTCCCTGATACACTGACAGCCTGGGCCACTGCGGACGGAAAGGACATTGTTACCTATATCATTCTGGTGCTCACCGGCGTCAACTTCGTGCTGGAGCTGGCCATCAACCTGGTCCTCAGCACCGTCATCGCGCGGGTGGTGGGGGCCAGAAAGCGGTCCTGACATCCCAATCTGACAGAGGGCGGCCTGAAGGCCGCCCTCTTTTTTGCTGACCGGCAGTTCATTTTGCATTTCAATCTCTTTACTCATTCAAAAACCCGGAAGTTTTTCAAATAAGGACTTGCAATTTTGCAAGTCGGCGCATATAATATGTCAAGAAAATGTATGATAAGGGAGAGATTCCATTGAAAGAGCTGTCCAGGATCGCAGAGGCCGTCCAGGCGTCCACCACCATGGCCATTGACGCCATGTTCAAGCAGATGAAGGCCGACGGCATCGACGTCATCGGTTTCGGCGCCGGTGAGCCCGACTTTGACACCCCCGACGCCATCAAGGAGGCGGGCATTGCCGCCATCCAGAACAATGTGACCCGCTACACCCCCGCCGCCGGTACCGTGGAGCTGCGTCAGGCGGTGTGCGACCGCATGAAGGCCGACTACGGCCTGGACTACAAGAGCGCCCAGGTGGTGGTGAGCAGCGGCGCCAAGCACCTGGTGTACCTGGCTCTGCGGGCCATCGTCAACCCCGGCGACGAGGTCATTCTGCCCGCGCCCTACTGGGTCAGCTACATTGAGCTCATCAAGATGGTGGGCGGCGTGCCCGTGGTGGTCACCGCCACCGAGGCCGAGCACTTCAAACTCACCGCCGACAAGCTGGAGGGGGCCATCACCGACAAGACCAAGGCCATCATCCTCAACAACCCCTCCAACCCCACCGGCATGATGTACAGCAGGGAGGAGCTGGAGGCCCTGGAGGCTGTGTGCGCCAAGGCCGACCTGTACGTCATCTCCGACGAGATCTACGCCTGCCTGGTGTACGACGGCCGGGCGTTTACCAGCTTCGCCTCCCTCAGCGAGGACGCCAAGGAGCGCACCATCCTCATCAACGGCGTGTCCAAGGCCTACGCCATGACTGGCTGGCGCATCGGCTACGCCTGCGCCAATGAGAAGGTCGCCAAGATCATGGCCAACTACGTCAGCCACTCCACCGGCTCCCCGGTGGCCATCTCCCAAAAAGCCTCCGCCGCCGCCCTCAGCGGTCCCCAGGATGAGGTGCTCACCATGAAGAAGGCCTTTGAGGAGCGCCGCAATTTCATCGTCAGGGAGATGAACGCCATCCCCGGCGTCAGCTGCATCATGCCCGAGGGCGCTTTCTATGTGATGATGAACCTGAACGAGCTCATCGGCAAGACCATCCACGGCGTGGAGATCACCAACGACGATGTGTTTGCCGACGCCTTCCTGAAGTACGGCCTGGTGGCCGTGGTGCCCGGCTCCGGCTTCGGCGCACCCAACTTCGTCCGCTGGTCCTACGCCACCTCCATGGACAACATCAAGGAGGGCCTGGCCCGTCTGAAGAAGTTCCTGGCGGAGGAGTAAGCCCCGCCATGTGAAAAGAGACCGCCGATGGCGGTCTCTTTTTTGTGGGCGTGGAGCTCCATCCACCCCCCCTCATCCGGCCCTGTGGGCCACCTTCCCCCCTGAGGGGGGAAGGTCATGACAAAATCCCCGCCAATCCGCCTTGGGCCGTTGACTTCCCGGGGGAAGGATGGATATAATATAGGGTACGCATTCGATAAGGAGTGAACTGTCCATGAGAATGGTGCTGGCCATCATTTTGTGCAAGATCCTGCGCTTCGTGGGCAAGCTGGTAGGGAAGGGCAGCAGCCTGCCCGGCCAATTTGCCTTAAAACTGTGCCCTGACGTGCTACGGCGGGTAAAGCTGCCCTCCTACGTCATCGCCGTCACCGGCTCCAACGGCAAGACCTCCACCGTGGAGATGATTGCCTCGGTGCTGCGTGCGGCGGGGAAGGACGTGGTGTACAACGCCGAGGGCTCCAACCAGATCGAGGGCGTCACCACCCTGATCCTCACCCACTGCACCCTGGGGGGAAAGATGAAGGGGGACGTGCTGCTGCTGGAGAGCGACGAGCGCTACGCCCGCCACAGCTTCAAGTGGTTCCATCCCACCCATTTCGTCATCACCAACCTGTACCGGGATCAGCTCACCCGCAACGGCCATCCCGAGTGGGTATATGACGCCATCCTGCCCGCCATCCACGACGATACCACCCTGGTGCTCAACGCCGACGACCCCCTGGTGTCCTGCTTCGCTCAGGGCCACGAGAAGGTCAAATGGTTCGGCCTGGAGGCCTGGGAGGGGGCTACCAAGGAGCATCACGGGGTCTATGACGACGGCGCCCGGTGCCCGGTATGTAAAGGGAAAATGGAGTACACCCTTTACCACTACAATCAGGTGGGCCACTACCGCTGTACCGCCTGCGGCCACCACCGCCACGATCCCGACTTTGCCGCCACCAGTCTGGACTTGAAGGAGGGCAAGCTGGTGCTGGACGGGGATACCGAGATTGCCCTCAGCTTCCGCAGCATCTACAACGTGTACAACATCCTGGCGGCCTGGTCTCTGTGCCGGCTGTGCGGGGTGGACAAGAAAACCATTGCCGACGTGCTGGGCAGCTACATCCTGAAGAATGGCCGGATGGTCACCTTCACCCTGGGCAAGCACCACGGCACCCTGCTCACCAGCAAGCACGAGAACTCGGTGGCCTATGACACCAACCTGCGCTACATCAAGGACACCGGCAAGGACTGCTCGGTGCTGGTCATTGTGGACGCCATCAGCCGCAAATACTTCACCGGCGAGACCAGCTGGCTGTGGGACATCGACTTCGATCAGCTCTCCGCTCCCCATGTCAAGCGTGTGGTGCTGTGCGGCAAGTACGTCAACGACCTGGCCCTGCGGTTTGACTGCTCGGCGGTGCCTCAGGACAAGATCACCTGCCTGGACACCGTGACCCAGGCGGCGGAGCTGCTGGAACAGGACGGGGAAGAGGACCTGTATGTGGTCACCTGCTTCTCCGACCGGGACAAGCTGCTCAGCCGGGTCCAGCGGACGGAGTAAGGAGGGGTGGACATGAAGATCAAACTGCTGCATCTCTACCCCGAGGCCATGAGCCTGTACGGGGAGTACGCCAATCTCACTTTGCTGTCCCGCTATCTCACCTGGCGGGGGGCTGAGGTGGAAGTCAAGGCCGTGGGCTGTGACGAGGCTCCCGACTTTACCGGGGCCGACCTCATTTACATGGGGGCGGGCACCGAGCGCACCCAGAAGGCAACCCTGGGCTGGCTGGCCCCTTATAAAGCCGCCCTGAAAGAGGCGGCGGAGGGTTCTCTGGTGCTCTTCACCGGCAATGCCATGGAGCTGCTGGGGGGTTCCATCACCGACCAGAAGGGAACGGTGCATGAGGGACTGGGCTTTGGGGGCTTTGCCACCGTGGAGACCGACAAGCGGGTACCCCACGACGCCATCGCCAAAACCGGCCTGTTCCCCGAGCCGGTGGTGGGCTTTATGAACAAGTGCTCCCATACCAGCGGGGTAGAGACCCCGATCTTTGAGGCCATGACCATGGGCATGGGCAATGAGAAGGAGGGAGGCCCGGAGGGCTTCCGCCAGGGCAACGTGGCGGGCACTCATATCACCGGGCCGGTGCTGGTGAAGAACCCGGCCTTCCTGGCCTGGATTGCAGAGCGCATCCTGGAGAACAGGGGGGAGACCCTGCCGGTGCCGGCGGACAAGCCGGACTGGCTGATCCACGCCGAAAAGGCCTACCAGGTCACCCTGGAGGAGCTGTCCGCCCTGGCGCACAAGTGAAGATAGGAAAAATGGCCGCCAAATGGCGGCCATTTTTTGTTATAAACCTTCCCCCCACAGGGGGGAAGGTGGCCCGCAGGGCCGGATGAGGGGGCCTTCCGAATGTGCGTACCCGCTGTCCATCGCCCGGGCCACGGGTAGAATCGGGGTGAAATCCTTGACCGGGCACAGGGGATGGGTTATGATGGAGATAGAGGAAGAAAAGACCGTGTTATGCGATCAGACTTGGAACAGGGAGGGATACGATGAAATTCACTCGAAGGTTGTGCGCGTTTGTTTTGACGGGGACGCTCTTGTCTGGTGGCCTTTTCAGTCTACCCGCCCGGGCGGCGGAGGGCGGGGATGTTCTGTGGTTGGACACCTTTGATGAGATCTACTCCTTCAGCTGCGGCTATGCCTATGTGAGCAAGGGGAATACGAGCTACTTTGTGAACCCCTCCGGGGTCCGGCTGGCGGTGGACCCAGCCCTGGACTGCGTGGGTCCCTTCCAGAATGGATTTGCGCCGGTTCGACCCGCTGGAACAAAGAAACCGACAGAATATCCTCAGACTTTGGGCTGGATGGGCTTGGATGGGACACTGGCGCTGCCGTTTGATTCCTTCGATACTTGCTATGCCGCCTTTCAACGCAACACCCTGTTTACTACCGGGAGAGACGGACAGCCGGTCACCCTGGGGGCGGATGGTCAGGTGATTGCCCAGGCCCCTGATAATCTGATCCTGACAGATCTCCCCTGGGCCAACTACAACGGTCTTGTTCCTGTCTATGAGGTCCAAGAGGACGGAAACCTCAAGCTGGGCTTTGCGGACCGGAACTGGGTGCTTGTGATCCCGCCCCAATACGACAACAGCTATTCCGGCTTTACCCAGGGGGGAGCGCTGGTCTCCCAGCCGGATACCGATGATTATTACTACATCAACTGCCAGGGGGAAAAGATTTGGGGACCGATTACCTGGGAGGACGATGGTTGGCTTGAGATCACCAGCGGTTTTTGGGATGGATTGCTGTCTGTCCCGGACGAAAACGGAATGTGGGGCGCGGTGGACACCCACGGCGAACTGGTGATTCCATATGAATATGAGCAGCCCTTCTATTTCTCCTCCGGGTATGCTTTTGTGGTCAAAGAGGGAACGCTGCAGGTTATTGATACCTCCGGTGAAGCGCTGCTCACCGATGCCGCCGTTTCTCCTGATCCCAGCGGATTCTCCTATTCCTATTCTGAGGGTCTGGCCGCCGTCTGTAACGGCGGGAAGTGGGGCTATATGGACACTTCCGGTCAGATGGTGATCCCCTGCGTGTATGCCGACGCGCTGCCTTTTTCTGAGGGCCTGGCCTGGGTCCAGCGGGAGGACGGCGTGTGGGGCATTCTGAAAAGCCCGCTGGCGAAGCAAAGCAGCTGGGCAGAGGAGGAGATCCGCCGGGCCTATGTGCGTGAGATCGTCACAGAACGGACTGCCTGTAATTTACAGTCCTCTCTGACCCGGCTCCAGTGCGCCGAACTGATGGTCAACCTGGCGGAACTGACCACCGGGCGGCCCATTTTGGAGGGCGAGGCCAACCGCTTCACGGACACCAAGGACTGGATGGCCCGAAAGGGGGCGGCAGCCGGGATCATTGAAGGGGTGGAGGATGGCAGCAAATTTGCCCCCGATGCAGTTGTGACCCGGGAACAGCTGGCAGCCATGCTGTACCGGACCATCCAATACATCCGGCAGGAGACAGGGAAGGGGGCGCTGGAGACCGGCAGCCTGTCTGGCTATACCGACGCCGCCCAGGTCTCTCCCTGGGCGCAGGAGGCCATGGCCGCGCTCCATGCCGCCGCTATTTTGAAGGGCACCTCCGGCACCACCTTGTCGCCCAAGGACACCACCACCGTGGAGCAGGGGATTCTGCTGGCCCTGCGGGCCTATGAAATAACGACTTCATAAAGTAATTTTTTGCAGAGAGAAGGGAAAATATGCTAAATGATGCAGCTTGTGACCGCTCTTTTAGGAGCGTTCGCTCCTTTGCGGAAGCGTGCGGCGGTTCGCCTGATAGTTTCTATCAGAAAGTAGATGCCCTGGTTCATTGTAATGATAATGACAGGGAATATTTGTACCGGGGGATTGACATAAACATCAGCTACCACTTTGGTTATATGGATTATCAGGTGGAGTTGATATGGGAGGATGACAGCAGCCAGCCGGATTATAAGAGCATTGGGTTACACGGAAAATATTCGACGAACTGGCAGGAGTTCTCGGTCTGTGAAGATAAATTATCTTTTATGGACGGCAGCAATAGAATAAGCATATTTGTCAGAAAATAAGGATAGGGGCGTAAATGCGCCCCTATCCTTCGTTATTCTCGTCCTTTTTGTTCTTTTTCCGGGCCTTGCCCAGGGGATTGGCACGGGCGGCGGCACGGAGGTTCTCGTTGTCCACATGGGTATAGATCTGGGTGGTGTTCAGGTTCTCGTGGCCCAGCACCTCCTGCAAGGTCCGCACGTCCACGCCGTTTTGCAGCATCAGGGTGGCGGCGGTGTGGCGCAGCTTATGGCTGGAGTAGAGAGACGGGTCCAGACCCGCTTTCAGCAGCCGCTGTTTTACCATATAATGGACCGCCGCCGTGGTCATGCGGGTGTGGGAGCGGGTGAGGAAGAGGGCGTTTTTGTCCGCCGCCGCCTGGTTGTTCCGCTCCTCCAGCCAGTCGTCCAGCGCCTCCCGGCAGGCTTCATTGAGGAAAATCATCCGTTCTTTGTTGCCTTTGCCCAGCACACGGAGCTGTTCCTGCCGGACATCGGTCAGGTTAAGACCAACTAACTCTGAAATTCGCAGCCCGCAGTTGAGAAACAGGATCAAAATGCAGTAATCTCTGGCCCGGTTGGGCTCGTCCACGGCCTCCAGCAGCATGATGGACTCGTCCAGAGACAGATACCGGGGCAGGGATTTCTTCAGCCGGGGGGAATCCAGGTCCTGCATGGGGTTTTCACCGATCAGCTTGGCCTTGCTGGAGAGATACTTATAAAAGGAGCGGATGGCGGCGATCTTGCGGGCCCGGGCGGAGGGTTCCAGGCCGTAGCCGGAGGTGGGACTGTTGGCGTGCTTGACCCGGTCACGGCTGAGGTAGCTCATGTAGCTGTACACGTCACTGAGATTCACCGAACGGGCCAGATCCAGATCCAGGTCGTCGATATCGATCTGATCCAGCGGCGTGTCCCGAGGCACCCGGCCTTTTTCAAGTTTGATGTAGCGGAAGAAGTTGCGCAGATCCAGATAGTATTCGTCCACGGTTTTCTTGGAGTGGCCCTGAATGGTCTCGTGGTAGACCAGGAAGTTGCGGAGCAGCTCAGGAGCGGTCAATTTGTAGTCATTATGGTCCATGGGGGCTTTCCCCCTCCTCTCAACTCAACAAAATTTTTATTTTGTTGAGTTCGTAGTTGAGGTCCAGAGGGGTCCCTCCAGCCGGCCCCGGCCAGGCCTCAGACGGCCCGGCTCCGCCGGCGGCTGCTGCAACAAAATAAAAAATGCTGTTGTATGTGTTTGTTTGTCCGTTCCGAACAGACACGCCCGGTTCAGGCGGGCCGATGTGGGCATCGGCCCCTACGGCAATTCCGAAACGATGCCGTCACAACTCAACGATACCATCCCGGCGGACCTTTGTCAATCCGCCGGACTGCCGCCGGTCAGCAGCGTCTGCATCCGTTTGACACGCCCCGCTGTTTTTTCCCGCCGCAGACTGGTTCCGTCAAAGCAAACCGGCACACACCGCTCCAGCACCCGGTCATGGATGCGGCTGTCGTCCCGGTCGGCGTTTTTCAGCTCCTTCAGAGTCAGATTGGTGGTCACCACCATGGGCCGCCCGGACAGATACCGGCGGTTGATGATCTCGTACACCTGTTCCCGGGCGTAGGGCGTAAGGTTTTGCCCGCGCCCGCCGGGCCCCAGAACAGCAGGCCCATGTTCTCCCGACGCATCTCCGGCCAGTGCTCCACATACTGCCTGGCCCAGGCCAGCTGAGGCACCGCCCCGTTGTCCTTGTCGAAGGTACAGGCCATCAGCCCCTGGGCCGAGCCGAACACCCGCTTGCGCTTTTGCTGGATGCGGTTGGCTTTTTCCCGTTCCATAGCCTCCCGCAGCCGTTCCTCCCGATCCATCATAAACTCTCCCCCTCTCTATATTGATAAGAATAGTTGTTCTCTTTTTGTAGTTCCCTCAGGTTGTTAGGGGACGCTTTTCCGACCTGGTCATGGTCCGGTTTCCGACCGGGTCCCGGTCGGTTTTTCGGCCCGCTCCCGGTCAAAAAAGCGTCCTCGGGCAGGGACAAAAAAATTTGGCTGGCCTCCCCCCTCCTTGGCGTCACCCGCCGGATCAGGCCCGCCTGTTCCAGTTCCTTCAGCCGCTTCTTGACCACTGTGGTTCCCCGCCCCAGCGCCGACGCCAGCCTGGCGATGGGATAGCGCACATACACCCACCCCTCCTCTGACCACCAGCCGTTCTTCTGGGACAGGGTGGCCCGATCCAGCAGCAGAGCGTAGAGCAGCAGGGCCGTCCCCGACAGATCCAGCTCCAGCAGCGGCCTGGGCAGGGGCAGATAGTTGGTCAGCGCCCCCTCCCTGCCGTAGCGCACCAGCTTCATGGGCCTCCCCCCTTTCACCTGTAGGGTGTTTGGGGGGATTTGTTGTATGTTTGGGTACATCCAGCGGCAAAAAAAGACCTTCCCCACAGGGAAGGTCTTTGAAATAGCTATGAGATTACCCCTCCAGAGCGAAGAGGGCGGCGCCCAGAGCACCGTTGAGCTGGGCCCGGTCGGAGACGATGAGATCCACCCCCAGCTCCCGCTGGATGGCCTCCACCACGCCCCGGTTCTTGGACACGCCGCCGGTCATCATATAGTTGCTCTCGCCCCCCAGGCGGCGGCACAGGGCGGCGGTGCGGGAGGCCACCGACTGGTTCAGGCCGTGGATGATGTCCCCCCGGTCCTTGTTCTGGGCGATGAGGGACACCACCTCCGACTCGGCAAAGACGGTGCACATGGAGGAAATGGCGATGTCCTCCTTCCACTCCAGCCCGGCCCAGCTCATCTCCTCCATGGACAGCTCCAGGGTGCGGGCCATCAGCTCCAGAAAGCGGCCGGTACCGGCGGCACACTTGTCGTTCATCAGGAAGTTGACCACGTTGCCCTGGTCGTCCAGCCGGATCACCTTGCTGTCCTGACCGCCGATGTCGATGATGGTGCGCACAGTGGAATCCAGGAAGTAGGCTCCCTTGGCGTGGCAGGTGATCTCGGTGATGGACTTGTCCCCCATCTGGATGGCGGAGCGCCCGTAGCCGGTGGTGACGGTGGCGGCGATGTCCGCCTCGGTCAGCCCCGCCTGTTTGAGGGCCTGCTCCAGGGCACGCTCCGCTCCCGCCAAGGCCCCCGCCCCGGTGGGCAGAATCACCCCCGCCACCAGCTGGCGGTTGCGGTCCAGAATGGCCACATCCGTGCTGGTGGACCCGCTGTCGATGCCCACATAATACCGTCCGCCGCTCATGGCGCTCCCTCCTTTTTTCGCTGTGGTTTGTGCCGGGACCATGGTCTCGGCAAAGGCCTCCAGCCGGGTACGCAGCTGTCCGCTGCTCCCCGCCGTATAGTCCGACTCCAGCTTGAGCATGGGCACGGTGAGCTCATGGCGCAGGCCGGAGTATTCAAAGCCGTAGTAGTCACAGAATTTCACCGTATGGTACACCACACCCTTGAGATGGGGGTCGTTGACCAGCTGCCGCCGCCCGGCGGCGTCGGTCATCCGCATACAGGGGATCTGCTCCAGCAGAGCCCCGGCGTACCAGCCCATCAGGGCGTCAAAGTCCCCACCCTCCGGCGGCGGGGCCACGCTGCGGTTGTAGACGCAGGTGTCGTTGCGTACCGGCAGGGGGAGCGCCTCCTCCATGGCCGCAAAGAGCTTGTCCCCTACCCTGCCTCCCAGCACGCTGAGGTAGGGCTCTGTAGGCCGGTCCAGGGGCGTGAAGGCCGCCCGGAAAGCTGTTTCGTCAAACTTGGTGCCCTTGTAGGCCCCGTAGGCCTCCGCCAGAGCCAGCAGCTCCCCCTTCATCCGGGTTTTGGCGCAGTCGCCTCCGCAGTGGAGCAGGTCCATCAGGTAGAGGAAGTCCAGCTTGCCGTGCCGGAGCAGGATGTCGTACACGCTGCGGATCACGTCGCAGCAGTTGACCAGCACCAGCTCTCGTACCTGCCCGGACAGGCAGGCCTCCAGCACCGCCTTGCCGAAGCCGCACAGGTTGGGGTGGCCCAGCTGGTCGCTGAGGGGGAAGGAGTCGGGCATCTGGTCCAGCACCACGCACTCTCCCCCCAGGGCGCGCAAAAGTTCCACCGGGGTGTATTTACAGATATAGTGGGTCATGCCTGTCCCCCCTTTCCCTGTTTCAGCAGCTCCACAAAGGCCTCCATGCGGGTGGCCAGCTGGCCCTCGCCGCCGTGGCTGCGGTCGCAGCCGTCGCCGTCCAGCACCAGGGTGGGGATGCCGGCGGCCTCAAAGGTCTCCTTGGCCAGCTGTGCCCCGCCCAGGGTGTGCTTGCAGCCCCAGTGGCAGAACCACACCGCTCCGTCTGCCTTGAGCTGGCGGGCGGCCTCCAGCCCCTTCTCAATGCGCCGGGACACCGGGCCGTTAAAGGCGGAGTACACCACCCGCTGGGCCATGGCCTCATAGGGGTCGGCGGAAAAGGCGGGCTGGATGCCCTCAAAGCACATATCGCACCCCACGATCTGCACGTCCCGGTTGAAGTCGGTGACCTGCCGCAGGGGGGCCACCCAAAAGGGGGTGGTGTGGTGCCACAGCAGCCGCACCCCCTCCGCCGGGGCCGCCGATTCCGTGTCCTTCAGGCACTGGAGGGTGAAGGCCTCGGTTTCCGGGGTGCCCAGAAGAATATGGAGGGCGAAGGCGGCGAACATCTCCCCCGTCATCTCACAGGGGATGCACTTGTCCGCCTTCAGGGTCAGATAGCGGTGGTAGTTGGCCAGGCTCCGGTTGCTGCGCTCCACCGTCTCCTCCAGGGCGGACTGGCTCAGCTTCTGGCCGGTCTGTTTCTCCAGAAAGGCCACCATGTCCCGCAGCTGGTCGGCCACATAGTCCACGGCGCTCTGGTCGGTGCGGTAGGGCACGTCCACCATGAAGTGGGGCACGTCAAAATACTCCGCCAGCCGCCGGAAGGTGAGCAGATTGGCGTCGCAGGCCAGGGTGGTGGACAGAATGAACCGGGGCTTGGGCATCAGGCCCTTCTCCGCCGCCCCGATGAAGATTTTATGATAGGAGCAGAAGGTCTCGGGCAGGCCCTCGCTCTCGGCGTGGCGGAGGAAGGCCCCCTCCGCCTGGGTGCCGGACAGGAAGCAGCCGAAGCCCTCGCAGGAGTAAGGGGACAGCCCCAGCACCTGGAGGGGCTCGCAGGGCAGAAACAGGCTGACCATAGCCGCCCTGTCCGGGTGGGCCAGGGGCGCGATCATGGAGTTCATGGTCTGGACCGCCACCATCTGGGCGGACTTGGTGGTCAGCTTGCCGGGGGCCAGCTTTAATTGCAGGTTTTTGGCCCGGTAGCCGGTGGTGAGCCATTTCCGGGCCTTGTCCGGGTCTTTGTCGCACAGGGCCTGGATCCAGGCCCCGAAGGATGTGACGATGTCTTTCATGGGGTACCTCGTTTGGGAAGAAATAAATGAGGGCGGGCGGGGTTATGCGGGCAGCCATAAAGGCCGCCCCTACGCTAAATTCCAGGCCCGCCCATTACCTTCCCCCCACAGGGGGGAAGGTGGCCCGCAGGGCCGGATGAGGGGGACTTTCAGGCCATATCAGGGTACGCGGGCGACCATAAATGCCGCCCCTACAAAGGCACCAAAACCGGCCCGCTGCCCGCCGCCCAGCGCCCGCTCTCCTTCAGGGCTTGCAGATGCCGCAGGGCGCATACCCCTGGTCGATCAATTCCTGCCGGGAGCCGGTGTAGTCCCGGCGGTTGGCATCGCTCATGGAGGCTGCTCCGGAACAGTCGGGGAAATGGAACTTCATGGAGCTGGTGTTGAGCACATAGGTGCCCTGCTCCTCCTCCGAGCCGCTGGTAGTCTGAGCGGGGGCGGAGGGCTGGGGGACCTCCTCCCCGCTGAGGGCGCTGAGGCCGGTGGCGTAGTCGATGGTGACGCCGGGCTGCACGTTATAGGCGTACACGCAGAAGGTGACCCCTTCCCCGCTGTCCTCCACGCTGTAGCCCTCCATCAGCACCCCGGAGGCCACCAGATTGTCCCCCTCAAAGACGGGGGTCACCCGGTAGAGCACATGGTTGTCGGTCTCCTTCACATAGTCGGCCACCATGTTCTCAAAGGGCAGCATCCCGTCCACGTTTAAGTACCGGGTGCCGGTGATGAGGTTCTTGTTGTTGGCGTTCTCGCCGGTGAGCTGGAAGCCGATCAGGTGGCAGCGGTTGTACAGGTACTTGCCGTCCACGCAGTCGTACTTCACCGTCTGCCAGCCGGTGGGCTTCACCTGGCCGATGCTGCCCCGGTCCTCGGTGGGCATCAGGTCGGTGCCCACGCAGGCGTAGGCCACCCCGCACCGGCCCAACTCGTCCAGGTCGCTGTAGGACTCAAAGGAGTTGGTGGTGTAGTCCTCCTCTGTAAAGTAAGGAACGTTGTCATTGACCGCCACATAGGGATCGCCGCTATAGGCGGGCAGATCGGACAGGCCATGGACCTCACCCGTCTGGTCGGCCTGCCGGCACCCTGTCAGCAGGCTGCACAGCATGATCAGGGACAGAAGAGCGGCAGAAATTCGTTTCATCTGGTATAGACCTCCTTGGTCAGGGTTTTGTGGGAGGAGCCGGAAAAATCGGCGGCGGAGACCAGCCGGAACCCTGCCGCCGCCGGGTCAAAATCCAGATGCTGATCGGCGGGATAGGTCCGGTTCCATCTGTAAAGGAGAATCCCCTCCACCCTGTCCAGCACCTGGGCCAGAGGGGGAAACTCGGCAAAGCAGACCTCCCCCGCTCCCGCCCGGAGCAGAAAGTCCTCCGCCGGGCGCAGGTTTGCAGGGGCGGGGGCGAACTGTTTGGCGGTGTAGGGGCTGACCCACAGGGGCCCCTCCCCCGCCGCCGTCAGTAAATCGGCCCGCAGCAGCCGGTCCATGCTCTGTCGGCGGCCGTTGAAGGCCATGCCGTTTTTGTCGTCCACGCACAGCGCCAGGATCATGGCGGTCCCCCCTTCTAAAAAGGCGGAGAGCGGAGCCGGGCTCCGCTCTCCGTTTGTGTGGCTTGGCTTACTGCACGCCGGTGAGGGCGCGCATGACGGTGTAGGTCTGCTGATCCAGACCCTTCTTCATCTGCAGGGCCTCGTGGATGTCGTAGTCCACATAGGACTCGCCGTCCATGGCCACCACCCGGCAGCTCTTGCCCTCGGCCAGCAGCCGCACGGCCTCATAACCCATGTAGGTGGCCGCCACCCGGTCCCGGAGGGAGGGCGCGCCGCCCCGCTGGACGTGGCCCAGGATGGTCACCCGGGTGTCCAGGGCGGTGGCCTCGTGGATGTGCTGGGCGATGTCGTAGGCGCCGCCCTTCACGCCCTCGGCCACGATGATCATGAAGTGGGTGCGGCCAGCCAGCCGGGCCCGGCGGATGGGCTCGATCAGGTCCTCCTCGTAGTTGACCACCTGCTCGGGCACCACCACGGCGGTGGCGCCGCAGGCCACGCCCACGTTGAGGGCCACATGGCCGGCGTGACGGCCCATGACCTCCACCACGGAGCAGCGCTCGTGGGACTGCATGGTGTCCCGCAGCTTGTCGATGGACTCCAGGGCGGTGTTGCAGGCGGTGTCAAAACCGATGGTGTAAGTAGAGCAGGCGATGTCGTTGTCGATGGTGCCGGGGATGCCGATGACGCTCAGGCCCTTGTCGGCCAGGGTGAGCAGGCCCCGGAAGGTGCCGTCGCCGCCGATGCCCACCAGGGCGTCCAGCCCCAGCAGCTTGCAGGTGGCGGCGGCCCGCTCCCGGCCCACCTCGGACTTAAAGTCCTCGCTGCGGGCGGAGTAGAGCATGGTGCCGCCCCGGCGGGACAGACCGCTGACGCTGTCGAAGTCCAGGGGGATAAAATCGCCGTTGATCAGGCCGTGATAGCCACGGCGGATGCCGATACACTCAATACCCATATGGACGGCGGTACGAACCACCGAACGGATGGCCGCGTTCATGCCGGGGGCGTCACCGCCGCTGGTAAATACGCCAATGCGCCGAACTGCCTTTTCCATCACAATTTCCTCCTTGTTTTTCCCGTGATCCCTTGGTTTATACCTTCAGCTCCGCGGTCTTGCCCTCCAGAGCGTGGGGATAGCGCTGAAAGACCGGCTCCACCGCCTCCGTCAGGAACTCCTCCACCTGCTCCGGGCAGCGGCCGATGTAGCGGCCCGGCTCCAGATGGGCGGTGAGCTCCTCCCGGCTGAGCAGGTCGAAGGCCGGGTCCGCGGCGATGAGGTCGATCAGGTTGTTGGGCAGGCCCAGGTCCTTCACGTTGGCCCCCGCCTGCTGGCTGAGCACGCGGATGCGCTCGTGGAGGTCCTGCCGGTTGCCCCCCTTCTTGACGGCGTCCATCAGGATGTTCTCGCTGGCCATGAAGGGCAGCTCCTCCAGAACGTGCTTCTCAATGACCTTCTCATGGACCACCAGGCCGTCGGCCACGTTGGCCCAGATGTTGAGGATGGCGTCCACCGCCAGGAAGGCCTCGGGCACGGAAAGGCGCTTGTTGGCCGAGTCGTCCAGGGTGCGCTCAAACCACTGGCCGGCGGCGGTGATGGCGGGGTTGACCGCGTCGGCCATCACATAGCGGGCCAGGGCGCAGATGCGCTCACAGCGCATGGGATTGCGCTTGTAGGGCATGGCGGAGGAGCCGATCTGGCTCTTCTCAAAGGGCTCCTCCACCTCCTTCAGGTGGCACAGCAGCCGCAGGTCGGTGGCGAATTTGCTGGCACTCTGGGCGATGGAGGACAGGGTGGAGAGCACCTGATAATCCGTCTTGCGGGAGTAGGTCTGCCCCGATACCGGCACAGTGGCCTCAAAGCCCATCTCGGCGGCGATCCTGCGGTCCAGCTGACGGCATTTCTCATGGTCGCCGTCGAAGAGCTCCAGGAAGGAGGCCTGGGTGCCGGTGGTGCCCTTGCACCCCAGCAGCTTCAGAGAGGCGATGCGGTACTCCACGTCACTGAGGTCCAGCAGCAGCTCGTTCATCCACAGGGTGGCCCGCTTGCCCACGGTGACCAGTTGGGCGGGCTGGAAGTGGGTAAAGCCCAGGGTGGGCAGGGCCTTGTACCGCCGGGCAAAGGCGGCCAGCTTGTCCAGCACCCGCACGATCTCGTCCCGGACGAGGCACAGGCCCTCCCGCATGAGGATCACGTCGGTGTTGTCCCCCACATAGCAGCTGGTGGCCCCCAGGTGGATGATGGGCATGGCCTTGGGGCAGGCGTCGCCGTAGGTGTGGACGTGGGCCATCACGTCGTGGCGCAGCTTCTTTTCGTACTGGGCGGCCTTGTCGTAGTCGATGTCGGTGATATGAGCCTCCAGCTCCTCTACCTGCTGGGCGGTCACCGGCAGGCCCAACTCCATCTCGGCCCGGGCCAGGGCCACCCACAGCCGCCGCCAGGTGGTAAACTTCTTGTCCGGGGAGAAGATATACTGCATCCGGTCACTGGCGTAGCGGGAGGAGAGGGGACTTTCATAGCGAGCGTGATCCATGCCAAAAACCTCTTTTTTGTAAAATCAACTTTATATAGTATACAATAAAAAGCCTGCCGCCACAAGAAAAACTTCCTGGTGCGGTAAGGCGCTCCATTTCCGGTTTTTGAAAGGGATCGGCGGACAAAACGCAAAGCGGAGCCGCCGCATACCGCGGCAGCTCCGCTTTTGCCGTCAGCGGACGGGCAGCTGGATCTGATAGCCGCCCCACCGGACACAGGCCACCTGTTCCAGATCCAGGGGGGCGTCAAAGACCTGCACCGCGCAGCCGTTCCCGTCGGGCGCGCTCCCTTTCAGAGCGGTGACGGCCCTCCCGTCCTTGAGCACCACTTCCAGAGGTCCCGCACCCGGCTCCACCCTGGGGTCGTTGGGCTGGGTGGCGGTATAGCGGGCGGTAAGGCTCAGGGGGGTGAGGGTCATTTCCTCCAGGGTAATGGTAAAGCCGTAGGTTTCGTCGGTCCAGGTCAGCCCGGCTACGTCCAGCTCCAGGCTGGGCCCCTGATCCGGCGTCCCCAGGTTCAGAGGGAAGTCGCCCTCAAAGATGGAGGTATAGTCCTTGTCCGGCGTCTGGAGCCACAGCCCGTGGAGGGTAAGCATCAGGGGCTGGCCGCCGCTGAAGACGGTGCCGTCCGGGTGGGAGGCCAGCCACAGCACCAGGTCCTTTTCGTTGTCGGTGGGGTCGTCGTCAGGCAGCACGTCCAGGGAGGAGGTGTAGTCCAGCCTGGCGCCGTCAGCCGCCGTCAGGGAGAGGAAGTGCTCCTGTTCTGGGCTAAACAGCTGATAGCAGCCCTCCTCCTCGGTGTAGTCGGGCAGAACCACCCCCTCCGGGGCCTGGATATGCAGGCGCAGATAGCAGAATTGCCGGTCCGCCAGGATGGCCACCGGGGTGATGGTGGCTCCGTTGCTGGTGACCCCCGTCCCCAGGGCGGTCCCCATCTGGTCCGCCGCCTCCAGCTGGGCGGAGGTGAGGGGCTGGGCGTCGTCGGCAAAGTAGTCCCGGAACATCTCCCCCGCCCCCAGGACGCGGCTTACCGCCAGGGCGGACACGGTGAGGGCCGCCGCCACGGCGGCCGCCGTCAGCAGCCGCACCGGCAGCCGGTGCGGTTTGGTCTTTTTGTTTGTCATGCGTTTCATGGTCATCTCCCTGATCCGGGACGAGGAATAGGGGGTTTCTTCGTCCAGGTCCAGGGGCTGGGGCCGGTAGTCCTCCAGCAGGTCGAACCAGTCACCCTTCATGTACATATCCCTCCCTCGTCAACTGTTCCTTCAGCTTCATTCGTCCCCGCCGCAGCTTGGTCTTGACGGTGGACAGGTTCAGATCCATCCGGCGGGCGATCTCCGGCATGGTCTGGGCGTAGTAGTAATAGCGGAGAAAGATCTCCCGCTCCTGATCGGGCAGGGCGTCCACCGCCGCCCGCACCAGCCGCCCCTCCTCCGCCCGGGCCAGCTGATCCGCCGGGTCGGCCTGACCGGGAATCTCCAGGGCCTCCCCCTCCAGGGGCAGGGTCCGCCCCACCTGACGCAGCCTGTTGCGGGCCTTGTGCCGGGCCACGGCGGCCAGCCATACCTTGATCTGACCGGGCCGCAGGTCCTCCGCCTGGTCCCAGGCGGCCAGAAACACGTCGGACACCACTTCTTCCCCGTCCTCCGGCGGCATGGCGCGGCCCAGAATATGCCACACCACCGCGGAGACATAGGGCAGATAGGCGTCCATCAGCTTCTCCAGCCCCGCCGGGTCTCCCGCCCGCAGCTGTCTGATGATGGTCGTCTCTCTCATAGGGTCACTCCTTCGGGAAGTGGAAAGCGCTTTCGTCTATCATATCACAGCAGAGGCCGGAAAAGTTTCAGTGGTTTTGGTTGACAACTGTCTACCATTGTGCTATGCTCCAATCAGAAGAGGTAGACAACTGTACACCAATGGAGGGATGCCCTATGAAGATCCACCTGTCCGACGGCGAATGGAAGCTGATGGACCGCCTGTGGGAGGACGGTCCGGCCACCATCACCCAGCTGACCCACGCGCTGGAGGGGGAGACCGGCTGGTCCAAGCATACCATCATCACCATGCTCTCCCGGCTGGAGGCCAAGGGAGCGGTGACCCACCATGAGGAGGGCCGGGCCAAGGAGTACACCCCCCTGCTCCCCCGCCAGCAGGCGGAGGAGACCGCCACCCGCCACTTTCTGGACAAGGTATACGGCGGCAGCCTGGGGCTGATGATGAGCGCCCTGGTGGACAGCCGGGCTTTGACCCAGGAGGACATTGACCAGCTCTCCGCCATTCTGGAGCAGGCAAAGGAGGAGTCGTCATGAAAGAAGTGGTCCTCACCGCGTCGGTGCTGATTTTAGCCCTGATCCTGTTCCGGTTTCTCTTCCGCACCGCCATCCCCCGCCGGGTGCAGTACGCCCTGTGGGCGCTGGTGCTGGTGCGGCTGCTGGTGCCGGTGCAGCTGCCCGCCCTGCCCGTTGTTTCGGTGCTGGATGTGAGCCGGCAGGCCGGGCAGCAGCTCACCGCCGTACTGGAGCGGCCGGTGGAGGTCCCCACCCAACCAGCCGCCGAACCGATTCCGGACAACACCCAGACCCAGGTGATCCAGAACATCCCCACCGCCGGAGAGAGCAGCGCCGCCCTCCCCGCCCCCACCGTCTCCCTGGCCCAGGTGCTGGACGTGGTGTGGAAGGTGGGTATGGCCGCTATGGCCGCCTTCTTCCTCCTTGCCAACCTGCGGTTCCGGCGGAGGCTGCGAAAGAGCCGGGTCCCCTTCCGGGCGGAGGGCTGTCCCCTGCCGGTGTATCTCAGCGACCGGCTCTCCTCCCCCTGTCTGGTGGGACTGGTGCGGCCCGCCATTTACCTGACCCCCGCCGCCGTCCAGTCGGACCGTCTGGACTATGTGCTCCTCCATGAGCGCACCCACGCCAAGCATCTGGACTCCCTGTGGGCCCTGCTGCGGTGCGTGTGTCTCACCGTCTACTGGTTCCACCCCCTGGTGTGGGCGGCGGCGATCCTGTCCCGCGCCGACTGCGAGCTGGCCTGTGACGAGGGGGCCATGGCGGCGCTGGACCACAGCGGGCGGCTGGCCTATGGCCGCACGTTGCTGGCCCTGGTGCCGGTGCGGGGCAAACCGACCAATCCTCTGCTGGCCGCCACCACCATGACCTCCGGCAAGCGGCAGATGAAGGACCGCATCACCCGCATCGCCCACCAGAAGCGTCCCATCCTGGCCGCCGTGCTGGCGGCGGTGGTGCTGGCAGGTCTGGCGGCGGCCTGTACCTTCTCCGGACCCCGGACCGCCGTATATGAGGACGGGATCTTCACCCTGTCCCTTTCCGACCTGTCCCCCTACTCCGCCCCTGCCGTGCCCCAAAATCCCACCATCGAGCAGCACTTCGACCTGGACTCCTATGTTGAGCGCGGCGAAACCCCACCCTGGACCATGCGGGAGGGTCCCAGAAGCGAGAACGCCGGCGCCATGCTCTTCCTACAGCGCAAGCAGTCCGGCAGCATGGATGGGCTGCAGGAGACCTACCAGCTGTTTTACTACCTGGACCTGATGGGCACCGACGGTTTCATCACCTCCTATCCCGGCGTGCCGTCGGAGCGGCAGGATGAATGGTTCTACGACCTGTTTGCCGTGGACGAGGAAGGAAACCGTTCCCTGCTGGCGGAGACCTACGGCAGCGCCGGCGGTCAGCTGCTGACCCAGGACCTGAACGGGGACGGGAAGGAGGAGCTGATCACCGACCGGCAGCTCCTGCTCCAGTGGGAGGATACCCTCTACGCCGTGAACTACGCCGACCTGCTGACCCAGCGCTGGCCCGCCTTCCGCACTCTGGAGGGGGCCAGACTGTCCGCCAGAGGCAGCTGTATCCTGCTTTCCGGCACGACGGAGGATGAAACCGGCACGATCACCTCCTTCCTGCGTACCCTCACCTTCAGCGGGGACACCCTCACGGTGGACCAGCCTGCCGCCGGGACCGGGGAACCTGTCGCCGTTCCACTGGAGGAGCTGACGGTGTATGAAGAGCTCAGCGACCCCCAGCCCGAGCCTTGGAGGGAGTCCATTCGGTTCGGCGCCAAGTTCGACGACCCGTTCTACTTCGGCCTCTACACCCTGAAGGACGGCACCTGTGTTCCCCGGATCACCCTGGAGAACGATGACGTGGTGCCCTCCTTTGACCGTCTCCCCCTGGGGGTCGTGTCCGGCAACCGGTGGCTGGACGACTTCCCCGCCCTGCTGGGCTACCAGGGCCTGCTGGCGGGCTGGAGCAATGACTCCAAGGAGGTCAACTGGACCATCGACCTGTACCGCTGGAACCAGGAGGAGGGTCTGGTCCGCTTCCTGCGGGCAGAGAGCACTCTCCGGGGAAATGTCAGCATGGTGGACCTGAACGGGGACGGGGACTGCGAGCTGATCACCGACAAGCAGCTCTTCTTCCGCCGGGACGGGACCATCTACACCGTCACCTATGCGGACTTTTTAAAGGAGCACTGGCCCGCCTTCCGCAGTCTGGACACCGCCGCCGCCGATCCCCTGGAGGGCTGCGTGGTGCTGGCGGGCACCTGCGCCGACGAAAACGGCCAGACCGTCTCCTTCTTCCGGCGGCTCTATCTGGAGGACTCCGGTCTGATCCTGGGGGATTGACCCCAATGAGAAAAGGCGGACGGCCATATGGCCGTCCGCCTCTTTGCGTCTCGATGAAACGCCCTATGTCTCCCGCCAGCCCCCCAGCACATGGAGGTACCGGATATCCCGGAAGGCATAATTGCTCAAAGGCTTCCGGTCCACGTCGTAGGAGTGGGCGGCCACCAGGGTATTGCGCAGGGTGGGCCGTGCCCCTACCTGGACCACCACGGCGGTATGGGTAAACACGTCCCCCTGGGGGCTGAACTGGACCAGATCCCCCGGCAGCAGCAGGTCCAGACCGGTTTCCACGGCATAGGGGCCGGGGCGGACCTGGATCTGGGTCAGGTAGCGGTAGAGAAACTCCACTCCGGTCCAGGCCGGGGCCTTGTTGTTGGCGTCCAGGTAGTACCAGCCATAGTCCGGGGTGTAGTCCATCACCCCAATGCCGGCATACAGGCACTGGGAAGCGAAGCTGGTGCAGTCGCCCCCCACCTCCTCATAGTCGTAATAGGCCGGGTTGCGGCCAAAGGCCCAGCGGTGGGCGTAGCGCACGGCGGCACGGCGGTCGTATGGAACAGGCTCCCACATAACAGTTCTCTCCCTTCCCGCCATTCTATGCGGCAGCGGGTCAGGGCGCAAAAAAAGGAGAGGGTCTCCCCTCTCCTTTTTGGATGCGTGATTGGATCAGGCCTTGCCGTCGCAGCCCAGGACGTTGATGAGCTTGTGCTTCACCAGCTCCTTGATGGCGGCACGGGCGGGCTTCAGGTACTCACGAGGATCGAACTTGTCAGGATGCTCGTGGAAGAACTGACGGATGGTGCCGGTCATGGCCAGGCGCAGGTCGGAGTCGATGTTGATCTTACACACAGCGCCCCGGGCGGCCTGACGCAGCTGCTCCTCGGGGATACCCACAGCGTCGGGCATCTTACCGCCATTCTCGTTGACCATCTTCACGAACTCCTGAGGCACGGAAGAGGAGCCATGGAGTACGATGGGGAAGCCGGGCAGACGGCGTACGACCTCGTCCAGGATGTCGAAGCGCAGGGGCGGGGGAACCAGTTCGCCCTTCTCATTGCGGGTGCACTGAGCGGCGGTGAACTTGTAAGCGCCGTGGCTGGTGCCGATGGCGATGGCCAGGGAGTCACAGCCGGTCTTGGCCACGAACTCCTCCACCTCCTCGGGGCGGGTGTAGTGGGAGTCCTCGGCGGAAACCTGGACCTCGTCCTCCACGCCGGCCAGCGCGCCCAGCTCGGCCTCGACGACGACGCCGTGATCGTGGGCGTACTCCACCACCTTCTTGGTGATCTCAATATTCTCGGCGAAAGGCTTGGAAGAGGCGTCGATCATGACGGAGGTAAAGCCGCCGTCGATGCAGCTCTTGCAGGTCTCGAAGCTGTCGCCGTGGTCCAGGTGCAGGCAGATGGGCAGACCGGTCTCGATGATGGCGGCCTCCACCAGCTTGACCAGGTAGGTGTGGTTGGCGTAGGCGCGGGCGCCCTTGGACACCTGAAGGATCAGGGGAGCGTTGACTTCCTTGGCAGCTTCGGTGATGCCCTGGACAATCTCCATGTTATTGACATTGAAGGCGCCGATGGCGTAGCCGCCGTTGTAGGCCTTCTGGAACATTTCCTTGGTAGTTACGAGAGGCATAGTTGTCATCTCCTTTTCTTGATGCACCATGATTTTAACAGGTCTCCTTGATAATTTCAAGAGGACGTGGTATGATATTCCCGCAAAATCTAAATTTGTAAAAAATTTTTCATTCAACAGGAGGCAACTTTCATGAGTGAACTGAGAGGCGCTTGCATCATCGGCCAGTCCGGCGGCCCCACCGCCGTCATCAACGCCAGCGCTCTGGGCGTGATCCGCACCGCCCTGGACACCGACTGCATCACCCGAGTGCTGGGCGCCGCCCACGGCATCAAGGGCGTGCTGGACGACAAGCTGTACGATATGGGCCAGGAGGACGCCGCCGAGCTGGATCTGCTCAAGTACACCCCCTCCTCCGCTCTGGGCTCCTGCCGCTATAAGCTGGCCGACCCCGACAAGGACGATACTGATTACAAGCGTATCCTTCAGATCTTCCAGAAGTACGACGTGCGCTACTTCTTCTATAACGGCGGCAACGACTCCATGGATACCTGCAACAAGATCTCCAAGTATATGCAGAAGGTGGGCTATGAATGCCGCATCATGGGCGTGCCCAAGACCATCGACAACGACCTGAACGGCACCGACCACTGCCCCGGCTTCGCTTCCGCCGCCAAGTATATCGCCACCTCCTGCGCCGAGGTGTGGCAGGACGCCCATGTCTATGACACCGGCATGGTCACCGTCATTGAGATCATGGGCCGTCACGCCGGCTGGCTGGCCGGCTCCGCCGCCCTGGCTTCCGTGGCCGGCTGCGGCCCCGACCTGGTCTACCTGCCCGAGACCGACTTCGACATGGACCAGTTCGTCAAGGACGTGACCGACATCTACAACAAGACCGGCAAGTGCATGGTTGCCGTGTCCGAGGGCATCCACTACGCCGACGGCCGCTTCGTCTCCGAGGCCGAGACCTCCGCCACCGATGGCTTCGGCCACGCGCAGCTGGGCGGCCTGGCCGTTAAGCTGGCCGACATCATCAAGAACAAGACCGGCGCCAAGGTGCGCGGCATCGAGCTGTCCCTGCTGCAGCGCTGCGGCTCTCACGTGGGCTCCAAGACCGACATCGACGAGGCCTTCCTGGCGGGTAAGACCGCCGTGGAGGCCGCTGTGGCCGGCACCACCGACAAGATGGTGGCCTTCCAGTGTACCCGCGACGGCGGCTACAAGTGCGAGACCGTACTGCAGCCCCTGGACATCGTGGCCAACTTCGAGAAGAAGGTGCCCCGCGAGTGGATTAACGAGGCCGGCAACGGCGTCAATCAGGCGTTCATCGACTACGTCCTGCCTCTCATCCAGGGCGAGGCCAACGGCCCCAAGGAGCACTCCCTGCCCCGCTTTGCCCGCCTGAAGAAGGTCCTTACCACCGAGATGTAAGTAAAACACTAAAAAGGAGCCGTTCCCACCACGGGTACGGCTCCTTTTTGTATGCCGGGAAAAAGAAGAGGCGGCACTGCCGCCTCTTCCCTGTTTTCGTCAGATTTTGGCGCAGATGAGATCGCCCATCTGCCTGGTGCCGATGGGGGTGACACCCGGCTCGGCGATGTCGGCGGTGCGCCAGCCCTCGGCCAGCACCGCGTCCACGGCGGCTTCCACCGCGTCGGCCTCGGCGGCCAGGCGGAAGGAGTAGCGGAACATCATGGCCACCGACAGGATGGTGGCGATGGGATTGGCCTTGTCCTGGCCGGCGATGTCGGGGGCGGAGCCGTGGATGGGCTCGTAGAGGCCGGGGGCGGTGTCGCCGATGGAGGCGGAGGGCAGCAGGCCGATGGAGCCGGTGACCATGGAGGCCTCGTCGGACAGGATGTCGCCGAACATATTCTCGGTGACCACCACGTCGAACTGGCCGGGGTCCCGGACCAGCTGCATGGCGCAGTTGTCCACCAGCACGTCCTCGTACTGCACGTCGGAATACTCCTCCGCCAGCCGGTGCATGACGCTCCGCCACAGCCGGGAGGTCTCCAGCACGTTGGCCTTGTCCACGCTGGACACCTTCTTCCGGCGGAGCCGGGCCAGCTCGAAGGCCCGGCGGCCGATGCGCTCGATTTCCTGCTCGGAGTAAGCCATCCGGTCGGCGGCTTCCATGCCACGATCCTCGGTCTGGTACTTCTCCCGCTGGCCGAAGTAGATGCCGCCGGTGAGTTCCCGGACCATCATCAGGTCAATGCCCTTCTCGGTGGTCTCCTTCTTCAGGGGGCAGGCGTCGGCCATAGCGGGCCGCAGGGCGGCGGGGCGCAGGTTGGCGTACAGGCCCAGGTCCTTGCGGATGGCCAGCAGAGCGGTCTCGGGCCGCTGCTCGGCGGGCTTGTCGGAGCCCCACTTGGGGCCGCCCACAGCGCCCAGCAGCACGGCGTCGCAGGCTTTGCACTTCTCGGCGGTGCCGTCGGGGTAGCTCTTCCCCACCGCGTCGGTGGCGCAGCCGCCCAGCAGCACGTCCTCATAGGTAAAGCTGTGGCCGAAACGTTTGCCCACGGCCTCCAGCACCTTGACGGCCTCGCCCACTACCTCGGGGCCGATGCCGTCGCCCCGGATCAAAGCAATTTTGTAATTCATTTCGCCACACCTCGCGCTTTCAGGGAGTTGAGCAGTCCGCCGGCCTGGATGATGTTGTCCACGAAGGCCGGGAAGGGGGCGGCCTGCCAGGTCTTGCCCTGAGTCTCGTCGGTGATGGTGCCGGTGGCGAAGTCCACGCTGACGGTGTCCCCCGCCTGGATGGCGGCGGCGGCCTCGGGGCTCTCCATGATGGGCAGGCCGATGTTGATGGCGTTGCGGTAGAAGATGCGGGCAAAGGAGGGGGCGATGACGCACTTCACGCCGCAGGCCTTGATGGACAGGGGCGCGTGCTCCCGGGAGGAGCCGCAGCCAAAGTTGGCCCCGGCCACAATGATGTCGCCCTGCTCCACAGTGGAGGCGAAGCTGGCGTCGATGTCCTCCATGCAGTGGGAGGCCAGGGATTTTTCGTCGGGGGCGTTGAGGTACCGGGCGGGAATGATCACGTCGGTATCCACGTTGTCGCCGTACTTATATACTTTCATGCCTGAAAACCTCCTTACAGCTTCCGGGGATCGGCTACGCAGCCCGCCACCGCGGAAGCGGCGGCCACGGCAGGGTTGGCCAGAATGATCTCGGAGGACACGGGGCCCATGCGGCCCACGAAGTTGCGGTTGGTGGTGGAGATGGCCCGCTCGTTGTCGGAGAGCACGCCCATGTGGCCGCCCAGGCAGGGGCCGCAGGTGGGGGTGGACACGGCGCAGCCCGCCTCGATGAAGGTCTGGATCAGGCCCTCGGCCATGGCGTCCAGGGTGATCTGCTGGGTGGCGGGGATGACGATGCAGCGCACCCCGTCGGCCACCTTGCGGCCCTTGAGCACCGCCGCGGCCTGCCGCAGGTCGTCCAGACGGCCGTTGGTGCAGGAGCCGATGACCACCTGGTCGATGTGGGTGCCCTCCACCTGGTCGATGGTGCGGGTGTTGGAGGGCAGATGGGGCAGGGCCACCGTGGGCTGGAGGGTGTTCAGGTCAATGACGATCTCCTGCTCGTACTCGGCGTCGGGGTCGGCCTCCACCGCTTCCCACTCACGGGTGACCCGGCCCTTCAGGTAGGCACGGGTCTTGTCGTCCACTGGGAAGATGCCGTTCTTGGCGCCCGCCTCGATGGCCATGTTGGCGATGGTGAAGCGGTCGTCCATGGACAGCTCCCCTACCCCTTCCCCGGCAAACTCCAGGGACTTGTACAGGGCGCCGTCCACGCCGATCATGCCGATCAGGTGGAGGATCACGTCCTTACCGGACACATAGGGCTGGAACTTACCGGTGAGGGTGACCTTGATGGCGGCGGGCACCTTGAACCAGGCAAGGCCGGTGGCCATGCCGGCGGCCATATCGGTGGAGCCCACGCCGGTGGAAAACATACCCACCGCGCCGTAGGTACAGGTGTGGGAGTCGGCGCCGATCATGCACTCACCGGGGGCGGTGAGGCCCTTTTCGGGCAGCAGGGCGTGCTCCACACCCATGCAGCCCACGTCATAGAAGTGGGTGATGTTGAATTCCCTGGCAAATTCCCGGGCCTGGGCGCACAGCTGGGCGGACTTGATGTCCTTGCAGGGGGTGGAGTGGTCCAGCACCAGGGCGATTTTATCCTTATCAAATACCTGAGTCAGTCCCGCCTTGCGGAACTCGGTGATGGCGACGGGCGCGGTGATGTCGTTGCCCAGCACCAGGTCCAGCTTGGCCTCCACCAGCTGGCCGGGTACCACCTGGTCCAGTCCGGCGTGGCGGGCCAGGATCTTTTGGGTCATGGTCATTCCCATACGAGGGCGCCTCCTTATTTCTTGTTGGTATCAGCATACCATACCCCCTTGCCAGAAGAATGTAAACCATGCTACAATCTTACTGTAAGGGCAGGGCTTGTCCCCGTCCGCCCGAAAGGAGGAAACCGCCATGCTGCGCAACATCTGGACGCCCCTGGCCGACGGCCAGCCCATCCTGCACAAGGAGCCGGGAGAGCTGGTCTATCTCCAGGACACCCGGGCGGAATGCTTTTATTATATTGTATCGGGCACCGCCAAGTGCTTCATCAGCTCCCCCGAGGGGGAGGAACGTATCCTCACCCTCCCCCACGCCGGCGAGCTGATGGGCGAGGCCGCCTTCTTTGACGGCCAGCCCCGGGTGTCCTCCGCCATGGCGGTGACCCGCTGCCAGCTGGTGGCGGTGAACCGGCGGCGGCTGGAGCAGGTCTTTGCCGCCCACCCCGACCTGGCCATCGCCATGCTGGAGGACCTGGCCCGCCGTGTGCGGATGCTGTCCGGCCATGTGGACGGGGACTTTCTCCAGGCGGACAAGCGCATTGCCCGCCACCTGCTTTCCATCCTGCCCTGGCCGGAAGATACGGTGCGCTGCACCCATGAGGAGATCGGCTCCTCCGTGGGGGTGAGCCGGGTGACGGTAAGCCGGGTGCTGGGCGAGTTCGACAAAAAGGGCTGGATCAAGACGGGCTACAAGAGCCTGAAGCTGACAGACCGCCGGGGGCTGGAGGGCTTTTTGCGGGATGGAATGTGAACCCTGAATTTTTCATGATTTCCCCTGTACATTTCTGGCAGAAGCCGGTATAATAGACTGTCTATGAAACACGAAAAAACCCGATTTATGGGGAGGAATTGGATTTGTTCACCATCAAGAGCTACGTGTTCCCCGAGACTTTGGAGGAAGCCGACGAGCTGCTCCAGCGGGACACCCGGACCAGCGTTATCCTGGGTGGCTGCTGCTGGCTGAAAATGGGCCGCCGCCGCATTGGCCGCGCCATTGACCTGACCCGGCTGGGCCTGGACCAGATCGAGGTGAAGGACGGCTGGCTGGAGCTGGGGGCCTCGGTCACCCTCCATCAGTTGGAGACCCACCCCGCCGTCACCTCCCGCTTTGACGGCATCCTGGGAGACTGTGTATCCCACATCGTGGGCGTGCCCTTCCGCAACTGCGCCACTGTGGGAGGCTCCGTGTTCTCCCGGTTCGGCTTCTCCGACCTGACCTGCGCCCTGCTGGCGCTGGACGCCACTGTGGTGCTCCATCGTGGCGGCGAGCTCCCCCTGGCGGAGTTCATGGCCTCCCCCATCGCCTTCGACGATATCCTGCTGAAGGTACGCATTAAGGATGACGGCCGCCGGGCCGCCTACCAGAGCGTCCGCCGCTCCACCACCGACTTCCCCACCCTGGCCGCGGCGGTAAGCTGCCTCAACGGCCAGTGGACCGTGTCGGTGGGCGCCCGTCCCGCCCGGGCGGTGCGGTGCGAAAGCGCCGCCGCCTGCCTCAACGAGGGCAAGGGGGCCGCAGCCGCCGGACAGGCCGCCGCTGAGGAGCTGACCTACGGCGCCGACCTGCGGGCCGGGGCGGACTACCGGAAGAAGCTGGCCGCCGTGCTGGTGCGCCGGGCGGCAGAGCAGTGCATGGAGGAGAACAAGGGATGAAAGTCAAGATCACCGTCAACGGGATGCTGTACAACAAGCACATCCCCAACGATATGATGCTGCTGGAGTTTCTGCGCAAGTACGGCTACGTCAGCGTGAAGCGCGGCTGCGACACCAGCAACTGCGGCCTGTGTACCGTGTGGGTGGAGGGCAAGCCGGTGCTGTCCTGCTCCTACCCCGCCGCCCGGGCCGATGGCCTCCATGTCACCACTCTGGAGGGCGTGAAGGAGGAGGCCGCCTCCTTCGGCCGTTATATGACCGCCCAGGGCGCCGAGCAGTGCGGCTATTGCAGCCCCGGCTTCATCATGGCGGTACTGGCCATGCGCCGTGAGCTCACCGATCCCACCGAGGAGGAGATCGCGGGCTATCTGGCGGGCAACCTGTGCCGCTGCTCCGGCTACGCCGGACAGACCCGTGCCCTGCGGGCCTGGCTCCGTGACAAGCCCTGGGAGAAGGAGGGTCAGGCATGAATCTGAAATTCGTCAATCAGGCCATCCCCAAGCTGGACGGCGCCGCCCTCACCGGCGGCAAGGGCGTGTACACCGAGGACATGGTGCCCCGTGACTGCCTGGTGGTGCAGGTGCTCCGCAGCCCCCACGCCCACGCCCGCATCAAGTCCATCCGCAAGGATGCCGCCAGCCGGGTGCCTGGCATTTCCTGCATCCTGACCTGGGAGGACGTGCCCCAGATCCGCTACACCCTGGCCGGCCAGTCCTACCCGGAGCCCTCCCCCTACGACCGCTACATCCTGGAGCGCACCGTCCGCTATGTGGGCGACCCGGTGGCCATCGTGGCCGGCCGGGACAAGGATTGCGTGGCCAAGGCCATGGGCATGATCCAGGTGAAGTATGACATTCTGGAGCCGGTGCTGGACTTTGAGACCGCTCTGGACAACCCCATTATCGTCCATTCGGAGGAGGACTACTTCCATCACTTCGACATCGGCGGCGACCAGAAGCGCAACCTGGTGTCCAGCGGCTGCGATTCTGACGGCGACGTGGATGCCGCCATGGCCGCCTGCGACGTGGTGGTGGAGGGTACCTACTACACCAAGGCCAACGCCCAGGCCATGATGGAGACCTTCCGCACCTACACCTATCTGGACCACAACCGGCGGCTCAACGTGGTGTCCTCCACCCAGGTGCCCTTCCACTGCCGCCGCACCATCGCCCATGCTCTGGGCCTGCCCAAGAACATGGTGCGGGTGGTGAAGCCCCGCATCGGCGGCGGCTTCGGGGCCAAGCAGACCCTGGTCAGCGAGCTCTTCCCCGCCCTGGTCACCCTGCGTACCGGCAAGCCCGCCAAGATCGTGTACACCCGGAAGGAGTCCTTCCAGGCCTCCAACAGCCGCCACCAGATGCGGGTCCACGTCAAAGTGGGCGCCATGAAGGACGGCACCATCAAGGCGGTGGATATGCACGCCCTGTCCAACGCCGGCGCCTACGGCGAGCACGCCTCCACCACCATCGGACTGGTGGGCCACAAGAGCATCCCCCTCTACGCCCGGCAGGCCGCCTTCCGCTTCTCCTGGGACGTGGTGTACACCAACACCATGGCCGCCGGCGCCTTCCGCGGTTACGGCGCCACCCAGGGCTGCTTTGCCATGGAGTCCGCCATGAACGAGCTGGCGGAGAAGCTGAACATGGACCCCGCCCGGCTGCGGCTTATGAACCTGCCCCATATGGGGGAAACCATGGCCGCCTACTACAACGAGCCCCTCACCAGCTGCAAGCTGCCCCAGTGCATGGAGCGGGGCATGGAGATGATCGGCTGGAAGGAGAAATACCCCTGCGTCAAGGTGGACGACCACCGTGTCCGGGGCGTGGGCATGGCGGTGACCATGCAGGGCTCCGGCATCTCTGCCATCGACACCGCGTCGGTGACCATCAAGCTCAACGACGACGGCTACTACACCCTGATGATCGGCGCCACCGACATGGGTACCGGCTGCGACACCATCCTGGCACAGATGGCCGCTGAGATTCTCAACTGCCCCATGGATCGCATCACCGTGGACGGGGTGGATACCGACCACTCCCCCTTCGATACCGGCTCCTACGCCTCCAGCACCACCTACGTCACCGGCATGGCTGTGGTGAAGGCCTGCACCGAGCTCAACGAGAAGATCGCCGCCGAGGGGGCCCGCCGCCTGAACATCCACCCCGAGCGGGCGGAGTTTGACGGGAACAAGGTGTACGACCGCACCAATCCCGAGACCTCCATCACCCTGGACAAGCTGGCCCAGGACCTGGTGGTGGGCGAGGGCACCCAGTGGCTCACCGCCAGCGCCAGCCACTGCAGCCCCACCTCTCCCCCGCCCTTCATGGCGGGCTTTGCCGAGGTGGAGGTGGATCTGGAGACCGGCGAGACCAAGGTTGTGGACTATGTAGGCGTGGTGGACTGCGGCACCGTCATCAACAAGAACCTGGCCCGGGTCCAGGCCGAGGGTGGCATCGCCCAGGGCATCGGCATGGCCCTGCTGGAGGACATCAACTACGACCCCAAGGGCCAGATGGTCAACTCCACCTTCATGACCTACAAGATCCCCAGCCGCACCGACCTGCCGGAGATCCGGGTGGAGTTTGAGGAGAGCTACGAGCCCAACGGCCCCTTCGGCGCCAAATCCATCGGCGAGGTGGTCATCAACACCCCCTCCCCCGCTATCGCCCAGGCGGTATACAACGCCACCGGCGTGCGGGTGCGCTCCCTGCCTATCACCGCAGAGAAGATCCTCATGGGTATGGAACACTGAACCAAAGACGCAAAAAACCGCTGCAATCCTTATGGGATTGCAGCGGTTTTTCTGTTGTACTCAATGCACGGCGATGGACTGGGCAATGTCTTCAAAGTCGTTGTCATAGTCGCCGGAGACGCTGGTAAAGGTGATCACATCCGTAAAGTTTTTGCCGAACAGATAATACTGGGTACCCACCATCTCCACTCCGTTCAGATCGACGTCATAGGAGCAGATGATGGCGTCAACACCGTCCACCTTGGTTTTCTCAAAGGACCGCATCCCATTGTAACCGTTGAAGGAGGTGCTGTAATAGTTGTCGATCCTGTCGGCATCGTAGTTACCAATGCTATCCGCTCCGCTTTTTAGGATGTTGATATTGTCGGTCCGCTCCGGGTAGTCAGGGCAGTAGATGATGGGGAAGGAACCGCTCTCGTCCACCTCATAGCCCTCCGGCAGCTCTATGGACACATGGTCATAGGTGTAGATATTTCCCACAAGGCCGTCACCGCCGGAGCAGCCCGCCAGCGCCACCAGGCACACCAGCATGGCAGCTACCACACACATGGTACGTCGTTTCATTGGTATCTCCCCTTTTTCTCTTTCTGGGTCCTCTCTGGCTGTTATGATACAACATTTTCCAATTCAAAGCAAGACATACCGCCCATCCTCCTGCTTTTTCTTACAGAATGATACAGATCAGCCCGCCGGAGCCCTCGTTGATGATGCGCTGGAGGGTCTCCTGTAATTTCGAGCGGGCGTCCTCCGGCATCCGCTTGAGCTTGCCGTTGAGGTCCTCGCTGACCAGCTCGTGGAAGGACTTGCCGAAGATGTTGGACTGCCAGATGGCCTTGGTGTCCCCCTCGAATTCCTGAAGCAGGAAGTTGACCATCTCCTCGCTCTGCTTCTCGTTGCCCACGATGGGAGAGACTTCGGTCTCGATGTCGGCCCGGATCATATGGATGGAGGGGGCCGAGGCCTTGAGGCGTACCCCGTACCGGCCTCCCTGCCGGACGATCTCCGGCTCCTCCAGCACCAGCTCGTCGGTGCCGGGCACCACAATGCCGTAGCCGGTGGTCCGTACCTCCTCCAAAGCGCCCGCCACCTTGTCATACTCGGCCTTGATCCGGGACAGGCGGCTCAAAAGTTCCAGCAGGTCCCCGTCGTCGTGGATGGTGAAGCCGGACTGCTGGGACAGGGTATCGTAGAACAGGCTCCGGGGCAGTTCCAGGTCGGCAGCGGCCAGACCGGTGCCCAGATTCATGGTGGTGACCTGGGCACGGCTCACCGTGTCGCACTCCCCCATGGCGGCTACCGTGCTCTCCACGTCCCGGATGCGGCGCATCCCCTTGGCGCTCTCCCGGATAGCGGCGTACAGGCCGTGTTTGATAGGGTGGTCCCAGGGCAGGGCATCCACCCAGGGGGGCAGGAACAGGTCCAGCTCCTTCACCGGGAACTCGTACAGCACCCCCTTGATGATGCCGGTCACCGCCTCCTCCTCCAGCTCCAGGCAGTTGACGCACACGCAGGTCACGTCGTACCGGGAGGCGATGTCCGCCCGGATGGCCTGGGCCCGCTCCGACCGGGGCTGGGCGGAGTTGAGCACCACCAGGAAGGGCTTGCCCAGCTCCTTCAGCTCGGTGATGACCCGCTCCTCCGCCTCCAGGTAGTCCTCCCGTGGAATGTCGGTGACGGTGCCGTCGGTGGTGAGCACAATGCCGATGGTGGAATGCTCGGCAATGACCTTCCGGGTGCCGATCTCGGCGGCCTCCGTCATGGGGATGGGCTCGGGGAACCAGGGTGTGGTCACCATCCGGGGCACATCGTCCTCCAGGGAGCCCACCGCCCCGGGCACCAGATAGCCCACGCAGTCGATGAGCCGTACCTTGAAGGTGGCCCCGCTGTCCATGGTGACCTCCACCGCCTCCTCGGGGACGAATTTTGGTTCGGCGGTCATGATGGTGCGGCCCGAGCCGCTCTGGGGCAGCTCATCCTTGGCCCGCTCCCGGCGGTAGACGTTCTCGATGCCCGGGATGACCATGGTCTCCATGAACCGCTTGATGAACGTGGATTTTCCAGTCCGCACCGGCCCCACCACGCCGATATAGATATCCCCCTCGGTCCGCAGGGCGATATCCTCATAGAGCTTGCGTTGTTCCACTGGCAATTCCTCCTTCGGCCATGTTAAGCCGGCGTTTTCTCTACATAGGTATGGGGATAAGCCGTGGAATATGCCTGGAGGCGGGTCCGCCGTGCAGACAGCAAAAGAGCGCGCCGAAGCGCGCTCTTTTGGCAGAAACCTGGATTACAGCTGGTTGGCGAAATCCATGGGGACGTAGGTCAGGCCGTCCTTGGCATAGCAGTAGTGGGTCAGCTCGATGTCGTCGCCGCCCGCCACCTTGCAGGTGTAGCTCTCCAGGGTGAGAGTGTAGGTGGTGGTGCCCTTGGTGAGGGTGACGGTGCTGTCGGCGCCGTTCCAGGTGACGGTATAGCCCTTGGCCTCGGCCACCTCACGCACCGGCACGTCGGCCAGGAAGGTTGTGGGAGTCTTGCCGGAGGCCAGGCCGGTGTTGTGCATCATGGTGGTGAGCAGCTTGGCGTACAGGTTATCGGACAGCTTCATCTCATGCTCGGCCATGTCAATGCCCAGCTGGGTGACGTAGGCGTCGCCGGCGGCCCGGCTCTCCTGGTACTTGGCCATGACGATGGGGGTCTGCTCCAGCATGGTCTGGTACATCAGGCCCTCCTGCAGCTTCCAGAAGTCCTTCACGCCCTGGCCGTACAGGGTACGGTCCTGCTCGGCGATGGTGCAGATGCGCTTGAACATCCAGAAAGCACCGGCGGGATCATAGGTGTCCCCGTCCACCTTGTAGGCATCGGCGGTGTCGGTGATGCCGGAGAAGAAGGGAATGAACACGGAGTGCTCGGCGTTGCCCAGGGCCAGCCAGTCGATGGAGGAGCAGTGGGCGGGCCACTCGGGGAAGGTCTGGAGGATATGGATCTGGGAGGAGCGCTCGGTGCCGATGACACGATTCTCCTCCTGGCCGGGCAGGGTCACATCCAGGGGGGTGTCCTCATAGCGGCTGCGGTAGATGTCCATGACGGTGAGGACATTCACCTTCTCATCGGGGCTGTAGAACAGCGGATAGAAGGTGTTGGTGTCGTACTCGCCCACCTGGGAGGGGGCCAGGATCTTCATGCCCATCCAGTTACGCATATTGTTGTAGTCCTCGCGGGTATTGTTGGTGACGCTCTTGGCCAGATGGTAGAGCTCCCCCTCCTTCACCGCCAGACCCAGCTGGTCAATGAGGGCAAACAGGCCGTCGGAGTAGATGTAGCCATCCTCGGGGGTGGCCTTGGGGTCCACCAGGCCGATCATGTTCTGGTTGCCGAAGACCGCCACCTTGTCGTCGGGCATCTTCATGGCGCAGTACTGATGGCCGCCGTAGATCTCCACGATCCAGGCTTCCTTCTGGTCGGTGATCATGACGGTGTTGCCCTCTTCGGAGCCGTACTGGTCCACATAGCCCAGCAGCACGTCCACGGCCTCACGGGCGTTGGTGGACACGGCGGCCACGGAAGCGGCCAGAATGGCCTCACGCAGGCCGGGCTCCACGAAGGGGTCGGCCTTCTCCCAGGCCTCGCAGGTGGAGGTGGACACGGTGGCGGAAATGCTCACGCCGTACTCATTGGTGCAGGAGCCGGGGTACATACCGTCGTCGCCCCGGGTGTAGTCAGGCACATAGGTGTACTTGTAGGTGGTATCCGGCAGAGGGATCTTGAAGCCGGTGGCGGTGTCCTCGATGCAGCGGCCGGGCACGTTCTCCACCCGGGGCTGCACCCGGAACATCTTGTTGTAGTCGCCCTGGCCCTGATCCTCGCTGCGGGCGATGAGATAGGTCCCCTGATCGCTGACGTCCTTGCCCACATAGACGCCGGTGCAGGCCAGCGCGCTGGTGCTCAGCAGCACAGTGCCCGCCAGCGCCGCGGACAGGATGCGAAAGGACTTTTTCATGGTCGTACACATCTCCTTATTTTGTGATTGTGGTACGGGGTCGCGGAAAAATGGCCTCCCTTCTCTCCAACGGATTCCGGATGTTTCCGGTCCTAAACAAATAGTTGCACAAAAGAAACGCTTTGTCAACGCAGTTAATTGTAAACTCCTCCAGTTCGTGACAAAAAAGCGGGCGCTCCCACAAATTTTGTGAGAGCGCCCGCTAGGGCTTACTGCATGGACTCCACAATGGCGTCGGCCAGGGCTTCCAGTTCAGCGGCCTTGTCGGCCAGGAGGGCGGAGGCGATGGACAGCCGGTCATTGAGAACGGTCATGTTCTTCAGCTCCTCATCCACGAACTTCTGCATCAGGTCGCCGGATTTGGGGGCCCAGGAACCGTTTTCCACGATGGCGAAGGTGCGGTTCTGGAGGTTGAGCCCCTTCAGGTGCATGAGATAGTCGTGCATCACGGGGTAGATGCCCAGGTTATAGGTGACGCTGGCCAGCACGATGTGGCTCAGCCGGAAGGACTCGCTGACCAGGTAGGACACATGGGTGTTGGACACGTCGTACACCCACACGTTGGTGACGCCCTTCTCGCACAGCCTGGCGGCCAGGGCCTGGGCGGCGGCCTCGGTGTTGCCGTACATGGAGGCGTAGGCGATCATGACGCCCTTCTCCTCCGGCTCGTAGCGGCTCCACTTGTCGTACTTGTCGATGAAGTAGCCCAGGTCCTTCCGCCATACGGGACCATGGAGGGGGCAGATGTACTTGATCTGGTCCAGAATGCCGCCGGCCTTCTTCAGCAGCAGCTGGATGTGGGGGCCGTACTTGCCCACGATGTTGGTGAGGTAACGGCGGGCGTCGTCGATCCAGTCCCGGTCAAAGTTGACCTCGTCGGCGAACAGCTTGCCATCCAGGGCGCCGAAGGAACCGAAGGCGTCGGCGGAAAAGAGCACGCCGTTGGTGGTGTCGAAGGTGACCATGGCCTCGGGCCAGTGGACCATGGGGGCGGCCACGAAGGTGACGGTGTGCTTGCCGAAGGTCTGGGTGTCCCCCTCCTTCACCTCGATGAGCTCATGGCCGTCGATCTGGAAGCCGAACTGGCGCATGAAGAGGAAGGACTTCTCGGTGGAGATCACCTTCACATCGGGCCAGCGCAGCAGGATCTCCTCGATGGAGGCTCCGTGGTCAGGCTCCATGTGGTTGATGACCAGGTAGTCCAGGGGCCGCTCCCCCAGCAGATGCTCCACGTTCTCCAGCAGCTGGCGGCAGGCGGACCAGTCCACGGTGTCGAAGAGGACGGTCTTTTCGTCCAGCAGCAGATAGGCGTTGTAGCTGACGCCCCGGGGAATGGGATGGATGTTTTCAAACAGGTGGAGCCGGTGGTCGTTGGCCCCCACCCAGTACAGATCTTCCGTCACATTGCGGACACAATACATGGTATTCCCTCCTTCTTACTCAGGCTTCAATGAACATGTCTTTCTTTTCCGCGCACTCGGGGCACACCCACTCCTCGGGCAGGTTTTCAAACAGGGTGCCGGGAGCCACCTCGGCGTCGGGGTCGCCCAGCTCGGGCACGTACTCGTAGCCGCAGCCGCCGCAGACGTACCGCTTGCCGATGGGCTCGGGCTTGGGAGGCGCAGGGCGCTTCATCTTCACCATGGGAGGCGCGGGCTGCTTCTCCCCGGTGTCCAGGGCGGCGGCCAGCAGGGGCAGGATCTCGTTGACATCGCCCACAATGCCGTAGTCGCAGTTCTTGAAGATGGGGGCGTTGCCGTTCTTGTTGATGGCCACGATGGTGGAGGCGTCCTTGATGCCCTTCAGGTGCTGGATGGCGCCGGAGATGCCGCAGGCGATGTACAGGTTGCCCTTGAACTTCTGGCCGGACATACCCACATACCGGTCCAGGGGCACATACTTCAGGGTCTCGGCCACCGGGCGGGAGGAGCCAATGGCGGCGCCGGCGGCGCGGGCCAGGTTCTCAATGAGCTTCATGTTCTTCTTGTCCCCGATGCCCTGACCGGCGGATACCACACGCTCGGCCTGGCTGATGGGAGTATCCATGGGGATGCCCACGGTAAAGTCATGGCCGTCCTTCTTCAGGTGCTCCACCAGAGCATTGACCTGGTCGGCGGCACTCCCCTCCTTCAGCAGGATGCGCTTGCGCACGCCGGTGACGGGCGCGGGCTTCTTGGGCCGGCTGGAGGAGCCACCCTCGCTCTTGGGGGGCTTGCCCATGATGGCGGCGGAGATGACCACCCGCTGGATCTCGTTGGTGCCCTCGTAGATGGTGGTGATCTTGGCGTCCCGGTACATCCGCTCCACGTCCATACCCTTGAGGAAACCGGTGCCGCCGAAGATCTGGACGGCGTCGTTGGTGACCTCCAGGGCAATGTCGGAGGCATACATCTTGGCCATGGCGGACTCGGTGCCGTAGGGCTCATGATGTTCCTTCAGGTCGGCGGCAGAGTAGACCAGCAGCCGGGCGCAGCGGAGTTTGGTGGCCATGTCGGCCAGCTTGAAGCCGATGGACTGGTTGAAGCCGATGGGCTTGCCGAACTGGACCCGCTCCTTGGCGTACTCCACGGCGGCCTCATAGGCCCCCTGGGCGATGCCCAGGGCCTGAGCCGCGATGCCGATGCGCCCGCCGTCCAGGGTGGACATGGCGATCTTGAAGCCCTGGCCCTCCTTGCCCAGCAGGTTCTCCTTGGGCACCTTCACATCGTTGAAGATCAGCTCGGCGGTGGAGGAGGAACGAATGCCCATCTTGTCGTAGTGATCGCCGAAGGTGAAGCCCTCCCAGCCCTTCTCCACGATGAAGGCGGAAATGCCCCGGGTGCCGATGTCGGGGGTGGTCACCGCAAAGACTACATAGGTGTCCGCTTTAGGAGCGTTGGTGATGAAGATCTTTCCGCCGTTGAGGAGCCAGTGGTCCCCCTTGTCCACAGCGGTGGTCTCGGTGCCGCCGGCGTCGGAACCGGCATTGGGCTCGGTGAGGCCGAAAGCGCCGATCTTCTCACCCTTGGCCAGAGGCACCAGATACTTCTGCTTCTGCTCCTCGGTGCCGTAGGCGAAGATGGGCCAGGAGCCCAGGGACACATGGGCCGACAGGATAACGCCGGTGCCGCCGTCCACCCGGGACAGCTCCTCTACCGCAATGGCGTAACTCAGGGCGTCCAATCCTGCGCCGCCGTACTCCTTGGGATAAGGGATGCCCATCAGCCCCAGCTTCCCCAGCTTTTTGATGGCCTCATCGGGGAACAGATTCTCCTTGTCCATCAGGAATGCCTGGGGTTTCACCTCCGCCTCGGCGAAGGCCCGGATCTGGGCCCGCAGGGCCTCGTGTTGCTCCGTGGTCTTGAACAGCATGGTGTCGTCCTCCTTGTCTTTATTTTAAATCAATAATAAGAATCATTATTTGTGAGGCAATCCTAACACAGTAAACACTGTATGTCAATAGGAATTATGGTATTTTGACAAAATTTTTCCCATATGAGAACCAGGAATTAGGAGAACAGACAGCGCGTCCCACACTAAATGGGACGCGCTGTCTGTTCATTGGGCGCAATATTGTTCTTTCAGCACTGCCATCAGGGCCTGAAGGCGGCTGTCTTTGATGGAATAGGTGACGAACTGTCCGTGCTTCTCCCCCTGGACCAGTCCCCCATCCTTCAGCTTGTGCAGGTGCTGGGACAGGGCGGGGCCGGTGATGTTGGGCACGCTCTCCCCCAGCTCCCCTACGGTTTTAGGTCCGTCCAGCAGAGCGCACAGGATGAGCAGCCGATTCTCGTTGGCCATCTGGGCCATCAGCGAAGCGATGGTTTGGGCCTTTTCCCGCAGTTGTTCGTCCATATGCTCACCTCCGGCAGCCGGAGCAGGAGGCGCAGCCTTCCGCCGGAGCCTTGCCCGCACGCAGGGTGCAGATCAGCTGGGTCATGGTGCCCATGGGGCAGAATACGCACCAGGTCCGGGGCTTAAACAATACCATGACAATGAGGCCGATGAGGGTAGAGGTGAGCATGATGGAGTAGAACCCGAAAGCGAACTGGGCCACCCAGGGGGCAAAAAGGGTACCGTGATAGGCCCAGTGCCAAGGCACCTGGAAGGTCCAGAACAGCTTGACGAACGCTCCAATGTCTTTGGCGCCCACCCCTACCAGGTAGGTGGTAAAGAGCATCTGGAAGAACATGAGGAAGAAAAAGATGAGAAAGCCGTACCGGAATGCTTTGGTCCGCATCCACCGGGGAGTGGGCTTGTTCCGGGACAGCTTTAGCCGCCCACCCAGCAGGGACAGGAACTGGCCCCTGTCGCAGTAGCGGTTGCAGTACAGCTTGCTGCCGCCGAAGATGGCGATGAGCAGGGGCAGACAGAAGAAGATCATGCCCAGCCAGGCAAAGAGGATATTGAAGAACCCCAGTCCCAGATAGATGGGGGTGACGATCCACAGATAGTCGTACCAGTGCTTTTTCTGGTTCATGCGCCCACCTCCCGGTCCCGCAGTTCAATGGTGCCCGCCGGGCACTCTTTGGCACACTTGCCGCAGCCCACGCACTTTTCCCAGTCCACCCGGGCAGTCACGCCCCGCCAGATGGAAATGGCCGACAAGGGACACACCTTCACACAGCAGCCGCAGGATACACAGTGCTTCCCCACAGCGGCATAACGCTTTGACGCCATAGATCGTCCTCCTGATAATTAAGTAATTAAGCAATTACTAATATAACAAAACCAAGCGCAAAATGCAAGAGGAAATCAACGTCAACTCCGTAGGGGCGACCTTTATAGTCGCCCGCGTGACCCGGGCGGCAGACGGCGGGCGGGGATGAACCCCGCCCCTACGCCTGCTTCCGGCCGCCTCCCCATGAAAATGGCCGCCAAATGGCGGCCATTTTCCCGGCTTATCGTTTTCTGGGGATGAGCAGCAGCTGTCCGTCGGGCAGCTCCTCCTCTTCCAGGGCATTGGCCTGCATCACGTCCCGGGCGGTGGTGCCGTAGGCCTTGGCGATGTCCCACAGCCGCTCTCCCCCGCTCACCATCCGCAGCACGATGGAGGGCTGACCGGCGTGGTCAATGGGGGCATTCTCATCGAAGGACACGGCGCTGACGGCGGCAGCCTTGCTGCCGGTGAGAGCCAGCCAGGCAAATCGCACCGGGAACCGGACCTCCGCGCCCCCGGAGGCGGGCGCCCCATATACCGGAGCGGTACAGGCGCACCGGCAGGAGCACCGGGCCCCCTCGGGCAGCTCCACCGGGCAGGATACCGGGATGGTGCGGGTGACAGCCGCCGTCTCCCCCGACTCGGTGCGGCAGAGCAGATGTACATTGGCCTGAACGGTGAGGGATACCCGCTCCCCCTCCCGGCTCTGGGTCACGTCTCCCATGGTCACATAGGCGTCCAGCACATCCTGAGGAGCCACGCCGGTCTCCAGCAGCTCCCGGACAGCCACCTCCCGCTCTCCACGGTCGGCCACCCGGCTCAGGTCCATGGTGCGGGTCTCGTTGTCCAGCTGATAGAGGGTGGAGTACACGTCGGTGAGCAGGGTGAGGCTCCGCTCCTCCCGGATCACCGCCTGGGCCAGCAGGCCCATGGATACGCTGATGGTGCGCCCGTCCCCGTCGTCCAGCTCACAGCTCAGATCAGTGAGGATCAGCCCCACCTGACACATGGCCTCCTCCCCAGCGCCGCTCACCTCCATCAGCTGGGAGATGGGCAGCTCAAACTCCCCGGTGCTCAGCCCGCCGTCGGCACAGCGGTAGAGCACCTGGAGCCGGGCGGAGCCCTTGAAAATCAGCTTGCTGCCGATGACCTTGGCCTCCCCGCACTCCAGGGACACCCGCCACTTCAGCAGGGCCTCCGCCTCCGGGCGGCTGCCAGGCAGGGTCAGCTCATCGCTAAATGGGAAGGGTTTTTCCTGTACACATACTGTTACACAAGTGTTACAGTTCTGACTGAGCTGCTCCACCCCCGCCTGCTCCGGGTCGAGCACCGAGGCAGGGGCCCAGTCGGTCACCGGGGAGAATACCTGAACGTCCACCACCAAATCAGCCCGTACCAGCACCTTCCGGGGGTTGACCAGCCGGGCGTCCGCCCCCCGCAGCCGGGGCTGGGCCACCACCTTGCAGCCGGGGGTGATGTCGGGGGAATCAGCAGTGCAGGTGAAGGGCAGATCCACCTCCAGCCTCCGCAGACCCACCTCCCCGTCGGGCTGGCACAGCAGCAGGGCGTGGATGGTGCCGGACAGCTCCACCCGGCCCTCCATGGCCTCCTTCCTATGGAGGCACACCACTCCCTCGGTATCGCAGACCTCCAGCAGGTCCGGGCAGGCGTCGGGTACGATGCTCTCTACCGTCTCCTCCTGCGCCACGGCGGCGTCCAGCACCCCGCGAAATCCGTCCAGCGCCGTCCGTTCCAGTTCCAGTTCCATAGCGTTCCACTCCTTGTACGGGCCATTGCCCAGACTGATTGCTGCTAGGGCAATATATGTACAAGGGGGTCCGGCTATGACCGGCTTTCCGGCGCCAGGTCGGATTTTTTGATGCCGAATACCAGCCTCAGCAGGCTGCTGAGGGCTTTGGGGGACTTCACTACCACGATCTTCATACCTTATGCCTCCCTGTCAAGCCAATATCGTTTGAGCCAGCCAAAGCCCCGGCGGCCCAGCCAGGCCCCGGCCACAAAGACCGCCAGAGTGCCCGGACGAAACAGCAGCACCGCGCCCGCGCCGCACAGCGCCGCCGCGGCAAGGGCCTTCTTGCCCTCCAACGTCAAAACAGCCGCCTCCCTTCACTGGTTCTGTCCCAGTATACGCACAGGAAAGCGGTTGTGTTCATGCCCCAGAGGCGGACAACAAAATAGAGGGCGGCTTTTGCCGCCCCCTGTGGGGTATTCGGTATGCTTTTACGGTTCCCGCTGGCTGCGGATCACCAGCACCGCCCCCTCCTCCACCCCGATCTCCATCACCGGTGCGGCGGGCTCGTTGCTGACGGTCAGGGTGTCCCCACGGGTGAGTTCCGCTCCTTCCAGAGGATACTTGACTCCCCGCAAGGTAACACCCTTTACAATCTTGTCCAGGGAAATGATGGACAGATAGTGGTAGTGGGGCGTATCTTCCAGCGTAAGGGCGCCGTTCTCCAGAAAACGCACCTCGTTGTCCCCGTCGGCCATGACGACTTTGCCGCCCCGGTGGGCGATCCACTCCAGCAGCACCAGATTGGAAGCGGTGTGGTCCAGCCGCCCGCCGGTGCAGCCGCACAGCAGCAGCTCCTTGCAGCCCTGCTCCAGAGCCCAGTGGGCCGCCGCCTGGAGGTCGGTGAAGTCCTTCTCCACCGGCAGGGTGGCATAGGGCACGTTCCCGGCCGGGCCGCCGCCGGAGTCCCAGTCCCCAATCAGGTAGTCCGGTTTCAGCCCGGCGGCCAGGGCGGTTTGCAGCCCGCCGTCGGCGCAGATCACCGTCCAGTCCTCCCCCTCCAGATAATCCTCCAGAAAAGCCAGGTCGGCGCAGGGGGCTGCGCCGACGATGAGGGCCTGTTTGGTTATTTTCTCTGCCATTCCGGCACTTCCTTTGCCTGCTGGTACAGCCGCACATAGCTCTGGTGACGGCTGGCCGGGATCTCCCCCGCTTTCACCGCCGCAAGCACTGCACAGCCTTTTTCCTTTACATGGGCGCAGCCGGTGAACCGGCACTGGTCCAGATAGGGGGCGAACTCCCGGAAGGTGTATTGCAGTTCCTCCGGCCGCCGCAGCTCCATCTCCTCGGTATCGAAGGAGGAGAAGCCGGGGGTGTCGGCCACGATGGCCCCGTTGTCCAGCCGGAACAGCTCCACATGGCGGGTGGTATGGCGGCCACGGCCCAGCTTATCGGACACCTCCCCCACCCGAATACGGAAGTCGGGCTGGAGGGCGTTGAGAATGGAGGACTTGCCCACGCCGGAGTTTCCTGTAAAGGCAGAAACCTTTCCTGCGATTGCAGCAGCAAGGGTGTCAATGCCTTCCCCCGTCTCGGCGCTCACCCGCAGGGTGGTAAAGCCCGCCCTGGTGTAGGTGTTGTACAGGCTGTCCGCCCCGTCCAGGTCGCACTTGTTGAGGATGATGATGCTTTCGCAGTCCCGCCCCTCGGCGATGGACACCACCCGGTCAATGAGGAAGGGGTCGGTGACCGGAATGGCCCCGGAGGCCACCACCACCAGCTGGTCGATGTTGGCCACCGCCGGGCGCTGGAACTCATTTTTCCGGGGCAGAATGGCGTCCAGAATGCCGCTCTCCCCCTCCAGGGGGGTAAACTCCACCCGGTCCCCCACCAGGGGGCTCACCTTCTGGTGGCGGAATTTGCCGCGACCCCGGCAGGCGGTGAGCCTGCCGGAGCCGTCGTCCACATAGTAGAAGCCGCTGAGGGCTTTTAAGATGATCCCTTCCATATCAGCCGAAATTATAGGACTTGGTGGAGCTCAGCTCCCCATCGAAGTAGATGCTCACGGTCTGTTCCCCGCTGCCCTTCAGGGTGACCACCACCAGCTGCTGGACGGTGGGCAGGGTGTCCCGGTACTGCTCCTGACCATTCACGGTCACCACCACCGTCACCGTCTCCCGATCCTGGGGCAGGTTCACGTTGATGGGCAGGGACTTGAGCTCACCGCTGGGGGACTGGGTGGGCTGATCGGTGGGCGGAGTGGATTCATTGGGGGACGGGGTGGGCTCGGTGGTAGGCTCACCGGCGGAGGGATCAGGCCCCTTGCTCACCCGCAGACGGATGGCCTGGCCCTTCTCCACCTCGGTCTTGGGGTCAATGCTCTGCCAGCATACCCGGCCGGCCTCCACAGAGTCGTCATATACCTCTTCCACGGAAACCACCAGACCCAGCTTGTCGGCGGCCTCCCGGGCATCCTGCTCCGTCATGGTCACAAAGTTGATGACGGTGACCGGTTCCTCCTTCGGGCCGGTGCTCACCACCAGAGTGACCTTGTCCACGCCCTCCAGACTGGCGTCAGCCTTGGGGTCGGTGGAAATGACGTAATCCTTGGTCACGTCCTCGCTGGCCTCTTCCTGGATCACCAGGCTGCCCTTTTCCTCGCTGTAGCCCAGGGCATTGAGCTCACTGATGGCAATCCGCTTGTCCCGGTCCACCAGGTTGGGCATAACGCCCTTCTTCAGCTCGTCGGAGTCGCTGCCATTGCTCAGGTCCACGGTGATGGTAGCCCCCGCCTGGGCGTTGCGGCCACCCTCCGGGTCCTGAGATACGATTTGGCCTGCGGGCAGACTGCTGTTCACCGTATTACCGACTACGATATGGAAGCCAGCCTCCACCACGCCGGAGTGCTGCTCGGCCTCCTCCACTGTCATGCCGGTGAGCTTGGGCACATTATACTGGGTGGAACCGCCGCCGCCCAAACCGTTAAAGAAGGAGAACCACAGGAACACGCCCATGCCCACCAGGAACAGAGCCACCGCACCGATGGCCAGGAAGATGGGCAGGCGGCTGCCGCCGCCCCGGACCTCCTCATAGTCATCCTCGTACCGCTTGTTTTTGGTACGGGCGCGGGGGTCCTCCTCCCGCCGGGGACCTCTGGACCGGGTCCAGGTATCCTCCTCATAGCGGTCAGCGTGGGCGGGCTGAGCCCGCACATTGCTGGGGGTGTTGGCACCCAGCACCTGGGTGGGTTCATCCCCCTCGGTGACCAGCAGGTCCGCCGGAGTGTAGTCAAAGTTGATGGAGGGATTCTTGCGGAACTCCTCCAGATCGGCCAGCATGGCGTCGGCGGAGATATACCGCTGGTTCACGTCGGAGGCCATGGCCTTCATGGTGATGGCTTCCAGTGCCTCGGGGATCTCCGGATCGATCTCCCGGGGAGACAGCGGGATGGAATTGATGTGCTGGATGGCCACCGCCACCGGAGAATCCCCCTCATAGGGCAGGCGGCCGGTCACCATCTCATAGAGTACCACGCCGGCGGAGTAAATATCGCTGCGGGCGTCGATGTGGCTGCCCCGAGCCTGCTCGGGCGAGATATAGTGGACCGAGCCCAGGGCCTCCTGGGTCAGGGTGGCCTGAGCCGAGGAGGTGAGCCGGGCGATGCCAAAGTCGGCCACCTTCAGGGAGCCGTCCCGCAGCACCATCACATTGTGGGGCTTGATGTCCCGGTGGATGATGCCCCGGCCGTGGGCGTGGGACAGGGCCTTCATGATCTGGGTGATGAAGTGCAGGGCCTCCCGCCAGGCCAGCTTGCCCCCCTTCTTCTGCATATACTGCTTGAGGGTGATGCCGTCCAGCAGCTCCATGACGATATAGTCCAGTTCGGGCGTGTGGGACACGTCATACACCGCCATGATATTGGGATGGGACAGCATGGCAACGGCCTGGGACTCATCGTGGAAGCGGCGGCGGAACTCGGCGTCGGAGGCCAGCTCCTCCTTCAGGATCTTGATGGCCACCAGCCGGTTGAGCCGGTGATCCCGGCCCTTGTACACCACGGCCATGCCGCCGATGCCGATGCGCTCCAGGATTTCATATCGGTTGTCGAGTAATTTCCCTATGTACTGATCCATAGTTCATTACCCCCTTCTCAAAGGATCTGGAGGAGGACCGCCGTCACGTTGTCCGGCGCTCCTCTTGAGATGGTGATGTCCCGCAGCCGCTGACAGCAGTCATCGGGATCGCCTCCGTGGATGACCTCGTAGAGCAGCTCCTGGTCAGAAAGAATGTTGCTCAGGCCATCGGAGCACAGCAGCAGGTAGTCCCCGCTGACCAGCTCCCGCTCATACAGGTCGGCCCGGATGCGCTCCTCCGCGCCCAGAGCCCGGGTGATCAGGTTCTTTCGGGGATGGGTGCGTGCCTGCTCCGGGGTGATGTCTCCCCGAGCCACCATGTCCTCCACCACCGAGTGGTCCCGGGTGAGCCGGGTGATGCCCTCCTCGTTGATGTGGTAGGCCCGGCTGTCTCCGATGTTCAGCAGGTAGGCGGTGTTCTCCACCACCATCACCGCCACCATGGTGGTGCCCATGCCGAAGCAGTCAGGGTCGGAGGTGGCCCGGCGGTATACCGCACCGTTGGCCTCCTCCGCCGCACGGGAGAGCACCGCGGGCGGCGGGGTGTCCGGCTCGCCCTGGGCGTGCTGGAGGGTATCCACGAAGGTCTCCACGGCGATGAGGCTGGCGATATTGCCTGCCTTGGCGCCGCCCATACCGTCGCACACCACGCCTACAGCCAGGTGTTCCGACGGCACATCTAAGTAATACCCGTCCTGATTCTGGGTACGCACCACACCTTTATCAGTGATGCCCCACGCTTTGATCATAGTGAATCAGCCTCTTTTCCAGCCGGCCGGCCCTGCTGCCCGGGCCTGCGGCAAAAACAATGACCTGGCTTTGGGAGCCAGTGCAGCTCAATCATCGGTATGCAGCATGGCCTTCCTGCGGAGCTGACCACAGGAGGCGTCGATATCCCCGCCCAGCTTGCGCCGTACCGTGGCAGTGACGCCGTGGGACTCCAGGCGCTTCTGGAACTGGGCCACCCGGCGGCTGGGCTTGAGAGGGCTCTCCGCCACATGGTTCAGGGGGATCAGGTTCACATGGCCCGGGGTGCCCTTCAGGTGACTGGCCAGCAGGTCCGCCTGCCAGTCGGAATCGTTCACCCCGTCCACCATGGCGTACTCATAAGAGATCCGCCGTCCGGTCTTTTCAAAATACCGGCGGCAGGTGTCAAAGAGCTTCTCCACGCCCACGCTTCTGTTCACCGGCATCAGCTTGCTGCGGGTCTCGTCGTCGGGCGCATGGAGAGATACCGATAGGGTTAATTGTAACTGATGCTCGGCCAGTTTGTCAATTTTTTCGACCAGGCCGCAGGTGGACAGGGAGATGTGGCGCATCCCGATGTTGAGTCCGTCGGGGCTGTTGACCAGGGAGAGAAACCGCAGCACTGTGTCAAAGTTGTCCAGGGGTTCGCCGATGCCCATGAGCACAATATTGCTGATGGTGTGGCCGGAATCGATCTGCGTAAAGAGTACCTGGTCCAGCATTTCAGCAGGGGTCAAGTCTCTCACCTTGCCACCCAGGGTGGAGGCGCAGAAGGCGCACCCCATGCGGCAGCCCACCTGAGAGGAGATACACACAGTATTCCCATGATGGTAGCGCATCAAAACGGTTTCAATGCAGTTTCCGTCGGAAAGCCGCCATAAGTATTTGATGGTGCCGTCCAGCGCAGATACCTGCTTGCGCTCCACCTCCGGCGGGCACAGGATACAGCTTGCCTTCAGTTTCTCCCGCAAAGCCTTGGACAGGTTGGTCATCTCATCGAAGGAGCGCACCCCCCGGTGGAGCCACTGAAAGACCTGCTTGGCCCGGAAGGCGGGCTCCCCCAGTTCCTTCAAATAGGCGGTCATCTCCGCCAGATCCATGGATTTGATGTCGGTCATGCCTTCCTCCTCAGCTTGGCAAAGAAAAAGCCGTCGGTGCCGTGGCGGTGGGGCCAGCAGGTCACCATGCCCTCCCCGGCCCCCTCAAAGTCGCCGGGCACTTCAAAGCCCTCTAATGTAAAGTCTTTATGCCTGTCTAAAAATGCCCGCACTACGTCCTCATTCTCCCGCTCCAACAGGGTGCAGGTGGCGTAGAGCAGCGCACCGCCCGGCTTGACGTAGCGGCACACGTTGTCCAGAATGGCCTTCTGCACCCGGGGCAGTCCCTCCAGAGGCTTGGGGTCCTTATAGCGGATATCCGGCTTCTTGCGGATGATGCCAAGTCCCGAGCAGGGCACATCGGCCAGCACCAGGTCAAATCCGTCAAGGAATTCTTCTTTACACTCCCTGCCGTCCAACACCTCCGCCGCAATACAACCCAGGCCTAACCGCTTGGCTCCCGCCCGGATCAGGTCCACCTTATGTGGGTGGATGTCGCAGGAGACCACCTTTCCCTCACCCCCCATGGCCATGGCGGCGGCAAAGGACTTGCCGCCGGGGGCGGCGCAGGCGTCCAGCACATCCATCCCTTCTCTGGGCCCGGCGGCCAGTACCGCAAGCTTGGCGGCGGCATCCTGAATGTAAAAGAGCCCCTCCTGGAAGGCGGTCAACTCCTCCAGACTGCCGGTATGAGACAGCAGCAGGCAGTCGGGCAGCCAGGGGTGAGGCTGGACCTCCACCCCCTCCGCCCTGAGGGAATCGGTCACTTCTTCCACCGTGGCCTTGATGGTGTTTACCTGGGCGCAGGTGGGCGGCTCCCCATTGTCGGCGGCCATGAGGGCGGCAGCCTCCTCCCTGCCCAACCGGCGGGTAAAGAGATCGGCCAGCCACTGGGGATGGCTGTACCGCACCGCCGGGTCCTCCGGCGGCTCCAGGCTGTCCTTCTGCCGCACCAGAGACCGGAGCACACCGTTCACCAGACCGGCGGACCGGGGGTTCTTGGAGCCCTTCTGGGCCAGATCCACCGCCTCGCTGACAGCGGCATGGTCGGGCACTCTGTCAAGGAAAAGCAATTGATAAGCCCCAAGCCGCAAACTGTTGCGGACAGCGGGCTCCATCTTCTCCAGGCGTACCGTGGACAACTTGCCCAGGTAGTGGTCCAGCAGCAGCCTGTTCTGGAGCACGCCGAAGCACAGCCGGGTAGTCAGCGCTGCGTCCCGGCTGTCCAGTCCGGCGGTACGCAGGATTTTCTTCAAAAAGCCGTCCGACCAGGCGCCCTGCTGTTCGCAGGCCACCAGGGCCCGGAGGGCCGCTTCTCTGGCTGTCATATATCAATCCCTCCGGCGGCTGTTGAAAGCCAGGATATAGCGCAGCAGCTGGGCAATGGACACCAGCAGAGCGGCCACATAGGTCATGGCGGCGGCGCCCAGCACCTTCTTGGCCCCCCGCAGCTCCTGGTCGTCCAGCATATGGGTATCCTGCAAGGATTGGATGGCCCGGCGGGAGGCGTTGAACTCCACGGGCAGAGTGACCACCTGGAAGAAGGTTGCCACAGAGAAAAGCACCACACCCACGGCAAACAGGGGCCGGGAATACATGGCAAAGCCCAGAATGATGAGCAGGATGGATATCTGGGAACTAAAATTGCACACCGGGATGATGGCCCCTCTCAGTTTGATGGGACCGTACTCCTGGGCGTACTGAACGGCGTGGCCCGCCTCATGGGCGGCAACCCCCACCGAGGCGATGCTGGTGGAGCCGTACACCGCGTCGGACAGCCGGATGGTATTGGTCCGGGGGTCGTAGTGGTCAGTGAGCTTACCGGACACCTGGGTGATACGCACCCCGTACACCCCGTGGGCCTTCAGCACCTCCTCCGCAGCCTGAGCGCCGGTGAGGCCCCGGCGGCTGGCAATGCGGGAATAGCGGTTGAAGGTCGAGGACACGTTGATCTGGGCCAGCAGGGCGATGAGCATGGCGGGCACCAAAATGATCCAGTAATAGGTGTCGAAATAGTAGAAAAAGGGCATAATGACCTCCAGTCACATGACCTGGCCCCCGGTGAGGAACCAGAACAGATTGAGCAGGAATCCCGCCCCCATGGCGGCGGTGATCGCCGCCGTCAGTTTGGGCCTCCCTTCCGTGAGGGCGGCGGCAAACAGGAAAAAGGGCAGGGCGCAGGACAGATAGCGTCCGGCGCTGAGCAGCCAGGACAGAGAATAGTTGAGCACCAGGTAGACAAAGCCGTACAGGGTGTACATACCCCGGAACTTGTTCCGTGCCCATACCAGCAGGGCAAAGAACACCGGGAAGAGCACAATGGTGGGGATCCAAATCTGGTACCGCACCAGCTCCGCAGGGTAACTCAGGGCGTTTTGCAGCACATACCACAGGGTATCGGCAATGGGACAGAAGCCCTGACTCCAGTGCTGCTGCATGACTGTAAAGGCAAACGGGTTGCCAGTCACAGACCAGTTGAGCGTCAGATAGATCAGGGTACCCACGGCAGGCAGCAGCAGGGCGGGCAGCCTGCGGGCAATGGTTTTCCAATCAAAGCGGCCCATATCTTCCACCAGCTCGGCAGCCGCGGCCCCAATGAGCAGGACGCCGTGCATCCGGGTCATAGCGGCCAACAGCCCCCATACCCCCGCCAGCCACCAGCGGTGGCGGCGGATGTACCACAGCCCCGCGGCGGTGGTGAGCAGGAACAAGCTCTCCGTCATGATGCCGCCGAAGAAGAAGGCGTAGGGATAGACCGACAGAAAGAGCACCGTCCGTTTTGCCGCTCCCCTGCCCAGCTCAAAGGCGGCCAGCTTATAGAGTAAGACGCAGCCCGCCCCGTAGCAGACAAAGGAGATCAGCAGTCCCGCCGCCATAGTATTGCCCGTGATGAGGGAAATCACCCGCATCAGCCAGGGATACAGGGGGAAAAACACCAGAAACAGATGTTTCCCGTCCTCCACATAGCCGGAATAGCCCAGCTCCGCCAAATTGACGTAGTGCAGGCCGTCCCAGCGCTTCCAGATCCACAGGAAGGCGTCTGGCCCGGAGCCGGGATAAAGCGCGAGACAGGCCGCCAACCCCACCAGCAGAAAGATCAAAACACGGAATCCAAATGTAACGGCAAAAACCTTTACACATTCTCTGCTGTCAGGCATATAGCCCTTGGCTGCAAGTCCTTTGGCGGCCAGGGGCACCGGCAGACCGGCAACCCCCAGCCACCGCAGCACCAGGTACAAACCCAGGGCGGCCACCGCGCCGGTGACCACCAGGGTCCAGATCAGATTCATTTCCCCTGCTCCGGCAGGGACAGCACGGTTCCCACCTCAATGGGATGGCCCCGCAGGTAGTCAGCAGCCTTCATGCGCTTGCCGCCGTCAGGCTGGATCTCCTCCAGCCGCAGCACGGTGCCCTCCCCGCAGGCCACTGCCAGGCCCTCCTTCCCGGCGGCCAGAACAGTGCCGGGAGCGGCGTTGGTGTGCTCCTCAGAAACGACAGTTTTAAATACTTTACACCGCTTGTCTCCCAAGGTAGCTACGGCGGCGGGCCAGGGGATCAGGCCCCGGACCTGATCGTGGAGCTGACGGGCGGTGCGGCCAAAGTCCATGGGGGACAGCTCCCGGCCCAGCATGGGGGCCAGGGTGGCCTTGTCATGGTCCTGAGGGGTGCGCTTGGCGGTACCGGCGTCGATCTGGGCCACCGTCTCCACCAGCAGCTGGGCCCCCAGCACGGCCAGCCGGTCGTGGAGGGTCACCACCGTCTCATCGGGGTCGATGGGGGTGGATGCCTGGGAGATGATATCTCCGGCGTCCAGGTCGTGGGCCATGTGCATGATGGTCACGCCGGTCTCCTTATCCCCGTTGAGCACCGCCCAGTTGATGGGGGCGGCGCCCCGGTAGTCGGGCAGCAGGGACGAGTGGACGTTGATGCAGCCCTTGGGGGGCGCGGCCAGAATGTCGTCGGGCAGGATACGGCCGTAGGCGGCCACCACGATAAGCTCGGGGGCCAGTTCCTGGATCAGGGCCAGGGCGGTACCATCCCGCAGCTTGGTGGGCTGATGCACCGGGATATTGTGGGCCAGAGCGCACTCCTTCACCGGCGGAGGCTGGAGCTTCATGCCCCGGTTCTTGGGCTTATCGGGCTGGGTGAACACCCCGCAGATCTGGTGGCCCGCCTGAATCAGGGCCTCCAGGGAGGGCACCGCGAAATCGGGGGTACCCATAAAGAGGATTCTCATGCCTCGTCCTCCTCCGCCATCAGCTCTTCCAGCTCCTCGCTGGTGTACAGGCGGCCAGCCAGCTCGGTAAACAGGTGGCCGTCCAGGTGGTCCAGTTCGTGGCAGAAGCAGCGGGCCACGATCTCCTCGCCCTCCACCTCAAAGAAGTTGCCGTTGCGGTCCTGAGCCCGCACCTTGGCCTTCATGGGGCGCTTGACCACGCCCCAGCGGCCGGGGACGGACAGGCAGCCCTCAAAGCCCTCCTGCTCCCCTTCCCGGGCAATGATCTCCGGGTTGACCAGCTCCAGCATCTGGTCGTTGGCGTCCACCACGATGACCGCCCGGCGGAGGATGCCCACCTGGGGAGCGGCCAGTCCGGCGCCGTTGGCCTGGGCCAGAGTCTCCTTCATATCGTCCAGCAGGTCGTGGAGTTTTTCATCAAACTGGGTCACGGGACGGCAGGCCTTGTGCAGGGCGGGATCGCCGTCGGTGAGAATGGTACGCAGTGCCATAATGTTCTTCCTCCTAATCCAGTGGGTTCACGTCGGCGGTCACCGACACCCCTTTGTTTTCTTTATCGGTCTGGGCCGCCCGCAGCAGGGCGGCGATCAGTTCACGCACCGGCTTGGTGTTGGCGCAGGCCATGGTGAGCCGGTAGCGGTAGCGCTCGTTGATTTTGGCGATAGAGGCCGGGGCGGGGCCCAACAGCTGGACCTCCAAACCCTGATAGGCGGGCAGCCTCATCCATCCCTCCAGGGTACGCCGCAGCCGCATACAGGTCCGCAGCACTGCCGCCTCCAGCTTGCCGGAGGCGGTGAGCACAAACAGATCCCGAAAGGGCGGGCACCCCCGCAGCCGCCGCAGGGCGATCTCCTGCTGATAGAAGCCGTCGTAGTCCTGGCGGGCTGCGCAGCGGATCACGTCGTTGTCGGGAGTATAGGTCTGGATGATAGCCCGTCCCCCCTTCTCGCCCCGGCCCGCTCTTCCCACCACCTGGGTGAGCAGAGAGAAGGTGCGCTCCCCCGCCCGGTAGTCGTCCACATACAGGGACTGGTCGGCATTGATGACCCCCACCAAGGTCACATTGGGAAAGTCCAGGCCCTTGGCTACCATCTGGGTACCCAGCAGCACCGGGATGTTCTCCCGTTCAAACCGGGCGAACAGCTTCTCGTGGCTGTGGGTGGCCGAAATAGAGTCGGCGTCCATCCGCAGCACCTCCCGGTCGGGCAGGGCCTCGGTCAGCTCCTCCTCCACCTTCTGGGTGCCCGCCCCGATGAAGTTCAGGGTACCGCCGCAGGACGGACAGGCGGGGGGCAAAGGCTGGGAGTGGCCGCAGTAGTGGCACATAAGCCGTCCGTTGGCCGAGTGGTAAGTGAGATGGACGGAGCATCGGGGGCAGGTGGGCACCTCGCCGCACTCCCCGCAGCTCACCATCCGACTGGCTCCCCGGCGGTTGAGCAGCAGAATGGCCTGCTCCCCCCGCCCAGCGGTATCGGCCAGGGCCTTGGTAAGCACGCCGCTCAGGTCTGTGCCGTTTCCGGAGCGCAGCTCCCCCTTCATATCCACGATCTCCACCGGGGGCAAAGGCCGCTGATTATACCGCTGCTTCAGGGTAAACAGCTGATAGGCGCCCTGCCGGGCCTGGTACATGGTCTCGATGGACGGGGTGGCCGAGGCCAGCAGCAGCAGAGCCTTGTGCTGGACACAGCGGAACTTGGCCACGTCCCGGGCGTGGTACTTGGGCACGTTTTCCGACTGATAGGTTCCCTCCTGCTCCTCATCCAGCACGATGAGGCCCAGGTCCTTCAGGGGTGCAAAAACAGCGGAGCGGGTACCGATGACCACCCGGGCCTCCCCCGCCCTGATGCGCTTCCACTCGTCGTACCGCTCCCCCGCTCTCAGAGAGGAGTGCAGCACGGCGATCTGCTCCCCGAAGTGGGAGGAGAACAGACGCATCAGCTGGGGGGTCAGGGAGATCTCGGGCACCAGCACCAGAGCGGTGCGGCCCCGCCGCAGGGTCTCATAGATCAATTTCAGATACACCTGAGTCTTGCCGCTGCCGGTGACGCCGTAGAGCAGAGCGGCGGCAGGCTTATTTCCAGCAGTCAAAGCGTTGAGGCCGTCAAAGGCGGCCTGCTGCTCGCCGTTGAGTACCGGCTCAGCCAGCTGCTCCACGCCCTCCACCTGCACCCGGCGGTAGACCTCCCGCTTTTCCAGGGTAATGACCCCGCTTTTGGTCAGGGCGCGGAGGGTGGACGAGCTGGCCCCGGTAAAGTAGCACAGCTCCTTGGTGGAAGCTTCGCCAATGGCACACAGCAGCTCCACCACCGCGTATTGCAGCGGGGCGGTCCGCCGCCGTGCGGCAGCCTGATCCAGGGCCTCCTGGGCGGGCATGGCCAGGGACGCCACCTGTTCCGTCTTGTCCCCCACACCCCGGGCGGCGCTGGTCTCCAGGGTAATGATCCCCTTGTCCCTCAGCAGTTTGAGGGCCGGATTGGGGTCTTTGGTGCCGAAGGCCTCCCGGATGGCGGTCACGTCGGCGCAGCCGCCGTTTGCAAAGAGCAGCTCCACCACCTGCCGGGCGTGGTCCGACTTGCCGGCCGCCTCAAAGGCCGCCTCCCGGTCCACCCCCTCGGCCACCTTCCACTGGTCCTGGAGGGCATAGTACAGCCCCGCCGGCAGCATGGCCCGGGCGGCGTCGTACACCGTACAGAACCACCGCTCCCGCATCCACAGGGCCAGCTTGATGGCCTCCCCGTCCAGCACCGGGCCCTCGTCCAGCACGGTGAGCACCGGCTTTAGGGACACGCCTGCCGGTCCCTGGGCCTCCAGGGTCAGCACGATGCCCTCGGTGCGGCGGTTGCCGGCGCCAAAGGGCACGATGACCCTCATGCCGGGAGCCAGCCGGGATGCCAGCTCGGCGGGCACGGCGTAGTCGTAGGGCTTGTCGATGGCGTAGGTGGCGGCCTTGAGGGCGATTTTCGCTACCATGTCCATCTCCTCCCCACCATTTGCCCTAATGACAGCCCGAGGCAAGCGACAGGCCGGAAAGTCTGTCGCTTGCCTCTCATTCCTCTCATATCAGGCCTCTTCCTGGTCCAGCTCCACCTTACCCTCGGCCACCTCACGGATGGCGATGGTGACGGGCTTATCATCCAGAGAGATGCCGGCGTCCTCCGCCTCGGTGGCCACCTGACGGGCCCGCTGGGCCACCACGTTCACCAGCATATAGCGGCTGGGCACCTGCTTGAGCAGTTGATTCATAGGGGGTTCGAGCATCATATTATATCAGACTCCTTCTACCAGATTCATGCGGTTTTTGGTGCGGCATCCCTCGGCGGTGAGGATGGAAATGATCTCCCCCGCCGCGTCGGACACCTTGTCGTTGACCACCAGATAGTCATAATTGGGGATCTCCCGGTACTCCTCCCGGGCCTTCTGGAGCCGGCCCTGGATGACCTCCTCGCTGTCGGTTGCCCGGCGGTGCAGCCGGCGGGACAGCTCCTCAAAGGAGGGAGGTACGATGAAGATACACACCGCGTCGGGGCACTTGGAGCGCACCTTGGCGGCACCCTGTACCTCGATGTCCAGCAGCACGTCGATACCGGCGTCCAGCTTCTCCCGGATCACCCGCAGGGAGGTGCCGTAGTAATTATGGACATATTCGGCGTATTCCAACAGTTCGTCGTTGGCGATCATCCGCTCAAATTCCTCGCGGGCGACGAAGTTGTAGTTGACTCCGTCCTCCTCGCCCACCCGGGGCTGCCGGGTGGTGAAGGACACGGAAAAATGGATGTCTTTGCGTTCGCTGAGCAGCTCGGCGATCACGGTGCTCTTTCCCACCCCCGAGGGGCCGGAGAGCACGATGAGCGTGCCCCGTTCCTTTTTCTTTCCCATCAAGGCGCTTCTTCCTCCTCTGCGGCTTCTGTCTCTTTTCCGCCCAGTCGGCCTGCCACCGTCTCCGGCTGGAGGGCCGAGAGCACGATGTGGTCGCTGTCCATGATGAGCACCGCCCGGGTACGCCGTCCATAAGTGGCGTCGATCAGGTTGCCCTTATCCCGGGCCTCCTGTACCATACGCTTGATGGGGGCGGATTCCGGACTGACGATGGCGATGAGCCGCCCCGCCGATACCATGTTGCCAAAGCCGATGTTGATCAGTTTCATGGGGCCGCTCCTTACTCGATGTTCTGGATCTGTTCCCGGATCTTCTCGATCTCTGCCTTGATATCCACCACATAGCCGGCGGTCTCAATATCGCTGCATTTGGAACCGATGGTGTTGGCCTCCCGGTTGAACTCCTGGATCAAAAAGTCCAGCTTACGGCCGATGGCGCCGCCCTGGCCCAGCATATGGTCCAGCTGGGACAGATGGCTGCGCAGGCGGACGGTCTCCTCGTCCACCGCCACCTTGTCGGCATAGATGGCCGCCTCGGTGAGGATGCGGCTCTCGTCGATCTGGGTGTTCTGGAGCACCTCGTTCATCCGGGCCGCCAGCTTGGCCCGGTAGTCGGCCACGATGCCGGGAGAACGCTTCTCCACCTTGGATACCAGGCCCTCGATGGTGGCCGCCCGGGACCGGACGTCCTGGCACAGCTTCTCCCCTTCCCGGGTACGCATGGCGTCAAAGTCGTCCAGAGCCAGGTCCAGCACCGCGCAGATATCGGCAGACAGGGCCTCCAGGTCCTCCTGGGTCTTTTCCACCAGGAACACGTCCTGGAACCGGGAGAGCAGCGATACAGAGATATCGTCCCGCAGACCGTAGGTATCCCGCAGATCCTTCAGGGCGGCGTAATAGCCGTCGGCCACCGGCTTGTTCACCGAAATGGCCACGTCGCCATTGGCGGAGGGGCCGATGGTGATGTACACGTCCACCTTGCCCCGGGAGATCCGGCTCTGCACCCGGCTCTTCACCGCGTCCTCGGCAAACACATAGATGCGGGGCAGCTTGACGGTGCAGTCCAGATAGCGGTTGTTCACCGAGCGCAGCTCCACCGTGATGGGACGGCCGCTGAGGTTGGCCTCTCCCCGGCCGTAGCCGGTCATACTCTTGACCAAATGGGGTTCCCCCTGTTCGTATGAAAGTATTTAATCTTATTTATTATAATGCGTATTTCCATTGGTGCGTTGAGACGCACCAATGGAAGGCGCAAGGTTTTTTGGACAACTTCGACCAAAAACCTTGCACCTGAACAAAGCCATTTGGTCCTGAAAGCTTTGGCTTTCAAGACTTCCAGTTTTGTTCATTACGCATAATTATATCAGACTACCGATTCTTCCGCAAGCCCCTGTCCACCCGGGCCACATAGAAGGCAATGAGCTTGGAAAAGCCCATGTCATAAATGACAAAGCCGATGTTGCCGGCGGCAAAGATCATCCAGCTCTGGCTGAGGGCGGCAGGCAGAAAGGGCAGAAAGAGAGCCTTCAGCCCGAACCACAGCACCGCCAGGGCGATGTTGCAGCAGGCCAGCTTGCCCACCCACTCCAGCACCCGGCTGGGCAGCCGCTCCAGCAGGCTTTTCACCATGGGCCACAGTCCGAAAAAGATCAGATAGAGCAGTCCCACGCTCTTGCTGGGGATGAGGAGCAGCCCCAGGATGCCGGTGGCGCCGTAGCAGAAGAACCCGGCGGCCAGGCTGGCGGACACCACCGCCCCCGCCGGAAACAGCCCCGCCACCGCTACCAGCGCCAGCTTGCCGCTGGGCGCCAGGAAGGCCAGGTAGAGTGAGATGAGGGACAGGCCAGTGAGCAGACCCACCAGTGCCGTCCGGCCCGCGCCGCCGCGGTAAGAACCACGCCCTGCCATGGTTTAGTTCCCGCAGCCGCCGCACAGGCAGTTGAGACACATACAGGCGGTACACATATCGCAGGCGTCGGGACCGTCGCCGTAGCCGTAGGGCCGGTAGGCCTGACCGCCCTGACGCATCATCATCAGGGCCTGACGGTACTCCGCGTTGGACGGGGCCATGTTGCAGGCCATCTGGATGTGCTGGGTGGCCTCGTCCAGCCAGCCCTTCCGGTAGGCCAGAGAGCCGGTGAGGAAGTGCCACTCGGCGTCCTGGTTGGGGGCGGAGCGGAGCAGCTGCTCGGCCCGGCTCAGATCCCCCATGTTGATGGCCTGGCGGACCTGATTGTACAGGCTGGACCCCTGGGAGGAGGAGCCGTAGGACTGCTGATAACCCCCCTGGTAGCTTCCGCCCTGGTGGCCGCCGCCGGAGCGCATCCTGGTGATGGCGTCGTAGGCCTCGTTGATCTCCTTCATCTTCTCCTCCGCCAGATCGGCCAGAGGATTGTTCTGATAGTTGTCGGGATGGTACTTTCGGGCCAGTTCCCGGTACGCCCGCTTGATCTCGTCGTCGCTGGCGTCGGGCTTTACACCCAATACGCTGTAAGGATCGCTCATGTATGTTTTCTCCTGTCTGTATGATTGGCGGCCTTCCATCGGCCGGTAAAAACCAGTTCTTCCACGGCGGGCAGGCCCAGATAGAGAATGTTCTCCACCGTCTCCTGCCAGTGGCCCAGCTCCAGCAGGGCCATGGCCGACCGGGCCAGATTGAGGGAGTGGCGCAGGGTGGTGCGCATGGTCTCCCGTCCCTCCTCCGGCCTGCCGTCAAAGCGAATGAGGATGGGATTGTAGGCGCCGGTGCGCTTGTCCTCCTCCAGATCGTCCCAGGCGTCCACCAGATAGATCCACCGCCCGATGTGGTAGAGCAGCTGTTCCATGGCCCGGTCCCGCGCCCGGTCCCCCGAGGGGGGCGCGGCGGCGGTGAGCAGCCGGGCAAAGGTATCCGCCGTCCGGTCGATGGAGGGGCACTTCTCTCCCTCCAGTTCCTGCAGCTCCCCCAGACATCGACGCACCGTACCGTCAAAGTCGGGCCGGGCGGCGGCAGCCTTCCGGTAGCCCCGGCGGAGCAGCCGGGAGAGCAGCCGGGCGGGCAGCCCCTTCCAGAATCCGCTGTCATCCACCGTGTCCCGCAGCTTCCAGTAGCTGAGGATGGTACCGGCGTCAGCAGCCGCGTCCACTCCAGTGGAGAGGACGCAGTTTTTCTTCCTGCACCACAGCCGGGCGGGGCACCGTTTGGAGGCAGGCTCCGGCTTTGCGCCGTCCAGCAGCATGGCAAGGAAGGTAAAGTCGTAGTTGAGAAACATCCGGGCCATGAAGCCGTGGCGTTTGCCCAAAGCGTGGCACACCCCGCAGTAGAGAGCCTCATAATCCCGGTTCTGGCGTACCTTCAGTTCGTCCCGCCAGGGACGCACATAGCCAAACATCAGTCAGCGGGATTGATGGCGGTGATGCAGAAGGTGATGGAGCGACTGCGGCGCACCTGCCGGTCCAGCAGCACCGCCAGCAGCACGCCCACGGCAAAGCCGATGCCGCCCGCCGCAGCGCTGATACCGCCGCTGAGCTGAAGAGCGGCGCAGACGAAGTAGCCCAGGAAAAACAGGACAAAGGGCACCAGGTAGACCACCAGCGCCGCCTTCAGGATGCCGCCGGTGGAGGACTCCACCCGCACCATGTCCCCGGGCATGGCCCGCACCGGGTTGGCCGCCATGACGGCCACGGTGGAGCTGACCATCAGCTCACTGCACCCGCCGCCGCACTTGGAGCAGTCGTGGCCGCAGGCGGACTGACGCTTTACCGCCACCTCCGCCCGGCCGTCGGGAAATACTTTGGTTACTTTTGCAGTTTGAATCATGGGATCACCTTGAATTTTCTCTTTGTTCTATGACAGAAATCTACGTCAGGGACACGGAAATGGCGTATTCACCCACCACGCCCACGCTGCTGCTGCCGTCCAGGTAGACCTTGACAGGAACCGTGCGGCTGCCGGTGGAGAGATCTGTGTTGGACAGGTCGGCCACGATGCGCAGCTGGGACTCGGTGATTCGGTTGACCTCCTCCTCCGGCCCCCGGATGAGGACGCTGCACGACTTGGTAATGGCCTCCGCCTGATAACCCACAGGTTTGTTGATGATCTCGATATTGTCCACCTTCATGGTACGGGTGGCCAGACCCTGGATACTGACTGTCACAGTGACTTCGGTAATGCCGCTGACATTGGTCAGCTCGGGAGAGAGCTCGATCTCCTTGGTAAAGGTATTGGTACCGTACACGTCGGCCAGCTTGATATCGCCCAGTGAGATCTCCTTCAGGCCCTCCACGTCGGCCTGATCGCCGGACACCATGATGGTGTCGGTGGGGCTGAAGGTCACCTTGGCGTCGGCCGCCGTGGCGCCGCCGCCCTCGATGAGGTTGACGGTGAGGGGCACCTCCTTGAGAATCTCCACCGGCAGGGTCACCAGAACCGTCTGGGGTTCAGCCTTGATATTGACACCTGTCACAGGATTGCCGTTGGGATCAATGAGGGTCACCTGACATTGCTCACTGTAGGTGCTGGTCAGGTCCTGCTGGGACACAACTACCTGAGCATACTGCACCTCGTTGACCAGCTCCTCCTGGCCGCTGATGGTAATGGTCTCCGGGGTGATGGAGAACTCGCCACGCTGATAGCCCTCGGCCACGCTGCCCTCAAAGACCGCCTGCACCGGTACATTCTTTTCCGTCCATCGGGACACAGTGAAATCCACTGTAGCCGGGCTGGTGTACCGCAGATCAATGGCGTCGGTGGAGGTAACCGACCGGGGATAACTGATGATGCGGGTGGTGATGGGGATGGACTGCTCCCCCGGCTCGGTGATGGAGGACACATCGACGTTCACCGTCACATCTCCCTGGGACAGGCGGTTGAATACCTCCCGGCGGGCCTGGATGTTGAGGCTCACCGTCTGCTCCGCTCCCTGGGAGATCATCAGGCCCCGCTCCTCCAGTACGTCCAGGCCGCTGAACACTACCTGAACGCTGCGGACGGTACCGGTGGTAATGGGGTTGGCCTCCTTACCCACATAGATCCAAAGGGCAAAGGCCAGCAGCAGGGAGACCAGAATATAAAACCACTTGGAATCAGTGATCTTTCTCACCATTCTGCTTCTCCCCCTTTCCGCCCCGGAACAGTGTCTTGAATTTGAACTTGGAGGGCGCTTCGGTCTGTTCCTGCTCGGGCATAAGCTCATTGCGGAGCAGCCGCTCCAGGGTCTCGGGGGCCAGATGCCGCTTGAGCATTCCGCCCACCGCCACTGAGATAGAGCCGGTCTCCTCCGACACGATGGCCACCACCGCGTCGGTGTGCTCGCTGGCGCCGATGCCCGCCCGGTGGCGCATACCCAGCTCCCGGGACAGGTTCACATTGCCCGACATGGGGAGCATACAGCCCGCGCCCACGATCCGGCCGCCCCGGACGATGACGGCGCCATCATGGAGGGGGGCTTTGTTCCAGAAAATATTCTTCAGCAGCTCGGCGCTCACCGAGCAGTCCAGAGCGGTACCCGTCTTGATGGCGTCCTCCAGCATATTCTTCCGCTCAAATACCATCAGCGCGCCGGTCTTGGACTTGGACAGAGCCGCGTAGGCCTCCACGGTCTGGGTGATGGCCCCATCCAGCTCATTGCGCTCCTCGACATGGGTAAAGACCTTGCCGATGCTGGTGCGGCCCATCTGCTCCAGGAAGCGGCGGATCTCCGGCTGGAAGATGACCACCAGTGCCACGCCGCCCCACTCCACCAGCTTGCCCAGCAAAAAGCTGACGGTGTTGAGCTGCATCATACTGGAGATCCACAGGGCCACAATGAACACCAATACACCCTTGGCCACCGCCCCGGAGCTGGTGCGGCGGATGAGCATGATAAGCTTGTAGATGATAAACGCCATGATCAGGATATCAATGATATCGAAGATCCCGATGGGGGTCACCATCCCTTTGAGCTGCTGCAGCAGATATAAAATGCCTTCCATACTCCCACGTCTCCCGCTCTCCGGCGGCGCCGGTCATTGCTCCCCGGCCGGGCCTGTCGGACCGACCTACTTTAACCAATTTATTATACTGTATTCCCCTGTGATTGACAAGGGTAAGCAAGATCAATTTTCTGTGAATTCCGTTCATCCTTCCCCCGCATCTGACGGGGTCCGACGCCCTTCGGGCAGCAAAAAACCCTCCGGGCCCAGGGCCTTGGAGGGCATTTCGCTCAGCGGGATGACTGGACCAGCCGGGAGAGTTCCCACACAAACCGGTCCACCTCCGCCGCCGTGTTGAAGTCAGAGACGCTGGCCCGGACGGTACCCGCCTCCAAAGTGCCGGCGTTTTCGTGGGCCAGGGGGGCGCAGTGGAGCCCCGCCCGCACCGCGATGCCCCGTCGGCTCAGGGCCTCCCCCACCGCCTCGCAGTCCAGACCTGCCACCTGGAAGGAGAGCACCCCGCTCTGGCAGGCCGGGTCCCGGGCCTGAAAAACGATCACCCGGGGCAGCCGGGCAAGCCCCTGGGCCGCCCGGCGGATGAGAGCCCCCTCCCGTTTGCCGATGGCCTCCGGGGTACGGGCGGTCACATAGCGCAGCCCCGCCAGCAGTCCGGCAATGCCGGGCAGGTTGTGGGTCCCCGCCTCCAGCCGGTCAGGCAGATAGTCAGGCATGGTCTGGAGGGCCGAGGCGCTGCCGGTACCCCCATGGATCAGAGGAACCGCCTCCCCGGCGCAGAGGAGCAGCCCGGTCCCCTGGGGGCCGTACAGCCCCTTGTGGCCGGGCATGGCGATGAAGGCCGCCCCCAGCTTCTCCTGCCGCACCGGCACACAGCCGGCGGATTGGGAAGCGTCCACGATGAGGGGAATCCTCCGGCGGCGGCACAGGGCAGATATCTCCTCCATAGGCAGGATAAAACCGAACACATTGGAGACATGGGTACACACCACCGCCGCCGGGTCGGCCTCCAGACCGGCCTCAAAGGCATCCAGCAGTCCCTGCCGGTCAAACAGCGGGGCGCGGGCTATCAGGATCTCCGCCCCCAGGGCGTGGAGCGGGCGGGTGACGGCATTGTGCTCCCATGGGGAAATGAGCACCCGGTCCCCCGGCTTCACCAGGGAGCGGATGGCGATGTTGAGTCCGTGGGTGGCGTTGGAGGTAAATACCACCTGTTCAGGGCTCTCCATGCCGAAGAGCTCCGCCGCCGCCTGACGGCAGGCAAAGGCAGTTTCCGCCGCCCGGCGAGCGGGCAGGTGGCCGCCCCGGCCGGGGCTGGCCAGATTTCCCACCGCCCAGGCCGCCGCCCGGGCCACGGTGGGTGGCTTTTGCAGGGTGGTGGCGGCGCTGTCCAGATAGATCACAGCCCCACCTCCCGGTAGCCGCCATCCTCCGCCTGGAGGAAGATCCGCTTGGGTGTGAGGCCCGCCCGGTTGAGGATCACCAGCGCGGCGGTGAGGCTGCGCTCGGCCACCTTCACCGAGTGGCTGCACCCTTCCCGGTCGATGAGTTTGGGGGATCGAAGGATCCGCGCCGTGATCCCCGCCCGCTCCAGCGCGGCGGCTGTCCGCTGGGCATAGGTCAGGGAGCGGCAGACAATGAGATAATAGACCATAAAAAACGCTCCTCTCGCACCAGCATATGTGCAAGAGGAGCGGAACGTGCGTGTGAACATCCGTCGTAGGGGCGACCTTTATGGTCGCCCGCACTCAGAGCCTTTCCAGCAGGCAGACGGCATGAGCGGCCATGCCCTCCCCGGTCCCGGTAAAGCCCAGGCCCTCCTCGGTGGTGGCCTTCACGCTGACCTGATCCACGTCCAGTCCCAGCCGTGCCGCCAGATTGGCTCGCATCTGAGGGATATGGGGAGCCAGCTTGGGCTTTTGAGCCAGGATGGTGGCGTCGATATTGCCCACCCGGTACCCGGCCTGGGTGAGACGCTCTCCCACCCGCTCCAGCAGCACCAGGCTGTCCGCTCCGGCGTAAGCCGGGTCATTATCGGGGAACAGCTTGCCGATGTCCCCCAGGGCCGCCGCCCCCAGCAGGGCGTCCATAATGGCGTGGGTCAGTACGTCGGCGTCGGAGTGGCCCAGCAGCCCCTTCTCCCAGGGGATGTCCACGCCCCCCAAAATCAGCTTCCGGCCCTCCACCAGCTTATGTACGTCATATCCGTGTCCGATTCTCATACGTCCTCCCTCCAGGCCAACAGAGCCTCAGCCATGGCCACATCCTCCGGCGTGGTCAGTTTCAGGTTACAGTAATCGCCCTGGGTCAGAGCCACCCCGATGCCCAGCCGCTCCACGGCGGAGCAGTCGTCGGTGAGAGCGGCCTCCGCTTCCAGTGCCTTGGTAAGGGCGCCCCGGATCAGATCCCGTTGGAACACCTGGGGAGTCTGGACGGCGTAGAGGGCCGACCGGTCAGGGGTGGACTCCACCAGGCCGTCCCGGGCCACCTTTACCGTATCCTTTACCGGCACAGCGGGGGCGGCGGCGCCGCACTGGTGGGCCCGTCGGATCACTTCCTCCAGCACCCGCTGGCTCACCAGAGGCCGGGCGCCGTCGTGGATGGCGGCCAGCTCGATCTTACGGCTCAGCTCCTCCACCCCGGCCAGCACCGACTGGGTGCGGGTCTCCCCGCCCCGTACCACCTTCCGCACCTTGGACAGGGCGGCATCCCGGCACAAGCCGCTGATGGGCACAATCAGATCCTCCCGGGTGACCACCACGATCTCGTCAATGAGGGGGCAGTTGTCCAGGGCCCGCAGGGTACGGAGGATCACCGGCACCCCGTCCAGGGGGAGCAGCACCTTGTCCTGCCCCATCCGGGTGGAGCTGCCCGCCGCAGGCACCACCGCGCCGCAGCGGAGGGATTCCGGCCCCTCCCGATGAAACAGCCGGGAAAATATGCCTGCCATATTGGTTCCTCCTTCTGCAAAAAAGGAGCCTGCCGGCCCCTTTTCTTTGCCTGATATGGGCGGGGCGGCTTACCGTCCCGCCGTTGTATTCCTATTACGCCATAGCGGTATTGATGCGCTTTTCCACGTCCTCGTAGCTGGCGTTCTGGGAGAGCACGATCTCTGAGATCAGGATCTGTTTGGCGGAGTGGAGCATCTTGCGCTCTCCGGTGGAGAGCCCCCGCTCCTCGTCCCGGTGGGTCAGTCCCTTCACCACCCGGGCCACCTCCAGCAGGTCCCCGCTTTTCAGCCGGAGCATATTTTCCCGGTAACGGCGGTTCCAGTTGGGGGTCATATCCACCTCGATGCCGGGAATGGCGGCAATGACGCGGTCCGCCTCCTCCCCGTTGACCACCGGGCGCACACCGATCTCCTCGCTGTTGGCCGTGGGGATCATCACCAGCATCCCGCCCACGGGCAGCTTCAGGATGTAGTACTCCCGTACGACACCGTTGATTTTCTTCTGCACGATGCTGTCTACAACACCAGCGCCGTGCATCGGGTGAACGATTTTGTCCCCTACCTGAAACACGATCCCACCTCCAAGCAGATCCGTCCGGTTCCTATACACTCCTTACCTTGTTTTATCCGTTATAAGACCATTATAGACTTCATTTTGACGCTTTGCAAGTAAAATCCCTTGCCAGCACATAAAAAACCGGGACGCCAGTAATGGGGACGCACCACAAGGGTAAGTAAACAAAATCGTTCATGAGCATGAGACAAGGTCGCCAATTTGGCGACCTTGTCTTTTCCCTATTCGCATAGCCATGCGGCCATTTCTCGCATCTTCTCTTGTATCGCTGCAGGCTTTTCGATTCGAATGGCACCTCCAAAAGTAAATATCCAAGCGAAAAACGGAGGAGTCGGAGCAACGTTTACAATGGCCCGAAAGTGTTTTGTGTCAACAGGGATTGTATTGACAGTCTCACCAAATCGATCTATCACGCTTCGCATGGTCTCGTTTTTACACAATAATGTCACTTCTGCAGAATCGTCGTTGTACATTCCAAAAACTTCCCTGACATAGACTGCCGGATCAAATGCAGCATCTTCTAAATACTCGGTCTCCGCTTTCTCAATTCCAGTAATGCGATCAACTCGGAATTGTGCCAGCTTCCCATGGCGCTCAGACCAACCGACTACATAGTAATAATCCCGATTCCAAATCAGGACATACGGGCTGAACACATAGCGATATCCGTCGTGTTTCAGGATCTTCTCTTTGCCCTGTGTATATTCATAATATTGGAACGAAATCGGATATTTTTCTTGGATAGCGGTTTGGAGCGCATCAATTATGTAGTAAATCGCTTCGTTAGTTGGCTTGGCCATGCCATCCATATAGATATGACGATTCAACTGCTCAGCCTGTCTTGTACTGACCAAGTGACCGAGCTTCTCAATCAGAACATTACTCTTTTTCTCAGTGATAAAATGCGATGATTCCACCGCATCTACCAGCAACTTCAGCTCGGGCAATTCAAACAGCCGATTCCCTACAAAGTATCGGTTTTGAGTGCTTCTGATGCAGATGACATCCATGCCACTATCCTGTAATAGCTCAATATCTGCATAGACACTCTTGCGGCTGGCTTGGATGCCATTCTCTGCCCAAAAGGATAAAATATCTGAAACTGACGCAGCGTGCTGTTCATCTGTATATTCCAGCAGATATTTCTGCAGGAGCTGCAATCTGACTTGTGCTTTGTTTTTCATAAAATCGTCTCTTGAACATATACATTTTATTCTGTTCTCCTGAGCAAGTTGCAAGGGTGGCAGTTCAATGTAGATGCACCATATTGGATATCTGTGCAAATGACATGATGCGCCTCATCTGTGTCCTTAATAGAAATCATAGCCACAAGCGAATCCTTCTCTGCGGCTCATTCCACCAGGCCGTACTTGACCTTGATGCGGTCCAGCTTTTCCAGCATAGGCTCAGCGGCGAACCAGAGGAAGATCCAGGTGGCCGCGGCGTGAATGCAGTCCATGGGGAAGCCGGAGATATAGTAGGTCATCAGGATCTTCCAGTTCAGCTCCGTGGTCCACATGAGGGCGGAGGCCGGGTTCATGATGCCGCCGTAGATGAGGATGGCGGCCAGGGCGCCGAAGATACACAGGGACAGCCGGCTGCGGCGGAGCCAGCCCTTGCGGAACAGGACCCCCGCCAAAAAGCCGATGATGCCCATGCAGAACATCTGCCACGGCGTCCACGGCCCCTGGGAGAACAGCACGTTGGAGGCCAGTATGGTCATGGCTCCCACCAGAAAGCCCGTCTCACCGCCAAAGGCCACGCCCGCGATGATGGTCAGGGCCATGACGGGCTTGAACTGGGGCAGCATGAAGAAGGCTGCCCGGCCCGCCACGCCGATGGCGCACAGCACCGCGATGATGACCAGCTCCCGGGCCTGGGGCTTGCGGCTCTCGAAAATCAGGAAGAAGGGAATCATGCACTCCAGCAGAATGAGCAGAGAGATGAAATAGTACTTCTTCCCTGCAAGATACGTCTCGCCGATGAACAGGGTCAGAGGAATCAGCAGCAGGATGAGGATCGTGGCTGCCAGGGTTCGTTTTGTCAGCTTCCGCTTCTCTCTGGGTGTCTGCACCAGATAATTCGGCCGGTGGCTGCGGCGGGAGATGGAGAAGGCAAAAACGAACATACACAGAAGCATGATGCCGTACATCTGAAGCTGGCTGCCCGCTATGGCTGTTATACCCTCCTGCCCGATCAGCGCGGTCAGGTCTGTAATGCCCAAAGCTTGTATGAGCAGGAAGATGACAGCCGCGCCGGACACCGCCGCCAGAAGCTTCCGCCACCAGGGCAGGGGTTTGGGCCTCCAGTCCGCCGTGTCTTCCCTGGGCTGGGGCAGCGTGAAGTCATCCTCTGGCAGCTCTGGCGCCGGGGGCATTGCCCCGCCGCAGGCGGCAATCATATCCTCCGCCGTCACCGCCTCCGGCAGCAGACTGCGGGCCATACGGTTGGCGGAGGTGGTGTAGAAGCTGTTGCCGGAGAAAAAGATCCGGGGTGTCCCTTCGGTGACGATGCCGCCGTCGAAAAACAGCGCGCAGCGGTGGGCATAGCGGGCGCAGAATTCAATGTCGTGGCTGATCATGAGGATGGTGACGCCCCGGCGCAGCAGCACCTGTATGATCTCCGCGAACACCTGCTTGAACTCTGCGTCCAGGCCCTTGGTAGGCTCGTCCATCAGCAGAATATCCGGGTCCAGCAGCAGCACCTTGGCCAGGGCCGCCCGCTGCTGCTCGCCACCGGACAGGTCATAGGGGTGGCGGTCCAGCAGCTCCTCCAGACGGCAGAGCCGCACGATCCGGGCCACGGCGGCATCCTTGTCCGGATGGCTCATCTGCCGTCCCTTCAAGATCTCAAACAGGTCCTCCCGGACCGTCTTTTTCACAAACAGCGCCTGGGGATTCTGGGGCAGGACCCCCACGCTGCCGTTCATATGGACCGCCCCCCGGTAAGGCTTCAGAAGCCCAGCCAACAGCTTCAAACTGGTGGTCTTGCCGGTTCCGTTGCCCCCCAGCAGTGCCATAAACTCGCCTTTTTTCACCGTCAGGGACAGGCCCTTCACCACGTCGGGCAGGTCCTTTTCGTACTTGAACCACAGCTCTTCCGCCTGAATGGCGGTCTCGTTGGGGTAGGCATACTGGGCTTCGGCGGGCAGTTCCTGTAAAGGATGGGTCGCCGCAAAGACCGTCAGCCAGTCCCGGCCCTCCCGGACTGTAATGGGGCAGGCCGCGTCGTTCTCCACCGCCGCCCAGACCCGCATGGCGGTGGGCATGGCCAGGAACATGGCGTGTCCGGCGTTCTTCAAAGCCGTACCCACCTCATAAGGCGTGCCGGTGCAGAGGAGCCTGCCCTTGTCCATGACCGCCACCGTCGTGGCCAGAGGGAAAGCCTCCTCCAGACGGTGCTCCGTCAGAAGGATGGTGGTGCCCAGCTCCCGGTTGATCTTGCCCAGCGTGGCCAGAAAATCGCTGGCCGCGATGGGGTCCAGCTGGCTGGTGGGCTCGTCCAGAATCAGGACCGAGGGCTGCATCACCATGACGGAAGCCAGATTCAGCAGCTGCTTCTGTCCGCCGGAGAGCTCGGTAACACTTTTATAGAACCAGGTCTGGATGCCGAAGAAGGAGGCCATCTCCGCCACCCTGCGGCGGATGGTGGGGGTATCGCAGCCGAGGCTTTCCAAGCCAAAAGCCAGTTCATGCCAGACCTTATCCGTAACGATCTGGTTTTCCGGGCTTTGCTGCACAAAGCCGATCTTCTGGCTCTGTGTCCGCTGATCCAGTTCGTCCAGCGGCGTACCTTCAAAAAGAATTTCACCGGTTCTCCGTCCATGAGGCGCCAGCACGGTTTTCAGTTGGCGGAGCAGCGTGCTCTTGCCGCAGCCGGAGGGGCCGCAGAGCACGATAAACTCGCCCTGTTGAACGGACAGTGTTAAGTTATCTATTGCCTTTTTTTCCTGCTCTGGATAGGAAAAACTCAGGTCTCGTATCTCAAAACTATTCAAAATGTACTTTCTCCCTATCCCTTGGATGTCAAACCGGAACCATTATCTTTTGGGTTCATCAGAAGCCCGCCCACCAGCGTCAGATATTCCGGCACAGTGCCGTTCCGGATCCACCGGATCGGCTTTTGCAGATATTTCTCCATGGTCTTTCCCACATCGCCCCCCAGAGCCTCAATGGAGTAGCGCAGACGCTCCGGCGCCCGGCAGGGCATACCGTCTGCTTTCCCACACCGCTCGCAATATTCGCATGTTCCGGCAGATAAGGCGAAAGAACCGGGAACGGACTGCTCCAATGCCAGCAATTCCTCCACCAGGTCCTTCTTGACCTCTTTCAGCGCCTGCACAGCTGACTGCGCATCCTGTCCAGGGGCAAAAGACAGCACACAGGCGATTAGTCGCAGGGTATCGTATCTGCTCCAAATTTCCAGAGGATCAAAATCAAAGGGAGGGCATGACCAACGGGTATTGTAATTAGGACAATCCTTACAATAGGCAAGAAATTTCGGAACGTCCACACAAGCCGCTGTATATTCCTCCACTGGCACGGAGACCTCCAGACGCTCCACTGTATAACTAAGTTCATGCACAGGTTCGTTTCTCCTTCTCTAAACTCCGCCAGGTGCGGTCCTCATGCCGGTCCAGGATCACCGGCGTCAGGCACAGGGCCAGATACACCAGCTGAAAACTGACGGTAAAGGGTGTGACCGGGGCGCTTTTGACGGTTGGATAATACCGCCAATACAGGCCGCCCGCCATCCACCCGGCGAAGATATAAAAGCCGCAGAAGCCCAGCCACAACAGCACCGCCCGATCCCGGTCATCGAAGCGGTAAATGGAGAAGGCCGTGCGGCCCGGAAGGCCGTAGCCCCGGCTCTTCATGCTGTCCGCCGTCTCAATGGCGTTCTCCAGGCTCCAGGTCACCATAATGGACAGGATGGTGATGGCATTTTTCAGCCGCTGCAGCACGCTGCCCGTGGACGTGTCCCGCCCCACGCAGCGCTGGGCCTCGCTGACCACCCGGAACTGGGCCTTGAATTTGGGCACAAAGCGCAGCGTCATGGAGAGCACCAGACTCAAAGCCGGGATGACCCGCCCGAACAGGTATACGAACTTGTCCGAGGTCATGACCGCATTGTAGCAGGAAAACCAGGTGATGACAGCGGCCAGCATCATGGCGGCGGCCGCGCCGTAGAGGATGCTCTCCAGCGTCAGGGGGTTGCCCGTGGGCAGATAGCATAACAGTGTGGCTCCCTCGTGGTTGAAGGCGGGGTTCACCAGCGCCGCCATCGCCATCATGGGCAGCATGTATAAAAGCTGAAAGCGTACCGCCTTCCGCCCGTTCAGATAGACGTTATAGGCAATGGCGCAGGCCAGGGAGATCAGCAGGCTCGCCGGGTGCATGAAGAACATGGAAAACACCAGCACCAAACCGAAGTACAGGAAATTGACCAAGGGATGGCAGCTGGAAAAGGTATCTCTGTTTTTCATGGTTTCAACTCCCGAAGGGAAGATTTAATGTCAGTTCGTGGCATAATAGCCGCCCACGTCGATGCCCAGATCACAGGTGTAGACCCAGCAGACCACGTCACCGTCTTTGAGCTGGTAGCGGCTGCAGCCGTAGTTGGGGAACCACTCGTTGACCTTGTACATCCAGCCGGACAACTCCCCACAGTCAAATTCATACAGGTTGTGGATGCCCTCGATATAGGCCGAGTTGTACATAGGGGTATTCTCAAATTCCATATGGATGCCCTGCTGTTTGCAGGTGCGTTGAAGCACATTGAACACGCTCTCTCCCTCGTAGAAAGTAACCGCAGTCGGAGGCAATATCCATCCGTCAGCAGGTACCAGATCCACCTTCTCCGGATCAAGCCAGTCGATGTTGTCCAGAATGGTGGCGCAGGAGATGGAGATGGTGCAGGTGTGCGCCACATCGGAGATGGTCACGTCCTGGGGCTCCACGGGAATGGGCTTGCCCTCCGGGACAGGATCGGTGAGATATTTGTCCTTGCCGGTGGCCGGGTCGATGACCATGCCCTGCTGTTCAGAGTAACCCTGGTCGCCGCTTTCCACTCCGGGAGAATTGCCGCCCGCAATCTTCTCAGCGGCCTCCAGTTTCTCCTGGACGCTCATGTCACCTTCCAGACCACCGGGGCGGCTATCAATCCCCGTTTCAGGGGTAGGCTCCGAGGCAGGTTCTGACGGCTCTGTATCCACTGGTTCGGGGGTAACGTCCGGTCTCAGGGTCTCATCCAGTTCGGACGGACCGGGCGTGCTGTCCGTCACAGACTGTACCGGCTCTGTGGGAGCAGACAGGGATGTGTCGTTCTTGCCGACCTCCCAGCCCTGCATGCCGGGTGCTCCGCCGCCGTACCAGAAGGCCGCCGCCAGAACGGCTGCGATCAGCACGGGGACGATGACTTTCCATTTGTTCTGTTTCCACCACATAGAAGTTCTCCTCACAGCAGATCGGCGCTGCCCAGCAGATGGAAGATCATCTGGGCGATCTCGCAGCGCTTGATGGCGGCTTTGGGCTGGATGTTCAGCTCGCTCTGATCCAGAATGCCTGCGTCATAGCAAAACGCCAGGCTCTCCCGTGCCCACTCGCCGGTGGTCACGTAGTCTCCGAACTGTGCCAGTGTATCCCGTATAGCCGCGCTGTCCATGGCCGTATCCATGCCGCAGAGCCTGGCGGCCCGGGCCACCATGACGGCAGCCTCCTGCCGGGTGATGGTGCCGTTGGGGTTGAAGGTAGTGGCCGTGGTGCCGTTGACGATGCCATAGGTGTAGGCTGCGCCTACAACGGAAGCGCACCAGGCATCAGAGGGCACATCGGTGAAATTGTCCGTGGGCTTCTGGGGCAGGCCCAGAGCCCGGACGACGACGGCGGCGAACTGGGCGCGGGTCATGGTCTGGTCGGGGCCGAAACGGCTCTCATCGTAGCCGTTGATGATGCCCCGGTAGGCCAGGGCTTCTATGGCCGCCTGATTGACGTGGGCATTGACTCCGGAGATGTCCGCAAAGGTCTTGCCGGGGTTGGTAATGGGCTGGGCCTTCACGTCGGGGTGCTTGCCCGCCAGCCCCTGTCCGGACTGCAGGCCTTCCCCGGCGGAAACGGTAATGGCGTCCCCCATGCGGTACAGGCTGTTCTTCCCCTGGGCAGCACGTTGAGCAGCCACCAGGCCATAGAAGCCCTGCTCTGTTGCCATCTGGTTGCTGCCGGAGCCATCGGCGGTGTGGAGGAAGCCGTTCCCCGGCAGGTAATAGGTCATAAGGTTGTCCAGCAGGGTGTTTCCGTTCTTCACAAATCTGGGGTCATCCAGAGAAATGCCCAGCTCGCACAGGGCCACGATCATCTGGACGCAGCTTTCGGAGTTGGCCGTGCCCCAGGATCCAAAGCCGCCGTTGGCATTCTGCATTTCGGACATACAGGCCAGAGCTTCCTCCGTAGCCTGTTTGACAGCGGGCTGATCCTGATACTTTGCCAAAGCCTGTAAAGCCATGCCGGTGATGTCCGGGTCGGAGACATTATCTCCGCTGGACGCGGCGGCAGTTCCGCCGAACAGGCTCCAGCCGCCGTCTGGGAGCTGGCACGCCAGAATGCGGTCAATGTACATCTGTCGGGTGGCCTGGGTCTTGGCATCCTTGTTCTGAGGCATGGGATAATTGCGGCTGTCCAGGGCGATGAGGGCCCAGACGGGACCGTTGAGCCCCTGCCAGATGGTCTTGTCGTAATCGCCCAGTGCATAGGTCAGGTCGTAGCCCGCCACATTTCGGGCGTCTTTTCCGATGGAGGAGAGGGCCACAATCAGGCGGGAGTATTCGGTGTACTTTTTCTCGTGGAGCACGCCCTTGCAGGCCTCCACATACTTCTCCACGGTGGCACAGTAGTCTTGGTAGTATTCCTCCGGGACCGCATAGCCGCTGCGAGCCAGGCCCAGCACCGCCCACTCGCCGCCGATGGAACCCACCTGGGGATTTTTGACGGTCTTATACATGTACTGCGCCGTATCTGTAACAGCGCCGGACAGCGTGCTGCCCGAAACCGCAAGGGCGCTGACGGAAAGGCTGAATAGCATGATGCATGCCAGCAGCAGATTGACCGCCCGTTTTTTCACTTGAGCCATGAGTATTCCTCCTACAATTTTTCTGCGGGTACGCCCACCGGAGTTTATGACGTGCGCTTTTTCTGCCAATAGCGGAGCATAAATCTGCGTTCCGTTTTGTTCAGCGCGGGAATGTTCATCATCTCCAGGGCTTTCTTGATGCCGCAGTATTTTTTCAGCGGCTGGCAGACCGGATCGGACAACTCCGGCGGAAGCCTTGTCTGCCGGACCTGTTCACACAGGCTCTCTATGGCTGCCCGGTCCTGCTCCGTGATCTCTTTTCCCTGTTCTCCGATTCGCCGGTAAACCGGTTCGGAAGATACAGCCTCCGGCCAGTCCGGCGGCCACTTTGCCTGCTGCTCCAGCGCCTTCCGCCGCGCTCTGGCTTTGTCCTTAGCTCGCCTGAGGTCCTGGAAGCGGCGGGTCAGATAGAGCTTATAGATGTGATGGACCCGGTCAAACTGCGGCTTGTGCCCCGGCTGGTCCATCACCGGGATCAGGATATCCAGCAGTTCCTCGTCGGAATAGCTCCGATAGATCTGTCGTCCCCTCACCCCGTCAGGATGATAATACTGCCAGACCCATGCCTCACACCATTCCGTTTCAAAGCCATTCACCCGGGAAACTGCGTTGCGGCGTTCCAGCTCCTGTCTGGCGCGGCTGAGGTCGTCCTTTGTCATGTTGTCTGTATTCATAAAATCTCTTCCTTGCTCTGAAAAGATCTGTTTTCTGAATCAACTGCCGGGCTCGGAAGATAAAAACAGGCTCTGCTTCCCGGTGGAGGGAGCAGAGCCGACTGCTGTTTCATCTCCCGCCGTACTTCTGCAAAGATGGCCGACTGTAACGGCGGGGGCAGGCCCGTCCCGGATCTCACGGAGTTTTCTCTTTGCAATCTTGTTTCTGTTCAGTTGCTGCGGCGGAGCCTCCCCCGGGGGCCAAAAGCCCCGGGGGAGGCCGCCGGAAAGGGAGAAACGCATGTTTGCAGCTTGTCTAAAACCGCAAACAACAGGGGAAACACGTCAATCCGCCAGATAGCGGTAGAGGAAAGTTACCATCTGACCGCGGGTGCAGGTGGCGTCCGGGCTGAAGGTAGTGCCATCCCCGGTGCCGTTGGTGATGCCCTCCTGGGCGGCCCACACAACGGCGCTGCTGTAATACGCACCATCGTTCACATCCGTAAAGGACGCGCTTCCGCTGACAGCAGGCGTCTTGGCGCTGCGGTACAGGAAGGCCGCCATCTGACCGCGGGTGCAGGTCATGTCCGGACTGAAAGTCGTGGTGGAGGTGCCATTGGTGATGCCGTTTTCGATGGCCCACAACAGCGCCTTGAAGTAGTAGGCGTCCTCATTCACATCGGTGAAAGAGCTTGCCTTGCCGGCAGGCTCGGGAGAGCCGGCGGCGCGCCACAGGAAGGTCACCATCTGGGCACGGGTGCAGCTCGCATTGGGGCTGAAGGTGGTATCCGTAGTGCCATTGGTGATGCCCTGCTCCACGGCCCACTTCACCGCTTCATAGTAGTAGTCGCTCTCCTTCACATCGGTGAAGGGCAGACCCAGCGTGAGCTGCGCATAGGCGGACTCGGCGGCCACCAGCTTGTCGTAGTTGCCGACCAGCTTCTTCTGGGCGTCCGTCAGGGCATCGTAGGCCTTGCGGGCGGCTTCGATCTTACTGCCGCTGTCCTTGGTAACGGTACCGATGTTTGTGATCAGATCAGCAACCTTGTCGGCGGCATTCTGGTCGGCGGCACTCACAGCACCGCCTCCGGCGCCGCCGGCGCCGCTGCCGGAGGAAGCGGGATTGACGTCCTTGGCGTCCAGCCACTTGTTCCACGTACTCTCGTCGCCGTCGGAACCGCCGTACCAGTCCTTAATCTCATAGCGATAGTCGTTCACATAATGCCAGACAATCTCATCGCCATCTTCCAGGCCTTGCTCCTTCAAGCCATAGTCGCCATGCTGGCCGTTGATGGTGTACATCCAGCCGGAATATTGGCCGTTAGTGAACTCTCCCAGCCGGTAGCCACCCAGAGATGCCGGTGCCGTGATCCAACGGACATAGTTGTTTTCCGCACCGCTTTGGTCAAGGCCGGCCTTGTCCAGCGCCTTCATGAAAACATCGTAGACCTTGGCGTCCTCATCGACCTTGTAGGTAGTGGTCTTGATCCAGGTAACATACTCTGGCACATAGTCGGAATTCTTCATATCCACGTCCTGCGTCGCCTTCTCAGCGCCGATCAGACGGAAGGTAACGGTGATTTTGTCATCCTCAGGGTCGGGCGTGGTGCCGGGATTCTTCAGGTGAGCCAGCGCGGCCTCAGCGGCAACCAGCACGCTATAGTTGGTGACCAGCGCCTTTTGATCGTCGGTCAATGCGTTGTAGGCAGCGCGGGCTGCGGTGATCGCGGTCTCGCTACCCAGCGTGACAGTGCCGATGCCGTTGATGGAGGCAATGACTGCAGCAGCCGCCGCCACATCTGCCGCATTCTCGGCTTTACCCAGCGCGAAGATGGCACCGGAGTCGTTCTTGTAGTACAGCGTGCCGTCGCTGTCGGCGATCACGCTGCAGATGCAGTACTGCTGATAGTCGGATGCGGGAGTATAGAGGGTTTCCTGGGCGGCTTCGCTGCCATCGGCCTTCGCCTTGATGACGTTGACGCCGCCAGGGTTATTGTTGTAGGTGACGTACAGGTAGATGTAGCCGTCGGTCGCCTCATAGGCGGTGGACAGCAAGATGGAGCACTGCGGATAGGCAGGCTCTTCGATGGCCCACTTGATGGCATTGGTCTCGACATCCACAGCGACAATGCTCTTATTGCCGCTCCAGCCGCCCACGCCGAAGTAGGCAATGCCCTTGTACACCACAGGCGTGCTGGTGGAATAGGAACCGTAAACGGAGCAGTCCACCTTGGTCAGGTTAGACAGCGCGCCGGTGGCGGTGTTCAGATCCGCGTAGCACAGGTTTGCCGCATAGTCCGCGAAGTAAATCTTACCGGCTTCGTAGCAGATGGAGGAGCGAACCTTGTTGCCCACATCCAAAGTGGTTACAACCTCGCCGTCCGCTTTGTTCCGGCTGACAACCTTGCCGCCATTGGTGCCATAGATGACATAGTCACCCACGACAACGGCGCCGTCCCAGTAGTAGCCGTAGCCATCCACATCCCGCCAGACCAGAGTGCCGTCTTCGGCGTTCAGGCAGACGAAGCTGCAATTACCGGTGCCATTGTCGTTATAGTTGAAGCCCACATAGAGCTTGCCGTCGGAATAGGCGATGGGGCTCTGCGCCTGACCGCCGTTTTCATCGGTATAGACCCACAGGGACTCCAGCGTGTCTGCATTGAAGGCCTGAACCTTGCCGCCGTCCAGCTGACAGAAGATCATGTTGTCCGCAAAAAGCGGCGGGGTCGTGGCATAGCTGGGAGCTGCGGCCATGGTAGCGGAATCGACTTTCGCGCCGGTAGCGGTGCTCAGTTTGTAAAGCGTACTGCCGGACATGATCACAAGATCGCCGTCCACCAGGATCATGGGGCTGGGAGTATCAGACCAGCCGGTGCTGATCTGATTGACCCATTTCTGTGCCGTTTCTGCGGCGTTTCTGGGCGTACGATAGGAGGTGACGCCGTTGTTGTAGTCATTGCCGCGGAAGCTCGGCCAGTCGGAGGTCAGAGTCCGATCCGCTTCGACGACCGTGATTTCGTACGCAACGCCGTTCACCGTCACGGAGGTCTCGCCGGCGGCTACGCCGGTGATGGTGATCTTCGTGCTGGCCGCAGAGCTGGAGGAAACCCGGGCGATCTGGGCGTAGAGGCTGGCAGTGCTGGCACTGGGGTAAGCCACATACCAGTTTCCGTCGCCGCCGGGCGCCGCGATCAGGTACTGTCCGTCGGTCAGAGCGTCAACACTGGTGACGCGGACATAGCCAGGGATCGCTTCACTGGAGGTCTCGTCGTCCGCAGCTGCCCTGTACAGGAACATAGAGCAGTAGGACCGATCGGTATCGCTGGTGATGGTCTGCGAACGATTCCAGTTATAATCCATACGGTTGAAGTACAGGTATCCACCGTATTCGTTCTGCCAGGCGTTCTCGTTACTCCAGATATAGAAGGAGCCGTCATCATTACCTTGGGAAATGGTGATGGTCATGCCATCCAACTGCGAGTTGTCCGCAGCGGCGTTGGGATAGCCGGCGGTTCTGTCGCCGTTCGCCACATCCTTGCCGTTGCCGGGGTACAGGTAAACGGTATTGCCGCTGGCATCGGTGCCGGTAATGGTCCAGGTGCCGTCGTCGTTCTTTTTGAAATTGTACAGGCACTTGGAAATATCAACCGTGGCGCTGTTGAAGCTGCTATCATTGCCGAGGTTGCCGATGACGATGGGATCAGACGTCTCAGCCTCCAGAGTGACCGTCGCTACATCGGTGTTGAGACCCTCAAGCGAAGCGCCGGTATAGTCGCCGGTGTTGTCAATGTAGGTTTTGCTTTCACCCACATTAAGCTTGACGTTCTCATAAGGAGTGGAGCTGTCTCTGTTTACCGTGACGGTGAAGGTGACAGGCTGGCAGTCCATGGTCTGGTCAGAGGGCGTTGCGGTTACAGTCACCTGACCCACAGCCTGTGCAAAGATCTTACCGTCCTTGACCTCTACGATTCCTGCTTTGTCGTAGGAATAGGTAAAGCCCTTATCGGTTGCGTTTTCAGGAGTGAAAGTGAAATTCAGAGCTTCGTTCTGGCCCACCTCAAGGGTATATGCCGTCTTTGCAAGCGATGCGCTTATCAGGGGGTTCTGATACAGGAATTTGACCGTAACAGTCTGTGTCAGTTCGGAGTTGCTTTTGCTGGTAACCTTGAACTGCGCGGTACCGCATCTCAAGGGAACGATACCGGCGAGATGCTCTGTTGTATAGAACGCAATGTCGGGGGTCAAGCACTCCCATTCCAGTTCCGTTTGGGTGGTATTGCTGGGTTCGTAGGTAATGACCAGATTCTGCGAGTACAACTCCAGTCCATAGTACTGATCGTTCATGAAGTTCTTCTCGCCGGTAATGGTAAAGGTTTCCGGCGTTGCGATGGTAAAGCCGGTTAAGGGAACACTCCCGCATTGTGCCTGGAAGGAGGCGCTCACGCTCTCACCGATCATGGTGGCGGTCAGGGTGGCCCCGCCTTCCATGCCGAGAATCAGCTCGTTGCCGAGAATGCGGATGTTGTATGTGGTATCGCTGGTGGTGTATTTCAGCGCCTGCTGGGGCACAGTGATCCATTCGCCGTTCAGCAGACCCTGGGTGACGATGCCGGCTTTGCCGGTACCATCCATGGAGAAGGGAGTCTCCATGTTGGCTTCCACACCATTGACAAGGGTCTTCAGCTCGGTGATACCGGAGGCAGTCTGATAGTTGATCGTGAAGCTGTCGCTAAAACCGCCTGCCGACACAGTCGCAGTGGTGGGCTGGGTGCCGGAGGGCGTCCACACGCCGGTTTCCGAGTTGATCCAATAATGCGTCCGAACTGCGTCGGGATACTCGGGGTTGGGGTCAGGAACATTACCGTTGCAACTCCAGACAGCGCCCGATCTGTTTGCTACAACAAACTTGCCCACATCCAGAGAGGTCAGAGTGAAGGAGCCGTCCTCCGGAAGCTTCTTGGTGCCGTCACTGTACTCGAAGTACACATAGGGAGCTGCGGTGACCGTCAGGGTGCAGGTATCGCTGTGGCCGTTGGCCGTAGCAGTGACTGTGGTCACGCCCGCCGTAAGACCCCTGACAAGGCCCTCCTGATCCACAGTGGCAATGGTCGAATCCGCAACGCTCCAGGTCACGGTGTCGGTGGAGTCCGCTGGTGTCAGCGTGGGAATAAGGCGCGTGGTATTCATCTCCTCCACGCTTGCCGTCTCCGGCAGGGTGATGCCGGTAGCCGGGATATCGCCTACCTTGACAGGAACGGTCACAAAAATAGTCTCATTCGCTCTGACGGTCAGAGTCGTTTCGCCCTCGGCAACACCTGTGACAGCTGCTGCAGTGCCCTCTGCACTGACTGTGGCAATGCTCGTGTTTGCGATTTCCCAAGTCACCGTGTCGGTGCTCTCATTGCCCTCCACTGTCAGCAGCGTAGCGGTGAGATCCTTCGTCTTTCCAACGCTGACCTCCACAGGATTCGGGCTGACCTGGATACCAACTGCCGGGTTCGAGGGAAGCAGCGCGCGCTCCAGCGCCGCATACGCCTTATCGACCTCATCCTGTGTGGCATTTTTCTTCAGAAGCATGTCCAGAGCGCCCTGATAAGCCACGCCTGCGGCGTCAATCTGGTCATCATTCATCCCGGAAGTCAGGATGAGCAGATCATCCTTCTTGACCGTGTCCATATCGATCTGCGCGCCATCCGCAACAAAGACAAGACGCACCATATCCAGGGCGGAAATTTTACGATAATCAACCGGGATAGTATATCTTCTGTCCTCGCCGTATTGGTTGGTGGCCCGCAGCCATACCAGCCATTTGGAGGATTCGCCCAGATCGCCGTTGTCCAACCAGCCATCTGTCTGCGTTGCATCCACATAGCCTGTTATGTCGCAAGGACCCCAGTCATCTTCTTCCATCTTGACATTGCTGCTTCCATAGGCTTGCGAAATCCATTCAGCCATGTCACCGGCGCTTACTTTGCTGATCCGCATCGGCTTCAGCAAAAATGTGCCGTTTCCTGCGGCGTCATACTTTTCGGCTGTGACGATTACATAATCTTCCGTTCCCGTCCATGCCAGCGCCGTGCCCGGCAGCATACCGAGCAGCATGACAATTGTAAGAAGCAGAGACAATACTCTTTTTCTCATCAGTTCACACTTTCCTTTCTTTTATATATCTATATAATCGCCCTCGGGCGTAAAAACGGGGTTGGTGCCCAGTGATGCATGGTATTTGGGTATTTGGGGACGGTTCTTTTGTCCCATTTTTCCTTGTGTTCTCGATCGGCTTGTGTGATTCTATTCATAGTAAAACCCCTTTCTCAATGAATTTAGGTGATATCCTATGCCAAGACGAGCCAGACAAAAAAGCAACAGCGGCATCTACCATGTGATGCTGCGCGGGATCAACCGCTCTACAATCTTCCACGATGACGAGGACTGCGAGAAGTTTTTGCAGGTGCTGGGAAACTGCCTCCGTTCCGGGAGCTCCGGGGGTTCTGGGGGCTTCGGGGACAGTTCCTTAGTCCCACCCTACGGGTGTGACAAAGAAACCGTCCCCTACGCGGGGTGTGACAAAGTAATCGTCCCCTACGCTGACGCTGAAGCAAAAGTCTACCTCTATTGTCTGATGGGGAACCATGTGCATCTGCTTCTACGGGAAGGGCGCGAGGGGCTCTCCACACTGATGAAGCGGATCGGTGTGCGTTTTGCCTCCTACTACAACTGGAAATATCAACGCACCGGGCATCTCTTTCAGGACCGTTTTCGCAGTGAGCCGGTGGACGATGACGCATATTTTCTTGCCGTATATCGCTATATCGCATTGAACCCGGTCAAGGCCGGGCTCTGCGGTGAAGCGGGAAAATACCGCTGGTGCGGGTACCGGGGATACGGGGATAACTCCGGAGGCTCCGGGGACAGTTCCTTAGTCCCACCCTGCGGGTGTGACAAAGTAACCGTCCCCTACGCTGAACTGCCGGTGGACATCACCGCAGAGCAGTTGGATGCGTTCATTCGTTCCGAGCAGCCGAATATCCACCCTTTCCCGGAGCGCATTTCCGACCGCGAGGCAGAGCAGATTCTACGTTCCGTTACCGGGCTGGACTCTGCCGCCAGTTTTATCCGTTTGCCAAAAGCGGAACAAATCCGCTTCTTTTATATCCTGCTGGAAAATGACCTGTCCATTCAGCAGATGGCCCGGTTGACAGGTATAGCTAAAAGCAACATCGCGCGGCATCTGGCATGACAGACGCCATGCATTGCCGCAGCGCTTATTCATTGGCCGTCATTATTTTCTCTTCTTGCACCACATATCAGTACCGGTTCCTCTGCTCCCGCCCGCCGCGACGTGGACCAGGTTGTCCGACCCTTGGCACGCTCATTTCTTCGCGTGCTTCCCCGCAGCCGGTATTCTCTCCCGATGTGGCTATTCAGTTGTCGGCGCGAATCGCCGTTTATGGAAACGGGCAAAGGCCCGCTGTCAGCTTTCTGATGTTGGTTCTTTCTCTGCCGGGGCTTCCCCGGCTTTTTTCTTTTTCAGATATGCGTTCAATGTTGTGGCCTTCACGGGCTTCATGCCGTGCCGTGGAGGCAGCCCGGCAAGATGGATCACCACCGGCCAGCTCCCAAACCGCTCTCGGATGTACACGCCGCCCAGGACTTCCTTCTCAAAGGGCGTGCGGCCATTCTCGGCGGCACACTGGCGGACATACTCCAGGATCTCCCCGTCTGTGTCCTCCCGGTGTTCCTCGCCCCAGGCCATATCCCGCACTGCGCGGACCTGCTGCTCTGCTATGGCCGCGTCATTCCTTGCCCGGTGTTCCGCCCGGAGCGCTTCCTTTTGGGCCTCCCGTTCCTTCTTGAAGATCTGGGCCTGGCGCTTGAACTCTTCCTTATAAATCTGCCGCTTTGTGATCGGCGGCTGCCTTTTGGGAGAGCGCAGCCCCGCCAGGGCCACTACGCTGTTCCAGCCGCCGAAGCGGGAAGAGATGTATTCTCCGCCGATGATCTCACCGGCATTGGGCGTGAAGCCGAGCCGTCCGGCCTGCTCGCGGACATATTCCAGCAGCTCCTCATCGCTTGTGCCGCTGTGTTCCCGTGCAAATTCCGCGTTGCGCTTTCGCAGCGCTTCTTTTGTCCGGCCTTCAGCTTTCTTGTTGAACCATTGATCTCCATGAAAACGTTTATCGCTCACGGAACGACCTCCTTGTATGGGCGCAGTTCGCCCATATGCAGATTTGTGAGATCGTTCGGAGTACCGCGTCCTGCAGATTTCATGCTTTCCTGTAGGTCTTCTGGCTCATGCGGATGACCGCCGCGGCGCCTTCTCACTCTGCAAGAGCAATGGCTGTGCCGCAGCGCCGCATATACAGCAGCGCGCCTGCGCCGGATTCTCACCGGCTTCCCTTGTTCAGCCCCTTGCGGGCCACAGAAAAAGGCAATATTAACAAAAAAAGACAGACGCATAGAATACGTCCGTCTTTGTCCCCGAAAGCAAAAAGAGCGGACGTATCCAATACGTCCGCTTCTGCTCCTTTCGGAGGGTGAAATGCATGCACACAAAACACACATTTGCATGTGTGCGTACATTTCATCAGGCATTTTTTATCAGAGCAGCCCCGAAGATCGGGGGTGAGCTCTTAGTAGGTCTTCTGACTCATGTGTCCCAGCGGTTTTAAAACCGCCATCGCATATCCGTTGCCTTCCCAGCTCAGCCATTACGACCGCCAGTGACCTGCTTTCGCAGAAAACGAATACACTCCACAAACACAGCTATTGAATTGCACGTCTGCCGAAACTTTCGTCTCAGTTGTTGCTGCAAAACATGTTCAGGACTCTCACCTGATTCCCTTGTTCAGCCGAACAAGGATGCGTGTCCATTCCACGATGCGGAACGGGTCGCGCATTTGCCACAAAAGCCGGATGTGATATTCAGTTTTCAGTTTATGCATAGTTTAAGACGATTTTCCATACGAAAGATGCTAAATTCAGCATCTTTTTCGCAAAGTCTGCCACTTTGCGAAAGAATCTTTGCCTGTTATTCCTCTTCCAGTATAGCACAAGCCAAAAAAATGTCAATCATCCATTCCATTTTTTGCTTTAAAAAGGGCTGGCACAAAACGCACTTGTTCCAATGTGTTCAGATGCAGGTTTGCAATTGGTATGATCATCCAATTTTGTGGTGGGAACAGACTCGCTACATGTGATACCAGAAGAATTCGCCGTCGAAAATGTGGTCAGCAAAGGAGGCTCTCATGGCAAGGAAAGGTGAGAACATTTATAAACGGCGTGATGGGCGCTGGGAGGGACGCTTTATTCGAGGACGAAAAGAAGATGGGACCGCTCAATACGGTTCTATCTATGGCCGGACTTATGCAGAGGTAAAGGAAAAGCTGCGGCAGAAGCGCGCAGAGGAAAAGCCGCAGCTGCCTCGATGTCCTTTGACGGTAAAAGAACTTTTTGAGTTCTGGCTTGCTCAAAAGCGCCTTTCTGTAAAACCATCCAGCTTTGGCCGGTACTCCGTTCTGGTAGAGAAACACATCATTCCGCGCCTTGGAGCGTACCGTGTCGACCGACTGGCGGTGCAGAAACTCAGAGAATATATTGAATGGGAACTGCGCTCTGGAAGAGTGAACGGGGAAGGCGGACTGTCGCCAAAGACGGTCAATGATCTGGTAGTAGTCTTGAAATCCGCCTTGCGGTATGCAGGAAAGACGTATGCGGTTCCGAACGAATTATTCTCTGAGATCAGCGCGCCCGTAGCTCATCAGAAGATAATCGACACATTCGGGGAAAAGGAAACGGCCGCATTATCCGCCGCCGTCCTCTTAGCTCCGGATCTGAACGGCGCTGCCTACCTGCTCAGTTTGAATTCCGGGCTGCGGTTGGGTGAGATCTGTGCACTGAAATGGTCAGATATCGACTTTGATGAGAATGTACTTCATGTGCAGCGGACGGTCCTGCGGCTGAAAACCGGAAACAAGACAGAACTCGCGGTGCAAACGCCCAAGAGCTCCACATCCGACCGTTTTATCCCTTTAACAGCAGAAATGCATACTCTGCTGAAAGCACTTCGGTGCGATGCACCGGAAGATGCCTATGTGCTGACAGGATCTTGTGATAAGCCAATGGAGCCGCGCACACTGCAGTACCGCTTTCAGAGCTTCCTGGCCCGAAACGGCCTGCGGAAGCGGAATTTCCACACACTCCGTCATTCCTTTGCTACACGCTGTATCTCCAGCGGCGCGGACGCCAAAGCGCTGAGCGAGATCCTCGGCCATTCCAATGTCAAAACCACACTCCAGATCTATGTGCATCCCAGCATGCAGCAGAAGCGCAACTATATTTGCGCAGTCAACACATTAGTTTCCCCTGGCAGGGCCCAAAGTGCGTGAAATGGAATTCGCCGTCAGAAACAGCCGTCATGCCTGGGCATTAAGTGCGGTATAATGCGGGATTCCCTCTGATTTTTCGCAAAGTGGCAGACTTTGCGAAAGGCTCTTTCTTGCAAAGTCCATCTGCGCTTTTAGACACAGACAGACAGCAGTACGCTCCATACGAAAAGGCAGACCGTCCTGCTCTGTCTGCACCCCGGGTTCAGGCGTGTGCAGAATCATTCCTTTTTCGGTGTGTGTCCGACTTATCTCCCTGGGTTGGAGCTTCACGGTGACCTGTTCGCGGGGACTCGCACCCCATTCCACCTTAGATGCCACCCCTTTAGAGAGGCATCCCGAAATATTGAATTTAATATTTGATTTATTTTATCATCGACGTTCTGCGAATGATGTCGAAAAATGTTTACGAAAGTGCAGCACAAAAATATCAGAATGTATATGTCAACGGCTGTTCAGAGATATCGCGGAATGTCAGATACCATTGTAATTATTTCAAGAAGTGCTGCCAGTTTTCTTCCGAGAGCACTGAGAAATACCCAAAAGTTTGTGGTGTGAGTTCACGCATTTTTTCTGCTCGCTTTGAATCCCTGTGAAATCGCAGCCAACATGCGAAATAGTCCGCAAAATACTCATGACTGTTTGTTTTTGCATAGTCCCTTAACCCCGAGCTAGCCACCTCGTTAAGGAATAGCTTTTCGTGCTCCGAAGGAAATCCCAGGATTTTATCCAGAAAATGTCCGAATTCATGGAGCGTGGCATCAGCTTGAGAGACATAGATTCGTTTGGCTCCGTAGTCTGCAGCACCAATACAGGACATTCCATAACGCTCACTTAGGTCAGCAAGATAATCAAAATCCACCGTATATGTCCATCCCATATCCTGAAATTCTTGAAGAATTGGCTCCGGCACTTCCTGTAGTGCCAATAGAAAGTCGTTCATGTTTATCCCCGAATTGTTCTGAATGGGAAACTCAGAAAGAATAGGCGGTTCGTCAACCCGAAATTCCTGTGTCAAAATGGCATGGAGCAATGCTGCTGTCTCACCGCGGGTGACGATCTCAGCAGAACTTGTTCCCTCCGGGCAGAGGCCCAATTCCCCCCCGATCCGCAGGCAGTTTTCATAATCAGACATGGGCATACCACCGGGATACAGCGTAGAATCATAGACCGGCAGGCCAATGGCGGCAAAGGCACTCTGATACAAAGCGCCCCGGCACATCCGCGTATCTGACTGCATCATAGCTTCCGCGGACAGCCATCCGCTGCGATAGGCTTCCGCCAGACATGCGGCGCCAAATTCGCCGGCGTTTCCGGCCAGCGCCTCGGTTTTGCCGTAGGCCCTGCACAGCATGACTGCCCACTGGCGTGTCGTGATGGGCGTATCCGGAGAATACCGTCCCTCGCCGGTCCCGACAGTAATACCACGCTCCGCAATATATGCCACACTTTCATACCATAGGGAATCTGCGGAGACATCCGAAAAGCCGCATTCCGCGGCAGAAGCAGGCATAACCAGCGAAAAGGCCAAAAGAAGTGCCAGTACGCCGGGCAACAGTTTCTTGTAAGATGTTTTCATGGTTCGTTCCTTTCTCTCGTAAGTAAAACCGCGCCCCAGTTGGGGCGCGGTCCATCATTCTGTGTAGTAGATCGGCCGGGCGATAGAGGTAAAGCCCTCCTGTCCGGTGATGACCACGTTGTTGTATCCGCTGGCGCAGTGGATGATCATAAGGGCGCCGTTTTCATCTCTGCCGCCGACAATGCCCACATGTTCGTCATCGTCATAAAACACCAGATCGCCGGGAATAGCCTCATTCCAGGTGATACTGGTGCAATAGATGTGCTGTGTTGCCGCGCCGCCTCCATGGCCGATGACATAGCCTCCGTCCGTGGCATTGTAGAACACCCAATCGACAAAGCCGGAGCAGTCCAGGCCGTAGGGACGGTAGGTGCCGGTGGTGGAGCTGCCCTCCGCCGTGACCTTCATGGTGGTTCCCCAGCGGGAATCCCAGCCCAGCACAAGGGACTTGCCGCCCCAGAAGTAATTGACCTTGCCGACGAGGGAACAGGCGGCTTTGAGGACTTCCCGGCGCTCGGCGCTCAGATCCTCCGGCAGCGCTGCCAACAATGCTTTTGCGTCAGCTTCCGTCACACTGAGGTTTTCGATCAGCCCACCCAGCAGACCCAGATTCTCCAATAGTTCATCCAGTGTGTTGTTCTGCTGCGCGGTAAAGGCGTACTGCGTCCGCATATCATCGACAGCTTTGGCGGTGATGGTGATGGTCAGGATAGTCTCCGTCCAGCTGTCATCAACTCCGTCATTCGGATCGCTGTCGCTGTGTTCTATGGACTCCACCTCAGAGGAGAGCTCTGTCATATCCCAGAACACCGCTTTCAGCCGGCCTATCCGGTCACCGTCCAGCGTGACCACATCCACGCCGTCATCCGCTCCCGCAGTCCTGACCGCAAACACAGCGACCACCTCTCTCCAGTCAGGCGGTGCACCGTCGACGATGATCTCGTCGTAATCACCGGCCTGCAGTTCGTCAAGCTTTGCAGCATATTCCATATTGACCTGAGCGATGGCTGTAGAGAGTGCCACGGTTCCTTCTTCAGTCGGCTCAGAAATAAATAGGATACCGAAGGGCGAGACCACCAGCATACCGAACAAACAAATCAAAATCAGCAGAGACAGCGTGACCGTACCACCGGCCATCAGCGCCGCCATCAGACTTCTGGCTGCGGCCAGAATCGACCGCAGGGCCTTTCCGGCAGCGTGGACTGCTTTTTCGGCCGCGCTGCCTGCCGCTTTTACTGTTTCCTGATAGCGGAACGCCTGCTGTGCCGCCTGCATGGTTTTTGCACTCTGAGCTGCGGCATGGGAGGCTGTCTGTACCGTGGACGCAGGGGCTTGATTCAGGTCTCCGACGGTCTTGATTGCCCGTCCCGCAGTCCGTTCTGCTGGTTTAGATGAATGAGAGACTTCCTTGATTTGCGGCTTTTTCACCGCCAGAGTACCTTTAGGCGGTTTATCCGCAGAAGGAGCAACAGGCTTCGACTGGCGTGTTCTTCCCAGTCGATCCGCCTGCGGAGCATTTTGTATGACCTGCCGCTCCGTCGCTTGCACCGGCCACCGTTGGTTCCACTCCATTCCACGGCGCTCCGCTGCCCTTTCCGCAGACAACCGCCCGCGTTCCCGGATGAATGCCTGTTTGCCTTGGGTGTATTCCGGGGGAAGCTCTGTGACCTGCGTCGCTGCCTGCCCCTGCACATAGGAGTCCTTTGTCTTGACGGAATGCCCGGATGCCTGCCTATGCTGCCGGGGTTGAACCTGATACCGTGTGTTTCCGACAGGCTCGGCCTCCTTAGTACGGATGATGGGCGGTGTGCCAGTATCCCCATATTCGGCAGGCCCAACGGCAGGCTCAGATATTTGTTTCGGTTTTCGTCCTTTAATGAGTTTCCCGGCCCCACGTTCCATACGGCGCAGACTTCCGGCCGCAGTGTCCTCGATCTGGTCGCCGCCATATTCATCCTGCTGGCCGTTCTGTGCGGTATCCCGCAGTTGACTTCTCAGGCGCTCCGTTCCATTCTCCATACCGCGGCGCACCAGTTCCTTGGGTGCATTTTTTGCTTTTTCCCGCACAGTGCCAGCGACCTTTGGTTTCTCTTTGATCTTATCCATCACCACACCCCCCTCTCCTGGACAGACCGCATTACGCCGCCTGCCCTCCGTCGTATCTGGCATCGGAGTCCGAGGGCTTGGTGGTCATCAGCTGATAAAGCTGGGTATGCCTGGGGAAGTTGTCCACAAAGGGAACGATCGCACTGCCGCACTTGATAAGACCGCGGCCGGAATCCACGTTGGTGATGTAGGAGAGCTGATTGTCTGAAATGTTCAGCAGCCGCGCCAGCTCCGCCCGGTCGGTGGCGGCCTGATTCAGCATGACCAGAAACTCGCTGTTGGCCAGCATGGTCCGGGCGGTGTGGGACTGGAGCAGATCATCCACATTCTGCGTAATGCCCGTGCAGCAGGCTCCATATTTCCGCACCCGTTTCCAGAGGGTGAACAGAAAGTTGGTGCTGTACTCATGCTGGAACAGCAGGTAAATCTCGTCAATATAGATCCAGGTGTTCTTGCCCAGCTGCCGGTTTCGGATGATCCGGTTGAAAATGCTGTCCAGCACCACCAGCATGCCCACGGGCAGGAGCTGCCGTCCAAGGTCCCGGATGTCATAGCAGAGGATTCTGGAATTGGTGTTCACATTGGTGGGCTTGGCAAAGGTGTTCAGACTGCCCTCAGTGAACAATTCGATGGCCAGTGCCACATCCCGGGCCTCCGGTTCCGGCTGGCGCATGAGTTCCGCGTGGAAATCCTGCAGAGTCGGCACCTGGCCCTGATACCCGCTTTTGATATAATCCCGGTACACCTGCGCAGTGCAGCGGTCGATGATGGATTTCTCTTTAGCGGACAGCTTACCGGAGCCGACGAGCTGCTCACACAGGGACAGCAGGAACTCCGATTTGAGAACCACAGGATTCTCGCCGTCGCCGTATCCCTGCTCCATGTCCATGGCGTTGATGTGATTGGGTGAGGTGGCGGAGATCTCCACCACTTCGCCGCCCAGTCCCTCAATGAGCGGCCGGTATTCGGACTCTGGGTCGACGATAATGATATCATCTCCACTGGAAATGCCCTCTCCCGTGGCCAGCGCCAGACTGACGATCTCCCGCTTGGCGGTGAAGGATTTGCCGGAGCCACTGACGCCCAGCACAAATCCGTTGGCGTTCAGCAGTTCCCAGCGGTTGGCAAGGATCAGGTTTTTGCTGATGGCATTCTGCCCGTAGTAAACGCCGCCCTGGTGCCGGATCTCCTGGGCCTTGAAGGGCATGAGGACCGCCAGCGCTTCGGTGGTCAGGGTCCGCAAGGCGTCGATGCGGCGCAGGCCCAGAGGCAGGGCCGTCACCAGTCCGTCCGCCTGCTGCCAGTTCAGGGTGTTCAGCTGGCAAAGGTGCTTGCGGGCAATGGATTGCAGGGTTTCCGTATCGCTGTCCAGTTCTTCCTTGCTGTCCGCCAGATGCACCAGCGTGACTACAGCGAACATCATCCGCTGGTCACGGGTGGTCAGATCGTCCAGCATCTCACGGGTCTCTTTCCGCTGCTGCTCCAGATCATAGGGAACTACGGCGGAGAAGTTGTTATTACTGTTCTGGCGGCGCTGCCAGTTGGTCACATTGGTCTCCACGCCCAGCAGGCGGTTCTGCATCTCCCGCACGGCCTCATCGGTCGGCACGGGGATTATGTCGATGGACAGCATCATTGTTCGGTTCAATTCCGTCAGTTCGTTGATCATGGAGTCCTTAATATAGCTGGCGAACTCCTTCAGAAACAGCACCCGGCCAAATTTGTCCCCCATGACAAAGTGGTCCTTCTTGAACTCCATACTGTCCGGGCAAATGGCATTTTTGAAGGAATGGCCCTTCCGCATGCTCTCCCGCAGGTCACAGTGGAACTCCGTTTCCTCACCCACCCGGTAGAAGTCGTGCAGCACCCGCAGACGCTCCACGGCATCCAATTCTTCACTGCGGGAGTCCATGTGGGACAAGCGGCTGGTGACATCGTTGGTGACCCGGTCAAAGAAGGTGCGGGCCTCCTCAATATTCTTCTTATGGGTGGAGATGGTGATATACCGCTCCTGCACCACGCTGTTGGAGGCGTCGGTGACCTTGTCCGTGAGCATGGCATTGTACTCTGCACGGTAGCCGTCGAGGAAGTCGCCCCTGGGAGGCAGAAGAATGGTTTCCTCAAAGTTCTGGCGGTTGATCCGCTTGTTGTTGATGGTGATTTTGGTGGTGGAGCCGGTGTCCAGAGCGTTGAGCAGCTCAGAGTAATTCAGGAACATCGCCGTCTTATCCTCCTTGGAGGCGATGGCGTAGTTGATATCCGAAAAGCGGATGCACTTGGAGAACTTGCTCCCAAACTGAAAAATCCCATCCGGCCAGATACGCCGGATAGGGATGGTGTCCTGTACGGATCTCGGTACTGTGAATTTCTCTTTGTCCTGCTTTAACGTGTTTTGCAGGGTTTTAATCAATCTTCAGGGCCTCCTTTATTGTCGAACTTTCCATGACTTTTGCGTATATATTGTACGATTTGAAAACGAGCCTGTGAGGATATAAAAATTCCGAACGGATATAGGCAAGAATGAATTGCTCCAGCATCATGCTGTTGTACTGGAAAAAGCCGCCCAGGGCGAAGGGAAAGGCTGCCAGCACACAGACCCAACCAATCTCGCCGGTGCCGACAACTGTGCGCAGTCCAAAGTAAACACCCGCAGCCACGGCGACGGCAAGCAGGGCAAAAATGAGCTGCCGGAGCGAAAGCCCGAAAAACAGGATTTCCTGATAATTCCTGACTTCCTTGTTGATGCGTACCTCTATATGAGTTCACCTCCATTTTCGTTCTCAGCTATCGACAGAAAGAGACTTGCAATCTCTGCCAGGGTATGCTAACATGCCACAAACCACCAGAGAAAGAGGAGGTTGTGACAATGCTGTATTTCATGCTCGGTGCGGGAGTCCTTGCGCTCTCTGTTGCATTCCGTTTGGCCGCCGTGTTCCGACTGACGATCCCGCTGCTATACGCACTCATCGTACCCACGCTGTTTCATGATTGGTTTTACAGTCATCAGGCGCTGGCCGAGGGCATCTGGTATGTCCTATTGGTGCTGGTTCTGCTGTCCTGGGTGATCTCCCTGGTTCGGAAGATCTCGGCCATCATCAGCCGGCGCCGCTGTGACCGGGCAGATATGGAACTGTTTGCGGACCGGGTGCGGGAGGCCCGCAGGAATGGTGAGTCCGCTGTCCGCATGGACGGCCTTTGGGATTAACCCAGCCCCATCAGTTCCCGAATCAGGCGGTCACTCATCTTGATTGCCCCCACCAGCACCAGCATGTTGAAAATCAGTTCTCCGATATAGTTCCACACAATCGTGGCCGCTGCCAGCGTATCGTCCGAAATTGCGGGTGGGCTTGCGGCAAACTGCGAGAAAATCACACAGGCCAAAACAATGACACAGCCCTCCAGACAGATGGCGGCGTAGCTTTTTACAAAAGCAACGCCAATGCTGCTGGAGGGCTGTCCTGCGAAACTGGCCAGTGGAATGGGCGCGATGGCCGTGGCCATGTAGAGCTTGAAAAATCGGCTGTACACCGTCAGAATCATGACCAGCGACAGCACCCAAATGAACAGGGACCCCAGCAGCGTCACCGCCCACAGTGGGATGCTCTCCAAAAAGCCCACATCTTCAATGATGGTGACCATTTCATCCGGCAGTTCAGTGACGGACATGGCTGTCAGACCGGATGCGCCCATGATGGTGGAGATGGTGCCCTGGGCAATGCTGAACAGGGCCATCATCAGATCCATGCCGTAGGTGACCGCTGCCTGCGCCAGCGCGAACCGCACAAAGGTCTTGAGGGCCATCTCCGGCCGTTTCAGTTCCGTAAAGCTGCCGCAGGTTTTCACAACGCCTGCTACAAAAAACAGCACCAACAGCGCATAGCCAATGGCTTTCAGTGCGTCGTTGATGTTTACGATCACCGTCCAGATTCCACCGCCTTTGAAATTCTCAGGCGATGTGGAGAGGAGCGCCCAGATCTCAGTCAGCTTATCGTTCCATGTGCCCAGCGCGGAGTTGAGGTTGTCTACGATCCAGTTTCCACTTCCTATGGTTTCACCTTCTTCAGAATTCATATTGATATTTACTCATAATTTTGCTATACTATGATTGTAACAAGGGGGTGCTATTATGCCGAGTATTCGTCCCATTTCCGATCTGCGCAACAGCGCCAATGAGATATCGGACTTCTGCCGCCAGACCCGTGAGCCGGTCTATATTACCCGCAACGGGACCGGCGACATGGTGGTCCTCAGCATGGAGGAATATGAGCGTCAGCAGGCTCTTATTGACCTCTATGGCAAACTGGCGGTAGCCGAGCAGGAAATCGCCTCCGGCGCGGAGGGCGAGGACTTCCTGACGCTGGCCAGATCTCTGCGGGAGCGTGTTCATGGAAACGTATAAAGTCAGGATCTTCCCTACGGCCAAGCGGGACTTGGAGGAAGTCATCGGGTATCTGAATACCCTGTCCCCGGATACCGCGCTGAAATACTACGATCTGCTGGTCGAAGAGATCGCAAGTCTGTCCAGAATGCCGGAACGCTGTCCAAAGCCAAAGGACCTGGCGCTGGCTGCCAAGGGTTACCGCTATCTCATCGTTAAGAACTATTTGGTTTTTTATGTGGTGGCCGGGGATACCGTACAGATCCGCAGGATCTTATATGCCCGCAGGGACTACCAGTCCTTACTGTAAAACGAATGACCGGGTGCATGGCTTGATATGCACCCGGTCATTTTCCTCAGCCGGTGATGAGGGTGAGGATCTCCTTAGTAAAGGTGATCACGATGCCGCCCGCCACCGTCAGCATACCGTTGGCCCGCTGGGAGGGGTCGTGGCTTTTGAGAGACAGGCCCACCTGCAGAATACCGAAGCCCAGCAGGATCAGGCCAATGGCACGGATGAGCGAGAAGATGAACTCACTCAGGTTGTTGACCACCGTCAGAGGATCGTCCGCGGCAAAGGCGGGGCAGATGGTAATGGATATCACCAGTACCAGGCAGGCGAACAGCGCATAGACGCGCTTCGCCCGCTTTTCAAAGTTGTTATTCAAGCTGCATTCTCCTTTTCGTTTTCGGATTCATCGGCGGAAAATGCCGCAAAGAGTTCATGTCCTGTAATCGCCGGTGTACTGTTTGTGCCATGATGAATGTAGGGCGCGCCTCCGCCCAGAGAGGTGTAGGGAATGGCGGGATGCTTGACCAGGTCATACTTCAGGTCCATAACAGGCCCTGCACCGCGAACCAGCAGGATCGCATAGCGGTTGTCCAGCCGCCGCACCTCATCCGGCGTCAGCAGCTCCCGCCCGCTGATCTGTGTATTGGTAGACCAGGAGCCGGAACGGCCTTTGGTCTCACCGTGGGTTTTTGTATCAATGGTGGATTTGCCCAGGGCTTCGGAAATGTACTTATGGGTGCTGGATTCATTGCCGCCCAGATACAGCAGGCTGTCCGAGTTTCCGGGGATCGTTTCCCATGAATCTTTGAACTGTTCCTTGATCTGCGCCATGTTCTGAATGATCGTGCTGCAGGAGATATTTCTCGACCGCATGGTGGCGAGCTCCCGCGGCAGGCCGGGCAGATTCACCGAGGGCGCCTCGTCCAGAATGAAGTGAACATGCCGGGGCAGTGGGCCGTGGTGGATCTGGTCGGCGCTGTAGTACAGCGTCTGGAACACCTGCGAATAGAGCAGGCTGACCAGGAAGTTATACGTCGTATCATTGTCCGGGATCACCGCGTACAGGGCGCATTTCTTTTCGCCCAGGGTATAGAGGTCCATATCGTCGTGATCCGTGATGGCCTGGATCTGGGGCAGATTGAAGGGCGCCAGTCTGACTGCTGTACTCACCAAGATACTCTTGGCCGTTTTGCCGGCTGCCATTTTGAATACCTTGTACTGCCGCACCGCTACGCTGGTGGGGTTTTCCCGCTCTATGGCATTGAACAGCAGGTCCAGCGGAGAGACATATTCTTCATCTTCTTCCTTCACTTCCGCATATTCCAGTACCCGCATGACCATGGAAAAGTTCTGTTCCTGTTCCGGTGCTTCCTGAAATAGCATGAGGATAATGGCCTGCAGCAGCGCAGTTTCGGATTTGGTCCAGAATGGATCGGATTCGTGGCTCCCCTTGGGCGTGGTAGCCTGAATGAGATTGTTCACCAGCCGAAGAGCGTCTTTTTCGTCCCGTAGGTAACGGAAGGGGTTATAGCCGTCCGACTGCTCCAGATTGACAAGGTTCAGAACACGGAGATCGAAGCCCTTTTGTTTCAGATACCCTCCTGTGGCGGTCAGGACCTCCATTTTCGGGTCAGTGATCACATAATTTGTGTTTGCTTCCAGAATATTGGGAAGAACATAGCTGCGGGTCTTGGCTGCTCCGGAACCGCCGATGACCAAAACATTTAGGGACCGCCGGTGCTTGTGCGCATCCAGTCCCAGCTTGACATGCTGTGTCAGGATCTTGTTCTGTTTTTGGCAGAACATGGCGTTGACCTGCCTGGGCGATGCCCATTGCGCGGAGCCGTGTTCCTCGCCGTCACGGGTACGGCCCTGAATCGACTGGTAGAGACAGATGCCCATGATATACAAACCGCTGCAGGCCAGAATGGACATCAGGCTGTGTTCTGTCCAGCGGATATCCAAGGGCGACTGCAGGGCGGCATTCAGATTGCTGATGAGGTCCAGCAGTCCGCCGCCGAGAGATTGCGCAATGAGCAGCGCCGCCCAGACCACGGGAATATACAGAAACAGGCAAATGATCCAGTCGCCTGCTCTGGGGGATCGCTTCAGTGGCTGTCACCTCCATCAAATGAAGATGGGCGCACCGGTATCAGTGCGCCTATCTTAGCTTTTTCTCGTTTGTCATCCGATTATATGATTTCTGTTAAATGATTTCATACGGGTATAGGATATCTACACTACAGGTGTGCAGGCGATCCTCATAGGCCAGAAGATGCCGCAGGGATTGACCGCGGAAGATTCGGTTACGGTCACAGGCGAGAATGTAATCCATTTTCCCGGTTTCCGCATCTTTTGTCATGGCCTGCAGGCCATACCGTCCGATATCTCCGCCACTGACCAGCTCACGGGTTTCACCCACGATCCGCATTTCGTTTTCCTCCGCAAACCGATACAGCTTTTCCCTCTGAATCAGAAGGCCGATTTGATCATGCTGCCGGTCAGTATCTACTCTGAGGTACATCCAGCACCGTTTTCCATGAAGTTGTTCTTTTGCGGGAAGTTCGCTGTGGGAGAGCAGCCTACCCAGCAACGCTTTGTCCTCCGGAAGCAGAAACCCAACGCTGCCTGCTCTGTCCCGATAATACATGCCAACTTTCATATCCAAGTTCCCTCCATTCTCTTAACGCTGTAAAGCAACGATACCCGAAACCTGCCGGAATATCCAGCACTTTTCCCAGACAGGATATGGGTTATTATTTTGTTTTTCCCTGAGATTTGACTTTCGTCATTTGCCTGGCCGGAGCGGACTGCCGCTGTCTGTCGAGCTGCGCCCGATAGGCTTTCAGCCGCCCTTCCACCGAGGGCCGCTCACTCGTCATCCTCGCCGCGCTCTCTGCGCGTGTAGGAGAGCTGATGCTGATAGCGGGCGAGTCTCGTTCCGACCGAGAATCTTTTTTTGGTGTTTCGGGCTGCTTTTCCTGGGATGGTTCCTCCCGCTGCTTGGGCTTTTCCGGCTGATACAGCATGCGCTTGAAGATCATATTGGCCCGATCCAGTTCCGTCACCGGCATGACCACATCCACCAGCCTACCTTTGTCATCCATATCCTTGATCGCTGCATACAGCAGTTTCTGACGGCCAGCCGTCTTGCGGAATGCATGATACTGTTCCGGGGTCATGGGGAATACACGGATGTCCCGTGTTTCTTGCAGCATTTTACCCATACGAACCTTGCCGGACAGCTTTTTATGGCTTTTCGCCAAAGCCAGCGACATGGCCAGCAGATTCTTGGCCGCCGATCCGGACAGCCGGACGGCCACTTCTCCACCGGAGAGCATCATCCGTACCATCTGGTCGGCTGCTTCACCGCCTCCAATGTTCATCTCGTTTCACCTCGCTTTCTCTCGCTTCTATTCTTTCAATGTCCTGCTCCATCTGCGGAAGGCCCTGCCGGATCTCTTGGCACAGCTTGAGTTTCCGGCGCTGGGTGCGGATCTCCCGGTTCAATTCTGCAAGCTGCTCATACAGTTCCGCCTTTTCAGCAGTCAGACGATCCCTGGGAACACCGCAGTTTTCCAGCAATGTCACAGCTTCCATGTATTTTTCAAACTCATTTTCCATACCCGTGAGGCCATCCTGATAGAGCGCCTTGCTGGGGGCCAGAGCATCCGCGTCTGCCAATGCCGTATACAGGCTCCGGCGCTCCTTTTTCCGCACATTGAGGATGGTGCGCTGTTTTATCAGTTTGGCCAGCGTTTCCTCTGTGCGGGCTTGAAAGGCATCCATATCCGCAGGCGTGGTAATGCCGTTTTCACGGAGAAAGGCAAATTGCTCCCGGTAGGCATCAAACTCCATGGCGGCTTTTCGTAAATGCGGCGTCATTCTGGGTGGGTACTGCCGCTGCCCGATTTTGCCCAGCAGATAGAGGTAATGGACATAGAGAGCCAGAAAGCCGGTGTACTTCGGATGCTTTCGGTATGGCCGGTATCTGGGGCGGGAAATCACGGCAGGCCGCCTACCTTCCTCAATGGCCTCCAGATTTCCGGCGATAGCGGCACGGATGCCATCCTCTGAAAATCGCCTGTCCTTCCGCTCCGGGTACATAAACCGTTCCTGTCCCCGCAGGCGGAATCCAAGGCGATTACCATGGTAGATCTCATAGCCCTTGTGTTCCATGAGCAGGAAGAAGTGGCCGATGTCATTGGCATCCTCAATGGCCTCCCGCAGGTCCGCCTCCAGCATGGAACGGAATGTGGGCTGGCCTTTGGATTGCCGTAGCCACTCAATGTAGCTGACTGCCTTGGCAGGCTCGCCAGACATGATGACGGATAATCCGTGTTCGCGGCAAAGGCGGTCTGAGATGGCCCGGATCTGCTGGTAGTAGCTTTGTTGTGTGCTGTGATACTTTTCGCCGGTATCTGCATTAACCGAATTGAACAAGATGTGGGAATGGATGTGATGGCGGTCCACATGGGTTCCAATTACCACTTCATAACCAGACAGATGTTCCTTCGCAAATTCTTTTGCGATTTCTATTGCCAGTTCCGGGGTAATTTCTCCGGGCTTAAAAGATTGAACAATATGGTAACACTGCCGTTGATCCGGTTTTCCCACTGCCTTTTTCGTTACCATCATTTGACGGTACTCCCGACCCGGATCACAGTTGAAATGTGAGGTCAGAATACGGCCATCTGTTTTATCTCCGTTTAGTACATAGTCAATAGCTTCTTTCAATCCTCCATTTCGGGGCAGAATCTTAGTAACTGCCACTACTGATTCGCCACCTGGAACATTAGCTCATAAATTTTATCCAGCAGGTATAGTCCGCGCTTTGCGTCCTCCGGCTTGGCAATCCCAGCATTCACGCTGCGGGCGATCTGGTTGATGTTGTTGCCAATGTGATGAATTTCAGTGCGCAGTTCCTTGATCTCCTGAGAAGGGCGCGCCTTGACCGGCTGCCCTTCGATCAGACGGGTGATGAAGGCCCGTTTTGTCAGGCGACACTCTTTAGCCTGATGGCACAACAGCTGGTACTGCTGCTGTGTCAGTTCAATATGCAGATGGTGCTTGGGTTCTTTTTCGGCCACGCCACACTCCTTTCCGCGGCCTGCGGCCGCTGATCATCCGCCCGCAGGCGGCATTGGGGACAGGGGTATCCCCTGCAAGCTGTGCAAATGTACATTTGCGCGATGCTTGCGCCATCGCCGCCAAAGGCGGCGGTGGCTTCACCGCGCACGGCGCGGAGGTTTCTTTCCAAGCGGTTGGGTGATTTGAATCATTCCTCTGCGAAAAGAAAAATGCTCACCGCTCCCTGCGTGGCCAATCCAATTCGTCCCGAGCAACTCCCTTCAGATCCAGCGTCCGTTTGTCCTTCACATACGCCGCATACCGAGCGTAGTGGTACCCTTCGCTGTCCACGAGGATTCCATCCCGGCTTTTCCGGCTTGTGACCAGCAGGCAGCGAAAACAGCCGGTTTCCGAATCATAGCCGGTGAGGTTGGTCCGGGAAGCAATAAACGGTTTCTCCGCCAGAAGTTCCTTCTGAAAACGGCGGTACTGGGGTTCCGGCAGGATGACCTCCCGGATGATTTGGAAGGCCGAAGGCTTGATGATGGGAGTATCATCCTGCAGATCAACAATTTGGATCGGTTTTCGGAAAAACCGAGCAGTCGTTTGTTTTTCCATCGTGCCTCCTTCTGATCAAGGGTGTGCAATGGCGCACCCTTGCTGGGCAAAAATCAAGACAGGGTGCATCATGTAACACCCTGCCTGTCACGCAGCCTCCAATTCCTTACGAATCCGCTCCCTGGCCAGTTCCGCATAATGGTCGGTGACCTCAATGCCGGTAGCGGAGTAGCCCTCCAGCACAGCAGCCAGCACCGTGCTGCCGGAACCGGCAAAGGGGTCCAGAATACGGCCACCCGGCTCGGTGATCTTCACGATGTCACGCATGAGCTGCAGAGGCTTCTCTGTCAGGTGGATGCGGTTCTGGGGATTGCCGTATTTGAACACACCGGGCAGACAGGGAACGGGCCGGTTGATGGGCATATCGCCGTTGGAACCCCAGACAATGTATTCCGCCTGCTGGCGGAAACGTCCTTTCTGGGGACGGCTGTTGCCTTTGTCCCAGACAGCAGTGCCGCGCCAGATCCAGCCAGCCCACTGCAGGGCATCCGTGGCAGCGGGGAGCTGCCGCCAGTCGATGAACATGCACACAGGGGCGCTGGGCTTGCAGATCCGTCGGGCTTCATACAGCCACTCCGCCGCCCAGCGGGTTCAGGAGCGCTGGTCCTTGGCGTCGCCGTCAAAGGGAGGCGGGGCGCTGTCTCCCATACTGGAATACTTCCTGGCGGTGGATTTGTTCTTTTCCGCCTGGGTGCGCCCGCCGGACGCATAGGGCGGATCGGTGATGACCGCGTCAAAGGAGTTGGGGGCAAAGCCCTCCAACACCTTCAGCGCGTCACCATGGATAATCTCCCACTGGGGATGATCGTTCATAGGCAAGGTTCTCCTTTTTTCTTTGTGATAGGAAACGGCAATACGCTCACCGTTCCTTCTTTGATGATCTGTGGCGGAGAGGTGTTTTCCCAATCTCTTTCTGATCCGTCATGATGGGGATTCCGCTCTTCTCCGCACGATGGATCTCAGCCCACATTCCATCGGTCCATACCGGGCCGTAGACATGGAGTTGCTGACAGGAATCCACCAGCCGCAGGCCCATCTCCCGTGCCGTCTGATCCTGTACCGGATCATTGGGGTCTGCAATGGGCGGGAACATGAGATGTGGGCATATGGGGATGTCTCCTTCCTGAAACACCTCCTGGGCTTTCTGGCGGGCAAACGCGATGTTCTGTTCCACATCGCCGCGTAAGGGCGCGCAGATATAGACCAGCTTGGGGCCGCTGCGCTCCTGCTCCGGCGCCCGTTCCCGAAATACCTCCAAGTATTGACTCACAGCCTGTCGCATGGCCTGGTAGTCCTTGTCATCTGGGTAATAGCCATACCATTCTGTTTTGCCGTTATAGGTCCAGATGTGCGGAGCCAAACCGTCACGAAAGGACGGGTGATTCGGGATCTTCTTGATTCCAATCACCTCTGTGATCCGCAGGCGCATCTGATCCACCACGCCGTCCGTCCGATTCAGCACCTTCACAGACAGAACATCATAATTTCTTGCCACAAATGGATCGGTGAATTCGACCCGCACCCGCAGGTCGCTGCCCAGAGAGCCCAAACAGGCCCGGCCCACAAAATGCGGCTTCTGGATGATCTTACCGTCCCCGAACAGCTTGCGAAGTTCCTGCTCGAAAAAGCTGCTCATCGGGACATCCCCCTTGATTTTGGTTTCTCCTTTTGGGACACAGTTTTTTTCGGCGATAGTTGATCACGGAAAGAGGAGCGAATGACAGAGCGGTTTTTCCCGCTGATGACCAGCGTATCCAGCGTGTCATTGCAGATCTCCTCGCCGCTGATGACCAGTGCGGTCCCGGTCAGGCGCACATCGCCGTATACTTTTCCATAGACAGTGCATTGGCCGGACAAAAGCGGCACAGCCAGCGTGTCCTGGGCATGAAGGATCATGCTTTTCCCGGAGGCTCTGGCATGGGCCGAAAGAACAGCGCCCCGAATGTAGGCATCGTCCTCGGCACGGGAATGGCCGGTCATAACGGAACCATGGGAGACATAGGCGTTATCGCAGGCCACCGCCTCACCACGCAGACAGCTGCCCTTGTCCACATAGGCATTGTTGCAGGCAATGGCATTGTCGAAGATCCAGGCGTCATCGCTGGGTTCAAAGGAGAGGTTGCTCTCACTCTCCACAAAGCCGCCCAGTTCCCCGGCTCTGACTTCTGTCCCCATATCCCGCAGGGCGCGGATGCGGTGGAGGAAGGGGTATTGCTCGTGGGGAATATCTGTGACCTCATATTTCTGATTGGTCGTTTTCCTCATCTCCTTTTTCTTTTATGCAGCCCGCCGGAAGAGACTTTCCTGTGCGTCCTCCCGGCGGAACTTCTCGTCGATGTCGGAGAAACGCATGGTTCGATTAAACTTCTCAGACACCTTACCGGGGAGGGCCTGCAGTTCCAGCATTTTGGCCCACAGGTTCGGATGATGGTCATAGAGGTGGCGCAGTTCCTTCATTTTGGCGTTGGGACAGAACCAGCAGCCGCCCCGGTCGGTGAAGTCATAGACAGGCGAAAGCAGCCCTGCCTGTCGGCAGAGCTGCTTTGCATCAGATTCCGTATAGTCGTACTTATCCAGGAGGGACACCTGGTTCCCTCCCAGTCTGGCCAGAAGCTCCGGCTCATCTTTTGCGATGCCGATGTACTGGACCGTATCCGGCGGCAGGCTTTTCTGATACCGCAGGATGGGTTTCAGCTTGCAGTCCCGCTGGATAGCACACCGTCCGCAGATGGGAAAGGAACGGAGCAGGCCCTTCTTCGGCCCGCGGGTGATCTTTCCGGTAAACAGGTCCACATAGGTTTTCTCCGCGCGCAGCACTTTTGTTTTTACACCCAGCTTTTCAAAGGCCGGAATCGCGGTTTCGTAGATAAAGTTCCGATGCTCCGGAACCTCGCCGGAGGTGTCCCGGTCAAACATGACTTCGCAGTACACCACTTCGTCCAGCGGTTCATTGAGGGTCAGAGCCAGCAGGACAGTGGCGATGCTGTCTTTTCCAAAGGAACAGGATGCTACATGCTTCAACGCGCCGAGGCTCCCATGTCCAGCATGACGCAGATCTGAGCCAGCGCGTCCGTCTGGTTCGTCCGCTCCCAAGGCATACCGGATCTGGTGAAATGGCCGTAATTACATGCTTTTGCAAAAATGGGATGATCCAAACGCAGCGTGCGGATGATGCCACTGGGCGTCAGATCGAAGTGCCGGCGCACAGCCTGACTGATTACATCGTCCGGGTACTCGCCGGTGAGGTGAGTGTCCACATCCACGGCCACCGGCTCCGCTTTGCCAATGACGTAAGCAAGACTGACGGTGCATTTCTCCGCCAGCCCTGCGGCCACGATGTTCTTGGCGATGTACCGTGCCATATATGCCCCGCTGCGATCCACCTTGGTTCCGTCCTTGCCGGACAGTGCGCCGCCGCCATGGGGCGCGAGACCGCCGTAGGTGTCCACCATCAGTTTTCGCCCTGTCAGGCCGGTGTCGGCTTCAAAGCCACCCAGCACAAAGCGGCCGGAGGGATTGATGAGGATCTCCGTATTCTCATCTGCCGGGAAATCCCGCAGGGCGGGTGTGATCACATATTCCATGACTTCATCCCGCAGACGGGACAGATCCTTCTGCTCGTCATGCTGACAGGAGACAACCACCGCGGCTACACGGCACGGCAGGCCAAAGGCATATTCCACGGACACCTGCGCCTTTCCGTCCGGCTGCAGGCCGTCGATGAAGCCCATGACCCGCGCACAGGTCAGCATCGCTGTGATGCGGTGCGCCAGTACCAGAGGCATGGGCAGGAAGGAATCCGTTTCGCTGCAGGCATAGCCATACATGATACCCTGGTCCCCGGCAGCCAGTGAACTGTTCCCATTCGGGTGCGCGGAGACACCATTCGGTTGCAAAACCGGCCCCATATGGCCGTTTCCCAAACAGCCATCAACCGCTCCGGCGATATCCGCGCTCTGTTCGTGAACACGCACCTCCACATCAAAATCGCAGGTATAGCCGACCCGCTGCACCGTATCACGAACAATGCTCGGAATATCCGGCAGTTCCTTCGCCGTGATCTCGCCAGCAACGATGATCTTGCCAGCTGTCGCCATGACCTCACAGGCCACACGGGCGGACGAGTCATGTTCCAGACAGGCATCCAGAACGGCGTCCGCAATGGTATCGCAGAGTTTGTCCGGATGGCCCTCCGTGACAGACTCCGCGGTCAGAATGCATTTATCTTTCATGTTCCGTTTTTCCTTTCTCTTTTTGTGGAATTGCCAAGATCATCTCCCGGCTGTACATCTGCCGATAGTGGTCGATCTGTTCCGTGGTAAGAGATACAAAGTTTTCTTTGCCAAGACCGGCGAGGAAAAATGTGCCGCAGACAATATCGCAGGGTTTTCCGTCCTCCGTGCGCAGGAAACGGTTAGGCGGCAGGCCATTTAGTTTTCCCTCACCGTTAAAGACAACAGCGACAGGGTCCAGAAATGGATATGTGGCGTCGATATCGCCGCCAACCAGCTTTTGCATGGCCTGCAGGTCATCCGGGATCTGCTTTACATAGGGCGGCTTCATTGGCTCCACCACGAGGATGGTGAGGGTGTTATCGCTCATCCCGGCCCTTCTTTCTGACAGGCGGCTTTCTGCTGAACAGGTCCTGCTGCTGCATACGCTCAAACAGCCTGTCCTGCCGCACCTCGTCATGCGCATTTTTCAGTGCCGATTCCAGTTCCTTTACCGGCAGGCCGTTCTGACGATAGCCGTCCATGATGCCATCGTAGTAAATCTGCGACGGGATGGCCGGGTCCCTCCACATCTCGCCGGTCATAATGTAGGCCATGACAGACAGCTCCCGGCCATCGGCCGCCCGTACCGTGACATCTTCTTTTCCATACAACCGGGGATAGCCTTCATAAAAGTCCAGAGATCGTTCGCACTCCGGCGTCAGCTTCCACAGCAGGCCGTGGACCTGGCTGCCGGGCAGCGGCTCAATAGTAGCAACACCGCATTCTGCGCGGTTTCCGCGAAACAGCAGTTCATAATCTTCCAGCACCACCGGGCCTACTACTTCGGCATCCGGGCAGCGCTGAGCCATTTGCTCCAGATTGATGTTGCTGCCGTAGGCAAAATACAGTCGTTCCTTTTTCTCAGCCATCTTCCAGAACCTCCAGCGCGCCGATCTTTGCCAGTTCCGCGAACATGGCCCGTGCCTGCGCCTCCACGCCGTTATCCGGCAGAATACAGTCCCGGCCCGTCATGCGGATGAAGTTGGCTCTGAGCTGCCAGATGTAGCTTTCTGTGTCCGGAAACTCCGTGGGGTCAAAGGTACCCAGCCGAAGCCGGTCCATGATCTCCGCGGCGGTACCCTCATAGGTGGTTTCTTCAATGCGTATCTTCAATGGCGTCACCTCTCAGCTTCTCGATTTTTCTTCTTTTTTCTGCTGGACTCGTAGCAGTCCTTGTCATAGCGCCATGCCCGGTCACCGTCCAGATTGGCCAGCAGGTGATCGCGGGTATTTTTGAACTCAGGGCCGTTCAGGCCCAGCCGCACCAGCCACACCCGGAAGGTGAACAGTTCGTTGTCGCTCTGGGTCTTACGCATAACAGTGCTGCGCTGGGCGATGGCCTGGGCGGACATAGCAAGACACAGATTGATGTATGCGGCGGCCCGTCCTGCATGGAGGGTGGAGTTGAAACAGCGCCACTCCACGGTGCCGCGGTAAAACACGGAGTGCAGATTCAGGGCATAGTATCGCGTCCAGTTATAATGTTCTCTGCTGCTGACATTCCCCTCGTACCAGATGCTCTCCAGCTGCGTCAGGTCCTTGGTTTCATCGGAGGAGAGCTGCCGAGCCATACGCAGCATGGGTTCCCGCACCTTTTGGCAGTATTGCGTCACCCGGTTCGGATTCACATTCAGCGCCTTGAACAGAATATCCTCCTTGGAATACATGATCCCAAGGAGGTTTTTCAGACTCTGGCGATTGTGGTTGGATGCATCCACATGAACATGAAGGCCGCAGGATGCGTTTACCTTTGCGCCCGCTTTTCTGACCCGGCGAACACATTCCTGAAACTTGGGCAGCTCCGCATAGGTCAACTTGGGCGACACCATTTCCACGGAATAATCATTATTGGAGGTATGTTCATATCCGGTATCCGTTTTCTTTTCCAGTCTGAGACTGGAATCGCTCATGAAGCGCCATTCCTTGCCCTCTGTATCCGGCACATACCAGCTCCCATAGTAGTCGTAGCCCTGGCGCGGTTCCGTGCCAAAGTAATCAGCCAAAGCCTGCGCCGCCTGCTCACGGGTAATCCCCGTCATCTCCACTTCCACACCGAAACATTGATCTTTGATACCGATCATGCCGCAGCACCCGCTTTCAGTTCCTCATCCGCTGCCCTGATGCGGCGGCCAATGGCTTCGATCACATTGACGGTGACGCTGTTGCCCGCCTGCTTATATACCTGAGCATCTGAATTGATGGCGAGGATCTTGTCGATCTGTGCATCTTCAAAGCCCTGCAGCCGCAGACATTCCCTGGGCATCAGGCGGCGGATGCGGCCACCGCGCTGTACAATACCCTGAATGCAGCTTGTCTCCAGCGTGTGGGCGATATCATGCCCTACGCGGCCGCGCCGGGTGTTGCTGCCTGCGTAGCCCAGATCCACTGTATCGCCGGGTAGCGCTTCCTTATAGCCTTTTTTCGTGGCTTCTTTGATGAGCAGCACACCGGAGCGCTCTGCTCTGTGGTTGGAAAGTGTGGTCTGTCCATAGCGCGCTGTGATGCAGCGGGCGTCTTTTGTCTGTCTCGGTTCACCAGCGCACAGATCCACAAAGGAAGCATGAGCCGGCTGAACCAGGTATAGTCCGGTTTTACCGCCCATGCCGCCTGCGCCTGCAGTCTGGGTGCAGGCTACTCCTTCTGTGTCGTAGACTCGGGAACCCTGCGGGCCGTTGAGGATCTGTACAAGAGCTTTTCCGTTTGTTCCGAAGACAGGAAGTATTTTTCCGGCGCATCGGGGATCAAGATAGCAGATAATGAACACCCTTCGCCGTGATTGAGGGACTCCGAAATGTTTGCTGTTAAGCACTGTCCATTCGACGAAATACCCCAGGTCATTAAGCGCGGCGAGGATGGCAGAAAACGTCCTGCCGCCGTCATGCGATAACAGTCCCGGAACGTTTTCAAGCAAAAGGTACGAAGGTCGTTTCGCTTGAGCCAGACGGGCAATCTCAAAGAAGAGAGTGCCTCGGGCATCTTCAAATCCTTTTCGCCTGCCAGCAAGAGAAAACGCCTGGCAGGGGAATCCCCCGCACAGCAGGTCGAAGTCGGGCAGGTCGCCGGGGTCGATTTCTCTGGCGTCTGGATAGTATCGTTCCTCCTTCCCAATGTCGTGGATCGCGCGGTAGCTGGCGTCGGCATACTTGTCGATCTCGCAGTGGCCGACACATTGAAAGCCGCCCGCACGGGTCAGGCCCGCGCGGAATCCGCCGATCCCGGCAAACATGTCAAAAAAGCGTATCAGATGGTTTCATCTCCCTCCTGCAACGCGCGGAGAAAGCCGAGGACGTCGGCGTCGACATCCCCGGCCTGCTCCGGCTGCGGTTTTTCTGTTACAAAGGAAACTCCATGAAGTTCTTCCCGGATGATCCCGCGGACAGCGTCCAGCAGCGCCTGCTGATCCATGTACCCGTTTACCATGCTACAGATGGCCTCCGTCCGCTGCCCGGCAGGGATGGCAGACAGGTGTTTCCATGCAGTCCTCTGGCTGCCCTGGGACATGGAAAACGACAGGTTGAGCCTCCTTTTATCTGCCATGGCCCACATCTCCCGACATTTGCCCCACAAGCCTTTCATAGCCTTTGGCGTTCAGGGATACGTCATCGAGGATAGCCCTGATTGATGGATAGCTCCTTCTTATCCAGAGCTTCCTTCACTGCATCCGGGGCATGTTCGTCAATCTGCATGACCTTACCCATGGTGCGCTCGCGCAAGCCAACGGCATCCGCCAGTTCTTTGCGGGTATTCACTGCAGAAATCGGGTTCGGCAATATTGCCGAACCCGATTTTGCGTCCTCACTTTTCTGATCTCCGCCGCCAGCGGACATATTTGCCCGTGCTCTGGCTTCGATCTCCGGCTTCAGTTTCAGGGCGATCTTGCCCAGTTCCCATTTCTCCAGATTGCGGCGGCCTTTCTGGGTATCCAGCGCCCATTGCTTGGCTTCCAACAGGTCCTCAAACGCAAACACCGCCATCATATACGGGATCTGGTGCTTCTCACACAGGCGCTGACGGTTGTGGCCGTCGATGATGACGAGGTCCTCATTGACAATGACCGGGGAATAGCAGCCGTTTCGCAGGATATCCTGTTCCAGCGCCGAAAGCTGCTCCTCGCTCAAAGGCGGGAGCAGCTCGGCCATCTCAGGCAGCACGGTGGGAGTCCGCTCTGTGCTGCTGTAGGTGACGCCGGTGTTTTTCATCAGGCAGCCTTTGCCTCATCTGCGGGTAGAGCCTCTGCCTGGGCGGGGTCCTCAGCTTTGCGGGGAGAGAGGAACTCCACCTCCGTAGCCTTGATCAGGAAGCCGGGCTGGCGCTCCGGCTCATCCTCGAAGGTGATGGTCTCGAAGTCACCGGAGGCGGACAGCTTGCAGCCCTTCCAGGCAAATTCCGCACAGCGCTCAGCCAGAGGGCCGCGCACCTTGATGGAGATGAAGTCGGTGAGCTTATTGCCGTCCTTATCCTTGTAGCGGCGGTCAGAGGCGATCCGCAGGATGGCGTAGGGCTTGCCGGTGGACTCGTTCATCTTCAGTTCCACATCGTTGGTCAGATTTCCGATTGCTACGATTTTCAGCATAGGTCAGTTCTCCTTATTTTTATGATTATTGTTTGGTGGAAACAGCGGGCGGCCCGGTGATGGGCCGCCCGCTGCAAACTGGGGTTACTTGCTCCAGATCTCGCTTTCGCCCAGAGTGGCGGTATGGGCGTTAGCGGCCTCCATGACCGCGTAATAGGCCCAGTGTCGCTTGCTCATATCGGAGAAAGTGTTCAGCTTGCGGAGGTTGTCCGCAATATAGTCCGCATCAGCCTCGCGGCCCAGCAGGCGGTTGACGATGGTGACGACCTCGGCGCGGTTGATGGTATCGTCGCCCTTGAAGGTGCCGTCGCCATAGCCCACGATCCAGCCGTGGATGGCTGCATCCTTGATATACTGAGCAGCCCAGTATCCGTCGGAGACATCCTCAAAGTCCTGGTACTGCTCCATGATCTCAGTGTTGCCGTCGCCGTAGGCGTCAAAGAAACGGACAGCCATGGCGGTGAACTCTGCGCGGGTAATGGGATCATTGGGGCGGTAGGTCTTGTCGGAATAGCCCACAGCGATGCCGTAGCCGGTCAGGTACTTCACATACCCGGAGTACCAGGCGTTGGCGGGAATATCCTTGAAGTTGGTCTTTGCCGCCGTGGTAATGGCGTCGCCGTTCTTTTCCGCCAGCAGGCGGGCAAAGATAGCGGAAGCCTCGGCGCGGCTCATGTCACGGGCGGGACCGAAGGTCCCATCCGTGTAGCCATAGATATACACGCCATGGCGCTCAGTCTCGGCAACTTCGGGAACCGTCAGCTTGCCGTCCTCATCCGTCTTGCCCTGGGCGGTCTGATTCAGGTCGCCCTTGACGATCACCGTCACATCCTCCTGGGGCTTTTTCCTGTTGTCCGTGACGGTCACGGTGATGCGGTTGTTCTCATCCATGTCGGTGCCGTCAGGCAGCTTGACCGTGATATTCCCGGTCTTGCCGATGGTAATGTCGGCATCCTTGATGGGACGCCCGGTCTCGTAGTCCTCCACCTTGACGGTCAGAGTCCAGCGGTCGCCGTCGGCATCCTCCCAGCCGACAGTGGCGCTGCCGTCGCTGTTGGTTTTGCCGGTAGTGCCGGGGATGGTGATCTGCCCGGCCTTATCGGTGGTGTCCGCACAGTAGTTGGCGTTTTTGTCGGTGACGGCGATGAACATGCCGGGAACAGCGGATTTATCCTTTGTCAGCAGGACGGTCACGGTAGTCTGATCGGCGTAATCCAGCAGGCGGCTGTTGGGGAGACGGATGGACAGGGTCTTATCCTTGTTCAGCGTCACAGTCGCGCCCGCCACAGGATTCGTAGTATCGGTATCGGTGACGATGACCAGGTAGCCGCCCACGACGGCCTCACCCTTGGAATCCGTGGTGGCCTGGTCGTAGAGCTTTTCAATGGACTCGGTTTCCAGTTTCTCGCCGCAGGTCTCGCATTCCTTATGCTTACTGCCCTCGGAGCTGGTGGTGGGTTCCTTGTCGATGATCCAGTCGCCGGGCTTATGACCGGCGGCATCGGTGTAGTCGCCCTTGTAGGTGTCGCCGCAGCGGGAACAGGTATAGGTGGTATAGCCCATTTCGGTGCAGGTGGACGCAGTCACTTCGCCCTTATAGTCGTGGCCCAGCGCGTTTTCAATGACGGCACCGCACTTGGTGCAGAGCTGGGGCTGGGTGCAGGTGGCAGGGTCGCCGGGAACGTGGCCGTTGGCGGCGTCACCTTCCAGACGGTGATGGCCGCAGCGGACACAGCGGTATTCCATCACGCCCTCGCCGGTGCAGGTGGCGTTGGTAATAAGTGTCCCCTCATCCCAGCTATGGCCCAGAGGCTCGGTGTAGTCGGTAACGAAGGAGCTGCCGCAGCCCTCGCACAGATGGATGGTGCGCCCGCCGGTCTCACAGGCGGCGGGGATGGTATGCGCTTCGTAATTATGAGGCGGAGCGGGGGTAATGTCCTCAATGTGGCGCTCACCGCAGTTTTTGCACTCCCGGACGGTGTAGCCGGGGCTGGTGCATGTGGCGGCTACGGTGTAGGTCGCAAAGTCATGCTCGCTCTTGGGGGTGGCCGTCACCTTGACTTGGCCGCAGCGGGAACAGATCTCCAGCAGCTTGCCGTCGGTCTCGCAGGTGGCGTTCCGAACAACAACGCCCTGCCATGTATGGCCCAGGGAGTCCACATAGTCCCGCTTCTCGATCTTGCCGCACTCGGTGCAGAGGTAGCGGTCATAGCCGAGGGACAGGCAGGTGGCAGGGGTTCTGTCCAGCAAAATGAAGTGGTGATTCTCGCCGCAGCCCTTGTCAGAGCAGCAGTTTCCGTCGCAGTCCTTATCCTGACAGCCGCAGTCAGGGTCGCCGCAGCCACAGCCGCAGGAGCCATCCTCACTGGGCTGGGTGTCACGGAGCCAGACATAGGCCACGCCGTTTTCAGTCATATCCACACCGTCATAGGTGTAGGTGATCTCATAGTAGACGGTGTACTGGCCTTCCTCCGTATAGTTGGGAGCGGAGGTCAGGGTACAGGCGTCGGCGCTGCTGCCATAGCGGATCTGCGTCCGCACACCTGCCTCGGACAGATCGGTGACGGTGAGGGTATGGGGCTGGCCGTCTACCACGCCGTAATAGTCGGCCACAACGCTCTTGGCGGTGATGTACTCATACTTCTGGTAGTCACAGAGGGTGCAGTGGTCCACCACGGCAAAGCGGCCGTTGGCAGGCTGGGGCAGAATATCCGTTTCCAGATCGTGCCGCTCCAGGCGGGAGGAGGTCTCATGGTTGGTGCCGTAGCAGAAACAGCAGTATTCGCCGCCCTTGGTAATGACAGTGTGGTACTTGCTGTCGGCGTACTCGTAGGTCACAGTCTCCGGCAGGTCCTCCATGAACTCGGCGGCACAGTCGTACAGCCAGTAGACATTTTTCAGATAGCCGTAGTCGCTCTTGCCCATATTGGTATTCAGAGAACCGCAGTTTTCACAGACTGCTTTCGTCCAATGATAGCCGGTATAATAGGCATCCACACCAGGAGTGCCATCCAGAATGGTCCCCAGCGTTTCACCATCGGCACTCATGCCGTTGGAATACTTGACATTTCGGGTCATGGCTGTCTGGCCGTTGCGGGTGTATTCGGGAGTGCGGAACACCTCAAAGGATGTGGGCTTGCCGCACTCGCCGCAGTTGAAAGTCTCACGGGTCACGACGGCATTGGCATCCAGTTCGTTGGTGCGGTTGTTGGCAGTCAGCCAATGCTCTGCGGGATCATGGTATCCGTTCTCCTGGGCGGCAAAGGCTGTGGGCATTAAGGAAAACAGCATGACCACCGTGAGCAGTGCGGCCAGCAGACGCTTATGGCTGCAGCGCAGATGATTCGTTTTTTCTTTCAATTCGGTTGATCCTCCTTATAGATTCTGATTTTGTTTCACGCAGAATATAAATCCGTTTCTTTACTATCGCCCCCTTGTATTATAGAGTAGTAGTTATTAGAGCCCCTCTCCAAGGGCTGTGCTACACTGTAAGGGATGCTGTGGATTGGTGATCGCCTCCTACCACAAGATGGTTCTGGAAAGGTTCCAACCACAGCCCTTTGCAGTTTTGTTAATCAGTTAAATACCGCCAGACGGTTTATGTGGAACAAGGCTACAAAAGCAAAGTGTTCTGTGGAACAGCATCACAAATTTACCGTTGGAGGTACTGGTTATGGTCGTTTCCGTTGGTATCGATGTGGCAAAGGACAAGCACGACTGCTTTATTCAGAATTCTGAGGGCGAAGTCCTGGCGGATGTGTTCACCATCTCTAACAATATGGATGGCTTTCATACGCTGTTGGAGAAGATTCAGGCCTGTATCGCACCTCAGGACAAAATAAGAGTAGGGCTTGAGGCAACCGGACATTACAGCTACAATCTGCTGGGGTTTCTTTTGGACAATGGTCTGGCCACCTATGTCTTGAATCCCTTACGCACAAACCTCTACCGGAAAAGTCTCAGCCTCAGAAAGACCAAAACCGACCGTGTGGATGCACGAACAATTGCGGCTATGCTGTTATCCGATGCAGGCCTCAAACCCTACACGAATACAGCATACCACAACGAAGAACTAAAGTCACTCACCAGATATCGTTTTGACAAAGTAAAAGAGCGCGCCAAGCTGAAAAGCTCGGTTTCCAGACTGGTCTGCATCCTGTTTCCTGAGTTGGAGAAACTGGTTCCAACGCTCCACATGGCCTCTGTCTATGCCCTGCTGGAGGAGTTTCCGGGAGCCAAACAGGTTGCCCGAGCACACCTGACAAGCCTCAAATCTCTTTTGGAGAAGGCCTCTAAGGGCCGTTACAAGCGAGATATGGCATTGTCAATTCGGGATGCTGCACGAATGTCCATTGGTTCCAGAATGCCTGCCAAATCTCTGGAATTGCAGCATACCATCCGGCTTATTCGGGAACTGGATGCTGAAATCCATGAAATTGAAGCTGAGATTGAGACCATGATGGACGAGATCCGGTCTCCCATCATGACCATCCCCGGCATTGGCTACCGCATGGGCGCCATGATCCTGGCTGAAGCGGGGGATCTGTCACGCTTTGACTCTCCGGACAAGCTACTGGCTTATGCTGGTATGTCACCGTCTACTTACCAGTCCGGACAATTGAATAACTGTTACCCGCACATGGAGAAACGGGGCTCCAGATATCTGCGTTACGCACTTTTCAACGCCACCAAGTATGTCTGCCTTTGGGACCCAACCTTTTCCGCTTATCTCGCAAAGAAACGGGCAGAGGGCAAGCACTACAATGTGGCCATCTCCCACGCAGCCAAGAAGTTGGTGCGGCTTATCTTCGCCATGGAGAAATCCAGGCAGCCCTATCGCTCAGCGGCTTGAGCCATCTATTTGAATAGACAGCGGGGGTCTGATAAGACCTCAGCTTTGCTATACCCTTTTTTGAACCATCTGCCTGTGAGCACTTCCACTCATTTTCAGGGTTGACTTTTAATAGTTAATCTTTCCGGATTTCGTGTTCTCTTTTGCAGATATTCATTCCAGTCCTTACTTTGGGGCGGAAGCTGCCGGGATACGGTGAAGCCCTTGGCCGAATAGGTTTCCTGCATTTGTTTTGCAGCCGCCTGACCCCAGCGGTCATTGTCCAGACACAGTTCGATATGCCGGAGCCGGGGATGATCCCGCAGATATGTTGCCAGCGCACCGTCATGGAGACAGCAAAGCGCCACCGCGTTTCCACGCAGATTGCGGTGCAGTGTGCAGTAGCTCATCAGGTCAATGGGGGCTTCAAATACGAACACCGTATCGCTGTCGGAAGAGTATGGCAGGCGGAACCCGATGGACTTGTCGCTGCCGGGGACGTCACCCTTGAAGCTGCCGCCCTGGTCATAGGTCCCGCGCTGGTTGGCGAAGACGGCTTTGCCGGTTTCGTCATAGCCCACGAACACGCAGTTGTGGTGCTGAGCATCCTCATACAGCAGACCACTGGCGATGAATGACCGAATGACCTGGGATGCAATGCCGCGCTTACGCAGGTAGGCAAAGACGCGGCGTTGATCCCCATGGGCCTCTGGCAGTTTGAAGGGCTTGGGCAGTTCTTCGCTGACGGTGGAGAGCCGGTGCTCCGGCTGCGTTGCGGGAGCGTCCCGTATGCGGCCATGGAAGCCCAGCAGATACTCAACCGCCTCCGGGAAACTCTTTCCACAGAAATGCTGAAGGAAAGTAATGGCGTCCCCGCCGACCTTCTCGGAATAGCGGTACCAGGTGCGGCGGTTTTTAATGCGCAGGCTGTCCATCTCTTTGGTAGTGTGATAGCGCCCGATCCGTATCACCTGGTAGCCAAGGGCTGACAGCAGGTCCGGCAGGTCTGTGCCGCGGGCGATCTCCATTTCCTGTTCGGAGAAACGGTTTCCGGCGGGTTCTGCTCGGATGATTACTCACCTCGATTCTCAAAGGGAAAGACTTGCCCGCGGCATCCGCTCAAGGATGCCGCGGGCAACAGGTGTGATATGGATTTGTTATGCGGGTTCGGATTCTGCAGAGTCAGCCTCGGTGGAAGTGTCCTCTGCCGTTTCTGCAGCTTCCTCTGCCTGCAGTTCTGACTGCTGCAGAGCTTCTTCGATGAGCCCTAGGACGAAGTCCCGCTGGGTCAGCTTTTTGCCGGTGCGGGCGCTCTCGCGGGCCAGGTGCGCTTTGATGCGCTGGAAAAGTTCCTTGTCAATTTGGAATGCCAGTGTTCTCGTCTGTGCCATGGTTTTGTTCCCTCCGTTGTTGTAATACGCTGTGAGCAGCTCTGTCATGTATTCGCCCAGCGATTGGTTTGCCGCAATACGTTCTGCCGTCACCCTGGCATGCAGGGATTCCGGGATAGGCGCTGTCAGGCTTTTTGTCCGTTCCATCTGTGTTTCCTCCTTTTCCGGCTTGCAACGCAAGTATAGCCGGAAAGCCGGGTCAAAGCTATTACCAATACCACCAAGGAATCATGGACAAAGCAAGCAAATGCAATAGTTTTAGAGGTTTTCATGTGAAGTGCCGCCGAAGTAGGCGGTATCCTTTTTGGCACGATAGAATCTGGCGGTTTCCCGCAGGCTGGAAGTCACCGGCATGTCCGGCAGCGCCTCCCGCATGGCTTCAAAATACCGATGGCCACGGGCGGAACGGGAGTCCAGCACCGCCACGACACAGGTGTCACTCTCTGTGCGGATGGCCCTGCCAAAGCCCTGCTTCAGCTTGATCTGCATCTCCGGAACGACCACTGCCTGGATGAAGGCACGGAGGGTGGGATAGTTTTCCCGCTCTTTTTCTTTTACAGCGTCCGGGTATGCAAACGGCAGCCTGGGGATGATAAGCATGGACACGCAGTCGCCGGGGAAGTCCATTCCCTCCCACGCCGCGCCCGTGGCCAAGAGAATGCTGCCGGGAGCGGCACGGAATTCCGTCAGGATTTGGGACGGGTTGCGGCCCATGGTGAACACGGGATGCGGCAGCTCCATTTCCCGCAGGCGCTCCTTCACAGCGGACATGGCGATATATGAGGTGAACAGCACCAGTGTATGTCCGTGGGAGGCTTTTACAAGGTCGCTGATCTGCACCGTCAGTTCGTCGTAGTAGTCCACCACGTTGTTCTCACCAAACTTCGGCGGAGCGGGCGGCAGGTACAAAAGACAGTTTTCCCGGTAATCAAAGGGGGACGGGGACACCGATTCCACCACGCGGTGGTTTGCAGACAGCCCGGTGGCGGAACGAAAACGCCCGAAATCCTGCCCGACAGACAGTGTCCCGGAGGTCAGGATCATGGGCTGCTCCACACACCACAGCGTTTGCCGGAGCTGCGTGGTCAGGTCGGAAACCGTTCCGCACAGCATGGAACCGCCCTTTTCCCGGTCTGTGGCATAGAAGATCATGTCCTGGTTTCCCGCACAAAAGAGAGAAACGGCGGCGGAGACCGTCATCAGGTAGCGCCATGTTTCCCATGTCAGGAGCCGGTTCAGCTGCTGGTGGATCACCGTCAGGATATGGTGGGGGGATTCCAGCAGTGTCCGGTACGCTTCAAAATCTTCTCCTTCTTCCACGGGGGTGGACAATTTGTCCAGCAGGGGCTGGACGGAGTCTGTCAGGAGTTCCGCGGCCAGAACGAAGCGCTCGGTCCGAAGCCGGCGGACCAGGTCGGTGAGATCGTCTGCCGCCAGCGTCACGCCGAACATCTGCCGGGCTGTTTCCGGCAGCTTGTGGGCTTCATCGATGATGTACACGGCGCTGTCTCGCAGGATAGGCCGCTTCTGCTGGCTGCGATGGATCATATCCGCCAGCAGCAGGTTGTGGTTGCAGATCTGGATCGTGTACTGCCCGTTCCGGCATTCCTCCAGAAAGCGGCGGTACCGGCAGTCCTCCTTCCCGCAGGCACAGTGCTGGGGAACGCAAACACGCTCCCGGTCATAACCGCTCATCCCGGACAGCTTGTCCAGATCCAGGACCTGCTTGGCGGAGAGAAGGGCATGCCTCGCTTTGGGATTCTTGTTGCTCAGCGTCACTTGACGGATACGTCGGTCCAGCCGCATGTCGCAGGCATAGTGGGATTTTCCTTTGCGGATGACCGCCTGAATTGGGCGGTCGATTAGTCCATGGGTCAGCAGCACGGAAGACAGAAACGGCAGGTACTCGTTCTGGATCGCATTCTGCAATGCGATGCTGGAGGTGGATATCAGGACAGGGCGGTGGGTATCTCCCTCCGCAGCCCGGTACTTCTCCAGCATAATACCGGCGACCAGGTAGGAAAAGGTCTTACCGATGCCGGTTCCTGCGTCGCACAGGGCAATGCTGCCGTCCAGCATGGCGTCCAGCATACTGTGGCACAGCCGGATCTGCTCCGGACGCTGTGCCATGCCGTTTTGAGGAAGCAATTCCCGGAAAATACACTCGATCTCATCATGGGCTTGCTGTTTGGTAAATAAGACGTTCATATTGATCAAATCCTCGTATATTTCTTTTTCGTCAGTTTCTCATCGCATTTGCAGCTCGCCCCCCGATGAGTCGGGAACAATACGGACAGGTTTCCGGCAGAAACCTCACGGGCATGTTTTCGGGATCTCTACTGCTTTCAATCCCGAAGCAGCACCGCCTGTCTTACGCGCAGGCCAAAGCATGGTGTGTCATTATGGGAACAGCCCTCACGCACATTCGGCCTGCCAAAGCCAGACACAGGCTGAATCGCTCTCCGCCGACAAAAACTCTGCCGTCGGGTCGTGGCGCGCACTGTGGGGTGAGGAACGGTTCGGTGTGATCCGTATTGCTGGTATGAAATTCTCAAGGAACAGCGGAGGGGTGATTTTCCCCTTCGCTGTCCTCCCGAAAAAGTGGTGGGGTGAATACCCTTAATCCGAAAATTTTTCAAAAAACTTTTTCATGTCCCGCAGAATGCGATCCCGGCGCTTGATCACGGCATGCTGGGTGACGCCGATGCGCCCGGCATACGCTCTGGTGGACACATGGTCATAGAACAGGGCGGTGATGAGCTGCCGGTCCTCGTCTTTCAGAGAAATGAGCGCGCCCAGCAGCATGTCTGCCATCTTTTCTGTTTCCTCGGCATCCTCGGTTTTCAGAAAGCTGTCCTCGGCGCTGGGGGTGGCGTCCGCACCCACATAGTCGAGTTGAACGCCGTCCTCCTTCATCTGATCCAGGGAGAGAAGTTTTCCGGTGGGAGCGTCCTCCATCAGATAACGCTCCCGTCTGTCCATTTGGGAGTAGTCCAGATACACTTCCTCTGTGACCTCCACGTCCACACCGTCCACGGTGATGATATTGGCGATGACCTCGCCGTTTTCGTTTTTGATCCGTCTGTAATTGCGGCTTTCCTGCCATTTTTCCATGCTGTGATCTCCAATCTCAGATTTTTGTGGGGGAATCTGAGGTCGGGATCACGGGTATTTCGCTATGTAGGGCTGCCAGGTATCGCGCATTCTTTGCCTTTCCGCCCTTTAGCCGCAGAAAGGCACAAAAAAAGAGCCCTACAGTGCAGCTAAAAAGCTACCTGTAAGGCTCCGAACGCGATGCTCCCGCAGCTACGGCGGGCGGTTGGTGCGCTTGACGAGGTGATCTGTCAATTTATCTGGATTCACTTGTCTGGAATGCGATGCCGATCTGCATTCCGCATTTGGGGCATTTGGAGAAAAGCTCCGCTTTCTCGGCCTGGTCCGGTCCGTAGAGCTGGAGGCGGGATGTATCTGTGCCGTCCGCGGCGTCGATCACCCGTCCTTTTCCGCATACGGGACAATGGATCGCGTGTGTCTTTCGTTTCATTCTCATAGCGCTCCTTTCCGTGGCAGGGTGTTCTCTTTTTAGTGAACACTATGGCAAAATTTTTTAGATGAGGTGATGGTTCTGGAGACGGATACGCATAGCCTGACGGGAGACCTGGAAAACCTCGGCCATATCCCGGACAAGGGCCTGGTCATCCCGACCGCTGCGGAGCTGGTAGAAGCAGCGCTTGACCATGGCAATGGGCATCAGGAGAGCGGAGCCCAGCATGTTGGCCTGGATCTCCATGTCAGTTTCCCGAATGGCAGGCCGAAGTGCGGCACTCTCGCCGGTGCCGGTATACAGTCCCTTATGTAAGATCCAGTGGGCAAGCTCATGGGCTTCGGTAAAACGCAGGCGGCCGGTGCTGGCTTCTTCCTCACACAGTGACGCGTCGATGAGGATGGTGCCGGCTTTCACTGGGAAAAGGGTATACTCCATCCGTTCCATATCGTAGACGGCCTCCAGGCCGGTGTCAAAAATGGTCTGGCCGAGGATACGGCCATTTTTCCGAATGTACTGAAACTCCATGATCAGCCCATGCCATTCGATGATGTTTTCTATGGGGATCGCGCAGGGCTTACCTGTATACAGCCGGTCATCGAACGCATTCTGTACACGGCGGGCGATATTCTCCATAGTCTGTTCGCTGTAGTAGGTTTTCGGCATTGGCTGGCCTCCGAATTTATTTCCCGCGGCGGGTGATGCGGTCTATGAATTCCTGCCACTCTGCGTCAGTGGCGTCTACTTCTTTTGCTGTGCGCAAGGCTACTCGGACGATGTCTCTTTCCATGATGTATTCCGGAAGATCTGCGGATACCTGGCGGTTTTTGGACTTAGCTGCCAGATCCAGAAGCTGTTCCGCTTCATACTGTCCCAGGCCAAGGATCTCAACCAGCTTGTCCAGCTTTTCCTGCGTGGGAGCCGGTTTCCGGTCCGTTTCGATGTTGCTCATATAGACCGGGGAAATCTCCAGCTTTGCCGCCAGATTGCGCAGAGACAGGCCGCGGGACATACGATGCTCCCGCACGAAACTGCCGAATGTCTGCTCCATAGTGGCGCGCCTCCAATTCTGTTCTCTTTTTGGTGAACGGTTTGCTTACAGTATACATGGAGATGCCGCTTTTGGCAATGGCTCTGAAACAAGGTGTTCCCAAATGAGGACACCTCAAAGTTTTTTTGCTGCGAGGGTATTCACCCAGCTATTTTTCCGGGAGGGGTGTGAGGGAACCTTATGATGGTTGTATTATTATATCTTGGGCTTTAATCGGGTTTGACAATATTACCAAACCCGATTCTGTTTACATCCACGTTCTCTCCAAAAACTATAAAGGAGGAGCAATATGCCCGAAAACAATTCTGAACGATTTGAGAATCGTGTGGTTCGCTCGGAACGCTATCAGTTCAGTCATGGCAGGTTGATCCACGTTGTATCCGTATTTCCGGCAGAAGGGATCTGTACACCGGAGGATAAGCTGAGGAAACTCATCGACATGGATCTGAGAAAAGAGAAACAGTGTGCGTAATGGTGTGGACTTTTCCTGCATTCAGAGTTAACATCACACCATGCTCTGAACGGTTTGACGTCAAAGGAGGGTACAGATGAGTAAGTCAAACCTGAACAAAAAAACCGCCCTGTATTGCCGCCTGAGTCAGGACGACGGACTGGACGGAGATTCAAACAGCATTCAGAATCAAAAGAAAATATTGGAGCAGTATGCCATTGATCACCACTTCCCAAATCCCTGCTTCTATGTGGATGATGGGTATTCCGGTGCCAACTTCAATCGGCCTGATTTCCAGCGAATGATCACAGACATGGAGAATGGCGAGATTGGGATCATCATTACCAAAGATCTCAGCCGCCTGGGCCGTAATCAGCTGCACACTGGCCTGTACATTGAAGAGCGCTTTCCCCAATTCGGTGTTCGCTACATTGCTATCAACGACAATGTGGATACTGATAGTACGGAAAGCAATGACCTAATGCCTTTCAAAAACCTGTTTAATGAGTGGTTTGTTAGAGACACAAGTCGAAAGATTCGTGCTGTGTTCCGCGCCAAAGCAGAACGTGGAGAGCGTTTGGGGACTCGTGCTCCTTATGGGTACAGGAAAGACAAGGAACATAATAATCAGCTTGTCGTGGATGAGGAAGCTGCAGCGGTTGTCCGGCATATCTTTAGTATGTGCGCGGCAGGAAGTGGACCATCACAAATTTCCCGAGTATTGAAAAAGGAAAAGGTGCTTTGCCCTGCTATGTATGCATATCAGCGTTTTGGTGACCGTCATATGGGACTGATTATGGACGAACCATATAACTGGGCGCAGAGTACAGTTGCTCACATACTGGAAAATGAATTATATATTGGGAATACCATCAACATGCGATTCAGCAGCAAATCTTATAAGGACAAGCGGAAAATAGAGCATCCGAGAGAAGAGTGCATAGTTCTGGAAGGAACTCATGAACCTTTGATTGATAGGGAGACTTGGGATATTGTTCAGCGCGTGCGGCAAAACAAGCGCCGTCGTACCAATATTGGCGAACAGAACAAATATTCCGGTTTGGTGGTGTGTGCTGACTGCGGAAAAACGATGGTACTACACAGAGCGCATACAATGAGTGCCACCTATAATCATTTCACCTGTCGAACCTATAAGAAAAAGGGCGCTGAAGTATGCTCTGCGCACTACATTCGTGAATGTGTTTTGGATGAAATCGTGCTGGAGGACATTCGGCGGGTAACCGCCATGGCACGAGAAAACACGGTGGAATTTGCATCGTACATTGGGAACCGCCAATCTACTGAGATTCGCCGTGAAGTTCGTCGGCTGGAAACAGAGCTTGCAGGCATGCAAAAGCGTAGTTCGGAATTGGACGCTATCTTCAAGAGGTTATATGAGGACTCTGTTCTGGGACGGATAACCCCTGATCAGTTCCAAACACTTTCTGCCAGCTATGCCTTAGAGCAGGAACAGTTAAAGGCCGGCATTCCGCAAAAAGAGGCCGTGATTCAAGAATTGAAAGAAACGGTATGTGGAACAGACAATTTTATTGCTAAGGCAAAGCGATACACCGATATCTCGGAACTCACGCCGGAGTTGCTTCGCTTGTTTATTCAGAAAATCGTTGTTCACGAAAAAGATGTTAAGTGGTCAAAACACGCTGAGCAAACTGTAGAGATTTATTACACCGACATCGGGTATGTTGGAGAAGTGAAAAAAACCGCATAGGAAAAAGGCAGGTACTGCCAATGCAATACCTGCCTTTTCCTAAAAATGAAAGATGTCCTTGTGGTGACTCCGCTAATGGCGTCCCGGTTTAAAATGCGGAATTACTCCTCCTCGGGAGCGACCTCCTCGTCGCCGCCCTCCAGCAGAGCGCGGATGGACAGGGAGACCTTCTTGTGGTCGTAGTCGATGTCGATGATCTTCACGTCCACCATCTGACCCTCGCTCAGCACGTCGCCGGGCTTGTCGATGCGGTGATCGGCGATCTGGGAGATGTGGATCAGACCGTCCACACCGGGCACGATCTCGGCGAAGGCGCCGAAGGTCATCAGCTTGACCACGCGGACGTTGGCCACGTCGCCGGGCTGATACTTGCCGGTGAAGACCTCCCAGGGATTCTGGGTGCGGTCCTTCATGCCCAGAGAGATCTTCTTCTTCTCGGGGTCGAAGGAAATGACATACACCTCAACGGTGTCGCCCACGGAGACGGCCTCGGAGGGGTGCTTGATGCGGGACCAGGACAGCTCGGAGATGTGGACCATGCCGTCCACGCCGCCGATGTCCACAAAGGCGCCGTAAGAGGTCAGGCTCTTCACGGTACCGGTGTAGCGCTTGCCCTCCTCGATGTTGGCCCACACCTCGGCGGCCTTGGCGGCACGCTCCTCGGCCTCAACGGCGCGGATGGAGCCCACCACGCGCTTGCGGGCGCGGTTGACCTCGGTGATGCGCAGGCGCACGTGCTGCTTGACCAGCTGGCTCATGGGAGTCTCACGGGGCAGACCGGTCTGGGAAGCGGGCACGAAGACGCGCACGCCCTTGATGGACACGACAACGCCGCCCTTGTTCTCCTCGGTGACCACGCCCTCAACGGTGGTGTGATCCTCCTTGGCCTGCTCCACGTCTTCCCAGCTCTTCACGGTCTCAAGGCGCTTCTTGGAGAGGGTGACGACACCCTCCTGGTCGTTCACGCGCATGACGTAAGTCTCGATCTCATCGCCAACCTTTACCAGGTCCTCGACCTTGACCGTAGGATCGTCGGTCAGTTCGGACACCGGTATGTAGCCGGCGTGCTTGGTGCCAAGATCCACATAGATCTCAGTGGGCGTAATGCCAGTGACAACGCCCGTGACCTTCTCCCCTGTATTTAAAGTCTTGATCGATTTCTCCAGCATTTCAGCGAAGGATTCCTCGATCTCAATGTGTTCGTCGCTCATTTTGTCATAGACCTCCTTTATAATCCACTCAGGCGTGGACGCGCCCGCAGTGATTCCAATAGAAGCCTTCCGGTACAGGGTGGAAGGTTCCAGCTCCGCCGCCCGTTCGATCCAAACGACCATGGGACAGAGCGCTTTGCATAACTCGGCCAGCCGTTTGGTGTTGGAGCTTTCCCGCCCACCGATGACGACCATAGCATCGCTTTTGGCGGCCAGCGCCTGAGCCTCAGACTGCCGTTTATACGTAGCATTACATATTGTATCAAAAATTTTTAAATTTGTACACTCTTTTTTTGCTTTTTTTACGCACTCTGCCCAGATAAAGTGCGTGGAGGTGGTTTGGGACACCATGGTAAGGGGCATTTCACGCCGTTTAGGGTCCTCCTCCAGCCACTGGGCCAGGGCCTGCGCCCCTTCCAATACAACAGGATGGGCACACCAGCCGGCGATGGCAACCACCTCCGGATGGTCGGGCATCCCGATGATGAGCACCTGACGGCCCTCCCCTTCCGCCTCCTCCACAATCCGGTGGATGCGGGAGACGTTGGGACAGGTGGCGTCGATCACAGGACAGCCCCGCGCCTCCAGGGCCTGGTGGACCGCCCGACCCTCCCCGTGGGAACGGATGATGACGGCGGTGCCGGGGGGCACCTGGTCAGGAGACTGGACCAGCGCCACCCCCCGCTCCTTCAGATAATCAATGACGCTGCCGTTATGGATGATGGGGCCCAGCATGGCGCAGGGCCTGCCGCTCTCAGCGGCCTGTTCCGCCAGTTCCACCGCCCGCCGGACACCATAGCAGAATCCGGCGGACCGGGCCAGCTCCACGCTCATCGTCCCGCCTGAGGCTGCAAAGCCTCGATCCGTCTCATCAGGTCCTCGGCGATAGCCTTGTACTCATCGGGGGTGGGCCGCTTGGAGGCCGTCTCAGGGTAATAAGGCTCCCCAATGACCACCTGGTTCCAGCGGAACCAGCGCTTTTCCGCCGGCATATAGATCGGTACAATGGGCACGCCGGTGCGCACTGCCAGCATGGCGGCGCCCGTTTTGGCGTCTCCCATATCTCCATCCTGATGACGGGTACCCTCAGGGAACATCAGCAGCAGTTCCCCGTTTTTCAGATACTTCATGGCGGTTTTGATGGCCCCGATGTCAGCCTGGCCCCGCTTGACGCCGAAAATGCCGCCGTGCTTCAGGATCCAGCCAATGATGGGCCAGTGCATGACCTCCTCCTTGGCCATAACGTGGATCTGGTGTTTCAGACCCAGGGCGTAGGCCACAAAGAGAGGGTCGCTCATCCGGGTGTGGTTGGCACACAGCAGGGCGCCCCCCTCCGGAACGTTCTTCTTGTTGATGCAGCGGGTGGGTTTCAGGATCCGGAAAACCGGCCAGAGAACGAGATAGGCCAGGAAATAGATGATATTCATGCCTGCAACTGCTCCTTTACGATTTCGATCAGCAGCGCCAGACTCTGCTCCAGATCCAGCTGGGTGGTATCCGCCAGCACCGCGTCGTCCGCCTGACGCAGAGGCGCGGCAGAGCGGGTGCTGTCCTTCTCATCCCGCTCTTTCACGTCCCGCAGCACCGCCTCGTAATCGGCGCTCTGGCCCCGCGCCTCCAGCTCCAGCCAGCGGCGGCGGGCCCGTGCCTCAGGGGTGGCGGTGAGAAATATCTTCACGTCGGCCTGAGGCAGCACCACGGTGCCGATGTCCCGGCCGTCCATCACCACGTCATGCTCCTGGGCCAGCTTCCGCTGGCGGTCCAACAGAAAGGCACGCACATCCGGGATGGCGGACACGCAGGAGGCGTACCGGGAGATCTCATGCTGCCGGATGGCCTGGGATACGTCCTCTCCATTGAGGTACATCCGTTGTTCCCCGTCCTCCCCGTAGCCCAGTCCGATGTCCAGTCCGGGCAGCAGGGCGGTCACCGCATCCCCGTTCTCCGGGTCCGTGCCGGTACGGAAGGCCCGCAGGCCCACCGTGCGATAGATGGCCCCGGTGTCTACATACAGATAACCCAGCGCCTTTGCCAACGCCCGGGCCAGGGTGGATTTCCCCGCCCCGGAGGGTCCGTCGATGGCAATGCTCCTGTGCTTGGTCATATCACTCTGCCTCCTTGGAGGGACGGACGAACTCCGCCGCGCCCCGTCCCGCCGCCCGGCCGGTGGACCAGGCGATCTGCAAATTAAAGCCGCCGGTGTAGGCGTCCACGTCCAGCACTTCCCCGGCAAAAAAGACCCCGCCCGCCTTCTTGGAGGCCATGGTATGGGGGTCTACCTCAGAAGTTTTGACGCCGCCGGCAGTGACAATGGCCTCGGCGATGGGCCGGGGGCCGGAAATATCGATGCGGATGCACTTGAGAGTCTCCACCAACCGGCGGCGCTGCCCCTTGGTCACCGAGTTGGCCTTCAGATCGCCGGGAATGTTGGTCAGCTCCAGCACCACCGGCACCATGAGCCGGGGCACCAGCCCCTCCAGCACATGGCGGAAATCCTTGTTGGCCCCCTCCCCCAGGTCCCGGAGCACCCGGGCGTCCAGCTTCTCCTGGTCCAGGGCGGGCTTCAGATCCAGCAGGATGTAGTAGTGCTCCTTCCCCATGTCCCGCATATGGGCGGAGGCGGAGAGGATCAGGGGCCCGGTGATACCGAAGTGGGTGAAGAGCATCTCCCCCTGTTCGGCGTACACTGTCTTTTTCTTGCTGTTTTTCACCTGGATGGCCACGTTCCGCAGGCTGAGACCCTGCATCTGGGCGCAGAAGGCCTGCTCCGCCACCAGAGGCACCAGAGAGGGCCGGGGCTCTACGATGGTGTGGCCCAGGGCGCGGGCAAAGTCATACCCGTCGCCGGTAGAACCGGTAAGGGGGTAGGACACGCCGCCGGTGGCGATGACTGCCGCCTTGCAGGGATAGGTTCCCTTCTCCCCCTTCACGCCGGTGATGCGTCCCTCCTCCAGGATCAGGCCGGTGGCCCGGTCCTGAACGATGTCCACCCGGGCCTTCCGCAGAGCACGCAGCAGGGCGTCGATGATGTCGGCCGCCTTGTCGGACTGGGGAAAGACCCGGTTGCCCCGCTCGATCTTCAGGGGCACACCCAGCCTCTCAAAGAAGGCCTCCGCCTCCTCGGGAGAAAAGCGGGTGGCCGCGCTGGTCAGGAACCGGCTGTTGCCGGGAATATTTTGCAGCAACTCCTGCACCGTGCAGTGGTTGGTCACGTTGCACCGGCCCTTGCCGGTGATGTACAGCTTGCGGCCCAGCTTGGGGTTGCGCTCCAGCAGGGTGACAGACACGCCCTGCTCCGCGGCGGCCAGGGCCGCCATACAACCGGCGGCGCCGCCGCCGATCACGATGATCTCACTCAAGGGTTTTCGTCCACCTTCTCATAGACCTCATACTCGTCCCAGATCCGTTCCAGACTCTCAAAGGTACGGGAGAGGTCGTCGTTCTTCTTCCGGCCGATGGCCACGATGAGGGCGTTGACCAGGCTGAGGGGGGCCACCAGGGAGTCCACAAAGGAGGCCATGTCGCTCTTGGCCAGCAGGGTGATGGTGGAATAGGGGGCCAGCGGGGATGCCGCCGAGTCGGTAATGGCGATGGCCTCCGCCCCCCGGTCGTGGGCAAACTGCATGGCCTTCACCGTCCGGCGGGAGTACCGGGGGAAGCTGATGCCGATGATCACGTCCTCCGGCCCGATGTGAAGCAGCTGTTCAAAGACCTCGCTGCTGGAGGTGGTGTGGATGATGGTCACATTGTTGAAGATCAGGGTAAAATAGAACCCCATGAAGCTGGCGATGGCGGCAGCGGAGCGCACACCCAGAATATAGATGTGGCGGGCCTTAACGATGGCGTCCACCGCACGCTGGAACTGGGCCTGGTCGGTCTCCTCCATGGTCAGGCGGATCTTCTCAATGTCAGACTGCATCACCATGGACAAAATATCGTGGTCCCCGATGCGGTCGTTGCTCACCTCAATACGCTGGATGGAGGTAAGCTTGCTGCGGATCATCTCCTGCAGGGCCTTCTGCATGGCGGGATAGCCGTCGTACCCCAGCTCGGCGGCAAAGCGCACCACGGTGGACTCACTCACCTTCACCGTCTTGCCCAGCTTGCTGGCCGTCATGAAGGCGGCCTTGTCATAGGACTCCAGGATGAAGTTGGCGATGAGCTTCTGCCCCTTGGAGAAGGTATTCATTTCAGATTGAATGGTAGAGAGAATATCTTTCGGCATAACCAGTACCTCCCGGCGTTCTGATCCCTGTCGACATAACGCCGTTAACCTTGATGACAAAGAATCCCGGCCCATCCTCCGGTGTAACCGTGGACAGACCGGACAGAAAGACGGCCGCGCAGCCGCGGTACGTCCCTTGATTCAGTAAACACTATCATACTGGTTTTTCAAAAGAAAAGCAATCCCCTTTTTGCAAGAATTCTATCACTTCCTGCAAAAAGTCTATGACCTTTTGGAGGGTACCTGCTCCAGCAGGGCCACTTCCTCCCTGCTGAGGGCTCGCCAGCGGCCCGGCTTCAGCGCTCCCAGGGTGAGGGCTCCCTCCCGCACCCGGCGCAGGCGGGTGACCTGGAGTCCGGCGGCGGCGCACATCCGCCGCACCTGCCGGTTGCGCCCCTCATGGATGGTGACGGACAAACTTCCCTCCCCCGCTCGCTCCACTTGGGCGGGACTGAGGGGCACGCCGTCCAGCTCCATGGCACCCCGCAGCACCGGCAGAGCGGCTTGGATATCTCCTTTCACCCACACCAGATACTCTTTCTCCACCTCATGGCTGGGATGGATGAGCCGCTGGGTCAGCTCCCCGTCGTCGGTGAGGATGAGCAGACCCTCCGAATCCAGGTCCAGCCGGCCCACCGGCCATACCCGGGCCCCGCAGTCCTGTACCAGGTCGGCCACGGTTTTCCGGCCCTTCTCGTCGGACAGGGTGGTAACATAGCCCCTTGGCTTGTTGAGCATCAGATAAGTACGCTTTTCAGGACCCTTCAGGGGCCTGCCGTCCACCCGGATGTCGTCTTTGTCCGGGTCGGCCTTATCACCTACAGCGGCAGGCTTGCCGTTCACCGTCACCCGGCCCGCCGCCAGCCAGCCCTCCGCCGCCCGGCGGGAGCAAACACCGTGGGCGGAGAGTATTTTTTGCAGCCGTTCTTCCACCGGCAGTCTCCTTTCCGCAGTTGAGGCCTGCCGTAAAACAGCAGACCTCAGCCTGTCAAAAAAGTGGCCCAAGCCACTTTTTTGACAGGCCGCTAAACTTTTGAGACCTTCAATAAGTCCTCAAAAGTTGTTTGATTGCACGCGAAAGGGAACCCTGACGGTTCCCTTTCACACTATCCTTCCCTCCGATGCCTTTGGCCGGAGGTCTTTTACGGCAGACCTCTTCTGTATCGTGTCAAATTCATCCGAACAACCGCTGCCACCACCGCAGAGGGGCCACGTTGTTGGCCGCGCCCGTCTGGTAGAGCAGGGGCAGCCGACCGATCTCATCCCCGTTCAGGGTGAGGGTGAGGCTCCCCGCCGGGAACCCGGCCTCCACCGGCGCCTCCACCTGCTCCGGCAGGTCCACCGTCCGCTGGACGCTCTCCCCCTGGGCCAGTGGGTAGTAGAAGTCGGACACGGTGCCCACCCGGGTGAAGGGGCACAGACTGCCCGTCACCGGAATGTGGGTCCACTCCCCCGCCGACGCTATCAGGGTCCGGGGATAGGCGGCAAAGCCGTAGTCAAAGAGGGCGGCGTGGTCGGCCCAGTCGTTGGGGGCGTTGAGGGTAACGGCGATGAGCTCCTGGCCGTCCCGCAGGGCGCTGGACACCAGGGTCCGTCCCGCCTCGTCGGTGTAGCCCGTTTTCAGGCCGGTACACCCCTCATACCGCCACAGCAGTTTGTTGTGGTTGGTCAGACTCCGCCCGGCGATGAAAATGGACCGGGTGGAGACGATGGCCCGCAGTTCCTCCCGCTCCAGCACCGCCCGGGCCAGGATGGCCATGTCGTAGGCGGTGGAGTAGTGGTCCGGATCATCCAGGCCGTTGGGGTTTGCAAAGTGGGTGTCGTTCATGCCCAGCTGGGCGGCCTTTTTGTTCATCTCCGCCACGAAGCGCTCCACGTCTCCCCCGCAGTAGCCTGCAATGGCCAGGGCCGCGTCGTTGCCCGAGGAGAGCATCAGCCCGTAGAGCAGAGCCTCCAGAGTCAGTTCCTCCTCCGGCTTGAGGTACATGGAGGAACCCTCCGCTCCCGTCCACTCCCGCTTCACCTTCACCGTGGAGGACAGGTCTGGGTGGAGTTCCACCGCTACCAGGGCGGTCATCAGCTTGGTGATGCTGGCAATGCTCCTCCGCTCCCGGGCGTTTTTCTCATAGAGCACCCGCCCGCTCTCTTGGTCCATCAGGATGGCCGAGGATGCGGACAGGGTGGGTTCTGCCCCGAAAACGGGCAGGATCAGCAGAGACAGGACCAGCAAAAGGGCGCACCAGCGTTTCAAAACAGCATCACCTCACGTTGATGCCGTTAGTATACGCCCTCAAACCCCGGTTTATCCGTGCCGGTCCGGGCGGCCTTCTCTGCCTTTTTCTTCTCCTGCTGCTTCTCAATAAAGTCTGTGATCTTGTCGATGGCCTCGGGCACCATCTCCACCACTCGGTCCACGGTGGTGGCGGCGGGAGGCGCCACAGGCAGCAGCTTCACCGAGCCGTCCTTGACCACCAGGAAGCCCACCGGGATCAGGTTGATGCCCGCCCCGGCGCCGCCGCCGAAGCAGCTGTTGTCCTCCGGCTTTTTGTGCTTGCTGCCGAACTCGGTGCCGCCGGAACCCACACCCACGCTGAGCCGGGAGATGGGGATAATGGTCACCTCGCCGGTGACGATGGGCTGGCCCACGATGGTGTTGGCGTCTGCGATCTCACGGACCTTGTCCACGATCTCGCCCATCAGATCTCCGATAGGATGCTTTTCCATAGCTTAAACCGCCTCTTTCTGTGTTTCCTGCCGGGATTTACTCCCGCTTTTTTGTTTGGAAAGGATGGGCAGTACCTTGGACGCCACCCGGACGCCCAGAGCAAAGATCTGCCCGATGGTCAGCGTGGCCGCCGCTCGCAGATACACGGTGGGATGCTCGGTGGTAAAATCCATGTTGGTGCGGATGCGCCACTCCTTCACCTTAAAATTTTGCTCCACCAGGGGCCAAAACATACCGACAGCCCCGTTGAGTCTGCCGTAATTCACCGCCGTCCTGGCCGGATCGGCGGAGGCAACAACCACGTCCAAGTAGAACTGGTCAATGCGGATCTTCCGCCGCAGCTGCCCGGCGGCGTCGGTCACCACCGGCAGCAGTTCTTTCACCAGATCAAAGATCTCCCCCGCCGTTTTGGGTTTCTTTGGGGACTTGGACTTTTTTTGCTTGGATGCCTTGGCTTTTTTTGCCTTGGCCGGTTTGGGCTGTTTGGCCTTCCGGGGAAAGAGGGTCACCCGCACCGGGCCTGCCAGCAGCCGCAGGGTAAAGGTCTTTTGGGCGTACTCTGCCCATACCCCCACCCGGATCAGGCTGAGCAGCACCAGTGCCAGGACCACGATCCCCAGAACCAGCAGCACAATCATGCCCCAGACTCCTCCTCAGACTTGGCCAGCTCCCTGGCGGCTTCCTCGATCTCTTCTTCCGTAATGGCGGACAGGTTCTCCCCTTCCTCCGCCGCCTTCAGCCGCTCCACCGCCGCCTGCATCTCCAGGGTGATCTGTCCGTCCTCCGGCGGCATATTGGGCAGCTCGGGCAGCTCGTCCAGGCTGGACAGGCCGAAGGACCGCAGGAAGGTCTGGGTGGTGCGGTACTGGATGGGGCGGCCGGGCACCGCCAGACGGCCGCACTCCTCGATCAGGTCCCGCTCCAGCAGCAGACTGATGGTATAGGAGCTGTCCACCCCCCGCACCTGGTCCACGTAGGCCCGGGTGGCGGTCTGGTGGTAGGCGATGATGGCCAGCACCTCCAGAGCGGGCTGGCTCAGCCGGGCGGGGCGGCGGGTCTCAAAGGCTTTTCGGATGTAGGGGGCGAACTCAGGGGCGGAGCACAGCTGATAGCTGGTCTCCAGCCGCACCAGCCGGATGCCCCGGCGCTCATAGCTGTAGCGGTCAGCCATACGCTTGCACACCGTATCCACGGTGCTCCGGTCCAGGTCCAGGGCCAGGCACAGCCGCTCCACCCCCACCGGCTCCCCGGCGGCAAAGAGGATGCCCTCGATGGCCGATTCGATTTCCTTTACTTCCATAGATTATCCCCCGTCTGACGGCTCGTAAACATCGGTGGAGTAGTCGGGCTCCTCCCCGCCCTCCCCGGTGCTGGTGATGGTGCAGTCCTGCTCCGTCCCCGCCAGGCGCACCCGCCGGGCCTTGCACAGTTCCAACACGGCGATGAAGGTGGCCACGATCTCCGACCGGCTCCGGTTGCCCCTGAACAGGGCGGAAAACCGGGTGACCCCGAACCGGGCCAGCCGCTCCAGGATCTCGTCGGCCTTGTCGGCCACCGGATAGGGTTCCCTACCCACGATGCCCTCAAAGGCGGCCATGGGGGGCGGCAGCCGGTGGTCGGTCCGGGCCAGGACCGACTTCATGGCCTTCAGCAGGTCCTCCGGCTTGTGGACGTAGCGGTAGGTCTTGTCCGCCTGGATGGCCTCCGGCGGCTTGGTCAGGTAATCACGCCCCACCGCGTAGCGGTCGGACAGGGTGGGCACCACCGCCTTGATGCGGACATAGTCCTCCCGCCGCTGATGCTCCTCCAGGGAGGCCATCAGCTGTTCCAGTTCGGTGAGGGCCTCCTCATCGTGGATGGACAGCAGCATCCGGGTCTTGATGTAGACCAGCTGGGCCGCCATGGTGACGAACTCGCTGGCCACCTCCAGGTCCAGCTGCCGCCGCTGGTCCATCCAGGCCAGATATTGGTCCAGAATCAGAGAGATCTGAATGTCCTTGATCTCCATCTTGTTCTTGCTCAGCAGATGGAGGATCAGATCCAGAGGGCCGTTGAAGTCCTCCATATCCTCCCGGTTCTTGACCACTTTTTCCAGATGGTAAATGGGCGTTTCGATGGCACTCACCTCAAAACAGGTTCAGAATAGTGGAAACGTCCTGGAGATAGAGCAGCCATTCCAGCGGCATTCCGGTGATGGCGCACAGCCCCCGCAGGCACTGGACCATCAGGAAGGTCAGGGGCTTGTTGAACACCCCCACCAGCACCAGGATGATGAGCAGGCCCATCACATATTTCTCATACTTGAGGATGGTATAGTAGGTCCTGTCGGGCAGGAAGGCAAACAGGATCTTGGACCCGTCCAGAGGGGAAATAGGGATCAGGTTGAACAGTCCCATACCCACCCCCAGCAGGGCCATATTGGACAGGAAACACAGGGCCAGCAGAGTGCCCTTGTTGATGGGAGCGAAGTGCCAGACAACGGAGGCCAGGGCCACCGCACCCAGGGCGGTGAGGAAGTTGGCCACCGGTCCCGCCAGGGCGGTGATGGCCATACCCTGCTTGGGGCGCTTGAAGTAGCGCATATCCACCGGCACCGGCTTGGCCCAGCCCACCTTGACCACCATCATCATCAAAAGGCCCATGGGGTCCAGGTGCTTGATGGGATTGAGCGTAAGCCGCCCAGCGTTTTTGGCGGTGGGGTCCCCCAGCCGGTAGGCCACAAAGCCGTGGGACAGCTCATGCAGGGTGATGCACAGCAGGGCGGCCACGGCGCTGATGAGCAGGGCCACAAGCCCCCACCAGTCCATGTGCCGGAAAAATTGACCGAGTGAACCCAAAAATCATTCCTCCAATAGCTTGCTTTTCAGCCTCTCCAGCACCGGCTGGGTCAGCCCGATGGCACGCAGGTAATCTGTGACAGAGCCGTAAGCCCCCTCCAGCCTCTCCAGGCAGTCCTCCAGATACTCCGGCTTGGAAAGGCCCACATAGGCGGGCAGGTCAGAGCGAGTCTCCCTCATCCACCGGATCACCGGGCGAATGTAGGTCTGGGACACCTGATAGTCAGCCAGGATATCCAGCCGGTCCACTCCCGCCAGGGTGAGCAGCAGGGCGGCAATGCAGCCGGTGCGGTCCTTCCCCGCCATACAGTGGAAGAGCACGCCGCCGGGGGCGTCGGCGATGGTCTCCAGCACCGAGCGTATGGTGTCCTTCCGCTCCAGGGTGCGGAAATAGCCCAGACCGATGAGCTCCTCCTCGTTGGGCAGCTTCTCGCCGCCGGACATGGGGATAAAGTGATAGGAGAAGCCGGGCCGGTTTGCCAGCTCATCGGGCAGGAAGTCCCGCTCCGCCGGACTGCGCAGATCAATGATGGTGGTGATGTTCCGCTCCAGCAGCTGACCCACGTCGGCGTCGGACAGCCCTGCGGGGTTGTCCCCCCGCAGCAGGGTGCCCCACCGGGTGGTCTTCCCCTCCGCCGTTGGATAACCGCCCAGATCCCGCAGGTTGAGCATCTTCCCCAGCACGATTCGCCGCTGCATCCTTGTTCACCTCTGTTTCCTCATATTTTAACTTTGATTATAGCAAATTTTTCAGCCAAACACAAGGGACACTCTCCGCCCCACCGACGCAGGAAGGGTCTGCTGCATATGCCGCAGCAGACCCTTCCCTTATTCTCCTCCAGGAGAAAATCATTTGGTATCAAATTGACCGGAACCGGCGGTCAGCCCTCCTCAGGTGAGGCCACCAGGAACAGGAAATCACTGCCTCCCTCAGACTCAGGGAAGGCGCCATGCATAGAGTAATTATACATAAAGCGCTCTGCCATCAGCACGCCGTAGCCGTCCTGGCAGTGATCGGTGGTGTCATAGGGATCGGCCACGATGAACACGTCATCCTGCTTGGTCTCGGTGCCCATGGTGTCGTAGCCAATGATGACCTGCCAGTGTCCGCCCCAGTCGTTGTAGCACACCATCACCGGCTTGCCCTCAGCCAGCCAGCCCTGGATGGTATCCATCCAGACCTCAGAGGCCGGGTCCTCATAGTCCAGTGTGGTGGTATAAGTAAAGCCGCCTACGCCATCAAAAATATCCATGGCCTGCTTCAAAGTAGTGCCGGGATAGCCCTCCAGCTCGGTGCCGTCCAGAGAATGGCGCAGATCCGCCAGGCTCTGCTCGTTCCACTCACCCAGCTGATCATACCAGTTCAGCACCATCAGGGCGCTGGTCACGCCGCAGGCCCACTCGCTGGTCTGCTGCATGGTCTGGAATCCGGTCAGGATGGTGAGGGTGTCGCTGGACTTCATAGTATAGTAGTCCGGATGGGCAAAGTAGGGGGAATCCTGGTGGTCGCCCAGTCGTTCCACAGAGTCGGCACCGTCCTCAGGGGAGAGATCCGTTGCGTAGGGGATTTTCATCTCATCAGTAAAGCTGGCGGTCTTTTCCGCCATGTCAGGTGTGGCATCCACAAGGGATGTTTGGGCCGCCCCAGTCGGCTGGTTCCCTCCTGTCGTGTTTCCGCAGCCGGCCAGCAGGCTGGCTGTCACGGTCAGGGTCAGCGCCAGAGTGACTTGTTTTTTCATTTCTCGATCTCCTTTTTTACCGTTTCTGCATAAAAACGCAGTGCCGGTTATTGTATCAGGTAAAAAAGGAAAATGCAAGAAAAATATACAACAGAGTCCTACGGCTTCCCCTTGATCATTCCCGTCCTGTGGGAGGTCAGATGATCCGGCTGCGCAGGGTGCCGATGCCCTGAACGGTCACCTCCACGGTGTCGCCGGGGACCATGGGCCCCACCCCTGCCGGGGTGCCGGTGGTCACCACGTCGCCGGGCTCCAGAGTCATGGAGGCGGTGATGAACTCCAGCAGCTGGGGTACCGCCGTCATGAACCGGCTGGTATTCCCCTGCTGGACCACCGTCCCGTTGAGCCGGGTCTCAATGGCCAGAGCGGCGGGGTCCACCTCGTCGGTGACCACGGGGCCCAGGGGGGCGAAGCCGTCCATGCTCTTGCCCCGGGTCCACTGGCCGTCTCCCTTCTGCACGTCCCGGGCGGTGACGTCGTTGAGGCAGGTATAGCCTAGGATATAGTCTGCAAAGTTTTCTGCCTTTACATCCTTTGCCCGGCGGTGGATGACAAAGGCCAGCTCCCCCTCATAGTCCAGCCGTTCCACAAAGGCGGGGGCGTGGACCGTCCCTTCCGGGTGGTTGAGGGTGTTGGGGGCCTTCAGGAAGAGGATGGGCCGCTCGGGCACCCCCTCCCCCATCTCCACAGCGTGGTCGTAATAGTTCTTGCCTACGCACACGAGCTTGGTGGCCTCGCAGGGGGCCAGCAGGCGGCAGGCCTCCAGGGGTAGGCTCTCCCCGTCGTAGCAGATCTCTTCAAAGGGCGGCTTGGTCAGGGTGCGCACCAGGTCCCCCTGGAGCACACCCCACACGCCCTTGCCGTCCCGCAGCAGCTTCACATATCTCATGCCAGTCCCTCCGCGTGGTCCAGGATCAGATTGAGCAGTTCCTGCTTGCCGTCTCCCTTCTCGGCCGAAAAGGGAATCACCTTTACACTCTCATCCAGCTCAAGGGTCTCCCGAATGCGGGCCAGGTTGGGCTCGATGTCGCTCTTGCGCAGCTTGTCCAGCTTGTTGGCCACTACGGCAAAGGGCTTGCCGCTGTTCTTGAACCACTGGGCCATGGTGCAGTCGTCGGCGGTGGGCTTGTGGCGGGAGTCCACGATCATCAGTCCCAGGGTCATCAGCGAGTTGTCGGCAAACCACTCCTCCATAAGGCGGCCCCACCGCTGCTTCTCCGCCATGGACACCTTGGCGTAGCCGTAGCCCGGCAGGTCCACCAGATAGAAGGCGGAGTCAATGAGGAAGTAGTTGATGTGGGTGGTCTTGCCAGGGGCGGCGCCCACCCGGGCAAAGTTCTTCCGGTTCAGGAGCCGGTTAATCACAGAGGACTTGCCCACGTTGGACCGGCCGGCAAAGGCCACCTGGGCCAGCCGGTCCCGGGGAAAATCGGACGCCTTGGCGGCGGAGCGGACAAATTCCGCTTTTTGCAGATTGATGGGCATAATTACCTCCCAAAAAATTCGAAAAAGTGTCCAGAGGCACTTTTTCGAGTAGGTTGCAGTCTGCTGCATGCAGGTTTTGTCCGCATTCAGCGAACAAAACCTGCACTTGCAGCCTGAGAAGTGTTTTCAGCCACGCACATGTCGCGGCTGAAAACAGATCCCATTTTTTCGCGTCTGCGGACGCGAACTCTGCGAGGCTTTTCAGCATCGGAAGAGTCTTTGCCCCTCCTTGGTTCAAAAATAGCGGGAATTTACTGGCGCAGGTTGGGCCGCTCGGCGGTCTGGGGGGCGGCGTGGGGCTGGGCCAGCGGCTGAGCAGGTTCACACACCTTCAGGTCCAGAGCCTCAGCCAGCACCTGGTCCGCCTGCTCCACAGGCACGAACCGCAGCCCAGCCTTGACGGTGGGATCGATCTCCTCCAGATCCTTCACGTTATCCACCGGAACAATCACAGTGCGGATGCCGTTGCGGTAGGCGGCCATCGTCTTTTCCTTCAGGCCGCCGATGGGCAGCACTCTGCCCCGTAAAGTAACTTCGCCTGTCATCGCCAACTCCGTCTTGACCGGCATACCGGTGAGGGCGGACACCATGGCGGTGGTGATGGCGATACCGGCGGAGGGGCCGTCTTTGGGCACCGCTCCCTCCGGGAAGTGGATATGGAGATCTTTTGTCTTGTGGAAATCGGCCTCGATGCCCAGCTGGGCGGCCCGGCTGCGGATGTAGGTCAGGGCAGCGTGGGCAGACTCCTTCATCACGTCCCCCAGGTTGCCGGTAAGCTCCACCTTTCCGGTGCCGGGCACCACGGCAACCTCCACCTCCAGGATCTCGCCTCCCACACTGGTCCAGGCCAGACCGTTGACCACGCCCACCTGCTCGGTCTGGGGGATGTGGTCGGGGTGGTACCGGGGAATGCCCAATAGCTCCTCCAGGTTCTTCTCTGTAATGCTGACCGACTTTACAGAGCCTGTCACCAGGCGCATTGCCGCTTTTCGGCACAGGGCGCCGATCTGCCGCTCCAGGATACGCACGCCGGACTCCCGGGTGTAGCCCCGGATGAGGGTACGCAGTGCATCGTCAGACAGCTTAAACTTGGCGCGCGTCAACCCGTGGCGCTTGATCTGCTTGGGGATCAGGTGGCGCTTGGCGATCTCCACCTTTTCCTCGTCGGTATAGCTGCTCAGCTCAATGACCTCCATCCGGTCCAGCAGCGGCTTGGGGATGGTGTCCAGGGTATTGGCGGTGGTGATAAAGAGCACGTCGGACAGATCGAAGGGCACCTCCAGGAAGTGGTCCCGGAAGGTGGCGTTCTGTTCGGCGTCCAGCACCTCCAGCAGCGCGGAGGCGGGGTCGCCCCGCTGGTCGTTTCCCAGCTTGTCGATCTCGTCCAGCAGCAGCAGCGGATTGCAGCTGTCCGCCTGCTTGATGGCGGCAATGATGCGGCCGGGCATGGCCCCTACATAGGTTTTGCGGTGGCCCCGGATCTCGGCCTCGTCGTGGACGCCGCCCAGAGAGATGCGGGCCATATTCCGATGGATGGCCCGGGCCACACTGGCGGCGATGGAGGTCTTGCCCACGCCGGGCGGGCCCACCAGGCAGAGGATCTGCCCCTTCATCTGGGGCGAGAGCTGCTTGACGGCCAAAAACTCCAGGATACGCTCCTTCACCTTCTCCAGGCCGTAGTGGTCCCCGTCCAGCACCTTGCGGGCTGCCTCCACGTTGACCCGCTCCTTGGTATACTTGCCCCAGGGCAGCTCCAGCACGGTGTCCAGGTAGTTGCGCAGCACCGTGGCCTCGGCGGAGCCGAAGGGCTGCTTCTCTAGCCGGCCCAGCTCCTTGGTCAGCTTGTCTCCCACCTCCTGGGGCAGCTTGGCCTGGGCAATGCGCTGGCGGTACTCTTCCAGTTCGCTGTCTCCCTGGCCGTCCTCCCCCAGCTCCTGCTGGAGGACCTTCAACTGCTCCCGCAGCACATAGTCCCGCTGGCTCCGGGTAAGCTGATCCCGTACCTTGTCCTGCATCTGGTGCTCCAGTTCCAGGATGGCCACCTCCCGGCGGAGGTTCTGGCACAGCTTTTCCAGACGGCGGACAGGACGCAGCTCCTCCAGAATGGCCTGCTTGTCCCCGGTACGCATGGGCAGGTTCTGGGCGATGTAGTCGGCGATGTAGCCCGGCTCCTCACTGGAGAGCACCGACAGCAGAATGTCGGGGGTCATCTTGGGGGCCAGGTCGATGTAGTTTTCAAACAGCTCGTAGGTCTGACGGATCAGCGCCTCGGTGCGGGCGGAGCGGCGCACCTGCTTCTCCTCCGGGATCTCCTCCACCTGGGCGGTGAAGTATGGCGTAATCTGAACCAGGCTCTGGAGCCGGCCCCGGCTGACGCCCTCCACCATCACCCGCACGTTGCCGCCGGGCAGACGGAGGATCTGGCGGACGGTGCTGATGGTACCTACCTGGTAGAGGTCGGCCTCCTTGGGCTCCTCCACCGCCATGTCCCGCTGAGCCACCAGGAAGATGGGCTGGCCGGAGGTCATGGACTCATCCAGGGCCTTGATGGAGGCCTCACGACCCACGTCAAAGTGGAGCATCATATTAGGAAAAATAGTCAGCCCCCGCAGGGCCAGGGCCGGCATGACCGCAGGCAGATTGGTTTGCATGGACTTCCCTCCTCTCGGGAATATGAAACAGGAGACAGGACCGAGGGCGGCCGGTCCTGCCCAGTCTCCCGGTTCCTGTCTCCTATATTGATCTTATGGTTGTGCTGTTCAGGACACGTTGCCCTTGGGGGACTTTCCGCCGTGCTCGGCACGGAGAGACGCGCCGCCCAGCCTGGGCCGGTGGGTGCGCTCCGGGTCGTGCTCCACCGTAGGAGCCACGTGGTCCTTGACACTCTCGGCGGTGATGGTCACCTTGGTGATGGTGGGGTCGGAGGGCACGTCGTACATGACCTGGGTCATGACCTCCTCCAGCACCGCCCGCAGGCCGCGGGCGCCGATGCCACGCTCGATGGCCTTGTCGGCGGCTGCCTCCAGGGCGGCGGTGTCAAAGGTGAGATCCACCATATCGTACTCCAGCAGCTTCTGGTACTGCTTCACCAGAGCGTTCTTGGGCTCAGTGAGGATGCGCACCAGCTGGTTTTTGTCCAGGGCGTTCAGGGTGGTGATCACCGGCAGACGGCCCACCAGCTCGGGAATGATACCAAACTTCAGCAAGTCGTGAGGCTGGATCTCCTTGAAGATGGCGTTGTCCTTCTCCTTCTTGCTCTGGATCTCGGCGCCGAAACCGATGGTCTTTTTGTCCAGACGCTGCTCGATGATCTTCTCCATGCCGTCGAAGGCGCCGCCGCAGATGAAGAGGATGTTCTTGGTGTTGATCTGGATGAACTCCTGATGGGGGTGCTTGCGGCCGCCCTGGGGGGGCACGTTGGCCACGGTACCCTCCAGGATCTTCAGCAGAGCCTGCTGCACACCCTCGCCGGACACATCCCGGGTGATGGAGGTATTCTCGCTCTTGCGGGCGATCTTGTCGATCTCATCCACATAGATGATGCCCCGCTCGGCCAGCTCAATGTCGTAATCGGCGGCCTGGACCAGACGCAGCAGGATGTTCTCCACGTCGTCGCCCACATAGCCCGCCTCGGTGAGGGTGGTGGCGTCGGCGATGGCAAAGGGCACCTTCAGGATGCGGGCCAGGGTCTGGGCAAACAGAGTCTTGCCGCAGCCGGTGGGGCCCATGAGCAGGATATTGCTCTTCTGGAGCTCCACGTCCTCCCCGCCGCCGAAGTAAATGCGCTTATAGTGGTTGTATACCGCCACGGACAGGGCCACCTTGGCATCCTCCTGCCCGATGATATACTCATCCAGCACGTCCCGAATCTCCCGGGGAGTGGGGATCACATCGGGGATGTCGGGGGACACGGTCTCCTCCGGGTCGTAGTTGTCGTCCAGAATGCTCATGCACAGGTGGACGCACTCATTGCAGATATAGGCCCCGGGGCCAGCAATGATGCGGGCCACCTGGTCCTGGTGCTTGCCGCAAAAGGAACAGCGTACGCTTTTGCGCTCGTCGTTTTTTGGCATATCGTTACCTCGTCGTACTCTGGATTGGTTGCAGGCAAAAAGCCGGAAAGGGAGCGGGGCGTTTCCTCCCCGCTCCCCCGCAGATTACCGGGAATAGATGACCTTGTCGATCAGGCCAAACTCCTTGGCCTCCTCAGCGGACATGAAGTTGTCACGCTCACAGGCGGCGGTGACTTCCGCCACGTTCCTGCCGGTGTTGTCGGCCAGGATCTGGTTCATACGCTTCTTGATGATCTCCAGGCGCTTGAGGTGGATGGCCATATCAGTGATCTGGCCCTGAGTGCCGGCGGAGGGCTGATGGATCATGATCTCCGCGTTGGGCAGCGCCAGGCGCTTGCCCTTGGCGCCGGAAGAGAGCAGGAAGGCCCCCATGCTGGCCGCCATACCGATGCAGATGGTGGATACATCGCACTTGATGTACTGCATGGTATCGTAGATGGCCATACCATCGGTGACGGAGCCGCCGGGGCTGTTGATATAGAACTGAATGTCCTTATCCGGGTCCTGGGCCTCCAGGTAGAGCAGCTGGGCCACCACCAGACTGGCGGTGGTGGCGTTGACCTCCTCGCCCAGGAAGATGATGCGGTCGTTGAGCAGGCGGGAGAAAATGTCATAGGACCGCTCGCCCCGATTGGTTTGCTCCACTACATAGGGTACTAAGCTCATGATTGCGAAACTCCTTTATTCTGATGTCGGGGCAGCCGGCCTCCCTCTCAGAGGCCGGGGCCCCGGACCATCCCCACCCTTGGGCAGGCTTACCTCAAAGTATGCCCACCCTGCGGCGTCTTATTCCTCGGTCTTGGCCTCCTCAGCGGGGGCCTCCTCGGTCTTCTTCTTGGTGGTGCGGCGCTTCTTGGGCTTCTCCTCGCCCTCGGCAGCCTCACCCTCGGCCTCCTCGGCCTTCTTCTTGGTGGTCTTCTTCTTGGCAGGAGCCTTGCCCACCTTGGCGCTGTCATAGATGACCTGCTCGGCCTTCTGCACAGCCAGACCCTTCTTCACGTCCTCAGCGGGAGCGGCGGCCTTCACCTGATCCAGCTCCATGTGGTACTCGTCGGCCAGGCGCTTGTACTCGGCCTCCAGGTCCTCGCCGGTGATCTCGATGTTCTCGGCGGCCACAACGGCACCCAGAGCCAGATCACGGCGCACCCGCTCCAGAGCGGCGGCGCCGGCCTGAGCGCGGACAATGTCGATGGTCATGCCGGTCATAGCCATATACTGCTCGAAGGAGATGCCCTGAGCCTGGATGCGGCGGGCCATATCCTCCACCATCTGGTCGGTCTCGTAGGCCACCATGGCGTCGGGGATCTCAACCTCCATGTTGTCCATGACCTGCTCCATGACAGCAGCCTCAAAGGCGCGCTTGGCCTGGGCCTCACGGCGCTCGGTCAGCTTGTCGGCCAGGTCCTTCTTGAAGGCCTCCAGGGTGTCGAACTCGGACACGTCCTTGGCGAACTCGTCGTCCACGGTGGGCAGCTGCTTCTCCTTGACCTCGTGGACCTTGACCTTGAACACCACGGGAGCGCCGGCCAGCTCCTCGGCGTGATACTCCTCAGGGAAGGTGACGTTGACATCCTTCTCGTCGCCAGCCTTGGCGCCCACCAGCTGATCCTCAAAACCAGGGATGAAGGCGCCGGAGCCCAGCTCCAGGCTGTGGCCCTCGGCCTTACCGCCGTCAAAGGGAACGCCGTCCTTGAAGCCCTCGAAGTCGATGACCACGGTGTCGCCGTTCTGAGCCTCGCGCTCCACGGTCACCATGCGGGTGGCGCGGTTGATGTAGGGCTTGAGCTCGCCCTCGATATCCTCGTCGGTGATCTTGACCTCTTCCTTCTCAGCGGTGAGGCCCTTGTACTCGCCCAGCTTCACCTCGGGACGGACGGTGACGGTGGCCTTGAAGGTCAGGCCGTCCTTACCGGCCTCCAGAACCTCCACGTTGGGCCAGGACACCACGTCCAGCTTCTCCTGCTCCACGGCATCGGCATAAGCCTGGGGATAAAGCTCGTTGATGGCATCTTCATAGAACACGCCGGAGCCGAACATACCCTCGATGATCTTCCGGGGGGCCTTGCCCTTCCGGAAGCCGGGCACGTTGATCTTGCTGCGCTGCTTCAGATAAGCCTTCTGGACCGCGGCCTCAAACTCCTCGCCGCCGATCTCGATGACCAGCTCCACGGCGCTCTTTTCCTGCTTCTCGACGCTTTTGACATTCATCTTGTTAACTTCCTCCTGTCAGCCCCGGGGCCCGGACAGGGGTCCAGGACGGGGCAGCTTTCGCGTTATCCGTTATATATTATCAGATATGCGCGGAAATTGCCATAGTTTTTTTCAATTATTCCAGGATTTTTTGGGGCTGGAACCCCACATAGTCCGCCGCCACCAGGTGATAGGCCACCGGACCAAACTTCCCCTCCACCGCCAAACGGTGGCTTCCGCCATGAAGATGGCCGTAATAGCAGGCCTCCACCTCATACTGTTCCAGCAGCGAAATGATCTCCGGACAGCGGTAGCCCTGGTACAGGGGCGGGTAGTGAAGAAAGCACAGCTTCTTCCTCTCCCCCGCTGCCTTCAGGGAGGCCTCCAGCCGGATCAGCTCCCGGTTGAATACCTTCTGGTCCCCTTTTTCCTCGTAAAACCAGCCTCGGGTACCGCACAGAGCGTACTCCCCATATTCATAACAGTTATTATGGAGAATATTCAGGGTGGAAAAGCCCTTCTCGGAGAAAAAGCGGTTCATCTTGGAGGCGGTGTTCCACCAGTAGTCGTGGTTGCCCTTGAGCAGCAGCTTCCGATTTCCCGGCAGACCGTCCAGAAAGGCGAAGTCGGCCTCCGCCTCCTCCAGGCTCATGCCCCAGGACAGATCGCCGCACAGCACCACCGTGTCCTCCGGGCCTACCGCCTGAAAGCCCTCCCGCAGCTTGTCCACATAGCCCTCCCAGCCGCCGCCGAACACGTCCATGGGCTTGTTGGAGCGGAGGGAGAGGTGGGTGTCGCCAATGACAAACAGGGCCATTTACTTGAGCATCTCCAGCACCTGGTCCACCATGTGGTCCTTGGCGACGGTCTGGCTGAAGCGCACGCTCTTGCTCTTGAGGGCGGCCAGCGGGGCGGGCACAGGCACGCCGGTGAGCTCGGCCAGCTGGTCCAGAATGGCGGTCCCCTCCGCCAGTTCAGTAACGCCCAGGGCGCCCAGTACGCTGTCGCAGAACTTGAAGGGGCTGGCGGTGGACACCACCACGGCGGGGGTCTCGTCGCCGGTCTCCTTCCGGTACTGGTCCAGCACGTCGAAGGCCACAGCGGTGTGGGGATCAATGAGGTACTGGTGCTCCTGCCACATCTGGCCAATGACCTTCTGGGTCTGGGCGTCGTCGCAGCAGCCGGCGGCAAAGATGCGGCTGAGCTTGGTCTGGATGGCGGGGCTCACCTTATACATACCGCTGGTGTTCAGCTGGTTCATGTAGCCCCGCACCTCGGCGTCGTCATGGTTGCTCAGAGCAAAGAGCATCCGCTCCAGGTTGGAGGAGATCAGGATGTCCATGGAGGGAGACATGGTGTTGTAGAAGGTACGGTTACGGTCGTACTGACCGGTACGGATGAAGTCGGTGAGCACGTTGTTGGAGTTGGAGGCACAGATCAGCTTGTTGATGGGCACACCCATCTCCTTGGCGTAGTAGGCCGCCAGGATGTTGCCGAAGTTGCCGGTGGGGACGCAGACGTTGATGGGGTCCCCCTTTTTGATCTTCTCGTCCCGCAGCAGATCGCAGTAGGCCGAGATGTAGTAGACGATCTGAGGAAGCACCCGGCCCCAGTTGATGGAGTTGGCGGAGGACAGGAAATACTCCCGCTCGGCCAGCTGCTCCCGCAGGGCCTCGTCAGAGAAAAGCTTCTTCACCCCGGTCTGAGCATCGTCAAAGTTGCCCACCACGGAGCAAACGCCCACATTGCCGCCCTCCTGGGTGTTCATCTGCAGCTCCTGGATGGCGGATACGCCGTCCTTGGGATAGAACACCAGAATGCGGGTGCGGTCCACGTCCCGGAAGCCCTCCAGAGCAGCCTTACCGGTATCGCCGGAGGTGGCCACCAAAATGCACACCGTCTTGGACTCCTGATTCTTCTTCAGGGAGGCGGTGAGCAGGTAAGGCAGCATCTGCAGCGCCATATCCTTGAAGGCACAGGTGGGGCCGTGCCACAGCTCCAGGCAGTAGGTCTTGTCATCCACCTGCCGGACGGGAGCCACCTCAGGCACGTCGAACTTGGCGCTGCTGTAGGCCTTGGCAGCAAAGCTGGTGAGTTCGGAGGAGGTGAAGTCGTCCAGATAGGAATTCATCACGAAGACCGCCCGCTGCTGGTAGGACATATCCCGCATGGTATTCAGGCCGTTGGGAGACAGCTTGGGGAACACCTCGGGGGTCATGAGACCGCCGTCGGCAGCCAGTCCCCGGGCAATGGCCTGGGCCGCGGTGCAGCGGTCCTGTTTGTTTCTCGTGCTTACATAGTACATACTTTGCTCACTACCCTCATCAGATTATTGAAGAACAGATCCTGCAGCAGAGACGCAGCGTAGCCCCGCGCCTGCAGGAAGTGGTAAAGTCGTTCATAGTCCTGGACCCCGGCCATACTGCCGGCCAGTGGGCTGCATCCGTCCAGATCGCCTCCCAGGGCGATATTTTTCCCGCCTCCCAGCTCCAGCCAGTGGTCCAGATGGGCGGCAATGGCCTCCAGATCCGCCTCTCCCCCAACAAATTCAGCAAAGAGGTTCAGGCCCGCCACGCCGTTATGCTCTATTATGGCAGTAAATTGGCTGTCGGTCAAGTTCCGGGGATGAGAAAACACCGCTCTGCTGTTGGAATGACTGGCGAAAAAGGGGCCGGACAGGGTGTCCGCCACATCCCAGCACCCCGGGTCAGACAGATGGGACACATCCACCAGCATCCCCAGCTCCTCCGCCTTGCGGACAAAGGCCTTTCCCTGGACAGTCAAGCCTTTATCGGTGTCTTCGGCGTTGGTGCCGCCCAGAGCGTTGGCCCGGTTCCATACCGGGTTCACCGCCCGGACACCCAAAGCGTGGGCCTCCTCCAGCCGCTCCACAGAGCAGTCCAGCAGCTCCGCCCCCTCCACAGACAGGAAGGCCGCCATCTTCCCGGCGGCAAAGGCGCTCTCCGCCTCCTCTGCTGTGCGGCAGTGGGTGATCACAGAGGCGTTTGCCTCCATTTCCCGGGAAAAGAGAGCGTATTCCCGCTCAAAGGTCTCCCGGGGTGTAAGCCCGGGGAAATCCTCCGGCTGACCAAAGAGGGCAAAAAACTGGGCATACCGGCGGAAGGCGCTCCCCCGCTCCAGATCCACATGGTAGGGATTGCGGCCAAAGTCGCCGCCCTCCAGGCAGCATTTCAGCACCGTATCACAGTGTCCATCAAAAATGTCAATCTCCGGCAAGGCTCCCGCCTCCTTTAAAACGCATTTTCCCAATAGTGAAACTCCGGCTCCCGGGTAGCCATCCCCTGGGGCGCATACAGCTCCGCCACATCGAACCGGGGCTGAAGCCCCATATCAGGGTGCTCCGCCAGCCAGCACTCCGCCGTGGTCCGCAGCTTCTGCTGCTTCCGCCGGTCCACCGCCGCCCGTCCGGGGGCGAAGGAATCATTCTTCCGCAGCTTCACTTCTATAAAGCATAAATACTTGTCAGTCGTTGCAATCAGGTCGATTTCTCCAAACCGGCAGTGATAGCCGGCGGCAAGGATGGTATAACCCCGCTGCCGCAGCAGCTCCGCCGTCCTGGCCTCCCCCCAACGGCCCAACAGCTTGGCCTCTCCCCCGCTCACAGCTTCTTCAGGAAGGTACGGCGGTGGATGGGACAGGGTCCGTACTGCCGCAGACGCTCATAGTGGAGTTTTGTGGGATATCCCTTGTGCTGCTCAAAGGCGTACTGGGGGTATTGTTCCGCCATCTCCTCCATGTAACGGTCCCGGCTCACCTTGGCCAAAATGGAGGCGGCAGCGATAGATGCCGACAGGGAATCTCCCTTTACAACTGTTGCGTGGGGTGTGGTGACGGCTCCGTGCTTTCCGCGGTCCCGGTTGCCGTCGATGAGGGCGAAGTCGGGCTTGACGCTCAAGCCATCAATGGCTCGTTGCATGGCGTTCATTCGGGCGCTGAGGATATCGGTTTCGTCGATCTCCTCCGCCTCCACCCAGGCCACACTACAGGCCCTGGCCTGCTTCATAATCAGATCGTAGAGCAGATCTCGCTTTTTGGGGGTCAGCTTTTTGGAGTCGTTCAGGCCGTCCAGGTCCAGCTCCCGGGGCAGAATCACCGCGGCGGCGTACACCCGGCCGGCCAGGGGGCCTGCCCCCGCCTCGTCACAACCGCATACCAGCTCATGACCCTGGGCCCAGCAGTCCCGCTCCAGTTCCCACAGATCCATACAGTATATCTCCTTTACACCTCTTGGGGAGTCTCCAGGGTAAAGTTACCCAGCTTGCCGCCGCGGTACTCCTCCAGCAGCACCCGGGCCATGCGCTCGGTGTCCACCTCGCCGCCGGAGATCAAAAAGCCCCGCTTGCGGCCGCAGGCCTCCAGCAGCTCCCAACCGGCTAAACCGGGCTGGGGCTCCACCTTGTAACGGTCGGTGATGGCCTGGGGATACCGCTGTCCCAAAATCTCCATCAGGTGGCAGGCCAGGGTCTCCCGGTCCATGATCTCGTCCTTCACCGCCCCGGTGAAGGCCAGGTGCATTCCGGTGATCTCATCCTCAAACTTGGGCCACAGGATACCGGGGGTATCCAGCAGGTCCAGGCCAGAGTCCACGTTGACCCACTGTTTGCCCCGGGTGACGCCGGGCTTGTTGCCCGCCTTGGCAGACTTTCTTTTCGCCACCTGATTGATAAAGGTGGACTTGCCCACGTTGGGCACCCCCACCACCATGGCCCGCACCGGCCGGCCCACCAGGCCCTTGGCCTTCCACTGCTCGATCTTGTCCTTCAGGGCGGACTTGATGGCGGTGGAGAACTGGCTGACCCCCTTGCCGTCCCGGGCGTTGGTCTCCATGACCCACCAGCCCCGCTGGCGGAACCAGTCTCCCCACACCTTGTTCATGGCCGGGTCGGCCTGATCCGCCCGGTTGAGGATGATGAGCCGGGGCTTGTCGCCCACGATCTCATCGATATCCGGGTTGCGGCTGGAAATGGGAATGCGGGCGTCGATGATCTCCGCCACCAGGTCCACCAGCTTCAGATCCGCCTGGATCTGCCGCCGGGTCTTTGTCATATGGCCGGGATACCATTGGATGTTCATGCTCCCGCCTCCTTCGTTCGGTAAGAATCAATTTTATGCTCCATTATACACAAGATGTAGTAGTTTGAAAAGAGCAAACACGCATAAAAAAAGAGAGGGAGGCAGCAGCCTCTCTCTCTTTTTTCGGATAAATCCAATGCGATTAGATGCGCTCCTTGACCTTGGCGCTCTTACCCACGCGGTCACGCAGGTAATACAGCTTGGCGCGGCGCACCTTACCCTTGCGGACGATCTCGATCTTCTCCACAGCGGGAGCGTGGATGGGGAAGACCTTCTCCACACCGACGCCGTAGGACACGCGGCGAACGGTGATGGTCTCCTCGATGCCGCCGTGCTTCTTGGCGATCACGGTACCCTCGAAGACCTGGATACGCTCACGGTTGCCTTCCTTGATGTGCACGTGCACACGGACGGTGTCGCCCACATTGGCCACGGGGGGCTCAGCCTTCTGATACTTGGCGCTGAAAGCCTGCATAAGATCCATTTGATTTTCCTCCTGTTGATAGGCGTTCTTACCGGCCATGATCCGCCGTCCTTCTCTGGACAGCAACCGCAGAGGACCGCCCTTTATTGAGTCCGAGATAGTATATCATGTCCTATCTCAAATTGCAAGCAGATTTTTCATTTTTTCCTCGTTTTCCGCAGTGGAACAGCGGCCAGCCAAAAGGCAGTCAGCAGCAGAGTCAGATTGCCCTCCCCCGCCCGCCACAGCAGGAACGCCCCCATGGTCAGGCCCATGGACAGCCCGGCGGAGAGCAGGCCCACCACCGGCCGCGCCCAGTCCTCCCGGCCCGCCAGGGCCAACAGACAGCCCAGCGCCCGGCCCCCGTCCAGGGGACCCACCGGCAGCAGGTTGAACAGGCCCAGAGCCAGATGGAGGCCGGTAAAGCACCACCACGCCTCCCCCAGTCCGGAACAGATCCAGGCACACATCAGGTTGACCGCCGGTCCGGCCAGGGCGGCCGCCAGCTCCCGGGCGGGCCCCAGGGGGTATCGGGCGGACAGAGCCATCTCCGCCCCCACGCAGGAAATGTTCAGCCGGGCTACCCGTCCCCCCAGCAGCCGGATGGCGGCATAATGACCCAGCTCATGGATGGCGCAGGCCGCCAGGGCCTGGGGCACCAGTGTCCCGCTGTCCAGATAGTACAGCAGAGCCCACAGCAGCAGCGCCCCCGCCGTGATCTCCATACGCCCCCATCTCATTCAGCTGGTCTCAATATAGTAGATGGGATTGATGCGCACCCCGTTGAGCCGCAGCTCCAGGTGCAGGTGGGGGCCGGTGGTATTGCCGGTATTGCCGGACAGGGCCACCGTATCCCCCGCTTTCACCGTCTGGCCCTGACTGACCAGCAGCTGACTGCAATGGGCGTAAAAACTCTTCACTCCGTTGGCGTGGCTGATCTGGAGATAGAGGCCGTACTGGTCGGGGTCGTCGCCGATGTAGTCCACCACCCCGTCGGCAAAGGCCTTGACCTGGGTGCCGGTATTCACCGCCAGGTCCACCCCGTTATGGAACTTCTCCTCCCCGTCCACCGGGTGCTCCCGCCAGCCGAAGGGTGAGGTGAGCACACCCATCACCGGACTCACCGTCTGCGCCAGATCCAGCCGGTACTTATCCATGGAGGTATTAGCGGGCAAGGCGGGACCGGCGTAGTCCACGTGCTCCACCGCCGGTTCCGGGGTGGGAGTGGGCTCCGGTGTGGCTGCCGGCTGAGGCGCCGGGGTAGCTGCCACCGCCGGGGTGGCCTGGGGATCGATCTTCAACCCCAGGGTCCCGGTGCCTGCCTGACGGCCAAAGCCGCTGAGCCAGGCGGCCTGAGCGGCATAGAGCGCATTCTCCCCCGCCGCTCCGCCGGGCTTGGCCTCCTCCCCGCCCAGCATCTGACTCCACGCGTCCCCCAGGGTCTCCAGCACAGGCTCCCCTTTGGAGATGGACTGGCCCAGGTCGGCAAAGACCGCCTGAAAATCCGTGTCCCCCCGCAGCAGGCTCAGCACCTGCTCCCGCAGGGCGGCGATCCGCTCCGGGAAGACCCCTTTTCCGATAAATACCGCCAAAAACAGTGCCAGACAGACCACCAGCTGAGTGATCCGCCGCCTCTCCCGTGGGCCCAGCACTGTTTTCCCCTTGTTTCGCCCTGTTTTTCTGCTGGCTACCCTGCTTCGCTGCTCTCTCATGCCGGCCCGCATCCCTTCTGTATGAGTGTGGGCTATCTATATGCGGCAGAGCGGCGGTTTATGCGGACAACCCGATTTAGGATTTGTCCCCCATGATGGCGTCCCAGTACCGTTTGGCGGCCTGTTCCACCTTGTTGTCTCCGTACTGATAATAGTGACTGCCCGCCAGGGCGTCGGGCAGGTACTGCTGGCGTACCCAGTGGTTGGGGAAGTCGTGGGGGTAGAGATATCCCTGGTCCCGCTCCATCCCCGCCGAGTCGGCGTGGACGTTCTGGAGGTGCCGGGGGTAGTCCCCCGTCTTGCCCTTGCGGATGTCAGCCTGAGCGGCGGCAATGGCCTTGTACACCGAGTTGGACTTGGGGGCGGTGGCCAGCAGGATAGCCGCCTGAGCCAGGGGCAGCCGGGCCTCGGGCAGGCCCAGCTGGAGGGCGTTGTCCACCAGAGCCTTAACGATGAGGGCCGCCTGGGGATAGGCCATGCCCACGTCCTCGCTGGCCGAGCACAGCAGCCGCCGGATGGCAGTGATCAGGTCCCCCGCCTCCAGCAGCCGGGCCAGATAGTGGCAGGCGGCGTCCGGGTCGGAGCCCCGGAGGGACTTCATCAGGGCGGAGGCGATGTCGTAGTGGTCGTCCCCCTCCCTGTCGTAACGCATAGCGGAGCGCTGGGCCACTGTCTGGGCATCGGCCAGAGTGACAAGGAGCTTTCCTTGCTCCCGCTTGGCGGAGTTGAGGAGCAGTTCCACCGCGTTCATGGCCTTGCGCACGTCCCCGCCGCAGGCGGAGGCGATGTGCTCTTTCACGCCCTCCTCGCACACCACCTCCCCCTCCAGCCGCTCCCCCATGAGTTTAATGCCCCGCTCCACGGCGGGCAGCACATCGGCGGCGGTGAGAGGCTTGAACTCAAAGACGCTGGAGCGGCTGAGCACCGCGTTGTAGACATAGAAGTAGGGATTCTCAGTGGTGGAGGCGATGAGGGTGATCTTGCCGTTCTCCATGAACTCCAGCAGGGACTGCTGCTGCTTCTTGTTAAAGTACTGGATCTCGTCCAGATAGAGCAGCACCCCGTCGGGGGCCAGCATGGTGCCGATCTGAGCCATGATCTCCTTGATGTCGGAGATGGAGGCGGTGGTGGCGTTGAGCCGGTGGAGGGGCCGGTTGGTGCGCTTTGCGATGATGTTGGCCACCGTGGTCTTGCCGGTGCCCGATGGGCCGTAAAACACCAGATTGGGGATGTTGCCTCCCTCAATGATGCGGCGGAGCAGCCCTCCCTCCCCCAATATGTGGCGCTGACCCACCACCTCGTCCAGAGACTGGGGCCGGATCTCGTCCGCCAAAGGCCGGTATGACATGGGAACGACCTCCCTTAAAAGCAGAATGGAGCGGAATACCTTCCGCTCCATTCTAACACGTGTTCGAGTATTCGTAAAGGGAACGGGGCGGGAAAATTCCCGTCCCACGGGACGTTTCAGCTCCCGGAACGCGGGGTCACCTGCCTGGTTGTCAGGTCCAGCTGGTACTGCACCCCGTCCACTGTGTAAGAAAACGTATCCTGGCTGTCGTTCACCGACCAGTCAGAGCCTATCTTGGCCGCCGACAGCACCTGCACCCGTCCGTCCCGGTAGATGACCAGCAGTTCCTCGGAAAAATGCATCATGTTCCGGTGGCGGATGGCCAGGACGGTGCCCCAGGGCGTATCCGCCCGGAACTCCGGGATGTTGGTGCCAGGGTCGCCCTTGTGGAACACCTCCCACAGCTTTTGCTGATAGGCCGCCTCCTCCAGCTTGATCACGTTGCCTTTGGCGGCACTCACCGGGGCATCCTCATACAGCCGCAGGAAGGTGACTGCCGCCTGCTCCCGGCTGTAGGTGCCCAGCGGGTCAAAGGTCAGCGCGGAGGCAGAGGTGCTTCCCATGATGCCCAGTCCCACCACAGAAGCAATGCTGTCTATGGCCCAGGTGGCCATTTCGCTATAGTCGGTATAGCCGCTGTACAGCGCGATCCGGTGGTCCTCCGGGTCCAGCTTCTGATAGACCCGGGCCAGCAGACAGGCCGCCTCCTGCCGGGTAATGGTACCCTCCGGGTCGTAGAGGGTGCCGTCCCCCTTGCCGTTGACCAGCCCCATGTGATAGGCGACCTGGATGTAACCTCGCTGCTCTCCCGTGGGCAGATCTGTGAAGCAGGAGCCGCTCTTCTCATCGGAGAACCGCTGCCACCAGGTCAGCCCGTCGCTGAAGTCCTTCTCCCCCCAGAATTCGCCGTTGCGGTCGGGGCAGCAGGTCATGTAGTCGTTGACCAGCTGCTCATCGGTGCGGCCATAGGTCACGGCCAGATAGCGGATGACCATCATGGCAAACTCGCCTCGGGTCATAGGCTGCTGCCAATCCCCCTGAAGGGACTGGGGCACCAGACCAACCTCCACCGCACGGCTCACCTCCTCTTCCGCCCAGGAAGAGGGGCCGTCCTCCACTGCCAGGGCAGCGGGCAGGCAGCCCAGCAGCAATACCAGGGAAAGGGCCAGAGATGCGATCCGTTTCATGAGCATGACCTTCCTTTCTGTTTAGACTTCTCTAATGATATTCTACTACAAAAACCCTTCCGCCGGGGCATTTGTGACATAATTTTCATAAAAATTTCAGAAATGACACAAGGCCGCCCGAAGGCGGCCCTGTGAACAGCGTTTATTCGTACAGGGGGTACTTGGCGGTGAGCTGAGCCACCTGGGCACGCAGGTTCTCCTGGTTGCCCTCGAAGTTGGTGGCGGTCTGCCACATGACCTGGGCAATGACCTTCATATCCTCCTCGTTAAAGCCCCGGCTGGTGGCGGCGGGAGTACCCACCCGGATACCGGAGGTGACGAAGGGCTTCTCGGGGTCATTGGGGATGGCATTCTTGTTGACGGTGATGTTGACCTCGTCCAGGCGGTGCTCCATCTCCTTGCCGGTGAGGTGGGCGGGCCGCAGGTCCACCAGCATCAGGTGGTTGTCGGTGCCGCCGCTCACCAGGTCGAAGCCCTCCTTCAGCAGGGCGTCCGCCAGAGCGGCGGCGTTCTTCACGATCTGCTGCTGGTAGGTCTTGAATTCCGGCTTGAGAGCCTCGCCCAGAGCCACCGCCTTGGCGGCGATGATGTGCTCCAGAGGGCCGCCCTGGCTGCCGGGGAAAATGGCGGAGTCGATCTTCTTGGCCAGCTCCTCCTTGCAGAGGATCATGCCGCCTCTGGGACCCCGGAGGGTCTTGTGGGTGGTGGTGGTCACCACATCGGCGTAGGGCACCGGGTTGGGATGGAGCCCGGCAGCCACCAGACCAGCGATGTGGGCCATATCCACGAAGAGGTAGGCTCCCACCTCGTGGGCGATGTCGGCAAAGGTCTTAAAGTCGATGATACGGGGATAGGCAGAGGCGCCGGCCAGGATCATCTTGGGCTGGTGCTTCTTGGCCAGATCCCGGACCTGGTCATAGTCAATGTATCCCTGCTCATTGACCCCATAGGCCACCATGTGGTAGTTCTTTCCGGAGAAGTTGACGGGAGAGCCGTGGGTCAGGTGGCCGCCGTTGGCCAGGTCCATGCCCAGCACCGTGTCGCCGTGCTCACACAGAGCCTGATACACGGCAAAGTTGGCGTTGGCGCCGCAGTGGGGCTGCACGTTGGCGTGGTCGGCTCCAAAGAGCTGGCAGGCCCGCTTGCGGGCGATCTCCTCCACCACGTCCACGCACTGGCAGCCGCCGTAGTACCGCTTGCCGGGATAGCCCTCAGCGTACTTATTGGTGAGCACCGTGCCCGCCGCGGCCAGCACCGCCTGGCTGACGAAGTTCTCCGAGGCGATGAGCTCAATGTTGCGCTGCTGCCGGGCGTACTCCGCCTCAACGGCCTTGCCTACCTCCGGGTCCTGGGCGGTAAGAAACTCCATGATATCCTTGACCAATGTCTGTCGCCACCTTTCAAAATTTTAGCGATTTAACTCATTATACCGGATAGTTCTCAAAATTACAATCGTCACCATAGGAAAAACCCTCTCGTTTTTTGCCCCGTTGTGTGTTATATTGTCTAACGAGGTGATCCTATGAAAGACCATCAGGATGTCATTGCCATCGTGGAGGAGCTCAAGCGCCTCTACCCCGACGCCCTGTGTTCCCTGCAATATCCCAAGCCCTATGAGCTGCTCTTTGCCGTGCGTCTGGCCGCCCAGTGCACCGACGAGCGGGTCAACATGGTCACGCCCGCTCTGTACGAGCGCTTCCCCACCCTGGAGTCTCTGGCGGAGGCTGACGTCAGCGAGGTGGAGACCTACATCCATTCCACCGGCTTCTTCCGGGCCAAGGCCCGGGACATTGTGGCCGCCGCCCGGATGCTGGTGGATGTGTACGGCGGCGTGGTGCCCGACAACATGGAGGACCTGCTGAAGCTGCCCGGCGTGGGCCGCAAGACCGCCAACCTGATTCTGGGCGACGTGTACAAGACCCCCGGCGTGGTGGTGGCAGATACCCACTGCATCCGCATTACCGGCCTGCTGGGCCTCACAGACGGAACCCGCGACCCGGTCAAAACCGAGATGCAGCTGCGGAAGATCCTTCCCCCGGAGGAATCCAGCGACTTCTGCCACCGGATGGTGCTCCACGGCCGGGCAGTGTGCGTGGCCCGGCGGCCTGACTGCCAGAACTGCACCCTGCGGCCCTGGTGCGACCATTTCCAGAAGAGTACCGGGAACTGATTGAACGGGACGTCCCGCCAAAACGGACCTCTCCATATCCGCCCCCCTGCTTTGGAGGGCGGATTTTCCTTAAATTTTATGCCGTAAAAACGCACTAATATTTAACTAACATTTTAAGCGTAAGATATGCTTTGTTTACCACGGATGAAGGGAGGAAAAACAGAATGGAAAAGACCAATCATTTGAGCATTCGGACCGACAAGATCCTCCATGACAAGCTCCAGTATGTGGCCGCCTATGAAGGCCGCTCCATGAGCGGTCAGATCCTCTACCTGATCCAAAGCTGCATCCGGGAATTTGAAAAGGAGCACGGGCCGATCTCGGCGGAGGCGCCAAAATGAGCGGGCCGCTGGGCTTCGTGCTGGACCTGCTCTTCCCGCCCAAGTGTGTGTTCTGCGGGAAGGTGCTGGACTCCGGCGAAAGCGGCTTCTGCCGGCGCTGCCAGCGGGAACTGCCCTGGCTCACCGACGGCGAAGCGGAACTGACAGGGGAATTTTTCTCCCTGTGCGCCGCGCCGCTGCGCTATCAGGACAAGGTACGGGATTCCATCCACCGGTACAAGTTTAAAGGACGCCGTGGCTACCATAAAGTATACGGCAAATTGGTGGCCCAGTGTGTCCACGACCATTTGGACGGACGGTACGATCTTATCACCTGGGTGCCTCTCTCCGACCGGCGAAAGAAGGAGCGGGGCTACGACCAGGCCTTCCTGCTGGCCAGCGCCGCCGCTTTGGAGCTGGGGGATGTGGCGGTAGAGACCCTGCGGAAGGAGCGGAATACCGATCCCCAGTCCGGTATCACCGAGGATGCCCAGCGCCGGGCCAACGTATTGGGCGCCTATACCCCGGTGGACCCGGAACTGGTGGTAGGAAAGCGGGTCCTGCTCATAGACGATGTGGTGACCACCGGCTCCACCCTGTCGGAGTGCGCCCGCACTCTGCGTACCATGGGAGCAGAGGATGTGGTGTGTGCCGCCCTGGCCCGGGCCCGGTAGAGAGTAGGGGGCACACGGAGACCCGGCTTTGCCGGCTGCGCCTTTTGGCGCGCAAGTGTTTTGGCCGGGGCCAGATAGGCGCTCTGACCGGCTTCCATACCGGAAAATTCACAAAATTAGCGGAAATTCACGTTGAAATGGTGGGCACACTTCTGTATAATATAAAAGATTCAAGCTGGGGCATTTTGTCCGGGCTTGTCTGACTGAGTTGACTTTTGGGTCAGTCATTACCATTCATCATATAGAGTAAAAACGTCGAGGTGCAGGTATGTTCAGTAAAGATATCGGTATCGACCTGGGTACAGCTTCTATCCTGGTCTATGTAAAGGGCAAGGGCGTGGTCCTGCGGGAGCCCTCCGTGGTGGCCATTGACAAAAATACGGGCAAGCTGCTCAAAGTGGGCACTGAGGCACAGCAGATGCTGGGCCGTACCCCCGGCAACATCGTGGCCATCCGTCCCCTGCGGGAGGGCGTCATTTCCGACTACGATATGACCGAGCGGATGCTCAAGGAGTTTATCCGTAAGGTGACCTCCTTCCGGCTCTTCAAGCCCCGCATCGTCATCTGCGTCCCCTCCGGCATCACCGAGGTGGAGGAGCGTGCCGTCATCGACGCCGGCATCCAGGCCGGCGCCCGCCGGGTATACCTCATTGAGGAGCCCGTGGCCGCTGCTATCGGCGCCGGTATCGACATCGCCAAGCCCGACGGCCACATGATCGTGGACATCGGCGGCGGCACCACCGATATCGCCGTGATCTCCCTGTCCGGCATCGTGGAGTCCACCTCCATCAAGATCGCCGGCGACCAGTTCGACGAGGCCATTGTCAAGTATATCCGCCGCAAGCACAACGTGCTCATCGGCGAGCGTACTGCCGAGGAGCTGAAGATGCAGATCGGCTGTGTGTTCCCCCGCCCCGAGGAGCAGACCATCGAGATCAAGGGCCGCTGCCTGATGACCGGCCTGCCCCGTGTCTTCTCCGTGTCCTCCAGCGAGATGATCGAGGCCTTCGAGGAGGTCTCCACCCGCATTCTGGAGGCCATCCACGGCGTGCTGGAGCGCACTCCTCCCGAGCTGGTGGCCGATATCTCCACCAACGGTATCGTCATGACCGGCGGCGGCTCCCTGGTCTGGGGCTTCGACAAGCTGATCGAGTCTCACACCGGCATTGAGACCCATGTGGCCGACGACGCCATCTCCTGTGTGGCCTACGGCACCGGCAAGAGCCTGGACGACGTGGACTCCATGCAGGACGGCACTATCAACCTGTCCCGCCGCAAGCAGATGAACTGAATCAAAACCTCACATTTGGCGTGCCGCACACTGCGGCACGCCTTTTTTAAAAAAGCGGTGGGCGCTGTATTGCAGCGCCCACCGCTTTTTCTTACCGTTTCTTTTCCCGCTCATAGATAATGCGCAGGCCATCCAGCACCAGCTGGGGGTCCACCACATCGATGAGTTCTGTGTTGTCCGCCACCATCCGGGCCAGTCCGCCGGTGGCGATCACCTTCACGTCCGGCTCGCCGATCTCCACCTTGGCCTGACGGATCAGGTACTCGATGGCGCCGATATAGCCCATCACCGCTCCCGCCTGGATCTGCCCCACAGCAGTGGTACCCAGCACGGTGTCCGGCTTTACCAGCTCCACCCGGGGCAGCAGGGCCGTCTTTTGGAACAATCCATCGATGGATACCCGCACCCCGGCGGTAATGCAGCCCCCCAGATATACCCCGTCCCGGCTCACCGCATCCAGAGTGGTAGCAGTGCCGAAATCCAGCACGATCAGAGGTTTCCCGTATTTGGCCATGGCGGCGATATCAGCCGCCGCCCGGTCGGGACCCAGCCGCTCCTCGCTGGCGCAGGGCACATAGGGCAGCCGGGGGTCCAGTCCGTCGTCCAGCACCAGAGGAGTCTTGCCCACATAGTTTTTCATAGCATTGTTGAGGGTGTGCATCACCTGAGGCACCACAGAACCAATCACCACATCTTCGATCTGGTCCAGCTCCAGGCCGAAGCGCTGGAAATACTGACACACCAGCAGTCCCAGCTCATCGGAGGTACGATCGCTGTCCGTCATGGTACGGAAGCTGCCCTTCAGCTCCGCCCCCTCATAGATGCCGAACACCATATTGGTGTTGCCTACGTCCACCGCAAGCAGCATAGCCATCCTTCCCTTCTCTTATAAATGACTGAGGTAACACACCGCGCCGCCGTCCTCCAGAACAGCCACGGCGTAGGTGTGAGGTCCAAAGGTACCAACCGAACCGGGATTCACGATCCACATCCCGTTTTCAAATTCGCAGAAGGCCTCATGAGTGTGGCCGAAGCACAGCAGATGGGCCCCTGCCTCCCGGGCCGCCCGCACTGCCATGCCCATACCCATCTTCACATGGTAGATGTGTCCGTGAGTCATCAGGATCTTGCAGCCCTCCAGGGTAAAGATCCGCTCCTCCGGCAGGTCGGGCCGCCGTCCGTCACAGTTGCCAGGGACGTAGGTCACCGGAATGTGGGGGAATTTGGCCGCCAGGTCCTCGGCGTCCCGGGCCAGATCTCCCAGATGAAGGATTCGGTCAGGGCTCTCCAGCCGCACCACATCCTCCATATTGGCCACATTGCCGTGGGAATCCGAAAAAATCAGCAGTTTCATACAATCACCTTCTCAAGGGCGGCACATATAATGAACTGGACGCCACTATATATTAGGGATGGAGTTGATGATATGGGTCAGAACAAAATCGATCCCACCGCCGCCCTGGAGCACAACCGGGCCCTGCTGGAGCAGGTGATCCACTCCCCGGACGCCCAGCGGCTGATGGAATTGCTCAATCAGAACGCCGGCGGCAAGCTGAAAACCGCCGCGGCCTCCGCCGCTCTGGGGGATGCCAAAGACCTGGTGGCCATGGTGCGCCAGGTGATGCAGAACCCGGAGGGCGCCAAACTGGTGGAACGGCTCAATCAAACCGCTCCCAAACAGGACTGATTTTACGCCAAGGAGGGATGGCCCGTGGCCCAGTTGGAAGAACAACTCAACCAGATCCTGGGCAATCCCCAGGCCATGGAACAGATTATGTCCCTGGCCCAGTCCCTCTCGGGTAAGCAGGAGGATCAGGCATCCGAACAGCCCGCGGCAGAACCGGAGTCTGAAACGGCCGCCCAGCCGCCAACAGAGAGCGACGCCCCCTCCCCCCTGTCCGCCCTGGACGGGCTAGACCCCAGACTGCTCCAGATGGGGATGGGGCTTTTGTCGGAGTATTCCGCCCAGGACGACAAAAAGACCGCCCTGCTGGCCGCCCTCAAGCCCTTTCTCAAACCGGAGCGGCAGGAAAAAATGGATCAGGCCGTCCGCATCGCCCGGCTCACCCGGGTGATCCGGACGGCGCTGCGGATGTTCCGTGACCGCGGAGAGGAGGAGGACGATGTATAACCGCTACATCCCCAACGGCACCTCCTACACCAGGATACCCCAGGAGGACGCCCCCTCTCCCCCACCCCGGGAAGAGAAGCGCCCCCCAAAGGCGGGGGGCAAAAAGAAGAGCGGCGCACTGAGTGAGCTGCTGAAAAGTCTGAAGCTGGACAGTCTGGACACCGGGGACGTGCTGCTGCTGCTCATCCTGCTCTTTCTCTTTCTGGAAGGCGACGATACGGAGCTGGTCATCACGCTGGCCCTGGTGCTGCTGTTGGGGCTGAATTAACTGGGGTCGTGGAGCACCGTACCGTCGGGCAGCGCGAAGGATGCGTTTTCCGGTACAGGCCGGTCCACGGAAAAGGCGCTCATCCGGTAGATCAGCTGGCCTTCCAGTCTGGTCTCGGCACAGGAGAGCAGGCCGCTGTCCGTGGAGATCCAGTACCGCTCCGCATAGCCCTGGCTGTCGGGCACCGTCTCCACAAAGATACAGGAGACCCCCTCCTTATCCTCATAGCCGGCGTCGGCAATCTCCGACTGCTTCAGCTGGAGCACGTCCTCGTAGGTGGGAATGCGCTGGCCCTCCAGATCGGCGGAATTCTCGTCCGCCGATCCGGTGAGCACCCGGCTGTTCCCCTCATACCACAGCCAGAACTGTCCATCCCCCACGATGGAGTGGCGGACGGCGCCGCCGGGCAGCGTGGCGGTGGTATGGGTCCAGCCGCCGTCCACCCATACCGTGGCACGGGTGACGCCGCTCTGGCCTTCCCCCCAGAAATCCTCAATGGTCACGGTTCGGCCATAGCTCTCCGGCCGGGTCAGGGTGTGCTCCACCACATACTGAACGGTCTCAGTGGTGATCTCCACCCGTACATACTCATCCTCCCCCACCGGCGCCTGGGACTGGCTGGCCGCCGGGGCGGGCAGCTGGATCTTGGCGGTATCGGGCGCAAAAAGGCCGAGCCCAAAGCTGGAGAGCATGGCAACGGTAATGACGATGCCGATGAGCACCACCAGGATATTCCGATTGCGCCGTTCCATGCCGCTCCCTCCTCAGGCTCGACCAAGGGATCTGATCTATCAACAAACTCGTTTAAACGCCGAACTCCTCCGGCTTGTCCGCCCGCAGGCCAAACTGCCACTCAATGGCGTCGACGATGCGGCGGCAGGCAAAGCCGTCGCCGTAGGGGTTGACCGCATGGGCCATTTCATGGTAGGCCTTCTCGTCAGTCAGCAGCTCAGAGGCCATACGGAAGATGGTCTCCTCCTCGGTACCGGCGATCTTGACGGTGCCGGCTTCCACGGCTTCGGGCCGCTCGGTCTCCCGCCGCAGGACAAGCACAGGCCGTCCCAGGGCCGGGGCCTCCTCCTGCAATCCGCCGGAGTCGGTCATCACCAGATAGGACCGGGCCATCAGGTTGTGCATCTCCTCCACATCCAGAGGATCGATGAGATGGATGCGCTGGTGGCCGGACAGGTGCTTGGCCGCCGCCTCCCGCACCACGGGAGACAGGTGGACCGGATACACCAGCTCCACATCCTCAAAGGTCTCGGCCACCCGGCGGAGGGCGGTCATGATATTGGCCATGGGCTGACCGTAGTTCTCCCGCCGGTGGCAGGTGACCAAAATGACTTTTTTATGTTCGTAGTCCAGTTGATTAAGCAAATCAGTCGCAAAGTGATAATCCTTTACAACTGTTGTTTTGAGGGCATCAATGACGGTATTGCCGGTGATAAACACCCCGTCGGTGATGTCCTCCCGGGCCAGATTGGCCACGTTGCTCCTGGTGGGACAGAAATGCAGGTCGGCAATGTCGCCCACCAGCTTCCGGTTCATCTCCTCCGGGAAGGGGGAGTACTTGTCCCACGTCCGCAGGCCTGCCTCCACATGGCCCACCTTGACCTGGTGGTAGAAGGCGGCCAGAGCACCGGCAAAGGTGGTGGAGGTATCGCCGTGGACCAGTACCAGATCGGGCTTGGCCTGATCCAGCACCTCCTCCATGCCCAGCAGGCACTTGGTGGTGATGGTGGACAGGGTCTGCCGGGGCTCCATAATGTTCAGGTCATAGTCCGGCTTCAGATGGAAGATATCCAGCACGGAGTCCAGCATCTGGCGGTGCTGGGCGGTGACACAGCAGATGGAGGTGATGCCCGGACGGCTTTGAAGCTCCTGCACCAGGGGGGCCATTTTAATGGCCTCCGGCCGGGTGCCGAAGATGGTCATAACACGGATCTCTTTCATTTCTGCTCCTCCTCCGCACGGTCTGACGGCTGCTCCTCAGGCTCTTTGTCCTTCTCCATCTCTTTCCGGTTATTGCTCAGGAAGATATGCCCGGCAATGGCGCCGGCAAAGCACAGGGCCATCATCAGCAGCATGGCCTTCACCGGGCCGCTGGTGGTGAGTACCACAGCGGACAGGCCCAGAATACCACTGATGATATAGAGCACCGCCACCGCCTGCTTCTGATTGAAACCCATGTCGATGAGCCGGTGATGCACATGGCTGCGATCGGCGTGCATAGGGCTCTGACCGTGAGCAATGCGGCGGATGAAAGCGAAGCAGGTGTCGAAGATGGGCAGGCCCAGCATGAGGAAGGGTACGGCAAAGGAGATGATGGTATAAAACTTGAACAAGCCGTTGACCGATACCACCGCCAGGATATAGCCCAGGAAGGTGGAGCCGGTGTCCCCCATGAAGATCTTGGCGGGGTTCATGTTGTAGGGCAAAAAGCCGATGCACCCGCCGGCCAGAGCGGCCATAAGCAGGGCCACGTCCCCCTCGCTGACCACCAGGGCGATGACCAGCAGCGTCATGGAGCTGATGGTGGACACACCGCAGGCCAGGCCGTCCAGGCCGTCGATCAGGTTGACGGCGTTGGTGATGGCCACGATCCACAGCACGGTCACCGGGATGGACAGCCATCCCAGATCCCAGTACAGATCGGAGGAAAAGACGTTGGGATTGGACAGGGTCTCAATGACGTTGCCGGAGAGCACCGCCACCAGGGCGGCTCCGATCTGAATCAAAAACTTCAGCTTGGCGCCCAGAGCATAGATATCGTCAAAGATACCCAGCACCACAATAATGGTGGCGCCCAGCAGCATCCCCCGCATCTGGGCGTTCAGGTCCAGAAAAATCAGCACGCTGAGCAGAAAGCCCAGAAAAATGGCAAGACCGCCCATCCGGGGAATGGGGTGCTTGTGCATCCGGCGGTTGTCCTTGGGCACATCCACCGCACCCACCTTAAACGCAAGGCTCTTGACCACCGGCGTGGCGATCAGCGCCACCAGAAAGGCCACCACCAGAGCGGCCGCCACCATCCCCAGCAGGGGAAGCTCGGAATTGATTGGCATAGGAAAGATGCTCCTTTATCTCTCAGCGGGGAATGAAGCCCACTTTTTTATGGACCTTACGCAGGGTCCGCTGGGCCACCGAGGCGGCCTTCTCCGCGCCGGCGCGGTACAGGCCTTCCAGATAGGCCTTGTCGCCCAGCAGGCGGGCGGTCTCCTCCCGGATGGGCCGGAGCAGCTCCACCACAGCCTCGCCCACGGCGGGCTTGAAGGCGCCGTAGCCCTTGCCCTCGAACTCCACCTCGATCTGCTCGTAGGTCTTGCCGGTGACGGCGGCATAGATGTCCATCAGGGTGGCCACGCCGGGCTTATTGGCCCGGTCGTAGCGGATACAGTTCTCGGTGTCGCTGTCGGTGATGGCCCGCTTAAACTTGCGCATGATCTCATCAGGATTATCCATCAGGAACACACAGCCCTCGGGGATGGACTTGCTCATCTTGCTGTCAGGCTGGTTCAGGCTCATCACACGGGCGCCCACCTTGGGGATATAGGGCTCAGGCATGGTAAATACGTCGCCGTAGACGCCGTTGAAGCGCTGGACAATGTTGCGGGTGAGCTCCACGTGCTGCTTCTGGTCCTCCCCCACCGGCACCAGGTCAGCCTGGTAAAGCACGATATCCGCTGCCATCAGGGAGGGATAGGTAAACAGACCGGCATTGACGTTGTCGGCATGACGGGCGGACTTATCCTTAAACTGGGTCATGCGGGACAACTCGCCGAACATGGTATAGCAGTTGAGCACCCAGGCCAGCTCCGCATGGGCGGGCACATGGGACTGAATGAATAGAATGGACTTCTCCGGATCGATGCCGCAGGCCAGCAGCTGAGCAAAGAGCTCAATGGTCTGGCGGCGCAGCGTCGCCGGGTCCTGGCGGACGGTGATGGCGTGCTCATCCACCACGCAGTAGACGCAGTTATATTCGTCCTGCAAGGCTACCCAGTTGCGCAGGGCCCCCAGATAGTTGCCCAGATGGAGGGCTCCGCTGGGCTGGATGCCGCTGAAGATGACTTTCTTATTCATTTCCATAACAGGTTCACACCCTTGTCAAGAGATTTCTGCATAGTTGACGATATAATACCACATTTCCCGGCGGTTGACAAGAATAACAGGGCCGCACTATTGACAATTCTAGGGCTGAAACGGTAGAATAAAGGTTACGATTTGACGCCCGCAACCCGGGTATTTTGTTCAACGGAGGGATCTGTATGGATCTGAACTGGTTTGAGGAACTGGAGGGCCGCATCCCCCACGACGGCGTGCGCACCCGTTTCGCCCCTTCTCCCACGGGCTATATGCACGTCGGCAACCTGCGTACCGCCCTGTACACCTGGCTCATCGCCCGCCACAACGGCGGTAAATTCATTCTCCGCATTGAGGACACCGACCAGGGCCGTCTGGTAGAGGGCGCCACCGAGGTCATCTACAACACCCTGCGCAAGTGCGGCCTGACCTGGGACGAGGGTCCCGATCTGGGCGGCCCTGTGGGTCCTTACATCCAGACCCAGCGCCGTGACCTGTACGGCAAGTTTGCCGAGCTGCTGGTGGAGAAGGGCCACGCCTACTACTGCTTCTGTGAAAAGACCGAGTCCGAGGAGGACTCCGGCGAGTTTGACCGGGCCGCCGATCCCTGCCGGGATCTGGACCCGGAGGTTGCCAAGGCCCGGGTGGCCGCCGGCGAGCCCTACGTCATCCGCCAGCGCATCCCCGCTGATGGCACCACCACCTTCTCCGACGCCGTGTTCGGCGACATTACCGTGGAGAACAAGACCCTGGACGACCAGGTGCTCATGAAGCGGGACGGTCTGCCCACCTATAACTTCGCCAACGTCATTGACGACCACCTCATGGGCATCACCCACGTGGTGCGCGGCTCCGAGTACCTGTCCTCCGCCCCCAAGTACAACCTGCTGTACGAGGGCTTCGGCTGGGAGGTGCCTACCTATATCCACTGCTCCCCCGTTATGCGGGACCAGCACAACAAGATGAGCAAGCGCAAGGGCGACCCCTCCTACGAGGACCTCATCGCCATGGGCTACCTGTCCGAGGCGGTGGTGAACTACGTTACCCTGCTGGGCTGGTCCCCCAAGGGCGAGTACGCTGAGCGGGAGTTCTTTACGCTGGCTGAACTGGCTGATGTCTTTGACATCGGCGGCATCTCCAAGTCCCCCGCCATCTTCGACATCGAGAAGCTGAAATATTTTAACGCCAACTACCTCCGTGCCCTCTCCCCCGAGGCCTTCTACGAGGGCGCCGAGCCTTACCTGAAGGAAGCCGTCAAGACCGAGGGCATTGACCGGAAGCTCATCGCCCCCCTGGTGCAGCCCCGGTGCGACACCTGGCTGGATATCGCTCCCCAGGTGGACTTCTTCGACGCCCTGCCCGAGTACTCCAACGAGCTATACTGCCACAAGAAGATGAAGACCAACGAGGAAAACTCCCTGGAGGCCCTGGAGCAGGTGCTGCCCGTGCTGGAGGATCTGCCTGAGTGGACCTACGATTCCATCCACGACGCCCTCATCGGCCTGGCTCAGAAGCTGGAGCTGAAGAACGGCCGCATCATGTGGCCGGTGCGTACCGCCCTGTCCGGCAAGGCGGTCACCCCCGGCGGCGCGGTGGAACTGTGCCACATTCTGGGCCGTGAGGAGACCCTCCGCCGCATCAAGCTGGGTATGGCTCAGCTGGCAAAATAAGTGTCACATAGTATGCCCCCTTTTACCCATACTAGCGGTAAAAGGGGGCGTTTTTATGTCAAAACAGAAGATCCGGGTGCTGGCCGTCAGCTTTCTGGCGGCGGCCTTTGTCATTACCGCCGGCTTTGCCGTTCAGGGCCATGTCCGGGCCGCTCAGTACCGGCGGCTGCTGGACAACGGCTACCGCCATGCCTTCGCCGAGCTGACCATCGCCACGGGAGAACTGGAGGTGGCACTGACCAAAATGAGCCACGCCACCTCCCCCGCCCTGTTCGCCTCCCTGTGCGCCCAGGCCTACTCCAAAGCTCAGGCCGCCCAGGCGGCCCTGGGCGAGCTGCCCTACGGCAACGTAGAGCTGGAGCAGACCGCCGCCTTCCTGGCCCGGGCGGGCGATTACGCCATGTCCCTGGCCCAGGGGACCTCGGCGGAGCTGGTATGCACCAACGAGCACCGGGACGCCCTGTTCCAGCTGTGTGAGGCGGCCGGTGAGCTCTCCCTCACGCTGGAGACCCTCCAGGCCCAGTTGAGCGCCGGGGCTATCCGGCCGGAGGATCTGGCGGAGGCCCGTGAGCGGTTGGCGGCAGAGGACGGAAGCGGTCAGGTCAACGGCGGTTCCGCCTTCCAGAGCGTGGAGTCCGACTTCCCCGAGGTGCCCACCCTGATCTACGACGGCCCCTTCTCCCAGCACCTGGACGGCCGCACCCCCCGAATGCTGGAGGGCCTGCCCCAGGTCACCGAGGAGGAGGCCAGAGAGGCCGCCGCTGCCTTCCTGGGCCTGCGGCCCGAGGTATTCACCCTCACCGCCCGGTCCGAGGGTAATCTGCCCTCCTACGGCTTCACAGCCATGGTGGACGGCGGCCAGCTCTATATCCAGGTCACCTGTCAGGGAGGACAGATCCTGGAGGTGTTCTCCTCCCGTACCGCCGGAGAGGCGGTGCTCAGCCGGGGGGAGGGCTGCGAAAAAGCCGCCGCCTTCCTGGCGGAAAAAGGCTACGCCAACATGGCCCCCAGCTATTTCATGGAGCAGGACGGGGTGCTGGCGGTCAACTTCGCCCCGGTGGAGAACGGCGTGTACTGCTACCCCGACCTGGTGAAGGTGTCGGTGGCCCTGGACACCGGAGAGGTGGTAGGCTTTGAGGCGGCGGGCTACCTGACCCACCACGGCAGCCGGGACCTGTCCTCCCCCGCTGTGGACGCCCAGACCGCCCAGGCCCTGGTGGACGATTCCCTCACCGTTCTTTCCCACCAGTTGGCCCTCATCCCCACCGGCGGCGAGTACGAGGTGCTGTGCCACGAGTTCAAGTGCCAGGCCAAGGACGGCACCCATGTGCTCATCTACGTCAACGCCCAAACCGGCAAGCAGCAGCACATCCTCCTGCTGCTGGAAGATGAAAACGGCACGCTGGTGCTCTGACCCCATAACGGGCGCACACTTGTGCGCCCTACATAGCCATTTCCCGGTTATTTGGTAAAACGGAAAGTTTGGAACGGATAGTTTCCCTGGAGGCGATTGACAAAGAATTAACAATATGCCATAATAGGGGCCGTCAGATCGTTAAACATTTAACGATTGAATATTTATGTATGAATGATACGGAGGTACTTACCATGTCCCGTTTTACTCTTCCCAGAGACATTTATTACGGCCCCAACGCCCTGGAGAATCTGAAGAACCTGAAGGGCACCCGCGCGGTGCTGGTACTGGGCGGCGGCTCCATGAAGCGCTTCGGCTTTGTGGATAAGGCGGTTGCTTATCTGAAGGAAGCCGGTATTGAGACCAAGCTCATCGAGAACGTGGAGCCCGATCCCTCTGTGGAGACCGTTATGAACGGCGCCGCTGTGATGCGTGAGTTCCAGCCCGACTGGATCATCTCCATGGGCGGCGGTTCCCCCATCGACGCCGCCAAGGCCATGTGGGCTTTCTATGAGTATCCCGAGACCACCTTTGAGGATCTGATCACCCCCTTCTCCTTCCCCGAGCTGCGTCAGAAGGCCAAGTTCTGCGCCATCCCCTCCACCTCCGGCACCGCCACCGAGGTCACCGCCTTCTCCGTCATCACCGACTACCAGAAGGGCATCAAGTATCCTCTGGCCGATTTTAACATCACTCCCGACGTGGCCATCATCGATCCCGCTCTGGCTGAGACCATGCCCCCCAAGCTGGTGGCCCACACCGGCATGGACGCTCTGACCCACGCCATCGAGGCCTATGTGTCCACCCTGCACACCGTGTTCACCGATCCTCTGGCCCTGAAGGCCATCGACATCGTGAACAACGATCTGATCCGCTCCTTCAACGGCGACATGAGCTGCCGCGAGGAGATGCACTACGGCCAGTGCCTGGCCGGCATGGCCTTCTCCAACGCTCTGCTGGGCATCGTTCACTCCATGGCCCACAAGACTGGCGCCGCCTTCTCCACCGGCCACATCACCCACGGTCTGGCCAACGCCATGTACCTGCCCTACGTCATCGCCTACAACGCGAAAGCGCCCGGCGTGGCGGAGCGCTATGCCGACATCGCGAAGACTATGGGCATCACCGGCACCGTGGAGGAGTGCGTGGAGGGCCTGCGTGCCAAGATCCGCTCTATGAACGACGCCATGGGCATTCCCAACACCCTGAAGGACTTCGGCATCATCGAGGACGAGTTCAAGGAGAAGCTGACCGCCATCGCCACCAACGCGGTGGGCGACGCCTGCACCGGCTCCAATCCCCGTCCCATTGATCCCGAGACCATGGCCAAGCTCTTCACCTGCATCTACTACGGTGAAGAAGTCAACTTCTGATTCCCCTCAAACCCTTACCCATACATACAAGCGGAGCGCAGTCAAACGACTGCGCTCCGCTTGTTTAAGACTGTCGAAACAGGCACTCGTGCCTGTTTCGACAAGAGACTGCATGACGGGCGGGACTCGATTTCATACGAAATAGTCGCCCCACCCGCCATGAGAAGTGTCATTTCCGAGGCTCATGTCCCCGGAAATGACGGATTTTGATTTGATTCCGTCGCCTGCGGGCGACGGAACTCTGCGAGGCCACCTTGAGAGGAGATTTTTCGACAAGCGGAGCGCAG
>JALFRA010000038.1 GCA_022785125.1 Clostridiales bacterium
ACCTGCGGGAGCTGTATGAGATGATCCAGCACGACTATATGAACATCCTGCCCGACATGGACCGCTACGGCGAGTACTTTGCCACCAACCAGGAGTACATCCGCAAGTACCGCTTCTGCAACGCCATCCACCCCTTCCACGGCTTCTCCATGATGAGCTGCGGCCACATCGCCGAGATGAACACCAGCGCCATCAATATCGTGGGTGCTCAGGAGCCCGGCATTGCCCGCGGCATGGGCCTCAAGACCCGGGCCACCTTCGAGGAGGCCCTGGAGGACGCCAAGAAGAAGTTCGTGGGCGAGAACCCCAACATCCTGGCTCTGCCCCAGACCTTCAAGCTGGGCGCCGTCCATCTGTGCATGAAGGGCGACGATCTGAGCCGCGTATAACCCCGCCCTGCACAAACTGCGGCCGTGCTGTGAATCGTTCTTCACAGCACGGCCGTTTTGGTGACAAAGCGCAGTCTTTGTGCTATAATACAGCCCGGATATGGCTTTGCCGCAGGGGGTCCCTGCGGCGAGAGTTTGAGATTTCAATGAAACAGGAGGTCCTGTATCCTATGAACATCACCATTTCCGATCTGCTCGATCTGTCCCACACCCTGGCGGGGGATTATCTCCGGCAGTTTCAGTACCCCTGGGAGGCCCTGGACGGCATCAAGGACCTGATCCTCTCCCTGGGCAGCCAGCTCCCCGCTGAGGAGTACAGCCAGCCCCAGGAGCACGTCTGGGTCCACAAAACCGCCGTGGTGGCCCCCACCGCCTACCTGGGCGCACCCTGCATCATCGGTCCTGAGACCGAGGTACGCCACTGCGCCTTCATCCGGGGTTCCGCTCTGGTGGGAGCCCACTGTGTAGTGGGCAATTCGGTGGAGCTGAAAAACGTGATCCTCTTCGACAACGTCCAGACCCCTCACTACAACTATGTGGGCGACTCCATCCTGGGCTACAAGAGCCACATGGGCGCCGGCTCCATCACCTCCAACGTCAAGTCCGATAAGACGCTGGTGGTGGTAAAGGGGGAGGCCCTCATCCCCACCGGACGGAAGAAGATGGGCGCTATCCTGGGCGACTTTGTGGAAGTGGGCTGCAACTCGGTCCTCAACCCCGGCACCATTCTGGGCCGTCACAGCAGCGTCTATCCCACCTCCTGCGTCCGGGGCGTTGTTCCCGCCCACAGCATCTATAAGGATAAGGACCATATCGTCCTGCGTCAGGAGGGCTGACCGGCCCATCCCCACATCAGAGCGGCGGCTTCCCTGTGGCTTGACAGTCCCCGCCTCTTCCGTGTATCATGAGAGCACGGATTCACGGATCATACAGAAAGGGGCACTGTTATGGAAGAAAATAAACCCTATTGGGAGGGCAAGCACTTCTCCTTCTACACCAACAAGGAGTGTGAGTACTACCCCTGCCACAAGGTCCCCGAGGGACAGGACTTCAACTGCCTGTTCTGCTACTGCCCGCTGTATATGCTGGGCCGGGACTGCGGCGGCAACTTCAGATATATGGAAAACGGAATCAAGGACTGCAGCAGCTGCACCCTCCCCCACAAGCGGGAGAACTACGGCTACATTGCCGCCAAATTCCAGGAGATTGCCAAGGCCATGGCCGACCGGGAGCGGGAAGCCGGGCACAAATAGTGCACACAAGAGGGCCGGCTGCATTGTACACCGCCACAGCTTATGCAGACAGCGCAAAAGCTGTATTGGGAAATATTAGGATCTAAATGGAGAGGCGCCGCGACAGCGGCGCCTCTCCATTCTTTAACCGGATGCGCTCATGGTTGTAAGAATAGATATAGCAATTAATCATCTCATTGGCTTCTGAGAAAGTGGAGGGCTTGTGGCGGTAAACACACTCTGTTTTGAGCATGGAAAAGAGGTTTTCCACCATGACAGCATCATATGGATTGCCTTTTCTTGACGTGGAAGGCATACTGCCGTATGCTTGAGTCAGGTTGAAGTACGCTTGCGAGGTGCGCTGAAACCCCTGGTCGCTGTGGAGGTGCAACTCCGCAGCGACCTTCATTTTTCTTTTTCAGAACCAGACTTACCGTCTGCTGCCATTTCCTCCGGCGGGGGATTTTTGAGAGCAGATCATACGCCTTCATGCTCCGCAGTACAGTTTGGGGATTGCGAAAAACATCCTTCGTTTTCCCATGCCACATATAAGTTGGAAAAATACTTCTCAGGCCGCAAATGTGGAATGTGTCCGCATACAGCAGGCAAATCCTGGGTGCGGCAGGCTGTATCCTCCTCAAAATTCTGGAAAGGGCTCTAGGGTACGCTCCAGAATACCGTTGAGGGAGGCAATCAAAATCCCGTAGTTGGTGATGGGAATGCCCTGATCGGCGGCGGTGCGCTGGCGGTACTTCATCTCCCGCTCCCCCAGAGTGCAGCCCCCGCAGTGGATGACCAGCTTGTAGGGCGTCAAGTCCTCCGGGTACTCCCGGCCGGAACAGAAGGTGTAGTCGGGCTCCACTCCGGTGGCCTCGCGGATCCAGCGGGGCAGCTTCACCGTGCCGATGTCCTCACACTGGCGGTGGTGGGTGCAGCCCTCGGCAATGAGCACCTTGTCTCCGGCCTTCAGCTCCCGTACCGCCCGGGCGCCCTCCACAGTGAGGGCCAGGTCTCCCTTGTACCGGGCCATGAGGATGGAGAAGGAGGTGAGGGGCACCTCACGGGGCACGATCTTTGCCACCTTGCCGAACACCTGGCTGTCGGTGACCACCAGCCGGGGGGGCTTGGGCAGCCCCGCCAGGGTGAGGGCCAGCTCGGTGTCCCGGCACACCAGGGCAGCAGCCCCGGCCTCCAGCACATCCCGGATGGTCTGCTGCTGGGGGAGGATGAGCCGGCCCTTGGGGGCCGCCTTGTCGATGGGCACCACCAGCACCACTGTGTCGCCGGGCTGCAAAAGATCGGCAATCAGGGGGCGCTTGGGGCCCTCCTGCCCCGCCAGCCGGGCGGCCTTCTCCTTCAATTCGTGGATATGCAGACCGGTAAGGGCGCTGACCCACAGGGTGTTCTCCCCCTCCTCGGGCACGCTGTCCAGCAGGTCAGCCTTGTTCCAGACCAGCAGCCAGGGGATGCTCTTATCCTTGATAAGAGAAATCAGTTCCTCCTCTGCCTTGCCCAAAGGAGCGGTGGCGTCGGCCACCAGAATGGCAAGGTCCGTTTTATTGAGGACCTGCCGGGTCTTTTTCACCCGCAGCTCACCCAGCTCGCCCTCGTCGTCGATGCCGGGGGTGTCGATGATCTGCACCGGGCCCAGGGGCAACAGCTCCATGGCCTTATACACCGGGTCGGTGGTGGTGCCCTTCACGTCGGACACGATGGCCAGATCCTGGCCGGTGAAGGCATTGACCAGGCTGGATTTACCGGCGTTGCGCCGGCCGAAAAAGGCGATGTGGACCCGCTCGCCGGCGGGGGTGGCGTTGAGGCTCATGGGTATCCCTCCTCAGAATCGGAAGTCCCGCTCACCCTGGGCGATCTTCACCAGCCGGTCGGCCACGATCTCCTTCACCTTGGGATTGGTGATGTAGGCCTGCTGCTGGGCAATGACCTTTTCACCCACCGCGCGGGTCTCGGGGGCGGCGTAGTCCGTCAGGTACTCCTTCAGGGTCATGAGGGCGTTGGGCAGGCAGCAGTTCTGGATCTGTCCCGCCTTGCACAGGGACATGAACCGGTCGCCGGTTCTCCCCTCCCGGTAGCAGGCGGTGCAGAAGGAGGGCACATAGCCCAGCTCCATCAGCCAACGCACCACCTCGTCCAGGGTGCGGGTGTCGGACACGTCGAACTGGGCGGAGGACTCCTCCTCCGGCTCCTGCTCCACATAGCCGCCCACGCTGGTGCGGGACCCGCCGGAGATCTGGGAGATGCCCAGGCCCAGTACCCGCTCCCGTACCTTCTGGCTCTCACGGGTGGAGATGATCATGCCGGTATAGGGCACCGCCACCCGGATGCAGGCCACGATCTTCTCAAAGATCTCGTCGGAGATGCCGTTGTCAAAGGCGTTGGGGTCGATGTCGTCAGCGGGGCACACCCGGGGCACGCTGATGGTGTGGGGGCCCACCCCAAACACCGCCTCCAGGTGCTCGGCGTGCATCAGCAGACCGGCAAACTCGTAACGGTACAGCTCCAGGCCGAAGAGCACCCCCAGGCCCACGTCGTCGATACCGCCCTCCATGGCCCGGTCGTGGGCCTCGGTGTGATAGGCGTAGTTGCTCTTGGGTCCGGTGGGATGGAGCTTCTGGTAGCTCTCCTTGTGGTAGGTCTCCTGGAACAGGATATAGGTGCCGATCCCGGCCTCCTTCAGCTTGCGGTAATCCTCCACCGTGGTGGCGGCGATGTTCACGTTCACCCGGCGGATGGCCCCGTTCTTGTGTTTGATGGAGTAGATGGTCTGGATGGACTCCAGAATGTACTCCAGAGGATTGTTCACCGGGTCCTCGCCGGCCTCCAGCGCCAGCCGCTTGTGGCCCATGTCCTGAAGGGCAATGACCTCGGCCCGGATCTCCTCCTGGGTCAGCTTCTTGCGGGGAATGTGCTTGTTCTTGGCGTGGTAGGGGCAGTAGAGGCAGCCATTGACACAGTAGTTGGACAGGTACAGGGGGGCAAACATGACGATGCGATCCCCGTAAAAGTCCTTCTTGATCTGGCGGGCCAGCTCATAGATCTCCTGGTTCTTGTCCTCCAGCTCGCAGGCCAGCAGCACCGAGGCCTCCCGGTGGGTCAGGCCCTTGCGGAGCCTGGCCTTCTCCAGGATGGCGTCGATGAGGGCCGCGTCGCTCTTGTGAGCGTCGGCATAGGCCAGGGTGTCCAGGATCTCCTGGTGGTGGATGAAGTCCTCTGCTTTTCTGGATTTGGGATCGTACATGGGTGTTACTTCCTTTCTTTTGGGTCAGGGCAAAACCCTTCCCCATCAGTTTTTTCTCTGTTTAATCAGGAAAGTCTCCACGGTGGACGGCCACGGTGCAGCCAATGGCGGCCATACGCTGTTTCAGGCCCGCCAGGTGCTCGGCGGCTTCGTCGCCCGTGCAGAGCTTGTTGTCATAAAGGGTGTACTTGTCCCGCGTGGTGGGGGGCGACAGGTTGGGCATCACCACGTTGGCCCCCGCCAGAATGCCCAGCTCCCGGCCCTGGGGATGGATGGTGCCCAGAGCAGTGGTGGCGGGCAGCAGCACCTTGGGTAAGGTGAGTCGCACCAGAGAGAGCAAAATCAGGGTGTCCTCCAAAGTGCCCGCCTGCTCCTCGGCAAAGGGGGTGTCCTTCTGGGGGATGAAGGGCCCCAGACCCACCATGTGGGGCTGGAAGTCCTGAAGGAAGCAGAAGTCCTCCGCCAGGGTGTCCACCGTTTGTCCCGGAGAGCCCACCATGAACCCGGCCCCCACCTGGTAGCCGATGTCCTTCAAAGTACGCAGGCAGTTCAGCCGGCGGGCCAGGGTCAGCTCCGGCGGGTGGAGTTTGCCATAGTGGACACTGTCCGCCGTCTCGTGGCGGAGGAGATACCGGTCGGCTCCGGCGTCAAACCACAGCTGATAGGTCTGCCGGTCGAACTCCCCCAGAGAGAGGGTAATTGCGCAGTCCGGCCAGCGGGCCTTGATGGCCGCCACCGTCTCCGCCACCCAGTCGGGGGTGAGTCCCGGGTCCTCGCCTCCCTGGAGTACAAAGGTGCGGAACCCCCAGCCGTAGCCCTTCTCACAGCAGGCCAGGATGGTGTCCCGATCCAGCCGGTAGCGGGCCACCTGGCGGTTATCCCGCCGGATACCGCAATACAGACAGTTATTTTTGCAGATATTACTACACTCAATTAATCCCCGGACGTAGATCTGGTCGCCGTACCACCGGCGGCGCTCCTCCAGTCCCCGGGCAAAGAGATCCTTCTGATCCAGGCTGCGCCGACCGGCCAGCAGGGTCCGCCACTCGTCCCGGTCCAGCCGCCGCTGACGGCACAGCTTGTCCAGCAGCTCATTCATTGGTCAGCTTGGAGTACACCGCCTTGCAGCTTACGCCCGGCAGCATACCCGCCTTGCCGGACAGGGCGCTGATGGCGTCGGCGGGGGCGTCCAGCACGATGGAGATAATGTTCACCTGCCGCTCCCGGTAGGGCAGGCCCATCCGGCCGATGATATAGTCCTTGTACTGATGGAGCAGGGCGTTGAGTTCTTCCACAGAGTTTGGGTTCTCCACCACCACGCCCAGCAGGGCCACGCGGGTCTCTTCCATAACAATTTCCTCCTTGTAAAAAATGACAAATGGCGCACCCAAAAAGGGTGCGCCACAGCATACTCTCGTTCTGTCTGGCGACCCTTTCCCGTCAGGCTGTTACCCCTTTCGCGTCAGTGTCGGTTGTTAAATTATACTGCACATTTTAGTTTTTGTAAAGTCTCTTTTGCGCCATTGTATTTTGGGTCAAAGTGCGGTAGGATACGTTTTGATCAAGCCTGCGACCCATATCGACATTTTTCAAAAAAATTTGCTCAGGATAAAACCACCGCACCATCCGGCGTCACTAATAAGAGAAAACCATCCTCCGTTCCCCACAGATCAAGAGAGAGAAAGGAAGTCTGATTATGACGGTACGCAACTGGTGTGTGAAAGTAAGCGCCCTGGCTCTGGCCGGGGTCATGTCCCTGTCCGTCCTGCCCGTCCGGGCGGCGGAGTACGCTGATCTGGGCCAGGACCACTGGGCCTACGTGGAGATGACCCGGGCGGTGGAGCTGGGTATCCTCCAGGGGGTGGGAAACAACCAACTGGCCCCCGCCTTTACCATGAGCTGGGGACAGTTCCTGGCTCTGGTCACCCGGACCTTTGCCCCCGACGACTATCAGAGCGCCCTGGACCAGGGGGCAGCCTGGGATGAGGCGGGCTATCTGGCGGCAGCATCCGCCGGCATTCTGCGGGAGGAGGACGCCCTGCCTGTCAGCCCTGAACAGCTGGGGGAGATCATTACCCGGGAGGACGCGGCGGCGCTGCTCTACCGTGCCCTGCCGGAGGAGATCCAGGAGAAGTACGCCCACCCGGAAAATGAGGATCTCTTCACCGACTTTGACCAGATGGATGAGGTCCATCAGGCGGCGGTATCCGCCCTGGCCGACACCCAGGTATCCTCCGGCAAGCCGGACGGCTCCTTTGGCCGGACGGACCCCATCCAGCGGTGCGACGGCACGGTGCTGCTGATGCGCACCCTGAACGTGGTGGATCAGGCCCGGACCGGCAAGACCGCCACCATTACTCTGTACGGGGTGGACAGCGAGAGCGGCCAGGAGCTGTTCCATCAGCAGTATGCAACCGAGGTGGGGGCCTATCTGTTCGGTCTGCTGGAGGAGGCCCCCCAATACTATATCTTTGATGGATTTCAGGGAGGCGGCACCGTGACCTCCGCCTGCACCAGCTACTATGCCCAGTACCGGCCCATGACTCAGGCGGAGCGGGCGGAGGCCGATTTCTGGGATCAGGTGGAGCAGGGACTGGCCAGCGCGGAGGACTACTGGACCCAGCCCTTCTGGCTGTCCATGCAGGGGGAGAACGAAGCCAAGCACAACCTGCTCTTCGGCTCCACGGAAAAACGCCGCTTTGACAGCCAGGCAGAGGCCCAGGCCGCCATGACCACCATTACGGTGCCCATCTGGACGCTGTCCAAAGGGGTAAAGAAGACCTCCACTGCCACGCTCCAGGTCCACGCCGCCATTGCCGACGATGTGAAGGCCATCTTCACCGAGATCTACAACGACCCGGAGCAGTTCCCCATCAACGGCATCAGCGGCTTCCGGTATGTGGAAGGCACCACCGGTGAGCACAACTGCGGCACCGCCATCGACCTGAACGCCAACGAGAACTACCAGATCCGGGACGGGCAGGTCCTGGTGGGCAGCTGCTGGGAGCCGGGGAGCAACCCCTACTCCATTGCGCCGGACAGCTCTGTGGTCCGCATCTTTGAGACCCACGGCTGGAGCTGGGGCGGCGACGCCTGGGCCGCTGACAGCGACGACGCCACCGGCTACCACGACTATATGCACTTCTCCTACATGGGTGGGTAAGCAAAAAAAGGAACCGCTGCTGCAGCGGTTCCTTTTTTATGTCGGTCAAGTATGCTCAGAAACCTGTTACACAGGCTCGGCCACCACTTCAGCCTTGATGAGGTTGGTGGTACCGGACTTGCCCAGAGGCACGCCGGCGGTGATGACCACGGTCTCACCGGGCTTCACGATGCCCTCCTTGCGGGCCACGTCCACAGCCATGGAGAACATCCGGTCGGTGGAATCCACCTCGCCGGAAAGCAGGGGCTTCACGCCCCAGGAGATGGCCAGCTGACGGCGGGTGGACTCATTCTGGCACAGAGCCAGGATGGGGCAGGCGGGACGGAAGCGGGAGATCACCCTGGCGGTGTAGCCGGACTTGGTGGCCGCCAGGATGGCGGTGGCATTCAGGTCCATAGCGGTCAGGCAGCAGGAGTGGGTGATGGCGTCGTTGATGCCGCCGATCTCAGGCAGCAGGTTGCGCTCACGGAAACGGCCCCAGTAGCGGATGGAGTTCTCGGCGGAGGTGACCACGTCCACCATGGTCTGAAGGGCGTCCACGGGGTACTTGCCGGAGGCAGTCTCGCCGGAGAGCATCACGCAGGAAGTGCCGTCAAACACGGCGTTGGCCACGTCGGACACCTCGGCGCGGGTGGGCCGGGGATTGCGGATCATGGAGTCCAGCATCTGGGTGGCGGTGATAACGGGCTTGCCCTGCCGGATGGTGGCCTTGATCATTCTCTTCTGGAGGATGGGCACCTCGTGAGCGGGAATCTCCACGCCCAGGTCGCCGCGGGCCACCATGACGCCGTCAGCGGCCTCAATGATGGACTCCAGGTTGTCCACACCCTCACGGTTCTCGATCTTGGCAATGATACGGATATTCTCGCCGCCCTCGTGCTTACGCAGTTCGGTACGGATATCCTCCACGTCGCTGGCCTTGCGCACAAAGGAGGCGGCGATGAAGTCGAAGTCATTCTCGGCGGCAAACTTCAGGTCGTCCTTGTCCTTTTCGGTGAGGGAGGGGAGCATGATGCTCACATTGGGGATGTTGATGGACTTGTTATTGGACAGGGGGCCACCGTTCTCCACGGTGCAGTGGATGTTGTGACCTTCCACCTTCTCCACCAGCAGCTCGATCAGGCCGTCATCCACCAGGATGCGGCAGCCGGGGCCCACTTCTTCATGCAGATTCAGATAAGTCACGGACACCTGCTTCTCGCTGCCCTCCACCTCGTCGGTGCTCAGGACAAACTCCTGACCCTTCTCCAGGGTCACAGGGCCGTTGGCAAAAGACTTGATTCGGATCTCAGGGCCCTTGGTGTCCAGGATGGTGGCCACAGGGCGGCCCAGGGTGTCCCGGACGGACTTCAGCATGGTCAGCCGGGCCAGCTGCTCGGCGTGGCTGCCGTGAGAGAAGTTGAAGCGGGCGGCGTCCATGCCGCTCAGAATCAGCTGGCGAATGGTTTCCTCGTTGTCCACAGCGGGACCCAGAGTGCAGATGATTTTTGTCTTTCTCATTTCCTACCTCCATAGGTATGCAAATATGACTCTAAAAAAATCCGGGACTATCATACACCAATCTTTCCGTTTTGCATAGAGGTAATTTTCATTTTACCCAACTTTCGGAGTTTTTCATTAGAAATGTTTCCAGTTGATACGCGTTAAGCTCAAAAAAGACTGTCCCCCCACTCAGGAACAGCCTTTTTTTCCACTATTTTGTTGTTCGCTTGCCCTTTTAGCGGCGCCTAAAGCTATACTAGCCGGTTTCTTTTTCCGGAAAACAGTCGTAGGGCCGCCAAACAGAAGAGCACACCCAGACAGCCCGAGGCAATGCAGGCCGCCAGCATCAGATTGACGCCCCCCAGATCCAGGGTCCAGCCGGCCAGCACACCGCCCATCATGCCGCCCAGACCGTTGGAGGCCACCATCATCACGGTCTGCCCCCGCACCCGGTCGGCGGCGGGCACCGACTCGTTGACGAAGTACACCGAGGCCGGAGTAAACAGACCGTAACCCAGCACCTGAATGGGCTGGACCGCCAGCACCCCCAGGCAGTTAAAGGTACCAAGCAGCAGCACACCTTTCAGGGTGCCGAACATCATGCTCAGCATCAGCAGCTTTCCGCTGCCCAGCCGCCGCAGCAGTTTCTGAAAGAAGAAGGCGGTGGGCAGTTCGGAGGCTCCCATAAGGAAGAGGGCGATACCCAAATCAGAATCGGTGCCTCCCCGGCTGCTCACGATGTTCACCAGAAAGTTGGACAGGGGCATGATGCCGGTGAGGCCCAGGAATACTCCCACCAGCATCAGGGTAAAGCAGGGATTGCTCCGCAGCAGGGACAGAGCGGACTGGGGCTTGGGACCCTCCTCTCCCGCCTGTCCCCCCTTGCCCCGGTAGGCCGGGTAGGTAAGTACCAGCAGGATCTCCACCATCACCAGGACCAGATGGGTCAGCAGGGTGCTCTCCATGCCCAGCCGGCCGGCCTGGAAGCCCAGTACCACGCATACCACCGCGTAGGCCAGGGACCCCATACCCCGGCCCAGGCTGTAGCGGATGGGCATACCCTCGTTGATAAACTGCACCGCCATGGCATCCATCAGGGGATAGCAGGACACCTCCAGGCCGCCGATGACCACCCACACCAGGGTGGTCTCCCACAGGCCCATGCCGGGGGACAGCCAGTACCAGGCCCCCGCCGCCACCGAGATCAGCAGGGACAGGCCCACGATATACTTCAGAGGGATGCGGGGATGCCGGTCGGCAAAGCCCCCCAGCAGGGGCTGGAACAGGATGCCCGCCAGGCAGCGCACCGCCGTCATCAGACCCGCTTCGCTGTTGGAGAAGCCCCGCTGCAGCAGCAGGGCGGTCTGGTAGGCCACAATAGCGGCAAACATGGCCCAGAACCCCGCCTGCATGGCAATATAGTGATAGTCCAGCCGCCGCAGGGAGGGCCTGCGTTCACTCAGTTCCACTTGGTTCACTCCGTTCCTTCAAAGGCAAACATGGTCTCCAGCCCCGTGGAGCTGGCGGCATAGAGAGTCATCACCAGGTCAGGGTCCAGGTCCTCAATGGTGGCCAGCAGGTCGCCCTGGAATTGCCGCAGATCGATGGTGGTCAGTTCCGAGCAGGACAGGGCCAGGAAGGGGGCCAGGGCGCAGGAGAAGGACTCCCGCAGCAGCACGATCCTGGGCCCATTGGGGTTGTTGTGGTTGGTCATGGTAGCCACACCGTAGTCCCCGCCGGAGTAGTAGGTGTAGGGGTTGCCGTTGAACCAGTCTTTTTTCTCCACCCGCTCGGGGAAGCACACCGACTGGTTGAAGGGGCCGGTGCGCTCAAAGCCGCCGTCGGTGCTGGCATAGGTGAGATTGGTGTCAAATTTGGGGGTATAGATGGTAAAATCGTCCACCCCGGCGTAGAGGGACCCCACCCGCTTGCCCTGGCTGCCCAGGAAAAAGTCATCCAGCACCGTGGTGGACCAGTTGGCGGGATCTGTAAGGCGGGAGGGGGTGACGAACCCGTACCTGTGGTCCAGCAGCTGGGCCAGATGCTGCCAGGCAAAGAAGGCGGCCTCCGGCTTCCAGTGGTGGTCGGTGTTGAAGAACCAGCCGGAATAGATGCCATTGCTCTCAAAGAGGGGCCGCAGGTCAAAATAGCTGATGCCCGACTGGTCCAGCTCCTCCAGGAAAGCGTCGGCGGTGGCGTTGCCGTTCTCCGCCATGCCTATGGGCAGCATATCCTGCCCCCGCTGGATCTTCTGGGGGGCCATCACAAAGAGATAGGGGATGTCCTGCTCCTCCAGCGTCTGGGCCAGTTCCACTGTGGCGGCGGCATTGGCCTCCACGCTTTCCGCAGGCTGGGCGGTGCTGTCCGGCTTGACGAAGTTCAGCGCCCCGGTGGACAGCTTGACCACGGTGTTTTCATCCACCGCGTCCTCCACCATTCTGCGACCGGTCATGCGCTGGATGCCGCCATAGAGCTGGATAAACAGATGGTCCCGGTCCAGATCCTGGTTGACGGCGGTCTCCGCCCGGGCCAGGAAGGCGGTCACATCCTTGTCCCTGGCAAAGGTCTTGAGCAGGGCCTCAAAGCTGCCCTCCCGCCCCAAAAAGGAGGTGAGCAGCAGCACGAAGCCTCCCGCCATCAGCAGCAGGAACAGGCAGGCGGTTATGGTATTGCGTCGTTTCATTGGGCCGCTCCTTGTCAGAAGTTGAAGTAGATAAAGGGATTATAGGTACCCTTGATGATAAAGCTGGCCGACACCAGGAACACCCCGGCAATGAGCAGGGCGTAGCCAAGATCCAGCACCACGCAGTTGCGCTTGCCGGCCCAGTCCCGCAGCTTGGGGGCCACAGGCGCCGCAAAAACCACGGCGGCCAGCAGAGGCAGCCAGCATTCGGTGAGATAGAGCACCGTCAGCCCGTCCCCCAGTCCGGCGCCGAAGCCGAACAGGGCCTGGAAATACTGCAGGGCAGCGCCGATGCTCTCCGACCGGAAGAACACACAGGTAAGCATGAAAACCAGCACAGGGTAGAGCCACCGGAAGAACCTGGGCCAGCCCCGGCCCAGGCCGCCGTATTTCTCCAGCATGAGCAGGGCAAAGTTGATCATGCCCCAGGCCAGATAGGTCCAGTTGGCTCCGTGCCAGATGCCAGTACACAGCCACACCATAAAGATATTGCGGATCAGCTTGGCCTTGCTGTCCACCCGGCTGCCTCCCAGGGGGATATACACATAGTCCCGGAACCAGGTGGCCAGGGAGATGTGCCACCGCCGCCACAGGTCGGCCAGGGAGTTGGCCACAAAGGGATAGTTAAAGTTCTCCAGGAAGTGGAACCCAAACATCCGGCCCAGGCCGATGGCCATGTCGGAATAGCCGGAGAAGTCGTTATACAGCTGGAGGATGTAGGCCACCGCTCCCAGCCAGGCAAAGGAGGTGGTGAGCCCGTCTCCCGCCATACCGTAGGCCCGGTCGGCAATGATGGCCAGCTGGTTGGACAGCAGCACCTTCTTGCCCAGGCCCACCACAAACCGGGCGCAGCCGGCGGAGAAGTCCTCCCAGCTCTCCTTCCGGTTGTCGATCTGGTCGGCCACCGTCTCATATTTGACGATGGGGCCGGCGATGAGCTGGGGGAAGAAGGAGATGTACAGTCCCACCTTCAGCGGGGAGCGCTGCACCTTTCCCCGGTCCCGATGGACGTCCAGCACATAGCTGAGGGCCTGGAAAGTGAAGAAGGAAATGCCGATGGGCAGCTCGATCACCGGGATCACAAAGCTGGCCCCCAGGCCATCCAGAATACTCAGCGTAAACATCAGGTATTTAAATACAAACAGAATACCCAAATTGACCAGCAGGGCCAATAAAATGGGGGCCCGGCAGGACCTGTCCCGCCGCTTGTTGCGGTCCACCCACAGGCCGAAGCCGTAGTTGACCACAATGGAGCCCATCATCACCAGCACGAACCAGGGCTCGCCCCAGGCGTAAAAGCCCAGGGAGGCCAGCAGCAGGAACACGTTCTGCCCCTGCCGGAACTTCCGCAGGGGCACATAGTAGATGATGAGCACCAGGGGCAGGAAGAGGAAGAGAAATACGGAACTGGAAAAGAGCACTCAGTTGCCTCCTTTAAGTCAGGTAGCGCCCCACCAGGGGGATCTTGGAGATGAGCCAGGCCACGGCAAAGGAACACAGGAACACCGCCGCCGTCAGGACGGGCACCGCCAGCACCGGCGGAATGGAGAGCACGGTGATGTGCAGCCGGTCCAGCAGGATGAGGAAAAAGACGTGGACCAGGTACACTCCAAAGGACACCTGGGCCACCGAGCTCATCCGCTGGCGGCGGGAGCGCTCCTCGCTGACTCCCAGCACATACCGGAAGAACACAAAGACCGCCACGCTCATCAGGGCGATATTGGGGCTGTCATAGTTGTAGAGGGTCTGGGCAAAGACGCCCCGCTGCTGGGACAGCCAGGCGGTGCCCCCCACAGTGACCACCGCCCCAAGGATGCCCAGGATATAGATGAGATACTCCGCCGCCCGGTTGAGGGTGTAGGTTTTCAGATAATAGCCCAGCACATAGTAGCCCACATAGCCCAGCACCAGGTGGAGGTTCAGGTTGTTGACCCACAGGCTCACCGCTTCATGGGGCCACAGCCGCAGCAGGGTGGGCAGCAGGTTGGCAAACACGAAGCAAAGCAGGAAGAACCAGTGGAAGTCCGCCCGGCTGGCCCCCCGCACAAAGGCGCGGAGAATGGGGGTGATGAGGTACAGGCCCACGATCATATACAAAAACCACAGGTGGAAGTGGGTCTTACCCTGAAGCACCTGCCACAGGGCCGCCTTGACGCTGGCCCAGCTCAGCCCCGCCGCCGACACCTGGGTCACCAGGGCATAGGCCGTCCCCCACACCACCAGGGCCACCAGCATCCGCAGGATGTGGCCGAAAAACAGCTTGGATGGGGAGAGGCTGTGCTTGGGGTCCAGCAGGAACATTCCGGACAGCATGATAAAGACGGGCACACACCAGTGGGTCAGCCCGTCGTAGGCGTTGAGCACATGAAATTCCGCCGAACCCACCGGCACGTTGCCCAGCTGAGAGCCGGCCAGATGGACCACAATGACCGCCAGCATGGCCACAGCCCGCAGCAGGTCGGCATAGGCCAGGCGGCCTCCCGTCACTGTCTTGCTCATGTCCTTATTCCTTCCCAGGAACGATCTCGATCCAGTAGCCGTCGGGATCTTCAATGAAATAGATGCCCATGGCAGGATTTTCAAAGCACACGCAGCCCATGGCGCGGTGGCGCTCCAGCAGCTCGTCAAAGCGGTCGGTGACAAAGGCCAGGTGGAACTCCTGCTCCCCCAGATCGTAGGGCTCTCTCCGGTCCCGCAGCCAGGTCAGCTCCAGCCGGAAGCCGGTCTCCCCGTCCCCCAGGTAGACCAGCTTGAAGGAGCCGTCCTCGGCGTTCTTTTCCGCCACCGGCGCCAGCCCCAGAGCTTCACGGTAAAAATCCAGGGACCGATTCAGGTCCAGAACATTGAAATTGAAATGATCAAATCGCAGCATATGGGTTCTCCTTTGCATGGGTCCTCGGACTCAGTGGTCCTGGTTGGCTTTCTTGTCGATGAATTCGGGCCGCAGTTTACTATAAACGATTTTTTGCTCGCTGTACAGCCCATAATAGCCGGACAGCATATAGGACACCGCCAGACACACGGCAAACAGGCACAGGCTCTGACCGGTAAACATCCCCAGGCTGTCCCCGGCGAAGAGCTCCAGAGAGAGCAGCAGAGAGGTGATGGGGCAGTTGGTGACGCCGCAGAACACGCACACCATGCCCAGTCCCGCCCCGAAGGAGGGGTGGAGCCCCAGGAAGGGGGCCACGGTGCAGCCAAAGGTGGCCCCGGTGAAGAACACCGGCACGATCTCGCCGCCCTTAAATCCCGCCCCCAGGGTGATGGTGGTAAAGAGCATTTTAAAGAAGAAGGCCTCCGGCCGGGCGTTTCCGCCGATGGCGGCGTGGATGATAGCCTCTCCCGCCCCGTTGTAGTCATAAGTACCAGGGTTCCAGATCCAGATCACATAGGTGAGGCCGATGACCAGGCCGCCCCCCACCGCCGAGCGCACCAGATGATTGGGCAGGAATTTGTCGTACAGCTTGGGGGCGGCGTGCATCAGCCGGCAGAAGAAAATGGACAGCAGGGCAAAGAGAATGCCCATTCCAATGACCTGCAGCAGGGTGACGGCGCTTAAGTTTGGGATGCCCTCCAAAACAAAGGCGGTGGGGGGTACGCTGAAATGCTGGGCGATCCACAGGCCAATGACGGAGGAGAGAATACAGGGCACGATGGCGGCATAGTAGAGCACGCCCACGCTGGTGACCTCCATGGCAAACATGGCGGCGGTGAGCGGGGTGCCGAAGAGGGCGGAGAAGGCCGCCGACATTCCGCACATGGTGATGATGCGGCTGTCCTTATCGTCCAGGCGCATCCACCGACCCACCTTGGAGGAGATGGAGCCTCCTATCTGTAGGATGGCTCCCTCCCGACCGGAGGAACCTCCCACCAGGTGGGTGATCATGGTAGACACAAAGACCAAGGGGGCGGTACGCAGCCGGAGAGGCTGGTTTTCACGCACCGCCGCCAGCACGAAGTTGGTGCCCCGGTCCCCCTCCATACCGCACACCCGGTAGAGCAGTACAATGGCCAGACCGCCCAATGGCAGCAGCCAGATCACCCAGGGATTTGTATGGCGCAGGTCTGTGACCGCGGAAAAGGCATAGTAAAAGGCGGTGGCCACCCCGCCGCACAGCAGGCCGCTGACCCCCGCGAAGATCAGCCATTTGACAAATGCGGCCGGATGTTCCAGCCAGGCCGGTATCTTCTTTGTCTCTATCTCCATCTTTTTCACGCTCCATCGGTCCCCGGCACGGGGACCGTTACTCTCCTGCGGCTGCGAATATCCCTCCGCACAGTACGACATACACGGGTATTATACCATGGCTGCAAACCGCTTCGGCTTGCGCGCCGCAGAGCGGCGAAAACCGGCACAGCCGGTTTCGGCCATGGTGTAACAAGCGCAGTGCGCGGCGTTTCGCCGCGCCCAGCCGCCTGAAAGGCGGCCCCAAACAGCCCAGCTGTTTGGGCTGCGGTTATTATAACATGGATACCAACTTTTTTCCCTATTCTTATAGATTTTTTCCACGGCTGTGCTATACTGGATCAAAAAGACACATCCAAACCGTCAAGGAGGAATCACCTTGTACCCCCCATTATGGTCCCGGCTGCTGCTTCAGATCCTCTTCATCTGTCTTGGCGCCATCTTTGCCGCCGCTGAGCTGTCCATCCTCTCATTGGATGAAAACGACCTCCGCCATCAGTCCGAGGAGGGCGACCGCAGAGCCGCCTGCCTGGAAAAACTGCTCCGCCGCTCCTCCCGTACCCGCACCACGGTACAGCTGTGCGTCATTCTGGCCCAGCTGTGGGGAGCGGCTTTTGCCGCCCAGGGGCTGGCCCGTCCCCTCTCCCAGTGGGCCGCCCTCCGCTGGCAGCTCACCGGTTCCGCCGCCCAGGGGGTACATATCCTGTGCCTGCTGCTCACCATCCTGGTGCTGGCCCTGGTCACCCTGGTATTCGGCTATATGATCCCCCGCCGTATAGCCCTCCACCGGGGCCCGGCGGTGGCTCGCCGCACCTGCGGCCTGGTGTCCGTCCTCTCCGCCGTCCTTCTGCCCCTGACCGCTCCGCTGGAGCTGCTCACCGGGCTGTGCCTGCGGCTGGTCCACATGGACCCCCACGCCGACCGGGCCCCCGTCTCCGAAGAAGGTATCCGCCGCCTGGTGGACATCGGCGAGGAGAAGGGCGCCATCGAGACCGACGAGAAGGAAATGATCCAGAACATCTTCGAGTTCAACAACATGACCGCCGCCGACGTGATGGTCCACCGCACCGACATGGTCATGCTGTGGGCGGAGGACACCCCGGAGGAGATCGAAAAGACCATTGAGGACTCCGGTCTGTCCCGCTTCCCGGTCTACGAGGAGGACGCCGACGACATCATCGGCATCCTCTCCACCCGGGAGTGGCTCATCAACGCCCGCAAACCCCAGCCCAAACCCCTGCGGGAGCTGCTCCGCCCCCCCTACTTCGTGCCCCAGTCGGTACGCACCGACCTGCTGTTCCGGGATATGCAGAGCAAAAAGGTCCACCTGTCCATTGTGGTGGATGAGTACGGCGGCACCGCCGGACTGGTCACCATGGAGGACCTGCTGGAGGAAATCGTGGGCAACATCTACGACGAGTTTGATCCCCAGGAGGACCTGGAGATCATCCCCCTGGGGGAGGGGCGCTGGCGGGTGGCCGGCTCCGCCGAGCTGGAGGAGCTCTTCGACACTCTGGACCTGGAAATGCCGGAAGAGGAGGAATCGGAGACTTTGGGGGGGCTGGTGTACGCTCAGCTCTCCGTCATCCCCGAGGACGGCAGTCACCCCGAGGTGGATATCTACGGCCTGCACATCCGGGTGGAGGAACTGTCCGAGCGCCGGGTGGAGTGGGCCACCGTCACCAAACATACCCCCCCGCCGGAGGAGGAACCGGAACACACCGCCCACAAAAAAGAATCCTGAATTTCAGGCGTGCCGCTGTTCTCAGCGGCACGCCTTTGATATCCATTCACTCCACCCTCTTGTTAAATCGACAAAATTTTTCCTTTTGTTTTGGTAAAGATGCCGCTTGAACCGCCCTGTTTATCGTGCTAAACTATTTTTAGTGCTAAAAAATATTTTTCGAGGTGTGCGCGATGTCTCATTCCGGTCTGCTCCGGCGCTATTTGATCTTCCTGGCCGGGGTCCTGTGCTCAGCCCTTGGCATCTCTCTGATTACCCTGGCCGGAATGGGTACTTCAGCGGTATCCAGTCTGGCCTATGTACTCACCTATGTATTCCCCGGCGTCTCTCTGGGCACCTTCACCTTCCTGGTGAACTGCGTCATGCTGGGCGGCCAGGCCCTGATCCTCCGCAAGAAGTTCCGTCCCATCCAGCTGCTCCAGGTCCCCTTCACCTTTCTGTTCTCCTGCTGCATCGACCTGTGGATGGGACTGCTGGGCGACCTGGTGCCCCAGTCCTACGCCGGCCACTGGGTGGTACTGCTTCTGGGCTGCACCTGCCTGGGTCTGGGCGTGGCTCTGGAGGTCATCCCCAATGTGCTCATTCTCCCCTGCGAGGGCTTTGTCCGGGTGTGCAGCCAGGAATTCCACTGGGACTTCGGCAAGACCAAGACCGGTTACGATCTGACCATGGTGACCGCCGCCACCCTGCTGTCCCTGCTGGATCTGGGAGCCGTGTATGGTCTGCGGGAGGGCACCGTGGTGTGCGCCCTGACGGTGGGCTATATCTCCCGGTTCTTCTGCAAGCGGCTGGCCTTCCTGGTGAAGAAGCCGGAGGAGACCCCTCTGCCCGACACCCGCGTCTCCGTTGCATAATAAATAAAAAACAGCTGCAAGCCAATGGCTTGCAGCTGTTTTTTGATTGGTTTCATTTCAGCCGGTCCAGAATCACCTGAGCCACTTTTACGCCGGAAGCGCCTGCCTGAGCCAGGCCACGGGTGACGCCCGCGCCGTCGCCTACGGCAAAGAAGCCGGGCAGAGAGGTCTCCAACTCGCCGGACAGGGCCAGCCGGGCGGAGTAGAACTTCACCTCGGCGCCATAGAGCAGGGTGTCATAATTGGCGGTACCGGGGGCGATCTTATCCAGCTGGTAGATCATCTCGATGATATCGTCCAGCTGCCGCTTGGGCAGGGCCAGGGACAGATCGCCGGGGACAGCGGCGGTGAGGGTGGGCCGGACGAAGGACTTGCTCATCCGGTGCTCGTTGGTGCGGATGCCGCTGACCAGATCGCCAAAGCGCTGGACCAGCACACCGCCGGCCAGCATATTGCTCAGAGAGGCAATGTGCTTGCCGTAGCGGTAGGGCTCGTTGAAGGGCTGGGTAAACCGGTTGGACACCAGCAGGGCGAAGTTGGTGTTCTCGCTCTGGAGGGCGGGATCGGAGTAGGAGTGGCCGTTGACGGTGTTGATGCCCTCCACGCTCTCAGCCACCACATGGCCGTAGGGGTTCATGCAAAAGGTACGCACCTGGTCGCCATACTGCTTGGTGCGGTAGACCAGCTTGGACTCGTACACCACGTCGGTGATGTGCTCAAACACCTTGGCGGGCAGCTCCACCCGCACACCGATGTCCACCTGGTTGTTGATGAGCTGGATGCCCAGCTCCTTGCACTGGTTGGAGAACCACTCGGCGCCGGAGCGGCCGGGGCCGGCAATGAGCCAGGTGCAGTCGATCTCGTCGCCTCCCTCGGTGATGAGACGGTAGCCCTCCCCCTTCAGATCCTCGATCTTGGTGACAGCGGTGTGGAAGCGGAACTCCACACCCTTGCGGCACTCTTCATAAATGCTCTGCAGGATCTTCAGGTTGTTCTCGGTGCCCAGGTGCTTGCACCGGGCCTGGAGCAGGTGGAGGTCGTGCTCCAGGGCACGCTTCTCCAGGGCCCGGGCCGCCGGGGTATCGGTGGAAAACACTTTATCGGTAGCGCCGTGCTTCATGTTGATGGAGTCCACATAGTCGATGAGGCCCATGACCTCTTCCCTGGGCATGAAGTCGGTGAGCCAGCCGCCGAACGCGGTGGTGAAGTTATATTTGCCGTCTGAAAAGGCGCCGGCGCCGCCAAAGCCGCACATGGTGCCGCACACCTTGCAGTGGACGCACTCCTTCACCTTGCCCGCCACGATGGGGCAGCTGCGGGTATAGATATCGGCCCCCTGATCCAGGGCCACCACCTTGAGGCCGGGGTTGCGGTGCATCAGCTCGTACCCGGCGAAAATACCGGCCTCGCCGCAGCCCAGAATAGCAACGTCATACCGTGTGTTCATGTGCGATCTCTCACTTTACGTCATATTTTGGAAGAGATGGGACCCATCTTTCCAATTTGATATTATACCAAAAGGTCTCATTTTTGACAACGGTGAGTGTCTGTCCTGTAAAAAATTCGGTGTCTTTTTTCCCCGCTACGTTTACTAGTTTTTTCTTTTTTTAGGAAATAGCGATAGTCCCCCCCTGAAAAAGTTTCCGTTTCTGCGCATCACCTGGTTGACATACCCACAAAAGTATTGTATACTGACTCGCGGTTAGTCTTCGCTAACCAATAACTGGTGCACCCCATCTGACTGTAAGGAGGAATGCTATGTATCCCTATATCCTGGTATCCGTCGCGTTGACTCTGCTCTTTGCCTTTGGCTGCCGCAACGCCCTCAAAAAGCACGCAGGTCTCTTCTATCTGGCGGCCGCACTTATCGTTGTTCTGGAGGTCATATACTATCAGTTCGGCATCCGTGACATGGCGCCGGAATGGCTGACCGCCCATGTTGTGAACTTCTTTAAACGGGGCGCGCTCTCCACCGCCATGTTCATTGTTGTAATGTACCTGGGCGCACTGGATGGGAACCGTCCTGCCGTTCGCAAACTGATGGAGATCCGGGGAGAGCTGTCCATTATCGCCTGTATCCTTACCCTTGGGCACAATATTGTCTACGGCATGAAGCATTTTGTGGCTCTCTTCACCAATCCCTGGGAGATGAAGCCCAATGTTCTGATTGCCGCCATACTCTCCGTTATCATGATCGCCATCATGATCCCCCTGATGGTGACCTCCTTCAAGGCCGTCCGGGGCCGTATGCCGGCATCCCGCTGGAAGAGCCTGCAGCGGCTGGCCTATGTATTCTTTGCCCTGATCTATATCCATGTTATGGTCCTCTTCCTTCCCAAGCTGGATAAAAAGCTGGTGGATATCCTGATTTACACCGTCATTTTTGCCCTCTACCTGATCCTCCGCCTCATAAAGGCGGCCAAGCGCCGCAAGCTGCACAGGCAGGGTACATAATCCCCGCCCCGGGGCCGCCCAAGTACATAAGTTCTTGACAAATAAAGTTTACTGTTGTAGTCTTATATTAAGCTACAACAGTAAACTTTTTTAGGAGGCCGCTATGTGTATTGGTGCTGAAAAGATCCAGGATGCCGAACTGGAGGTCATGAAGGCCCTGTGGAGTCTGCCCCAGCCGGCGCCGCTGTTGGAGCTGCGCCGCATCCTGTCGGCCCGGTGCGGCTGGGAGGACTCCACCGTCAAGACCCTGCTGCGCCGTCTGTGCGAGAAGGGGGCCGTTCAACTGGAGCGCCGGGGAATGTACCGGGCGGTCATTACCCAGGCTCAATATGGCCGCTGGTCCGCCCGCCACCTGGTGGACCAGGTGTTTAACGGCAGCGCCAAAAAGTTGGTGGCCTCCCTGCTGTCCGACGGCCAGCTGAGCCAGGCGGAGATCGCCGAGCTGTCCGCCCTGTTTCATCAGGAGGAGTCGTCATGAACGAGATTTTACTCACCCTGCTCTCCCTTACTCTGTCCGGCTCCCTGCTGTGTGTGCTTTTGCTGCTCCTGCGCCCCGTGATGGGAAACAGGGTGCCCAAGGCCGTTTCCTATTATTTCTGGCTGGCGGTGCTGCTCCGCTTTCTGATTCCCTTCGGCTACGGCATCACCCTGCCCCAGCCTCCCCAGCCCACCCAGGAGGTGGTCCGGCAGGAAACCGCCCTCCCCGACCGGCAGGACCAAGGGGGCACACAGGCCGCTCCCATTACTCCGCCGTCGGAGCCGGTCACGGCGGAGCAGCCGGAGGCGGCCCGGCCGTCCGCCCCGACAGTTTCCCTCCCCGGCGTGCTGGTTTTCCTGTGGCTGGCGGTTGGAACAGGCTTCTTTTGCTGGCACATCGCCACCTATGCCCTTTTCTCCCACTGGGTCCGCGCCTCTCTCGCCCCGCCAACGGCGGAGGCCCTTGCCCTGTTTGAGGAGCTGGGCCACAGCCGCCGGGTGAGGCTGGCTTGCAGCGACCAGGTAAACGCCCCCATGCTGCTGGGGGTGCTGCGGCCGGTGATCGTCCTGCCTCAGGACGGGCTGGCCCTTCCTCCTCAGGCTCTGGCCGCCGCCCTCCGCCATGAGCTCATCCACGCCCGGCGGTGGGACATCTGCTACAAGTGGCTGGTGGTGCTGGTGACCAGCCTCCACTGGTTCAATCCCCTGGTCCACTGGATGGGGCGGCGCATTGCGCTGGACTGTGAGCTGTCCTGCGACGAGGCGGTACTCCGCGCCCTGGAGCCGGAGAAGCGGATGGCCTACGGGGATATGCTGTTGCTGCTGGCCGCCCGGCCTGGTAGGGCCTCCCCGTGGATGACAGCCCCTCTCTGTCAGAATGGGAAGCGGCTGAAAGCCCGGCTTCTGGGGATTAAAGGATACCGCAAGCCGGGCAAGGCCGCAATCTGCCTCACTCTGGTTCTGGGACTGGTGGTCACCTGCTGCGCCTGCACAGTGGTGGATCTGGAACCTCATCCCAGGGCTGCTACCGGGGAATTCGACCCATATCAACCCCTTCTGATTGAGTATGAATTGGCCTTTCTCCAACAGCAGCCTAACGCCTATCCGGACCTGGTATCCGCTGTCATTGCTCCCTACTGGGGGCAGGACCATCAGCTGGGCTATGTCCGCCGGGACCTGGACGGGGACGGCTCGGAGGAACTGCTGCTGGGCTGGGTGGGCAACGACATCTGGAATCTGGACCAGGGCTATGTCTTTGCCATCTACACCCTGGTGGATGACCAGCCCGTCCTGGCGGTGGAGGGCTGGGAACGGAGTCTCTATGTGGTGAGCGAGAACAACATCCTCTGCCACTGCGGCTCCAGCGGCGCGGGGCGGACCGGGTGGAAGCAATATCGGTTCGACCCGTCGGCGGAAGGCTTTTTAGTGACCCTGGACCAGGTCTCCGTGCCGGTGGACGGCGAAGGAGCCATTGCCATTGGCGAGAGCTGGATGGAGTCTGGCATCTCCCTCCCCTACATCTGCTTCGCAGGCAGAGAGGAGAGTCCCTATCAGGACGTCCTGCTGGGAAAGACTCCTTTCCTCTATGTGGACGGCTCCGGCCAGGACACTCCCACCTTCCTCCCTGACATTCCCCTTGCCTTCAGTCCCTACAGCTCCTATGCCGCTGTAACGGAGTTTGCCGTCCTGGACCTGGACGGCGACGGAAGCCGGGAGGCGGTCCTCCGGGTCACCGACGTGGCCAATGACATGGGGGGCTATGTGGTCTTACGCCAGGAGGGGGACGAGATCATGGGCTATCCCAGCCACTGGCGCACCTTCTGGCAGCTGAAAACCGACGGTACGTTTACTTACTCCTATTCCGCCGGCACGGAGGACGGCATTGCTTCCGCCCGCTTTGAGGAAGACGGCCTTACCCTAGAAAAGCACATCCGCTGTGAGATGGAGGCTTGGGAGCCTAAAGCCTTTGAAGTGGATGGCCGGCCCGTCTCCGAGACCGAGTATGAGGCCGTCCTGGAGGCCCAGGCCCAGAAGCAAGATGCGGTCTGGTATGAACTGAACGAAACCAACATCAATCAGCTGACCGCATAAAATATACCCCTGGGCAGTTTCAGGACTGCCCAGGGGTATACTGCTCTTGTCGAAAAGATCTTTTCGACAAGAGCAGTCGTTTGATTGGACGCGAAAGACAACCCTGACGGTTTTCTTTCACACTATCTTTCCCTCCGAATCTTTTGGCCAGCTGGATTTATCCTCAGTCTGGAGCATACTGCTCCACTTCCACGCCGGTATAGTACCACTTTAAAATCTCCTCATAGTCTTTGCCCTCCTGGGCCAGGGCGTTGGCCCCGTACTGGCTCATGCCAACCCCGTGGCCGTAGCCGGTGACCGAAAAGGTCACCCCATCCGCCCCGGCGGAGACGGTGAAACTGGTGGACCGCAGGGAGAACAGGGTGCGCAGCTCCTGTCCGCTGACCGTGACGCCTCCCACGTCCACACTGCTCACGCCCCCGGCGGAGTTGGACACGGTACCCCCAAACCAGCCGGAGGGATCGCCGGACAGGTCCGCCCCGGGGTACTTGGCCAGCAGCTTGGTTTTGAACTCCTCCGCCGTCAGGGTGACAGTGGAGTGGTAGTTGGGCACCTCCTCCCCCTCGGGGCTGTCCACTCCGGTGAGATAGGGCACGGAATTGCCCCACACCTCCACCGCGTCCACCGTCCGCCCGTCAGCGGAGGAGAAAAAGACGGCCTGGATCGGCTTCCCCCCATAGAGCACCGCCACTCCGTCGGTGTCCGCCACAGCGGCGGCGATCTTGTCGGTGTACATCTGTGCGTTGGTTCCCCAGCTGGCGGCTGCATCCTCCCGGGTGCGGTAGGCCTGGCAGCAGTTCACGTCGGTACACAGGTCGGCCTGCGGGTGACCGGAGGTGTCCCGCTCCATTTTGGAATAGGTATAGGTGCGGGCGGCCACCGCCTGGGCCTTCAGGGCCTCGCTCTCAAAAGCGGCGGGCATCTCGGCGGCCACCACCCCCCACAGGTAGTCGTCCAGTGCCATGGTCTCCACCGTGCCGTCGGACCGCTTTACCTTTACCTGCTGGGCGCTGTCCAGGGCCGGCTCCGGCGTGACCACCGTGCGGTCGATGGGCAGGCTGCCGCTCTCCACCGGCAGGGTTCCCTCCCCCTGGGGCACCAGCAGCAGCGGCAGCAGGAAAAGGGCCAGCAGCAGGGCCAGGGCAATCGCCGCCACCTGTCTCATTGGAAACACCGTCCTCTCGTTTTGCAAGTTATCATTCATTCCATTTCAATTTTTACTTCGTCTACTTTCCATATTGACTGTGCCGCAAAATGGTTGTACAATACCGTGTAAAAGAATTTGGGCAAAGGAGAGGCTGGAAATGCAAAACGCGGAGAAGGGCACATCCATGGACTTCATTGACAGTCTATGTGAGGAATATCGCAAACATAACCAGATCGACCCGGCAGATTACGAGCGCTATCGGGTCAAGCGGGGCCTCCGCAACGCCGACGGCACCGGCGTCATGGCAGGCGTCACCCAGATCGGCAACGTACTGGGCTACTACCTTCAGGACGGGGAGCGCTTCCCCGCCCCCGGCAAGCTGATCTACCGGGGCATCGACGTGGAGGAGCTGGTGGACGGCTTTGTGCGGGAAAAACGCTTCGGCTTTGAGGAGACCGCCTATCTGCTGCTCTTCGGCGCTCTGCCTACCAAAGAGCAGCTTGCCGCTTTCCAGCAGATGCTTACCGACAACCACACCCTGCCCCATATGTTCACCGAGGATATGATCATCAAGGCGCCCAGTCCCGACGTGATGAACAAGCTGGCCCGCTCGGTACTGGCCCTGTACTCCTATGACGACAACCCCGATGATATGTCTCTGTCCAATCAGCTGCGGCAGGCCATCCAGCTCATCGCCCGGGTGCCCGTCATCGTGGCCCACGCCTTTGCCGTGAAGCGCCACTACTACAACGACGAGTCTCTCTACCTCCACCGGCCCCAGCCGGGTCTGAGCGTGGCGGAGAACTTCCTCTACTCTGTCCGTCACGACAACCAGTTCACCGAGCAGGAGGCCCGGCTGCTGGATCTGTGTCTGGTGCTCCACGCCGAGCACGGCGGCGGCAACAACTCCGCCTTTACCTGCCGGGTACTCTCCTCCTCTGGTACCGACTTCTACTCCTCCATTGCCGCTGCCGTAGGCTCTCTGAAGGGCCCCCGTCACGGCGGCGCCAACAAGAAGGTCATGGAGATGTTCGGCTACATCGAGGATGCAGTGAAGGACTGGAAGGACGAGGACGAGGTGCGCGCCTACCTGGGCAAGCTGCTGCGGAAGGAGGCCGGCGACAAGTCCGGTCTCATCTACGGCATGGGCCACGCCATCTATACCATCTCCGATCCCCGTGCCGTCATCCTCAAGAAGTTCGCCAAACAGCTGGCCCAGAGCAAGGGGATGCTGGACGAGTTTGAGCTGTACGAGACGGTGGAGCGGCTCACCCCCGAGGTGCTACTCTCCGTCAAGGGGGAGAGCAAGGTGGTGTGCGCCAACGTGGATCTGTTCTCCGGCATGGTGTACAAGATGATGGGCATCCCTCAGGAGCTGTACACCCCCCTGTTCGCCGTGGCCCGCATCGTGGGCTGGTGCGCCCACCGTATCGAGGAGGTCTACCAGCCGGGCAACCGCATCATCCGTCCCGCCTACAAGGCGGTGGCCCCCATGCGGCCCTTCGTGCCCCTGGACCAGCGATAACAGAACCAAAAACAAAGACGTGCTGCTGTGCAGCACGTCTTTGTTTTGAAGGGATTGGAAGTATCACTCCTTGGTGGGGGTCTCCATGCTGAAGCTGTCACAGTCGGCGTCGCCGTCCTCGTCCACAGAGACGGTGGCGTCGAACTTGGCCTTGTAGCGGTCGCCGTAGTCATCCACTACGGTGATGTAGCCTTTGACGTCATAGGTGCCGTCTCCGTTGTCGTCGGTATTGGTCACCGAGGCCAGGACGTTTTTCACGTTGGCATAGCTGAACATACACTCCACAGCCGCCTCGGACTGTACCGCCAGCTCAATGGCGTCGGAGTAGTCCTCCTCTTTGGGCGCGGCGGAGCCGCCGCCGCAGGCGCACAGGCCCAGCATCATGGCCAGGGCCAGCGCAAGGGAAACAAACTTTTTCATAGCGATCCTTCTTTCCTCTCAAAACGGGCGCAGGCTTGGGTATCTCTGCAAAACCTGAACCTCTTCTTAAAGTATAGAGAATTCTCTCAGATGGCACAATGCGCTGGCTGCATAGTATTTATAAAAAAGGAGACGCTGCCATGCAGCGTCTCCTTCTTCATATCATCACTTTTTATGGCTTAACCCAGAGTACAGCCGGCGGGCACCTTGTCGTCCAGCATGAGCAGGTGGAGCTCCTCGTGGCCCTCGGCCCCCTCCTTCACGGCGGAGATGAGCATACCGTTGGACTCCAGGCCCATCATCTTCCGGGGCGCCAGGTTCACGCAGGCCACCACGGTCTTGCCGATCAGGTCCTCGGGCTCATAGTACTCATGGATGCCGGAGAGGATCTGACGGGTCTGCCCCTCGCCGCAGTCCAGGGTAAAGCGGAGCAGCTTCTTGCTCTTCTTCACCGCCTCGCAGGAGAGCACCTTGGCGGTGACGAACTTCACCTTGGCAAAGTCGTCGATGGTGATATACTCGGGCTCGGCCTTGGCAGCGGCTTCCGCCTTGGCGGCAGCCTCCAGAGCAGCCAGCTCCTCCAGCTCCTTGGCGGCGTCGATGCGGGGGAAGAGGTTCTCGCCCTTGCTCACCGCAGCCTGGTCAGCCAGCATACCCCACACACCGGCGGACTCCCAGGTGCGCTGGCTCTCGTCGGCGCCGATCTGAGCGAAGATCTTCTCGCAGGTCTCGGGCATGAAGGGGGTGAGGAGCACGGCGGAGATGCGCACGCACTCCAGCAGGTTGTACAGTACATGGGCCAGACGGTCCTGCTGGGTCTCGTCCTTGGCCAGAGCCCAGGGCTTGTTCTCGTCAATATACTTGTTGGCCCGGCCGATAAGCTTGAACACCTCCATCAGGGCGTCCTGGAAGGCATACTGCTCCATCTTGTCCTCATAGGCGTTGCGCAGCACGGCGGCCATGGAGATCAGCTCCACGTCGAACTTCCGGGGATCGTCCTCGGGGAAGTTGGCGGCCAGGTCCACGCTGCCCCGGGCCTGAGCCAGCATATTGGCCAGATCCCTCTCATCCTCGTCCGCGCCGCAGCCGGCAGGCAGATGCCCGCCGAAGTATTTGCCCACCATGGCGGTGGTGCGGCTCACCAGGTTGCCCAGGTCGTTGGCCAGGTCGGTGTTGATACGGCTGATGAGGGTCTCGTTGGAGAAGTTGCCGTCGGTGCCGAAGGGGAACTCCCGCAGCAGGAAGTAGCGCAGGGAATCCACACCGTAGCGCTGGGCCAGCAGATAGGGGTCCACCACGTTGCCCTTGGACTTGCTCATCTTGCCGCCGTCCAGCAGCAGCCAGCCGTGGCCGAACACCTTCTTGGGCAGGGGCATCTCCATGCTCATGAGCATGGCGGGCCAGATGATGGAGTGGAAGCGGACGATCTCCTTGCCGATGAAGTGGACGTCGGCGGGCCAGTACTTCTCAAAGTCGTCGTACTTGTCGTTCATGAAGCCCAGGGCGGTGGTGTAGTTGAAGAGGGCGTCAATCCACACATAGACCACATGGCCGGGGTCGAAATCCACCGGCACGCCCCACTGGAAGGAGGTACGGGAGACGCACAGATCCTCCAGGCCGGGCTTGATGAAGTTATTCACCATCTCGTTGACCCGGCTGCGGGGCTCCAGGAAGTCGGTGTTCTCCAGCAGGTCCTGGACCCGGTCGGCGTACTTGCTCAGCCGGAAGAAGTAGGCCTCCTCCTCGGCGTCCTGGACCTCACGGCCGCAGTCGGGGCACTTGCCGTCCACCAGCTGGCTTTCGGTCCAGAAGGACTCGCAGGGCTTGCAGTATTTGCCCACATACTTGCCCTTGTAGATGTCGCCCTTCTCATACATCTTCTTAAAGATCTTCTGAATGGCGGCCACATGGTAATCGTCGGTGGTGCGGATGAACCGGTCGTTGGAGATGTTCATCAGCTTCCACAGGTCCTTGACGCCCTGGGGGCCCTCCACGATGTTGTCCACGTACTCCTTGGGGGAGACGCCGGCGGCCTTGGCTTTGTCCTCGATCTTCTGGCCGTGCTCATCGGTACCGGTGAGGAACATCACGTCGCAGCCGGTGAGGCGCTTATAGCGGGCCATGGCGTCGGTGGCCACGGTGCAGTAGGCATGGCCAATGTGAAGCTTGTCCGAGGGGTAGTAAATGGGGGTGGTGATATAAAATTTCTTTTTCTCAGACATCAGAGGATCCCTCCGTATCGTTCTCGACCGGCTCCTCTGGCAGAGGCCGGGCGGCATTGTACAGCAGCAAAGCGCTGGAAGTCAGCAGATAGAGAATGGTAAAGCCATAAAGGGCCAGAGTGGCCCAGTCGTGCTGGTCGGCCAGGGTGACCAGAGAAAAGTACACCCCCAGCAGAGAGAACAGCACCATGGGGGCACACTTACCTTTGTCAAAGGAGAATCCGGCCATAAAATAGAGGCCCAGCAGACCGGTAATGATGGCGAAGAGCTCGTACACATAGTCCAGCTGCACCGGGTCCCCCGCCCGCACCTGGTAGGCGGCGATGAGCCACACACAGAAGGCAAAGGCCGGGATCAGCAGGGGCACGCTGTACTTGCCCCTGTTGGTTCCCTTGAAGTTGTCCCGCACCGTGGACATGACGCACAGCCCGGAGATGGCCGCCATAGCCGCCACCATGAGGCGGGTGTAGAGGGGATTGGTACCGGCGGCAAAATCATAGGCCATCAGACCGCCCGCACCAATGAGCAGGAAGCCGGAGAGCACCCCCGCCATGGCGTACAGGGTATTGTCCTTGGCAGAAAAGGCCTGGTCATAGCCGCTGAATCGGGGATATTTCCCCATAAAGCTGAGGATCAGCAGCACGGCGGCCACCACCACCGACAGGGCGATAAGGGCCATCGTGGCGGGAGCGCCGGAGATGGGCAGGCCGGTGTCCGCCTCAAAGGCGGTAGCCAGCTCCCAGCGCCGCAGGGCGAAACCGGCCCCGCCGCCCACCACCGCGATGGCGGGCAAAAGGATCTCTTTTCGCATAGTCAGCATCCTTTCCGGATGAAGTAAGTTCGAATATGTAGTATAGCACGATATGGTTAAAAACGCACGGTTTTTTTGCATATCCTATCTTATCGTTTCCCGGCCTAAAAGGCAAGGCTGCTCTTGTATTTTTTCCCCGGGCCTGTTATCATGCCCTGGAAAGGAACGTGTGATCATCATGCAGATTGATCTGACCCGGGGCGGCATCACCCGGCCCATGCTGTGCTTTGCCGCGCCCATGATCGCGGGCAACCTGCTCCAGCAGTGCTACAATATTGCCGACACCCTCATCGTGGGCCGGGCTCTGGGGCCCTCCGCCCTGGCCTCGGTGGGCTTCTCCTTTACTCTGATGACCTTCCTCACCTCGGTACTGCTGGGGCTGTGTATGGGCAGCGGGGCTCTGTGGTCCATGCTCCACGGGGCCCGGCGGGAGGAGGAGCTCAAACGCTGCCTCTTCCTCTCCTTCCTCTTCATCGGCGCGGTGGCGGTGGTGCTCAATGTGGGGGTGCTTTTGCTGCTGGAGCCGGTGATGACCCTGCTGCGTATTCCGGCGGAGGCCTGGGCCGACACCCACGCCTATCTGCGGGTGGTGCTGCTGGGGGTCTGCTTTACCTTCTTATACAATTACTTCGCCTGCCTGCTGCGGTCGGTGGGCAACTCCACCGCTCCCCTGGTCTTTCTGGCCCTGTCCACCCTGCTCAATATTGGGCTGGACCTGTGGTTCGTGCTGGGTCTGGGCTGGGGGGTGGCGGGAGCCGCCGGGGCCACCGTGCTGGCTCAGGGGGTGTCCGCCGCCGGTATTGCCCTGTATTGCTGGAAGCGGGTGCCCCTGCTCCGCCTGCGGCGGGAGCACTGTACCTTCCGGCGGGGAGAGCTGGGCCGCATTATCCACTACTCCCTGCTCACCTGCGTGCAGCAGTCGGTGATGAACTTCGGCATCCTGATGGTACAGGGGCTGGTCAACTCCTTCGGGGTCAACGTGATGGCCGCCTTTGCCGCCGCCGTCAAGATCGATGCCTTCGCCTATCTGCCCGTCCAGGACTTCGGCAACGCCTTCTCCACCTTCGTGGCCCAGAACACCGGAGCCTCTCAGCCGGAGCGCATCCGCCGGGGCATCCGCTCCGCCGTGGTGGTGTCCATCCTCTTCTGCGTGGTCAGCTCCCTGCTGGTGTACCTCTTTGCCGCCCCCCTGATGGCCCTCTTTGTGGAGCCGGGGGAGACCAAGATCATCGCCATCGGAGTGGAATATCTGCGCATTGAGGGGCTGTGCTACTGCGGCATCGGCATCCTCTTCCTGCTCTACGGCCTCTTCCGGGGGCTGGGACGGCCCGGGGTGTCGGTGGTGCTGACGGTGATCTCCCTGGGCACCCGGGTGGCTCTGGCCTACCTTCTGGCTCCCATCCCGTCCATCGGCCTGAAGGGCATCTGGTGGGCGGTGCCCATCGGGTGGGGACTGGCCGACCTGGCGGGGCTGGTCTTCTACCTTCGCCGCCCTGTCCTCCATTGAATTTCCAGGCAAAAGCACCGCCGCGGACTGTGTCCGCGGCGGTGCTTTTTTTCTGATTTGAGACCTATCCCAAGCGGTTCAGCCACTCCTGCAATCGGGCAAGGGCGGTCTCTCCACCCGCCAGGGAATAGCGCCAGGTGCCGTCCCACAGGGTGCCGTCCTCCAGCAGATCGAACCGCTTCTGCCCATCTGCTCCGGAAAATACCAGGCTGTAAGAAGCACTCCCTGTTTCATAATACAGGCTCGGACTCCAGGTGGGCCAGGAGAAGGTAAGGCCATACAGATACCGCAGATCCTCTTCCGCGGAGCGGCCTTCGGTCCGGGAGGAAATGGACAGGCCTTCATGCTCGCCGGAGTAGGCTTCCAGCCCCCAGAAGGTGACTTTTTCCGGTGGAATGCCCACCAATGACTCCATGCTGCGGGGCCACATCAAAAAAGCCGCCACCGCCAGGCAGACCGCTGCCACACACCCCAACAGGATCAAACGGCGTTTTGTTCCGGACTTCATGCTGCTCATCCTCCTTGCATTTCAACAAAATGGGGCACGTTACAATTTCCAGGCATCTTGCTCCGGTACAGGTCTTTTTCCTTTGATTCTGTTCTCTTCCTCTCAGATTATAACACAATGGCACCAGAAAGGAAACCGCAAGCGGAGCCCTTTGGGGCAGTCCTCGCTTGCGGTTTCCTTTTTCATATCCAGTTGGAGCTTACTCGGCCTTCTGGCTCTCCAGGTACTCGTCGTAAGTCATCTTGCGGTCGATGAGCTGACCGTCGGCGGTGAAGTCGAACACCCGGTTACACACGGTCTGGATGAGCTGATGGTCGTGGGAGGCCACCAGCACGTTGCACTTGACGGCCTCCAGGCCGTTGTTCAGGGCGGCGATGGACTCCAGGTCCAGGTGGTTGGTGGGCTGGTCCAGCAGCAGCACGTTGGCGCCGGAGAGCATCATGCGGGAGAGCATACAGCGCACCTTCTCGCCGCCGGAGAGGACCTTGACGGCCTTGTACACCTCGTCGCCGGAAAAGAGCATCCGGCCCAGGAAGCCCCGGAGGTAGGCCTCGTGGGGGTCGGAGGACCACTGGCGCAGCCACTCCACCAGGTTGTCGTCGCAATCCTTGAAGAACTCGGTGTTGTCCTTGGGGAAGTAGGAGAAGGTGGCGGTCTGGCCCCACTTCACGGTGCCCTCGTCGGGCTCCATCTCGCCGGTGAGGATCTTGAAGAGGGCGGTCTGGGCGTTCTCGTTGTCGCCCACGAAGGCGATCTTGTCGCCGTGGCCCACGATGAAGGACACCTTGTCCAACACCTTCACCCCGTCGATGGTCTTGGACACATCGGTGACGAAGAGGATGTCCTTGCCCACCTCCCGGTCGGGGGAGAAGGCCACCCAGGGGTAGCGGCGGGAGGAGGCGGGGATCTCCTCCAGGGTGATCTTTTCCAGCAGCTTCCGGCGGGCGGTGGCCTGCTTGGACTTGGACTTGTTGGCGGAGAACCGGGAGATGAATTCCTTCAGCTCCTGGGCCTTCTCCTCGTTCTTCTTGTTCTGGTTCTTCATCAGGTTCTGCATCAGCTGGGAGGCGTCGTACCAGAAGTCGTAGTTGCCCACATAGAGCTTGATCTTGTTGTAGTCGATATCCACGATGTGGGTACAGATGGTGTTGAGGAAGTGGCGGTCGTGGCTGACCACGATGACGGTGCCCTCAAAGTCCAGCAGGAAGTCCTCCAGCCAGTTGACGGCGTTGATGTCCAGGTTGTTGGTGGGCTCGTCCAGCAGCAGGATGTCGGGGTTGCCGAACAGGGCCTGCGCCAGCAGCACCTTCACCTTCAGGCGGGCATCCAGGGTCTCCATGGAGGTCTGGTGGAACTCGGTGCCCACACCCAGACCCTGGAGGATGCGGGAAGCGTCGCTCTCGGCCTCCCAGCCGCCCAGCTCGGCAAACTCCTCCTCCAGCTCACAGGCCCGGATGCCGTCGGCCTCGGTCATCTCCTCCTTCTCGTAGAGGGCGTCCTTCTCCTTGCCGATATCATACAGGCGCTTATTGCCCATGATGACGGTATCCATCACGGAATAGGCGTTGTAGGCGTTCTGGTCCTGCTTCAGAACGGACATACGGGTCTTGGGCAGGATGGACACCTCGCCGGAGGTGGGCTCCAGATCGCCGGAGAGGATCTTCAGGAAGGTGGACTTGCCGGCGCCGTTGGCGCCGATGATGCCGTAGCAGTTGCCCTTGGTGAACTGCAGGTCCACATGGGAAAACAGGGGCTGGCCGCTGTATGCCAGGGTCAGGTCGGAAACAGTGATCATGTCGTACTCCTTTTTTGTTCAGCCCGGCGTCAGGCCGGGAAAATCTTCGCAATTTTACAGTATACCATAGAACAAGAAAAAAACAAACCATAAACCGGCAGAATATCGCCCCGCTGAAAATGTTCTGTAAAAAAGCTGAAAAAAGAGGTGACTTCCCGGCCCGGAAGTGCTAGTATGAAGGCGAAAACCGGGTAAACTATCCGGTAAAATTTGGGTTGGAAGGAAGGATCAAACATGAAGAAACACCGTTCCCGCCGGCTGCTCTCTCTGCTGGCCACCGGTGCGCTGCTGGCGTCTCTGATGCCCGCCGCCTTCGCCGCTGACAGTGAGAAACACATCACCATCCTGGGCACCTCGGATATGCACGGCAACATCTGGGGCTACTCCTACGAGGACAACAAAGAGACCGACAACAACGGCATGGCCCGGCTGTACACCTACATCCAGCAGGTCCGCGCAGAGAATCCCAACACCATCCTCATTGACGCGGGCGACGATATCCAGGGCACCATCATGACCGACGATATCTACAACAAGACCCCCGACCAGCCCCACCCCGTCATCACCGCCATGAACTTCATGGGCTATGACGCCATGACCCTGGGCAACCACGAGTTCAACTGGGGCATCCCCACCATGCAGACCATCCTGGGTCAGGCCGACTTCCCCGTGCTGGCCGCCAACGTTACCGACGCCGACGGCAAGTACGTCACCGGAGCCGGCTGGACCATCGTGGAAAAGGACGGCGTGAAGGTGGCCATCATCGGCGTGGTCACCCCCGACGTGCCCATCTGGGATGGCGGCAAGGAGGGCATTGAGGACGCCACCTATGAGGCCGCCAATGTTGCCGTGGGCAAGGCCATCGACGAGATCGGCGACCAGGCCGACGTGATCGTGGTGTCCGCCCACATGGGTATGTACGCCGAGTTTGACGAGGAGGGCGGCTCCGACTCCGCCCAGAAGATCCTGGACGACAACCCGGAGATCGACGTGCTCCAGGTGGCCCATCTCCACACCACCGTTCAGGAGAAGCAGGGCGATGTGGTCATCGGCGGCGTGCGCAACGCCGGCCGGGAGATCGCCCGCTTTGACCTGACTCTGGACAAGGACAACAACATCACCGCCTCCTCCGTGGAAGTGGTGGACATGGCCGGCGTCACCCCCAGCCAGGCTGTTCGGGACATCCCCCTGGTGGCCGAGGCCCATCAGAAGACCATCGACTTCATCGCCGGCGGCACCGACGAGAGCGGCGAGCCCCTCCCCCCGCTGGGCACCACCACCGCCAAGTTCCAGCCGGAGAATGAGATCTCCGGCCTGCCTCAGGGCAAGCTGGAGGATACCGCCGTCATGGATCTGATCAACAAGATCCAGCTGGAGAACTCGGGCGCCGACGTGTCCGCCGCCGCCCTGTTCAAGAACACCAGCGACCTGCCCGCCGGTGACATCAACTACGGCAACATCTTCGACATCTACAAGTTCGACAACACCCTCTACCGGGTGAAGGTCACCGGCGCGGAGCTGAAGGCCTACATGGAGTGGTCCGCCGAGTGCTACAACCAGTGGAAGGAAGGGGACATCAACATCTCCTTCGACCCCGAGTACCCCGACTACCTCTATGATATGTTCGCCGGTGTGGAGTATGAGATCGACCTGTCTCAGCCCAAGGGCGAGCGCATCAAGAACGTGATGTTCAAGGGCGAGCCTCTGAAGGACGACCAGACCCTCACCCTGGCGGTAAACAACTACCGCTACTCCTCCGCCCTGAAGGGCCAGAACCTGATCTCCGGCACCAAGGAGTGGGAGTCCTCCAACTCCATCCGCGACATGATCGTGGCCTACTTCGCCGAGCACTCCCCCGTGGCTCCCGAGGTGGACAACAACTGGAAGATCGTGGGCGTGGACCTGAATAAGGACGACCCCCGCCGCGCTGAACTCATCGGCTACATCAATGCCGGCCTGCTGCCCGCCCCCTACGCCGAGAGCTACAACCTGGCCGACTATGACGCTCTGGTGGCTCAGGCCAAGGCCAACGCCGCCGTGCTGGTGGACGGCACTCCCAAGGCGGTGTCCACCGCCACCGACGCCGCCGGCAGCACCTATTACCGCCTGCGCGACCTGGCCGCCGCCCTCAACGGCACTGGCAAGCAATTCAACGTGCTGTGGAACGCCGGCGTTGAGATCGCCACCGGCGCGGCTTATGCCGACCCCGCTCTGACCATGCCCGCCCAGGCTCCCGCCGGTCTTGCCGCCGAGACCCTGACCGTAAAGGTGGACGGCGCCGCTCAGAGCATGAGCGTGGTGCTCTCCAACGGCAACTACTATGTGGCCCCCTCCGCTCTGGAGGCCCTGGGCATTACCTGCACCGTCACCGACGGCACCCTCAACATCACCACCAAGTAAATCCTGCCGCAGCAAAGGGCCGCGCCAATGGCGCGGCCCTTCAGCGTGTCGAGAAAGCTCGACACGCTTCTCAAAAATGCAAGCATTTTTTCGAGGGAATGCAGCCCGCTGCGTCGCACGCGCAAAGCGCGCACGCTTGCGGGCTGGGAAGTGTTTTTTCCAAGGC
>JALFRA010000032.1 GCA_022785125.1 Clostridiales bacterium
GCCGGGGTCAAAGGCCTCGATCTCGGGCTTGACGCCCCACTCCTGCATGTTCTTGCCCAGTTCCTCCAGGAAGGCGGGGGGATTGAGGAAGAGGGAGGTGTGCAGCCAGTTCATGGAGCCGCAGTCGTAGGAGCCCATCTCGGGGCGCAGCTCCTTCAGGTGGATCTGGCGGGTCTCATCGGTGGCGTTCAGGTCGCCGGAGGTGGTCATGTTCAGGATGATGTCGCAGTCGGGGTGGTTGGAGCGGAGAAGTTCCACGGTCTCGCGGAACTTCTCCTTATCCATGGTGCCCTTGCCCTGGTCGTCGCGCATGTGCAGGTGGGCAACGGCAGCGCCGGCCTTCCAGCAGGCGTACACGTCCTCGGCAATCTCAGCGGGGGTCATGGGCACGTTGGGGTTGTTTTCCTTGGTGGGCCAGGCGCCGGTGGTGGCCACGGTGATGATGGTTTTATTCATATCCTGTACCTCTCTGAGTGATTATGCGTACTTCTTCAGGACGGCGGCACCCTTGGTCGTAATGGCCAGCTTGCGCTTGAAGATGCCCTTTTCCATCAGATAACCGCGGCGGGTCAGGTGAGAAGAAATGGCGGCCATGTGCATGGACTTGATGTGGTTCTTTTGCACGAATTCCGCCTGCTTTTCGGGGGAGTTCTGAACGATCTGGAGGAGCTGCAGATACATGGGGGACAGGCCGTCCTTCGCCATGTTTACCTCCTGGGAAGAGAGGGCGGGCAGGGTGGACAGACCCTTTTCGGTGATGGAGAAGGTATAGAACTTGGAGCCGCGCAGACCGGCGCGCACCAGGTAGCCGCCCTGGTCCAGCTTCTCCACAGCCTGGCCGGAAGTCTTGGAGTCCACACCCAGAGCGTCGGTCAGGTCAGCCATGTAGCAGTGGCCCACCCGCAGCATCTCCAGGATACGCAGCTCCAGCTGGCCCAGGGAAACGGTGGTGCGGTTGGAGGCGGTGGGGACCCGCTCCCAGCCCTTCTGGCCATAGTACTTGGGGGTGCCCATGAGGGAGAAGAGCACAGCGGCCACAAAGGTGACCACCAGGCCCAGGGTAGCCAGATAGACATAGCGGCCCACATCAAAGATGCCCAGCAGCTGCAGAACGGTGAACACAGCCATAGTGATCATGCCGCAGAGAGCGCCGCCCAGCGCACCCTTGGAGTTGAAGCGGGGCCAGATGGCGCCCAGACCCAGCAGAACAGCGGGGGGAACCAGCCAGCAGTTTGCAAATGCGAAGAGGTAGGTGGGGCCGCCGGGGAACTGGCAGAACACGAAGGTGACGATGCCCACCAGGAGCATGATGACCTTGGACATGGCCAGGCTCTTCTTGGCGTTGGCGTTGGGGTTGATGATGCGCTGGTAGATGTCGCGGTTGGCTACGGCGGAGGCGCCCAGAGCGGAAGTGGAGGCGGTGGAGATGGAAGCGGCCACCGCGCTGATCACCACCAGAGAGCCAAACAGGGGGATAAAGGTGGTGGCGATAAAGCCATAGGTGCCGGTGGGAGGAACGGCGCCGCCGTTCAGGGTCAGAGCGTCGGAGTGGAAGGCGCCCATGTAGCCGCCAATGAGGCACAGGGGGATCATAAACACGATCAGCAGGATAAAGGCAGCGGAGACAAAGGACTTGCGGGCCACCTTCTCACTGCGGCAGTTGGCGACCTTCATCCAGTAGTAGTTGTTGCCCCACACCAGAGCTGCGGCGAAACAGATGATAAAGTTGAACAGAGAGGGATAGGTGAAGGCCATGCCGGGCATGGAGCCGACAAAGCCGTCGTTGGCAAAGGCGCCGGGAGCCCAGTTGGCCAGAATTACATCGGTCCAGCCAAAGCGGTTGGCCAGAAGGAAGAACACGGTGGGAACAACCACAACACCGATGGTGATCTGGAACAGGTCGGTGATGGTGGTGGCCCACAGGCCGGAGATAAAGGTAAAGACAATGATGACCAGGAAGATAATGGCGGTGATGAGAGTACGGTTCCAGCCGGTGAAGGCGGCGATGTTGTCAACGCTGGAGACAACGTTGTTGGCCATGATGCCGCACATGCCGATCACGGAAGTGATGGCCACAACGGAGCGGGTGGCGCCGTCATAGCGCATTTCCAGAAACTCAGGCAGGGTCTGGGCGCCGCTGCGGCGGATAAAGTTGGAGTAGAGCAGGCCGAACAGCAGCAGGCCGCACATGGAGTATACCACGCTCCAGGCCATACCGCCGAACAGACCGTACTGGACGGTAAAGCCGGGGGCCAGCGTAACGGTGGTACCGGCAAATCCGATGGCGCACACGCCTACCGTATTGATGAGCGTGGAGATCTCACGGCCGGCCAGAACGAAGTCGTCGGACTCCTTGACCCAGCGCTTGCTGAACAGACCGGCACCGATGAGGATGCCGCAGAAAATTACAAAGATAATAATGAAAATTGCGTTAGCACTCATTGGGGTTCACCTCGCATTACGGATTCAGAATGGCCACGGCACGACACCAGCCGGCGCTGGCGCCCTTGACGTTGACAGGAAGACAGTGGACCTGGTAGCCGGTAAAGGGCAGCTGGTCCAGATTGGTCAGCTTCTCCAGGTGGCAGTATGCTTTGCGGCGGCCCACTCTATGCGCTTCCCAAATAATGGAGGTATCGCCGCTCTTGGCAAACTCCTCCGCCTCGATGGGCAGAGGCACGTCCCAGCTCCAGCCGTCAGTGCCCATGACCTTCACGCCGTGGTCGATGAGCCACTCGGTGGCCTCGGCGCTCATGCCGGCTCCGGCGGTCAGATACTTTGCAGTGCCCCAGTGCTGGTCCGCGCCGGTCTGCAGCAGGACGATGTCGCCCTCCTTGGGAGTGTAGCCTGCTTTGGAGAAGTAATCCTCCAAATCGGCCGCGGTGATCTTGTATCCGTCAGGCTTGTCCCGGAAATCCACCTTGACGCCATTGCCGATGCACCACTCCAGAGGCACTTCGTCGATGGTCCAGGCGGGCTCACCGTTGTTCATGGTGGGGTAGAAGTGGTAGGGAGCGTCCAGATGGGTGCCGGAGTGGGTGGTCAGGTGCACATTCTCAATGGCCCAGCCATTTCCTTCCGGCAGATCGTCCACGGAAATGCCGCCGTTGAAATAGGTGGTCATAATTTTTGCAGTATCCTTGTGCCGCAGAAATTCCACATGGGGCACCTGAGGCGGGGGATCACTGGGCAGCCCGTCCTCAACGGGAATGGAAAGGTCAATGATTTTCATAAATAAGGCTCCTCTCTTATTTTGAACTTTGTCGTACGCCTGATATATTAAAGCAAATGGAATGCCAACTATACGAGAGGGGCTCAAAGCCCTGAAATCTGAGAAGTTCCGGGAAAATGGCTCAAAAAAATAAACGGGGATATGTCAGGAAAAGCTGACATATCCCCGTTTGTAACGAGAACGATAAGATAAAAATACTGGAGATTCAATAGGTACAGCTTGATATGTATGGATAATCTTACATGTAAATGATACATTACATTATGGGAGAAAAAGTTTGAAAAATCATTAAAAAGTTGAAAATACAGAATGTTTATGATAAAATAGTAAATGAGGTGGAAATATGCGGGATGTTATGGATTCAAAGACCATGCGGGAATTTATTGATAGCCTGGATGGCGCGGCGGTGCTGGACGCACAGGGGACGTATACCTATGTCAGTCCCGGATGGGAGAGATTCACCGGCTTGCCTGCGGAACAGGCCCTTGGAAAAAAGGTGTGGGACCTGGTTCCTGATACCCATGCCAGAGAGGTGTTCCGGACCAAAAAGCCGGTGTTTGCAAAAGTAGTGCGGTCCCACGGTGTGCCCGCTTTTACAAGTTATTATCCCCGGCTGGCGGCGGATGGCTCTGTACAGGGGCTGTTCCTGTATATCATGTTCCAGGGCGAGGATTACGCCAGAGATCTGATGGAACGGCTGAACGCGCTGACCAGCAAGGTGGAGTTTTATAAACAGGAGCTGTCCAGGGAACGGGGGGCAAAGTATAGTCTGGACAACATCATCGGCGAGAGCGAAGCGGTCCGGAATCTGAAGGAGCAGATCATCCGGGCCTCCCGCTCATCCTCCACGGTGCTCATCGAGGGGGAGACCGGCAGCGGCAAAGAGCTGATCGCCCATGCCATACACACCCTCAGCCCCAGAAGCACCGGCAATTTTGTGCGGGTAAACTGCTCTGCCATTCCTGCGGAACTGCTGGAGTCAGAGTTTTTTGGCTATTCTGCGGGGGCCTTTACCGGCGCGTCCAAACGCGGAAAGCTGGGCCGTTTTGAACTGGCAAACGGCGGCTCCATTTTCCTGGATGAGGTCAACCTTTTGAGCACCACCATGCAGCCCAAGTTCCTTCGTGTGCTGCAGGAGCGGGAAATTGACCCTGTGGGCGGCCTGAAAAGCGTGCCCATCGACGTGCGTGTGATCGCCGCCTCCAACATCCCGCTGGAGACGCTGGTGGAGTCCGGCCAGTTCCGTCAGGATCTCTATTACCGACTGAACGTCATCTCCATCTGTGCGCCGCCCCTCCGGGAACGAATGGAGGACATCCCGCTGCTGGCAGATCATTTTATCCAGCGGTTCAACCGGGAGCTTGGTATGATGGTCCAGGGGATCGGGGCGGACGCCCTGAAGCTGCTCCAGGAATATCACTGGCCGGGAAATATCCGGGAGATGCAGAATGCCATTGAACGGGCCATGAACCTGACCAAGGGGCCGTTTTTGCGCCGGGAGGATTTTCTGCATCTGGAGCAAAGGGTCCGGGCGGAAAAGCGGCGGGAGCTGCCGGGGGATATGTCCTACCAGCTGCGCCCGGCAAAGCAGGCCTTTGAAAAAGAGTTCATACAGGCGGCGCTGGATGCGGCGGGGGGAAACCGCGCCAAAGCGGCCCGGATGCTGGGCATCTCCCGCACCGTTTTGTATGATAAACTGGCCGATTATCATCTGGATTGACAATTCGCCGGTAGTACAGGTCAAAAAAGTAAAAAATACGTGGAGCGATTCGCTCCACGTATTTTTTATCCGGTCAGATTACTTCAGGCTGAGGATCTCGCGGGCCTCGGCGGGCGTGGCAACCTGCTTGCCGAACTCCTCGATGACGCGGCGGGCGCGGTCCACGAACTGGACGTTGCTCTGAGCCAGCTGGCCCTTGGCGTACATGACGTTGTCCTCCATGCCC
>JALFRA010000006.1 GCA_022785125.1 Clostridiales bacterium
CGTCTGCTCCGTGAGTTCAAGGTCGAGGCAAACGTGGGCGCACCTCAGGTCGCTTATCGTGAGACCATCCGCAAGGAAGCTCAGCAGGAGACCAAGTACGCTCGTCAGTCCGGTGGTAAGGGTCAGTACGGTCACGTCAAGATCCGCATCGAGCCCAACGAGCCCGGCAAGGGTTACGAGTTCGTCAACGCTGTTGTTGGCGGCGCTATCCCCAAGGAGTACATCCCGGCTATCGACAACGGTATCCAGGGTGCTATGAAGTCCGGTGTTCTGGCTGGCTATCCCGTTGTTGATGTCAAGGTCACCCTGTACGATGGTTCCTATCACGAGGTCGACTCCTCTGAAATGGCATTCTCCATCGCAGGTTCCATGGCATTCAAGGATGCTATGCGCAAGGCTGACCCCATCATCACCGAGCCCATCATGAAGGTTGCTGTTATCGTTCCCGATGAGTATCTGGGCGATGTCATCGGCGACCTGAATTCCCGCCGTGGTCAGATCCAGGGCATGGAAGCTATGGCTGGTACCCAGCGTGTCAACGCATTTGTGCCTCTGGCTCAGATGTTCGGCTACGCTACCGACCTGCGTTCCAAGACCCAGGGTCGTGGTCAGTATGTTATGGAGCCTTCTCACTACGAGCCGGTTCCCAAGAACATTGCTGACCAGATCATTGCTGGTCGTACCAAGGGCTAAGCGCTGTAAAGCATAAAAATTTTGCCGGGGTAGTGTAGCTCCGGCAAAATTTCCTGTAAAAGCACTTGATTTTACAGGGCAAATTTAGTAGAATAGCCTTGCAATGCAATGTCTGCATACTGCAGGGTTGTTGTAACCAATATCAAAACCTATATTAAGGGAGGATATTCCAATGGCTGAAAAGGCAAAGTTCGACCGTTCTAAGCCGCATGTTAACATCGGCACCATCGGTCACGTTGACCACGGCAAGACCACTCTGACCGCTGCTATCACCAAGTATCTGGCTCTGAAGGGTCAGGCCCAGTACGAGGACTACTCCAGCATCGATAAGGCTCCCGAGGAGCGCGAGCGTGGTATCACCATCAACACCGCTCACGTGGAGTACGAGACCGACGCTCGTCACTATGCCCACGTTGACTGCCCGGGCCACGCCGACTATATCAAGAACATGATCACCGGCGCTGCTCAGATGGACGGTGCTATCCTGGTTATTGCCGCCACCGACGGCCCCATGGCTCAGACCAAGGAGCACATCCTGCTGGCCCGTCAGGTGGGCGTGCCCGCCATCGTGGTCTTCCTGAACAAGTGCGATCAGGTCGACGACGAGGAGCTGCTGGAGCTGGTGGAGATGGAGGTCCGTGAGACCCTGTCCAACTACGACTTCCCCGGCGACGATCTGCCCATCATCAAGGGTTCCGCTCTGAACGCTCTGACCTGCGAGTCCGGCAACCCCGACGATCCCGACTTTGCCTGCATCAAGGAGCTGATGGACGCTGTTGACAGCTATATCCCCACTCCCGACCGTAAGGCTGATATGCCCTTCCTGATGCCCGTTGAGGACGTCTTCACCATCACCGGCCGTGGTACTGTTGCTACCGGTCGTGTGGAGCGTGGCCAGATCAAGATGAACGAGGAAGTTGAGATTGTTGGCCTGACCGACGAGAAGAAGAAGACCGTCGTTACCGGCATCGAGATGTTCCGCAAGCTGCTGGACTACGCTGAGGCCGGCGACAACATCGGCACCCTGCTGCGCGGCGTTGCCAAGACCGACATCGAGCGTGGCCAGGTTCTGTGTAAGCCCGGTTCCATTCACCCCCACACCAAGTTCGTGGGCCAGGTGTACGTCCTGAGCAAGGACGAGGGCGGCCGTCACACCCCCTTCTTCAACAACTATCGTCCTCAGTTCTACTTCCGTACCACCGACGTGACCGGCGTCATCACTCTGCCCGAGGGCACCGAGATGTGCATGCCTGGCGATAACGTCGACATGAAGGTTGAGCTGATCACCCCCATCGCCATCGAGAAGGGCCTGCGTTTCGCTATCCGTGAGGGTGGCCGTACCGTGGGTTCCGGCGTTGTTATCGACATCGAGGAGTAATTAATACTCCCTAAAAGAGGACCTGCCGAAAGGCAGGTCCTCTTTGCTATGGGAGAAAGTCCGTCCGAAGGAAAAGCGTCGTTATCGACATCGAGGAGTAATCTACTCCTTTGAGAAAAGAGCCAGCTGAAAAGCTGGCTCTTTTCCTTTTTTAGCAGGAGGTTGTCCGCCCGAAGGAAAAGCGTTGTTGTTCGCAAAGCGCCTGCCATGATGTAGGTGCTTTTCTTATAGCTGCAGCTTGTAGGGCTTGTCTGCATAGAAAAGCTATGATAGAATAGCCGCAGAAAGGAAGGAAGTCATGCTTACAAACATTACAAATATCACGCCGGAGGATGCCGAGGAAACGATCCAGACAGTGACCGGCTTTTTTAATGACCTGAATTTGGAAAAAATTATTACCATAATTTTGCTTTTTGTGGGCTGTATGGTAGTAATGAAGGTGATCCTCAGGCTGACAGATCGGGCATTCGTGCGTCTGGAAATGGAGAAGAGTCTCCATACCTTTATTCATGCCGCGCTGCGGGTCATTCTGTGGCTCATCACGCTCTGCATTGTGCTGGACTATATCGGCGTGCCGATGACCAGTCTGGTAGCTGTGCTGGGCGTGATCGGTTTGGCCGTATCCCTGGCCATTCAGGGAACCTTGTCCAATCTGGCGGGAGGTATCCAGGTGCTGGTGTCCAAGCCGTTCAAAGCAGGGGATTTTGTGGAGGCCGGTGGAGTCAGCGGTACGGTGAAAGAGGTGGGCCTGGCTTATACCAAGCTGAGCACCATTGACAACAAGGTGATCTCGGTGCCCAATGGCCAGATCTCTTCGGAAAAGATCATCAACTATACCACCGCGGAGCAGCGGCGGGTGGATCTGAAGTTTAATGCCTCTTATGATGATGCTCCGGAACGGGTAATCGCCGCCATCAGGGAGGTGATTGGTGCTCATCCCAAAGCTTTTTTTACACCCGAACCCTTTGTTCGCGTATCTGCCTATCAGGACAGCAGCATTGAGTACAGCCTCCGGGTATGGTGTGCTACCGCCGATTACTGGGACCTCTATTATGATCTGCTTGAGCAAGTGAAAGCTGCCTTTGACCAGCAGGGGATTGAGATGACCTACAATCATTTGAATGTGCATCTGATAAAATGAGGGGAGCGGTGGCTATGACAAGCTATGGTACGGTAGGAAAAGGCCTGTGGCTGATTTTTATTGGACAGATTCTGGGCATACTCTCAATTTTCCCTGTGATGGTCCTGATCAGCGCCGTTTTACTTCTGGTGGGGCTTTATATTGCCGGCAAGGGAGAGGTGCGGCTCCGGCCTGCCTTTGTGTGCGGGATAGCTGAACTGTTGGTGGCAGTTTTGAGTGCCTGGACCCCTTCGCTGATCCTTACTGTGGCCGTGACCGTGCTGGATGTCCTGATCGTATACTATATCTGCTCCGTAACCTCGGATCTGCTGGATGCCTTGGGGAAGAGGGATATGGCAAAATGGGGCAGAGTGGTATGGAAGATTTATCTGCTTGGTATTGTGGCAATGAACATGATATCTCTGGCTGTGGTTACCAGCAGAGTTGTCTTTTGGAGCATGATGGAGCTGATAGTGGCCATCAACCTGGGGATTCGCTTTGTGATCGGTATGATTTTGCTGCTGCACCTATATCATGTTTACAGTACCTTTGAAGAACAGGAAAGGTCCAACGGCGGCGCTTCTTAAGCGCCGCCGTTTTCAAACCTATGCGGGCATTTCCAGCCCATGTATGAATCCGCCCAGCTGAGGAGAGAGCACATCTCCTCCGATAACGGTATTCTTATAGATCAGCAGACCCGCTTGGATACCAGTCTCCCCCGTAGGGTAGTTGCTGATCTCATAGGTGTACCGCTTGACCCGCTTGCCGCAATATTCCGTCAGATCGAAGCCCTGGGAGGATTGGAGCTCCAGGTATTGGGTGTAGCTGTCATCGAAGGACTCCGGAATGAGCAGTTCCTCCACGGCAGAGGGTTCCTGAGAGACCTGCCACCCATAGCTTTCCAGGTATGCGATCCGGTCCTCGTTGGATTTTACGCCGGTGGGACTGACCACGCCGGAGACCGCCGCATCCCGGCCACCCAACCCTGCTGCGGTAAGCAGGACCCCGCAGACCACCGCGGCAGCGGCGGCCACAGCCAGTATAGGTCCTTTGCGGACCCTGGCGGTAATGATAAACACAGCGCAACGCCCCTTTCCCAAAGTGCTGATATCCAAAGAGTATGTGTCCAGAGCCCAGGTTATGCGGGGAACTGGGGAGAGCAGATAAGGAGGTACGTCATTGGAACGTCTGGATAAAATTTTGGCTAATACCGGCCGATGGTCCCGAAAAGAGGTCCGGGAACTGGTGCGGGCAGGACGGGTGGCGGTGAATGGGATTATGGCCCGTTCGCCGGAGGAGAAGTATGACCCGGCAGCCCAATTCACAGTAGATGGTTCATCCATTTCCGGGGAGCCGATGGTCTATCTCATGCTTCACAAGCCGTCCGGTCTGGTATCGGCTACCGAGGACCCTCGGCAGCCTACGGTGCTGGAATTGCTGCCCGACCACCTGAAACGGGTGGGGTTGTTTCCAGCGGGGAGGTTGGACAAGGATACAGAGGGCCTGTTGCTGCTTACCAACGATGGTGTGCTGGCCCACCGGCTGCTGGCGCCCCGCCGTCATGTGGATAAGACCTATTTTGTCCGGGTGGAGGGCCGGTTGGATGAGACGGATGTAGAGGTCTTTTCCAGCGGGATGACGCTTGGGGACGGTCTGGTGTGTATGCCGGCTGGTCTGGCATTGCTGGATCAGCGTGATACCGCCATCGTTACCCTGCGAGAGGGGAAATATCACCAGATCAAGAGAATGCTGGCCAGCCGGGGAAAGCCAGTGCGCTACCTCAAACGGCTTACCATGGGTCCACTGGAACTGGATCCCGGGTTGCAGCGGGGAGAATGGCGGCCGTTGACTCAGGCGGAAGTGGCGGCACTGCGCTCAGCAGGTGGTGATAAGCAATTAAGATAGCTGGATTTACACTTTTTTACATCTTTTAGTCAATATCACCAAAAAACTTTGAAAAAGCTATTGAAAAGAGCAAAAAGAACCGGTATAATAGTGACTGTTGAATGAACAGTGGTGTAAGAACTGGCTGAAGCAGGAAACTGGGCCATCAGCCTATGTGTGTTGCGTGTAATAGATGGAGTATCCCGAAGCGGGGACTAAAATAAGGAGGCATACAACCATGTCCAGCAGAATTTTCCAAAGCGTTGTCTTACAGATGAAAGACAGCACCGAACGGGCCATTGGCGTGATCGATTCTGAGGGAACGGTTGTGGCCTGCAATGAACTCAGCTGCATTGGAGAACACTGGCCCGGTGCGGTTGAGGCGGTGAACCGGGGCGAGGGCGATACCGTTCGCTTTGAAGGGCGCACCTTCAAGGCGCTGGCCGGCTGGGGCTCCCAGTTTGACTATGCGGTTTTTGCCAAGGGCGAGGATACTGAGGCCAATATGGTCTGCTCGATGGCTGCGGTGGCCCTCAACGGCGCCAAAACCTATTATGAGGAAAAGCACGACAAGGCCACCTTTGTGAAGAATATTATTTCTGACAATATTCTTTTGGGCGATATCTATGTCAGAGCCAAGGAACTGCACTTTGTCTCCGAAGCGCCCCGGGCGGTCTTCCTGATTCGTCAGGTGGAAACCACCGATCCGGCCCTGATCGATGTGGTCCATGCCATGTTCCCTGATAAGCAGGTGGACTTTGTACTCTCCATCAGCGAGACCGATGTGGCACTCATCAAGCAGCTCAACGAGGGAGCTGAGACTCGGGACTTGTACAAGATCGCCAAGCAGATCGAGGATAAGATCAACGAGGAACTCCATATTCGGGTAGTCATTGGCATTGGCACTATCGTGGGCCATATCCGGGAACTGGCCCGTGCCTACAAGGAGGCCGGCATTGCCATCGACGTGGGCCGGGTGTTCGATACCGAGAAGAGCATCATCAACTATGAGAATTTGGGTATCGGCCGGCTGATCTATCAGCTGCCTACCACCTTGTGTGAGATGTTCCTCCAGGAGGTCTTTAAGAAAAATCCCATTGATGCCCTGGATCAGGAAACCCTGTTCACCATCAATAAGTTCTTCGAAAATAATCTGAATGTGTCTGAGACTGCCCGGAAGCTCTTTGTCCACCGGAACACGCTGGTGTACCGGTTGGAGAAGATCAAGAAGCTTACCGGTCTGGACCTGCGGGAGTTTGACGACGCCATTACCTTCAAGGTGGCCCTGATGGTTAAGAAATATCTCATCTCCCGCGGTATCGACAACTAAACAAGTGATATCAGCCGCAGAGGACGCCGGGGCCGGTGTCTTCTGCGGCACGTGAGTTTGTCCCCAATCCTGTAAACGAGGTACACAGCGTGATACGTCTGATCGATATTCAAAAGTCCTATGATAATGGGACCAAGGCCCTGAAAGGGGTCAATTTGCGCATTGATGACGGAGAATTCGTCTTTCTGGTGGGGCCCTCCGGTTCGGGCAAATCCACCATTCTGAAGCTGATCACCGCTGAGATCGCCCCCACCGGCGGGCGTCTCATGGTCAACGGCTACAATCTGAACAACATTACCCCCCGGCAGGTGCCTTATATGCGACGCACGCTGGGCGTTATTTTCCAGGATTTCCGCCTGATCGATAAGAAAACCGTAAAGGAGAACCTGGTTTTTGCCATGCAGGCGGTGGGAGCCTCTTCCCGGGAGATCCGCAAGCGGGTGGCCTATGTGCTGGATCTGGTGGGACTGCTGGAGAAGGGAGATCAGCGCCCCGATCAGCTCTCCGGCGGTGAGCAGCAGCGTGTGGCCATCGCACGAGCACTGGTGAACAATCCCCAGATGATCATTGCCGATGAGCCAACCGGCAATCTGGACCCCATGCGCTCTCTAGAGATCATGATGCTGTTGGAGCGTATCAACGAATTGGGCACTACGGTACTGGTGGTCACCCACGAGCGAGAACTGGTCAACCGCTTCTCCAAGCGGGTGGTGGCCATTGAGAACGGCAGGATCATCAGCGACGAGACAGGCGGGTATTACAACAATGAGACAACGATATAACTTTGGCTATCTGTTTTCCGAGGGGTTCCACAGCATTTTCACCCACGGATTCATGTCCTTTGCAGCAGTGTGCATGATCGTATGCTGTCTGCTCATCATGGGCTCTTTTTCTCTGGTAGCGGTGAACGCCCAGCACAATTTCTCCGACCTGGAGCAGGAGAACCAGTTTACCGCATATATCGACGAGACCCTTTCCCAGGAGGATGCCCGGGCCCTCCAGGATGACATTGAGGCAGTGCCCAATGTGGCGCGGGCCGAGTTTGTCACCAAGGAGCAAGCCCAAACTGATTTTGAGGCAGATTATGAGGGGAACCCCCTCTTTGAGGGTCTGCCCTCCAGCGTGTACCGGGACCGGTTCCACATCTATCTGGAGGATATCAGCAAGCTGGCCGAGACCGAGACGGCGGTAAAGCAGGTGGCGGGTGTGGCTTCCACCAAGTCTGCCCCTGAGATCGCCGAGGGCTTTACCGTGATCCGCAATATTGCAGGTGGTGTGGCCCTGATTCTGGTGGCCATCCTGCTGCTGGTGAGTCTGTTCATCATCTCCAACACCATTAAGCTGGCCACCTTCAACCGGCGGGAGGAGATCGCAATCATGAAGATGTGCGGCGCTACCAATGCCTTTGTGCGCTGGCCCTTTGTCTTTGAGGGTATGATCCTGGGCGTTACCGGCGCGGTGGTGGGATTCTTCCTCCAGTGGGGCGTATATACCCTGGTCAGCCGTGCCGTCGGCGGTACGGATACCATTGACCTGGTGAAGGTGTTGTCGTTCCAGCCCATGGCTCTGTGGGTGCTGGGAGCGTTCCTGGTCACCGGCCTGCTCATTGGCGTGGTGGGTTCCATACTGGCCATCCGCAAGTTCCTGCAGGTGTGATCGGCCTGCGTCATCCGGAATAAGGAGACCCTATGAGACGGAAACATCCCAGACTTCAGCTTTTATGCGGAGTGCTGGCCCTGGCGTTATGTACATCGGCGGCCACCCAGGCGGGAGCTGTGACCCAGAGCGAGATCGACGCCCTGAAAAAAGAGCAGCAGGAGAGTCAGGCCAAGCAGGAGGCGCTGAAAGACCAGCTGTCCGATATCAGAGAGGACCAGGCCGCCGCTCAGCAGAAGAGAAAGATCCTGACCCAGCAGTTGGACGCCATCAATGCTGAGATTGCCAGCATTAATGCTCAGATCTCCTACTACGACGAAGAGATCGCTCAGAAGGAAGCGGAGCGGGAAGAGGCGGAGGCCCGGGAGGCGGAGCAGTATGACTTGTTTTGCCGGCGGGTACGAATGATGGAGGAGCAGGGGACCGTGTCCTACTGGTCCATCCTCTTTAACGCTGACAGCTTTTCCGATCTGCTGGACCGCATCGCTGACGTGGACTCGGTGATGGCCTATGACAACCAGGTCATGGATCAGCTCATTGCCACCCGTCAGGAGCTGGAGCGGGTCCAGGGCGAACTGGAAAGTGCCCGGGCGGAGGAGCAGGCAGCCAAAGAACAGCAGGAGGCCAAAAAGGCGGAGCAGCAGGCCAAGGTGGCGGAGGCCCAGAAGCTGCTGGATCAGATCAACGCGGATGCAGCGGAGGTCAACCGGCAGCTGGAGGCGGAGGATGCCGCCGCCGCCAGCATTCAGGCTGAGATCACCCGGAAGCAGAAGCAGCTGGAAGAGGAGCGTAAGCAGCAGAACGTGACGTTGCCTCCCACTGGCTCGGGATATCAGTGGCCCCTGCCGAGCCGCTGCCTGACGATTACCTCTGCCTTCGGTTACCGCATCCATCCCATCAGCGGCCAGGCCCATAGCCACACCGGCATTGATGTGTCGGCGGCAGGCGGCACTCCAATTTACGCTACCAAGGGCGGTCAGGTCATCTTGTCGGAGTACGGCTCCGGCGCCAACTGGTCCTACGGCAACTTTGTGGTCATTGACCACGGAGATGGCACCACCAGCCTGTATGCCCATATGAGCTCCCGGGCAGTGAGCGAGGGCCAGCTGGTAAACCAGGGCCAGACCATCGGCTATGTGGGGAATACAGGAAATTCCAAGGGCAACCACCTGCACCTGGAAGTGCGGGTAGGGGGCCGGCGGGTGGACCCGGAGGGGTGTTTCCCCGGTCTGTCCAATTCCTTTATTCGGGCCTATAATTGGTAAAGCACAGGTTTATGGTACAGACAGATAAGGAGAAGAATCGTGGCAAAAAGCGGTAAGAAAACCAATCAGAAAAGCGGCGGCAAAAAGATAGAGCCCCGGCGCGTGGTCGTAGGCGCTTTGGCCGCGGTCATGGCACTGCTGATGCTGCTGCCCATGATCAGCATGATCATCAGCAGCGCAGGTGCTGTGACCCAGAGCGAGATTGACGCCCTGAAAAAGGAGCAGCAGGAGAGCCAGGCCAAGCAGGAGGCACTGAAAGATCAGCTGGCCGAGGCTGAGGCAGATCAGGCTGCTGCGCAGCAGAAGCGCCAGCTCTTGACCCAGCAGCTTAACGCCATCAACGCCGAAATTGCCAACATCGACGCTCAGATCTCTTATTATGATGGAGAGATCGCCCAGAAGGAAGCGGAGCGGAAAGAAGCGGAGGCACGGGAGGCGGAACAGTATGACCTGTTTTGTCAGCGGGTACGAATGATGGAGGAGCAGGGGACCGTGTCCTACTGGTCCATCCTCTTCAACGCAGAGAGTTTCTCCGACTTGCTGGATCGGATCGCTGATGTGGACGCCGTCATGGCGTACGACAATGAGGTCATGGACCAGTTGATTGCGACCCGAGAGGAACTGGAGCGGGTCCAGGGCGAACTGGAAAGCGCCCGGGCGGAAGAACAGGCTGCCAAGGAGCAGCAGGAGGCAAAGAAGTCCGAGCAGCAGGCCAAGATAGCTGAGGCCCAGAAGCTGCTGGATCAGATCAACGCCGACGTGGCGGAGGTCAACCGTCAGCTGGATGAGGAGAGCGCGGCGGCTTCTGAGATTCAGGCTGAAATTGCCCGGAAACAGAAGCAGCTGGAGGAGGAGCGCAAGCAGAACAATATTGTGATTTCCTCAGAGTCGGGTTATCTGTGGCCTTTGCCTGGATATTATCGCCTCAGCTCTCTGTTTGGCTACCGTATTCATCCGATTACCGGTAAGGCCCACAGCCATACCGGCATTGATATCCCGGCGGCGGGCGGTACCTCCATTCTGGCGGCCAAAAGCGGCCAGGTTGTCACCTCCGCATACCACTATTCCTACGGCAACTATGTGGTGATTGACCACGGAAACGGAAACTCCACCCTGTACGCCCATATGAGTTCCCGTGCCGTCAGCGAAGGACAGATGGTGTCCCAGGGACAGGTCATCGGTTATGTGGGAACCACCGGCAGTTCCACCGGAAACCACCTCCACTTTGAGGTGCGGGACAACTATACCCGTGTGGACCCGGAGAATAAGTATCCCAATCTGAGCCTTACCCATCCCTGGTGAGAGAAGTACATATAACCAATGACAAGGGCGGAGGGAGCATCCCTCTGCCCTTGCCGTTTCATTTCGCTGGAAAGGAATTGATCTCACGTGCGTAAAAAACGCTTTTCCATCCTCCATCTTGTCATACTGCTGCCAGTCGCTATGGCAGTAACAGCATGCATTCTGCTGGCTGTTCTCTATGGATTGGTCGGCAGGGGGGGCTTGTCTCTGTTGGAAGGCCTCTATCTGGTGAACAACCGATTTGTGGGGGAGTACGATGAGACTCAGGTGGTGGACTCCGCCCTGAGCGGTATGGTGGACGGCCTGGGGGACCGGTGGAGCTACTACCTTACAGAGGAGGAGTATGCCGCTCAAAACCAGCGCCGTACCAATCGGTATGTGGGTATCGGCGTTACGGTGAATTATGAGTCGGAAGACGGTTTGACCATTGTAGAGGCGACTGCCGGAGGGCCCGCCGAGGCTGCCGGCCTCCAGAGCGGCGAAGTGATTACCGCGGTGGATGGCTTCTCGCTGACCGGAGAGGCCCGCTATGAAGGTGCTGAGCGCATCCAGGGCGAGGAAGGGACCACCGTTACCCTGGAGATCCGTGGAACCGACGGAGAGAGCCGCACGGTGGAGGTGACCCGGGCCAGCCTGGACAGCGATCCGGTACGGGCTCAGATGCTGGAGGGCAATGTGGGCTATGTGGCCCTGGCCAATTTCTACGACCACAGCGCCGACCGGCTGTCAGAAGAAGTCACCCGGCTCCAGGAAGAGGGCGCCCAGGCGCTGGTGTTTGATATGCGCAACAACGGCGGCGGTTACCTCAGCGAGCTGACCGAAATGCTGGACTTCCTGCTGCCTGAGGGGCCCATCTTCATCAGCAGGGACCGGGCGGGCAACGAGGAGGTCACCCAGTCGGACGCCGCCTGCGTGGATCTGCCCATGGCCGTGCTGGTCAATGCCAATACCTATTCTGCCGCTGAGTTCTTTGCCGCTGAACTGCAGGAGCAGGGGGTGGCTGTCATTGTGGGCGAGCCTACCAGCGGCAAGGGCTATTCCCAGCAGACCTTTGCCCTGCCTCACGGCGGCGCTGTGGCCATCTCCACGGGGGCCTATTTTACCGGTAATGGTACGTCGCTGATCGGGACGGGTTTGACGCTGGATCGGGAAGTCTATCTCACCGATGAGGGAGATGCCCAGCTGGAGGCGGCGCTTGACCTGCTGGAACAACCATAACAGGAAACGGGCCTGCCGCAACGTCGTGTTGCGGCAGGCCCGTTTTAAAATTGCGCTTAAGTGTGATCTTTGTCCCGCAGGTCCCGGAAGAGCAGAGAGATACACCAGATAGCCGCCAGACCAACCAGGGTAAAGATCACGCGGCTGAAGGTGCTGGACTGTCCTCCAAAGAGAAAACCTACCAGGTCAAACTGAAAAATGCCGATGCTGCCCCAGTTGAGTCCGCCGATGATGGCAAGGACCAGGGCGATCTTGTCCAGGAACATAGGATATGCTGCCTCCTCCAAATTGAGATACCGCTGTTAGCATATCCTGTTTTGTGTGCAATATTCAAAAAATTTCAACGCCGTCTTTTAACTGCCCAAGAGCTTGCCCAACCAGCTGCGCTTCAGTTCCACCGCCTTGTGGGGGCACAGCTCATGACAGCAGTAGCAGCGGATACAGGCGCGAGGGTGGATCTTGGCAGTGCCGTTGGGAGCGGTCATGGTGATGGCCTTGCCAGGGCAGGCATTTTTGCAGATGGCGCATCCCACACATATCTGGGTGCGGACTTTGGGGGCCTGGGAGAGCAGACTTTTGCACAGCCGCCCTGCGGCGCCGGTGAGGGGACCCAGGAACTCCATCAGGTTGCTTCGTACGTTGGCGGGAAATTTATAGTCCGGGATGCGCAGATCATCCAGACGGGCGCCGATCAGCTCCACGTCCTCCCAACGGGTGGGAGACAGCCCCCGGGCCTCCGCTGCCAGCAAAACCGGGTTGCTGTTTCGGGGCAGACCCATGATCTCTCCGGCGATCACATCCAGGGCCAGCGGATTGTCAGAGAGCAGCAGCAATCCGACTTGTCTTGGAGTGCCGGACGCACCAGGACCCTCCCCCTCCATGGCCAGGACGGCGTCCATAACGCTGAGGCGAGGCTTCATAAAGCCAATGAGATCCAGCAGTACCTGGGCAAACTGGGCCTGATCCGGGTGGGAGCCGTGAAAGCCCACCTTGGTCAGGCCGGGAATGAGGCCAAAGCTATTTTTTACTGCGCCAGTCATACCCATAAAGACATGGGTTTTCATCTTGCACAAATCGAAGATGCCGTCGCAGTCCAGGGCGGGGGAGATGATTTCGGCCTGTCGAAGTACCTTTCCCTCCGGCAGCTCCACCAAACGGGCGGAGGGGTCCATGCAGACCTCCCCACCAGACTCCTGAGCGGCCTGGGCCGCGCCGGTCTTTTCATACAGATTGCGGAGTACCGATTCCTTTTGAAGCGCGCCGCCGGGACTGTCGGCGATGACGGCAGTGCCCCCCGCCTCCTGGACCAGCTTGGCAATGGCGCCAATCACCGCCGGATGAGTACACACCGCCGCCTCCGGCGGGGCGGGACGGAGCAGATTGGCCTTTAGCAGGATGCGCTCCCCCGGCTGGACAAACCGGGACATTCCGCCCATTCGATCCACCGTCTTCCGAAGGAAAGTCTCCGCTTTGGCGTAATCGGTGCAGGAGACGACGTAAACCTGGTTTCCCATCACGCCAGAGACTTGGGGCCGAAGCCGTGGGGCAACAGCTCATGGAGGGAGAGGCGGACGAAGTCTCGGTCGGAGCGGCCCACCAGCACCGTTAGATTGGGAGCAAATTCGTAGAGCATCTGACGGCAGGCGCCGCAGGGCCAGCAATAGTCGGCGGAGTTGCCCACTACAGCCAGCCGGACGAAATCATCCCGGTGGCCTTCGCTCACGGCCTTAACCAGAGCGGTGCGCTCGGCACAGATCGTGGAGCCGTAGGCGGCGTTTTCCACATTACAGCCTGTGAATACCGTTCCGTCGGCGCACAGCAGGGCAGCGCCCACAGGGAAATGGGAGTAGGGGACATAGGAGCGTTCCAGCATGGTAAAAGCCAGATCCACCAGTTCCCGATCGGTCATAGCAATCCCTCCTGACAAATAAAAAGGTGGTAAAATGAGATTGGGCTCTCATTTTACCACCTTTTTTCAGGCGTGACAACTCCCATTCAATCCTTTCCGTGAAAGGGGACCCGGTGGACCAGCAGAATGGAGACTCCGCCGGTGACCGCTCCAGTGACCAGGGAGCACAGCAGCAGGGGGGGCAGATAAACCATAGGAGCGGAAGTGCCCAGCACTGCCATAGCGGCCAGGATCTGTCCGGTGTTGTGGGCGGCGGCGCCGGCGATGGACACGCCGAACAGGGACAGGCCGGGCAGGCGCAGCAGCAGGGCCATGATACCAAGGGCCAGCAGGCCGCCGGTGAGAGAGAAGGCCAGTGCCATCAGGTTGCCTCCCAGCAGGGAACCCAGCAGGCAGCGGGCAACGAGGATCAGCAGGGATTCCCGGCCGGACAGGCAACACAAAGCGTATACGGTGACCAGATTTGCCAAACCCAGACGCAGGCCGGGGAGGGGAAACAGGATAGTCAGCGGTACTAAACCCTCAGCTACAGAGAGCGCCAGCGCCAGTGCGGTAAGCACTGCCGAGCGGGTGAGCCGCCGGAGGGAAACGGACACAGGCAGGACTCCTTCCAGGAAAAAATAAACACAAGTGGGGAACTTTTCAGCCTGTTACCGCGTCGAAAGGTTCAGGCTCTGTACCGGACAGGGAGATGATCAGACGGTCGGGCAGGCAGATGATCTGCTGTCCAGGACGGCTGATCCAGCCGGTGCGGACACAGTCCTGACTGGGACAGTCGCTGTGCTCGATACAGATGCGGCCCTGCTCTGCCCGGATGGTCAGGGGATAAGCGCCATCCTCCACATCCAGTGTAACAGGCTGGGAAAGCTGGTCCAGGCGATATTGGACCACCGTCTCTCCATCCAAAGTGACAACAGCGATGATGGCGCTGCCCTCTGTGGGGCGCAGAAAAAAGACCAGAAATACCGCAAAAGCGACTGTGATCAGCGCCACCAAACCGTCCCACAGGGTGGGACGGCGGCGATCAGCGGCGGGCGATCTCATAGGTATACCCCCGATCCTCGCCGGCAGGGCGGTAGCCCTCCTCCAACCCTTCGGTGACGATCACTCTGTTGTCCTGGGTACAGAGAACAAGTTCAAAATCATCCCGGCTTCGCCAAAAGTCCAATGCCTGTTCCGGCCCAGCCACAAAGAGGGTGGTGGAGAGGGCATCGGCCAGCATATGATCAGGAGAGACCACTGTCACAGATAAGAGGCCGCTGTCAGCGGGATAGCCGTTTTTGGGATCAATGATATGGTGATAGATCTGGCCGTTTTCCTCAAAATAGCGCTCATATCCGCCGGAGGTGGAGGCAGTCTGGTCTGCGAGAGAGAGAACGCATAGGGCTTCCGCGGTGCTCTTGGGGTCTTTGACCGCCACTTGCCAGGCTGAGCCATCCAGCTTGCTGCCGATGGCGGTGACATTTCCGCCCAGATCCAGCAGAGCGGAGGTGACGCCATGCTCTCGCAGTACGGCGTCCGCCTGGCCCGCAGCAAAGCCCTTGGCTACCGCACCCAGATCTACTTCCATACCGGCCTGCCCCAGCCGGGCCGAGGAGGCGTTCTCAATGATCAGTCCATCACTGTTCACCAGAGCCATGGCGGCGGCCAGGGTATCAGCCGAAGGGACGTGCTGCTCCTCCTTGGTAAAGCCCCAGGCGTCCATCACAGGAGCAATGGTGATGTCAAAACAGCCGGGCAGCAGATGGGAGACTGACTTGGAAAAGAACAGCAGATCCGCTACCTCAAGGTCCAGAGGGAGCAGGGTCCCGTCGCCCGCATGGCTGTTCAAAAGGGAGATCTGGCTGTTTGGATCGGTACGGGAGAGCAGCTTGTCCAGACGTTCGATCTCCTGCCGGGCAGCCTGGATGGCATCCTCGCCATTGTCGTTATATACGCGGATGGACATGACGGTATCCATGGAAAAGAACTGGACCTGAGCGGGGTCCGTAGTGGCAGAGGGGGCGGTACAGCCAGCCAGGAAAAGCAGACAGCAAAGGAAAGGAAGGAAACGCTTCATGATGAACTCCATTCTGTATGGTGCGGCCCTGCAAGAGACCGATGGCGCCGCGGATTCGGAATTTTGCAGATACTATTTTAACATAGTTTTTAACGATTGAAAAGAGAAAAGGGATTCTTGACTTGCAATGTGCGGCAGATTCTGATAAACTATATGGGATTGATAATTCCGGGTTGTTCGAGTCGTCCGCCGAACACTTTACCACAGGAGATGGATACATGAATAAGAAAGAACAACAGAAAGCCCAGCGCGCACGGGAAGAAGACATTATCCTGACCAAGGTCCTCTGGTGGATTCTGGGCGCTGTGGTGCTGGAGGCTCTGCTTCTTCTGCTGAACAAGGTGTATGTAAACTTTCCCTCTGAACAGGTCTACATTGCAGTAGCCCTTCAGGGTATGTTTAATGTACTGGCGATTGTGCTGCCGATCTGCTTTGTGGTTTTGTTGATTTGGACTCTGGTGTTCTGGCGTGCGGGTCGCTCTCTTTGTTTGCCTGGGGTTCTGACCGGAATTTCTCTGGTGTTGGCCGTATGTGCGGTGGTCATCCATTACTTCTATGATAAGGGCATCAATTTCCTGTACATCGCGGTGCCCGCGGTAGCCGTGCTGGCGCTGATCTACTATCTCTATCAGCGGGAGTTTTTCTTTGCTGCGGTACTCGGTGCTTTGGGCCTGCTGGGCGTTAAGGTTGCCTCTCAGACCAGCGGTAATCCTCTGGTCGGGTATGGCTATCTGACGGTGCTGGCAGTGATCGTCGTTGTTGCCGCCGTGTGCTTCCGGCTGCTTCAGTCCCATAAGGGCCAGTGGAACTTCAAGGGTACAGTTCAGGAGATTCTACCCAAAACCACCAACTATGCCATGCTTTATGTGACTTGCGCTCTGGTGGCCGTTGTGGTAATCGCGGCGCTGGTCTTGGGAGCGCTGGCCCTGCTGTATGGTGTGTTAGTGGCTTGGATGCTGATCCTGGCGGTTTACTACACCGTGCGCCTTATGTGAATACATCCAAAAACCCGGTTCGGCTTTTGCCGAACCGGGTTTTCTTTTACAGAAGAGCCAGACCGTTGATCACCAGCTTAAACTGAAGTCCCAGGCGTTCCGCTGCCCGGCGGCACAGGAGCATCCGCTCCAGGAAGATTTCAAAATAGTCCATAACGGCGCAGAATGCCGTATTGATGGTCAGGGTCAAGGTGATGGTACCGGCATCCTTGTCCAACGAAAGATCAGAGCGTTCGGCGGCATAGTTGACCCGATCGTGGATGTCAAAGCTCTGGTGCTCCTTGTTGCGGACACGGCTGCGGCGCACGTCGGTCTTGTCGGCCAGGATCAAAGCGGCAGCCACGGGGTTAACCGGAAAGGCGGTAGAGTCGTCATGATGGCCAATGGCGGTAATCACGGCAGCTATATCCGCAGGTTCCATTCCCATGTTATCCAAAATGCGAAAAGCCATTACCGCACCGGTTTGAGCATGATCATGACGATTGACAACGTTGCCGATATCGTGCATAAAACCGGCAATGCGGGCCAGTTCCTGCTGGTGGGCATCATAACCAAGCTGTACCAGGATATCAGCAGCTACCTCAGCGCAGCGGGTCACATGGGCAAAGCTATGCTCGGTAAAACCCAATGCCGACAGAGAATGGTCGGCCTGTGTGATATAGATGCGGACCTCCTCTGATTGGCGTACCATCTGATAACTGATTTTCATATCGGGATGTTCCTCCTCTGCAGGATAACCTGTGCTTTCATCATAACCAGAGAAGGACTCTTTTGCAACGTCAAGAAAAATTTTTCTGCACTATGTAAAAAAGCGTTGACAAATAGGGAAGGGCATGATATTATATTCTGGCTGACGTACTTAACAACAGTCAGCGCCCATGCGGGTGTAGTTCAATGGTAGAATCCCAGCCTTCCAAGCTGGTCGCGTGGGTTCGATTCCCATCACCCGCTCCATACGCGCCTGTAGCTCAGGTGGATAGAGCAACTGCCTTCTAAGCAGTGGGTCAGGGGTTCGAGTCCCTTCAGGCGTGCCATTTTCCTGTTTGGTTCTCCTATGGTGGATGTAGTTCAGTTGGTAGAGCATCGGATTGTGGTTCCGAGTGTCGCGGGTTCGAGTCCCGTCATCCACCCCATAACTCATGGCGGAAGGGCCGGAGCGTCCGCTCCGGCCCCTTTGCTATTGACCAGCCATGTTGGGGTGTAGCCAAGTGGTAAGGCACGGGACTTTGACTCCCGCATTCGCTGGTTCGAGCCCAGCCATCCCAGCCATATGACTCGTTAGCTCAGTCGGCAGAGCAACTGCCTTTTAAGCAGTGGGTCCGGGGTTCGAATCCCCGACGGGTCACCAAGTAAACAAGCAAAAAAGCCTTGAGCCGCAATGGTTCAAGGCTTTTTTGTATTTGCACATACTATGTCAGAATACGCACAGGCCGCCAGATGTTTGGGGGTAAAATAAGGGGGTATTCTTGCTTTAGGGGGTACTGGCAGGGGGGACACTTTGGGTGGAGTGGAACGCCGTACAGACATCGTCAAAGAGATCTTCCGGACGATTATCCACAACATGGGCATAAATGTTGAGGGTCATCTGTACATTGGCATGACCGGCCAGGTACTGAATCTTTTTGATATCCAGACCTGAAGCGCACAGGTTGGTGATATAGGTGTGGCGGAGCTGGTGCGGGGTACAGTGGAAGTCGAGGGAGCAGACTATAGCATGGTTGGTGATCTTTTCCCCCAGGGTCCGCTGTACCGGCATATTGTGGCCTTTCTCCCGGTCCCAGCGGTAGCTGGTACCGGCGGTGCGGTTCTCCACAATCTCCCACAGGCGGCGGAAGGACTGGCGGCTGCGGGGGCCGCCCTCCGAGTTGGGCACCACATAATCATAGGGGTTTTGAATGCGCCACGACTGGAGGCAGTGGAGTAGGGGAGGCGGCAACGGGATTTTCCGCTTTGCTGCCTTGGTCTTGAGCGTGGAGGTGACGATGGCGCTGTTTGAAGCGTGGGTACAGGTGCGCTCCACGGAGAGATGAGGCGCCGGGCCTGAAAGGGCCACACAGTCCCATTGAAGGCCCAGGATCTCCTCTTTCCGCAGACCGGCATACAATCCAAGCATGACAAATGGAAAGGCTGCTGTGCCTTCCACAGCTTTGATGAGGGCGGCTTGCTGTCCTTCGGAAAGGGGAGTCTTTTCTGCGGCTTTTTTCCCTCCGGCGCGAACGTGCTCGGCGGGAGAGGTGCGCAGCTTTCCCTCCCGGACGGCAGCGGCAAACAACTGCTTAAGGGTGCTGGTGATCTTACCGTGCAGGGAGCTGCTGATATCTGCTTTGCTGGCCATAAAGAGATCTATGTCCGCTGTGGAGATCTCCCGCAGCCGCTTGTTGCCATCCAGGCCGGGGAGTATATGATTATTGATGGCATTTCTGTAGTCACTTTTCCTGGCCTCAGACAGGCCGGGAAGCCGCCTGGCGCACCACTGGATGGCGTACTCGGCCAGGGTGGGGTTTTCGGCGTCATAGCCGTACTCCTCAATGTCGCGGCGCAGCTCTGCTACCTTCCTGCGGAGCGTGGCTTTGTCCTTGGCATAGAGGTCCTTTTTGCGCCCGTCGGGGAGCGTGATCCGCTTGCGATATTGCTGCCGCTTTTCGTCATAATAAAATTCGGGAAGGTTGCGTTTTGGCATGACTTCCTCCTTTCGTAATATTATTGTAATACGGATGTTCGATTTTTGGCGTTTTAAGAGGCCGGGGCGTGAGCCCCGGCTTTTTAACTTAAATGCGGCCTTTCATTTTGAGCATAAATGTTGAGTAAGAATTTGGGCTTTTTTCTTCCAGACTTGGATCAAATGGGGTGCCATATGTAACAATCGTAATTTCGCACCAAGGTATATCAGACTTTGAAATGCCACAATCATAGATACAGCAAAAAAGCTCATACTGCTCCATAAGCCTTTTAAAAATGAGCGCTTTGTCTGGATAGTTTTTTGGAATCCAGCCAATTTGCTTGCCGTAGGTTGTCATTACCCGAACGGCTTCATGGTCGTGTTCATTATCTGGATCAGGTACAAGTACAAGGAGCTGTCCGGCCTTTAATCGCTTGATTTCCTTTCTTGGGTTTGAGTTCAAGTGCTGATGGGTTGTACCAGATATGTTAATTCTGGTTATATTTGAGATTTTATTTCCTTTTGTATCTGTTTTCGGCATATCGCCAGCAACAATGTTGAGCATCAATGGGCGGTACTTATTAACATATTCCATTCCAGAGCTAGATGAACCGCCACCGAAGATAAATGAGAAAAAACCCATTAAATTCACGCTCCCAAAAGTGTCCAACTTGGACACCTTTATTTTATCTTTCGCCGGAGTTCTACCACCACGCCGATGATCTGGACCGGGATGGACTCGATCTCAGCGGGGGAGTAGGTGCGCGGAGGATAAGCTGGATTGGTGGGGCGCAGCTCCAGGCTGCCGTCCCCTTTGATCATGACCTGCTTAAGAGTGGCTTCTGAGCCGTTGACCAAAACGGCGCAGTC
>JALFRA010000012.1 GCA_022785125.1 Clostridiales bacterium
CGATGTGTCCGCCAAGGGCGATCTGACCACCTTCGCCGACGGCGCCAACACCTCCTCCTGGGCCGCTGAGGCCATGGAGTGGGCGGTAGGCTCCGGCCTGCTGTCCGGCAAGGACGGCGGCAAGCTGGATCCCACCGGCACTGCCACCCGCGCTGAGGTTGCTACCATCCTCATGCGCTTTGTGGAGAGCGAGAAATAAGCATCTGTCAACAGGCATTTTTCCCTCAAAAAGCAGGGCGGAAGTTTAAACTTCCGCCCTGCTTTTATCATAGGCCACCCAGACGGATCAGAGCGACAAGGTGGATGATAGAGGAGCAGAGGGAAATCATACGGATTTTCCGGCTTCAGATTTGAAGCGCCAATATCAGAAAGCACTTGTATTGTTGCGGGAGTTTTGCTACTATGGCACATAGAGTATGTATCCCAGCTGCAAGGGGATACAAATGTGGAAAGGTGGAATGTATAAAATGAAGGAACGCAAAAAACTCCTCTCCCTGTCGCTGGCTGCCGCCATGACGCTGGGTGTGTCCGCCCCCGCCATGGCCGCCGAAGCAAATACCCGCGTCTTTACCGATGTGGCCTCTGATGCCTGGTATGCACCCGCTGTCACCTATGTGTCTGAAAAGGGGATCATGAAGGGCACCGGTGACAATGCCTTCGGTCCCTCTCTTACTGTGACCCGGGGCATGGTCTATCAGACCCTGTACAATATGGCGGGCCGTCCTGCCGTGGCTGAGGCAGCTTCCTTCAGCGATGTTTCCGACCAGTGGTACGCTGACGCTGCTGCCTGGGCTGAGGATGAGGGCCTGACTACCGGCGTGGGCCAGGGCGCTTTTGGCGGCGAGCGGGCCATGACCCGGCAGGAGTTGGGCAAGGTGTTTGCCGACTACGCCGACGCCCAGGGCGCTCAGGCTGACAATGCCGACCTGAGCACTTATGCTGACGCCGCCTCTGTGGCCGAATGGGCCAAGGGCGGCATGGAGCGGGCTGTGGCGCTGGGTATCCTCTCCGGCAGCCAGAATAAGCTCAATCCCACCGGGACTGCCCAGCGCTCCGAGCTGGCCCAGATCCTGATGAACTTTGGCAAGCTCACCTTTGAGACCCCTGCCGAGGACTACATCAAGGCCCATGCCGAGGACTTCTTCCTCACGGGCAAGGCGGAGTATACCATTCAGGGCATGATGGTCTCCAGGGATACCACCTTCCACAACGATCTGGAGAATGTGGACTACACCGCCACTGACGACGGGGAGAGCGTGGTCCTCAAGGGCACCGTGGGCGAGCAGTGGGTCACCAAGCTGAGCAAGGTGCTGGAGACCTACACCAAGGCCAACGGCACCGCCCTCAAGGCGGAGGACTTCACCGGCTCCAAGGATACCTTTATCGACCTGAAGACCAAGGCTCAGCCCGACACCAACTTTGCCTGCTTTGTTCCCAAGGACGTGCGCCTCACCGTCAACACCGCCTGGGGCGATGTGCTCCATGTGAACGATCCCGTCTCCGAGCACGGCTACGGCGATTACCTGGTCTGCCCCAACAAGGACGGCAAGCCCGACTTCTCTGACGTGTGGGTGGTCAACGGCGCTATCTTTGCCAACACCTATGATGTAAGCCGGGCGCCCGTGGTGGGCAGCGTGGCCGCCATCGAGAAATACGGCAACCTGGACCTGGACATCAAGCCCGAGACCCTCTATACCGCGGGCCTGGAGCTGGGCGACGTGCTGGATGTGACTGTGAACGGCCAGAGCATGGAGATCCCCTTCTGCACCGCCTACAGCGATGTGAACACCGGCGAGTGTGTGGTGCGTGACAACAAGGAGAGCGACATCCTTGTGGTTGCCATCAACATGGGCAACTTTGCCGGTACCTACGGGGTGGAGGAAGGCGACATTGTCACCTTCACGCTGGCTGAGAAGGCCGGTTACCTGGGCCAGTATCAGGCTCATCAGCTTGAGCGCACCAATGAGCGGAGCGACTACGCCTCCGACGAGGTGTTTGCCAACTTCCGTGCCATCACCGTGGGCGATATTGCCAAGGGCGTACTCTACCGCACCAGCAGCCCTGTGAATCCCGAGATCGGCCGGGCCGCCTATGCCGACGACCTGATTGAAAAGGCCGGCGTCAAGACTGTGGTCAACCTGGCTGACGATGATAAGGCCATCCAGGGCTATTTTGCCGCCGAGGGTTTTGATTCCCCCTACTATAAGGGCCTCTATGAGGCGGGCAATGTGATTGCCCTCAATATGGGCGTGGACTATAAGGCCGACGACTTCCGGGCAAAGCTCAAGACCGGCCTGGAGTTCATGATCGCTCACAAGGGCCCCTATGCCTTCCACTGCACCGAGGGTAAGGACCGGGCTGGCTTTACCGCCATCCTGCTGGAGGCCCTGATGGGCGCTTCCCAGAAAGAGATCGTGGCCGACTATATGGTGTCCTATGAGAACTACTACCATGTGGAGAAGAACTCTGAGCAGTATAAGCTGATCTCTGAGGTGGCCGTGGGTATGCTCCGTGACCTGGCCGGCCTGGAGAAGGATGCCGACCTGTCCAAGGTGGACCTGCAGAAAGCCGCGGAGGACTACCTGACCGGCATCGGGCTCACTGCCGATCAGATCACTGCACTCAAGACCAACCTGTCTACCCCCATCGGCGGCTGATTGGCGGAAAGGGCAAACAGAAATCCGGAGAATGTCGGAACATAAACTGTGCGCTCCGGCTGAGATTCCATTAAGAGAGCATGAGGCCAAGGCATTTGCCTTGGCCTCATGCTCTCTTATGTTTGGACAACTGTTTTGTACGAGGAGCAGGATACGGATAAGGTACGAGTGCTGCTGCCCCATAAAAGAGTTCCGTGTGACTTCGTAGAGGCAGAGGGTGGAAGTATGATAAAAAATCATACTTGCGGCCAAAATTTCTGGTGCTAAACTAAATATAAATGGTCATTTTGTAAGAATAGAGGCTGGAAATTATTGGACGAAATGTGCAAAGAGCATAAAAATGCGGCTTTCCGCCGGGAAAGGGGGCGCTAAAAGGTGCTATAGAGACAATAGCCCCACATTTTTTAACTTTAAAGGATCCTGATTGAAGCATAGCAGAAGAAAGGGATGATATTTATGAGGATCATGCAGAAAGCGCTCAGTCTTTTGCTCAGCGCATCCATGGTGATCAGTCTGGCAGGGCCCCTTCCAGCATGGGCCGCAGGACCTCAACTGCCGGACAATCTGGAGGACCTGGTAACGGAAAGCTGTGCGGTCACAGTTTCTTCAGAAGAAAATTCAGATAACCCCACCGCGGATTATGCAGTGGACGGTATTACCGATCAAACCAAGCAGTGGGCCTCCGGCCCTATGAAAAATGGGCCAACAACCGCTGATGCGCCTCAGATGCCCCAATGGCTGACGGTGGACCTGGGCGCGGATGTGACCGAGCCCGTGGCCATTGAGGCCATCAAGCTCTGGTACAATATGAAGGTCTGGCCCATGGTCTATGAGATCCAGACCTCCTCGGACAACGGCGTCAGCGATGACTGGGCCACGCTGGTCCGGGTGGAGCGCGTTCCCTTTGACGGCGCGGTCAAAAACGGCGAGGGGCAGGACATTGCGGACGAAACCAACAATGGGACGCCTGCGACCGCCGCCAATACCGATACCATTACCAAAACCACCTCGCCTGCCCTGGGGCAGGACGCAGCGGTGGAGCGCTATGTGCGCTTCTATGTGGAAAAGACCAACGCCGCCGCGCCGGGCAACAATGTGTGCCTGCGGGAGATCTCCATCTACAAAGCGTCCGACGAGCCTCAGCCGGAGCCGGGCGAGGATGCCTGGAATCTGGCGCTGGGCCAGCCCACGGAAGCCTCCACTTCCGTCGAGGGCACCTCTCCGGCCAATGTGGTGGACGGCAGCATGGACAGCAAGTGGAATTCAGGTGATCTGAAGAACTTCACTATTGGTGACAATTCCATGGACGATGTGAAGCAGACCCATCAGTGGATCCAGATCGACCTTGGAGCCACGGGCTCTACTCTGGAGCAGATCCGCATTTCCTACAAAGCTAAAGTGTGGGCCATGGACTATGTGATCCAGACCACCGACACTCCGGAGGACGAAGGTTCCTGGAAAACGGTGGCAACCGTAGACCGCCCCTCAGCCAACGCCTTTGTGACCAATGGCCCGGACCAGAATATTGCCGATACCGCGGCCAACCGGGACACCATTACCACAAAGACCAATCCGGCCCTGGGCGCGGAGCCGGTGGGTCGCTATCTGCGGATGTACATCACCAAGACCAATGCCCAGGCTCCCGGCGGACATAATGTGAATATCGCGGAGATCGAGGTGCTGGGCACCAATCCCACCCGCCATCCGCCGCTGGATGTGCAGGAAATCCTGTCCGGCGTTACGGTGTCCAACCCTGACAAAGCAGATAAAGCCATCACCCTTCCGGAGACCAAGGAGGGCACTACCCTGATGGTCCGGGGCAGCGAGCTGGAGAATGTGGTAAGCAACGACGGTGTGATCAGTCAGTGGAACATCGGTCCCCGGGATGTCACTCTGCTGCTTCGCCTCAGCCAGGACGGCAATGAGGAAAACTACGCGGAAAAGAACGTGACGGTAACCGTCCCTGACCACAGCGACAGCTATCCCGCCGCCTGGTTCCCCGTGGTAGACCAGCCCAATGATAAGCCGGAGGTCATTCCCACCGTACAGGAGTGGTACGGCTACGAGGGGAATTTTACCCTGACCGCCGACTCCAAAATCGTGCTCAATGACGCCGCCGGCGTGGGTCTGGAAAAGGCTGCTGCCAACATGAAGGCGGATGTGGAAGAGATCTGCGGCATTACCCTTGAGGTGGTGACCGGGACCGCGCCCACCGGCCCCCACGACATTTATCTGGAGTCTCTGACCGATCCCAACGCCTATGATCTGGGTAAGGAAGGCTACCTGATGGTGACCAATGATGAGGGCCTGCATATCTATGCCCCCACCTACACCGGATGCCTGTACGGCACCATCACCGCCGAGCAGATCCTGTGGCAGGACGAGACCCACAGCGCCATCCCCAAGGGCATCATGCGGGATTATCCCGCCTACGAGGTCCGGGGACTGATGCTGGATGTGGCCCGTACGCCCTACCGCTATCAGCAGCTGCAGGACTACGCCAAGATCATGCTGTGGTACAAGATGAGCGAGTATCATCTGCACATCAGCGATAACGACAACTGCAACAGCAACATCGCTACACTTGAAACCCATTCCGGCTTCCACCGCCTGGAGAGCGAAACCTTCCCCAGCCTTATCTCTGAGACCAAGCACGCCGGTATTCCGCAGGAACTGGTCAATGCGGACTACTACAACAAAAACAAGGATTATCAGGGTAACCCCACCTACACCAAGGAACAGTGGCGGGAACTGGAGGCCATGTGTCAGGACATGGGCATGTACGTCATGACCGAACTGGATATGCCCGGTCACTCTCTGCTCTACAACAAATATGCGGAAGAAAACCCGGATGATATTGCGTGGCTGAGAGACGGCGGCACTATGCTGGCGTCCACTGCCACCGGCAACTCCGGTTATCAGGAGCTGCTGGATCTGATCGGCGAAAACAAGACCCGGGCCTTCCAGTTTGCCTCCACCCTGTGGGACGAGTATACCCGGGGTGAAGAGCCCGCCGTTTACGGACCTGTGGTCCATATCGGCGCCGACGAGTACTGGGTACACAATGAAGATACCTCTACCGCCTTCGTGAAGTTTGCAGACACAATGCGCCAGGTGATCCAGACGAACCTGGGTGATGATACCAAAGTCCGTATGTGGGGCGCCGGGACCGGCATCTTCTCCACCGCCGGCGAAGTGCTGGACAAGACGCCTGCTGAACTGGCCGAGGACTATCAGCTGGATATCTGGTTCCCTGGTTATGACAATGCGGCCAAGCGAACCGCGGAGGGCTATCAGGTCATCAACGCCCGGGACGCCTTCCTGTACGGCAATCCGGGCCGCCGTGGCCGGGATGTGCCCAACGCGGAGTACCTGTTCTATGACTGGAATCCCACCATGTTTGGCGGCGGCAACCCCCTGCTGGGTGAGCCCAACCTGATGGGCGCCAAGGCCGTGATTTGGGGCGACCAGAGCCAGGAGGGCATGACCGAGCGGGATGTGCACCAGCGTGTTCTGCGGGCCATTGCCATTGTCAGCGAAAAGACCTGGAACGGTACAGACGAGGACGATACCTTTACTGAGTACGAACTGCGGGCAAGCCGTCTGGCTGAGGGTCCTGGTACCCAGATCGCCATGGAGATTGACAGCAAGAGCTCCCTGGTGCTGGATTATGATTTTGCCAATGTATCCGATGACGGTAAGACCGTCTATGACGCCAGCGGTAACGGCTATGATGCCGCCCTGGCCGGCGGTTCCGTGACGGATGGCTGGCTGGCCTTTGATGGCAATACTCTGCTGACAACGCCCCTCAAGACTATGTCCTATCCCTACACAGTGTCCTTTGATCTGAAGCTCACCGGGGACGACGGCGCTGCAAACACCGAAGAATCCTCCCTCTTCTCCGGCTATGACGGCCGGATCCAGGTCGCGGGTCACAACGGCAATATGAGCGCCGATGTCAACTACTTTACCCGCGACTTCAACTACAAGGTTCCCACTGACGGCACCTCGGTCAAGGTGACCATTGTCGGCACCTTCCAGGCCACCCGGCTCTATGTGAATGGTCAGCTGGTCACATTCCTGTCTCAGAAAGCGGATCAGGATGGCCTGGCTCCTGGCGCGATTTCCACCATGTATTCCTCCGTGCTGCTGCCGCTGGAGAAGATCGGGCAGGACTTCCACGGCCAGATAGCCAACCTGAAGGTCTATAACAAGGCCCTTTCCGCAGCTGAGGTGGCCGGCAGCGCCGATGACGGTCTGGTAAATGTGGCGCAGAATACCGCTGCCGGCAGCAAGTCCTATGCTTCCGGGGATAGCTATGACGACGGCGAACAGCGTACCAGCATTGCCATGAAGGCTATTGACGGCGAGGCCTTTACCACCAGCGATGACAACTCCTCTGAGTTCTATTCCTACTGGCAGGGTGACCACGCCGACAGCGCTCTGACGGTGGATCTGGGCCAGGCGCGCACCATCTCCCAGGTGGAGATCCAGTGGCGCTCCAACGGCGTGGGCAAGAACTTCCAGATCCTTACCTCCATGGATGGAGAGAATTGGGATGTGGCGGCGCAAATTACCGATAATCAGGAAACCAGAGAGACGATCACACTGGAGGCCCCTGTTTCCGCCCGCTATGTCAAACTGCAGGGTGTTGCCAGCAATAACGGTACAGTCTACAAAGTACAGGAATTCCTGATTTATGAAGCTGTGGATAAGACCGCTCTGAACGATCTGCTGGCCAAGGCGGAGGAAATCGTGTCCCAGAAGGGCCTGGGCTTTACCAGCACTGGTCTGGAAGGCGACCTGTTCCAGGCTGTGGTCTACGCCCGCGCTCTGAGCACCAGTCCTCTGGCCACCAAGGAAGAGGTGACCGCCGCGGCAGCCGCTCTGGAGGATGCCATGCAGGCCATCGAGGACTCTGGCAGCACGCCCTCCACCTCCTACGCCATCACCGTGGAGAAGGCGGATAACGGTACCGTGACCTCCAGCCGTACCCGCGCCTCCAAGGGCCTCACCATTACCCTGACCGTGAAGCCTGACGAGGGCTATAAGCTGGACAAGCTCACCGTTACCGACAAGAGCGGCAGCGAGGTCAAGCTCACCGACAAGGGCGACGGCAAGTACACCTTTGCCATGCCTGCCTCTGCCGTCACCGTAAAGGCCTCCTTCACCAAGGACGACGGTTCTGTGAGCACCGGCCTGCCCTTCACCGATGTGAAGTCCAACGACTGGTTCTATGAGGCCGTAAAGTATGTCTATGACAAGGAACTGATGAACGGCACCTCCACCAGCACCTTTGCCCCCTTCATGACCACCAACCGGGCCATGGTGGTCACCATGCTGTGGCGGCTGGAGGGTCAGCCCAAGGCTGAGGCCACCCTGGCTTTCACCGACGTGGAACAGGGCGTGTGGTACACCGACGCTGTGAACTGGGCCGCCTCCAAGGGCATCGTCAAGGGCTACAGCGACACCGTG
>JALFRA010000027.1 GCA_022785125.1 Clostridiales bacterium
TGGGCGGCGTGGTGGGCGGCACCATGGGCCGCAGCTTCAGCCGCCGTATGGATAACAAGGCTGTGGACAAGCTGTTCTTCTGGCTGCTGCTGGTCATTACCGGCATCAGTGTTTACAACCTGATCCGCTGCTTTGTGTGATTTCGCGTTCTTCTCCTCTTTTCCACGGGACCCGTTCCGGCAGTTATGCTGGGACGGGTCCTCTTTTTATGCCCTGAATGAATGGCAATATTTGGCCTGCCCCGATTCCTTGACACTGGAGCACGACATGGTATAATACCAAACCAGTATGGAATTTTTGCAGAGCAAATGCGCCATATTTTATCAATAATCGTAACTTGGAGGAATTTACCCATGCAAGCAAAGAAACCGCTGGCCCTGTTGCTGTCCCTGTCCATGGGGCTGTCCATGGGCAGCCCCGCCCTGGCTGCCGCCAGGGAGACTAGTCTGCCCGACGTGGGCCAGAGCTGGGCGGCTGACTCCATTCACCGCTGGCTGGAGGCCGGTCTGGTGGAGGGAGACGACCAGGGCCTGTTTCGGCCCGCCGCCAACCTGACCCGCGGCGAGCTGGCCACCATTTTTGTGCGGCTGCTGGGCCTGAGCGAGAAGGCGCCCAACCACTACGCCGACCTGAAGGGCGACGAGTGGTACGCCGACGCCATTCTGAAGTGCACTGCCGCAGGCATCCTGGAGGGAGACGGGGCCAACTGCAATGCCACCCACACCATCACCCGGCAGGAGACCATGGTGATGTTTGCCCGTGCCATGGGTATTCGTGAGGAGAAGGAGCCCAATCTGGGCCAGTTTGTGGACGGCGGCACCGCCGCCGGCTGGGCGGCCGGGTATCTGGCTCCTCTGGCCGAACTTGGCATCCTGTCCGGCGTGGAGGACGGCTCCCACCTGGCTCCCATGGCCAACATTGACCGGGCATCTATCATGGCGCTGATGGATAAGGCCGTCAGCGATTACATTACCGGTTCCGCCCAGGTGGAGGCGGAGGACGAGGGCCGCTTTGTGGTGGTCAACGCCGGTCAGTCCGCCGCCCGCAGCGGCGCCCAGGTGGAGGTGTCCGGTCAGGCCGCCGGTCTGGTGGTGGCTCCCGGCAGTGCCGGAGCCAAGATCACCGCTCAGGATCTGACCGCCGCCACCGTGAAGGTGGATGCTCCCGTGGAGCTGACCCTCTCCGGCAGCACCTCCGCCGGCTACATGAGCGTCAACGCCGAGGCTCAGCTGGCGGTGGAGAAGGAGGCCTCCGTAAAGGAGTTGGCCCTCAACGCCGCTGCCCAGGTGGATAACCAGGGCTCCATCGACAAGGCCTCCGTCAACGCCGACGGCGTGGTGCTGGACGGCAGGCTGCCCGGAAGCCTGGAGGTGACCGACGGCGTGGATCAGCCCACCGACAGCGAAGGTAACCAGGTGGGCGGCGACAATAACAACGGAGGCTCCGGCGGCGGTAACGGCGGTGGTTCCGGCGGCGGCAATGGCGGCGGTTCCGGCGGCGGTAACGGCGGTGGTTCCGACGGCGACGGCGACGGCGGCGACGGTGGCCAGGAGCCCGCTGATCCGGCTCCCTCCATCGCTCAGGTGAGCGAAGAGGAGGGCAAGGTGACTATCCGCTTCTCTGAGGCGCTGTACACCAAGGAGGACGGGGTGCTGACCAAGATCGGCAGCTCCTCCACCCCCGAGGGCGACGTGGTGAGCAACGAGGCTCTCCAGTCCGCGGGCTACGTCATCTCCGGCGACGTGCAGATCACCAACCTGTATGTGGACAACGAGACCGAGTTTGTCTGGACCTTTGACTTCAACAGCGCCAAGCTGGGTGATGGTATGCGCTACGGCAAGGAACTCTTTGACGAGGCGGGCAACTCTGCCGGCTACCTCACCGCCCGCCGTCATGTGGCCCTGAAGGACGACGAGGGCCGTACCCCCTACTACGTCTGGACCGTGGCCTTTGAGCAGGAGGCCGAGGCCGACGTCACCGCTCCCGTGCTGGAGAAGGAGAGCGTTACCCTGCTGGGCGACGACGACACCCTGACCCTCACCGTGCCTGTGTCCGACGATGGTGAGCTGGCTTACCTGGAGATCGACCACAGCCTGGAGGCCAGCTTCCCCGAGTTCACCGTGGAGGCCAAGAGCTATGAGTTCCTGGACGAGGAGAGCGGACTGGGTTACACCAGCGCGTACACGGACACCCAGGGCGAGCAGAAGTGGGAGATCACCCTGAACCCCGTGGCCACCGCCCTGCTGCGTCAGGCCGCCGACGGCAGTCCCATGACCTTCTACTTCTCTGTGAAGGACAAGGCGGGCAACCAGTTTGGTTCCATGTACTTTGTGGATGAGGAGATGACCGTCTCCGACGTGTCCGTGCCCCTGGACACCACCGCTCCCACCGTGGTGAGCTTTGCCATTGACGACCAGGTGGTGGAGGACGGCGCCACCGTCAACTTTGACGAGGGCCAGGAGTTCACCAGCCTCACTGTCACCCTCAGCGAGGCGGTGGTTGCCGGGGATCAGACCCAGCACATCACCATCGACGGCCACGAGTTTGGCACCTTTGTCATCGACGAGGCCGATCCCACCAAGCTCCACATCACCGTCACCAACCACAACGGCAATAAGTATGTGGAGGGTACCTTCAAGTTCGATCTGGCCGCCGGCGCCCTGAAGGACGCCTCGGACAATGAGAACGAGGAGCAGTCCTACACCATCCACTTTACCAAGAATCCCGGCGTGTAAGCGTCACAAAGCCCCCCTCTCACCGATAAACTGGTGAGAGGGGGGCTTTTGATGCAAGAGCAGGTATTACAGGAACAGATCAGGACAGCGGACCGATCCCTGTTTTTTCTCAGTATCCTGCTGGGGTCTATCTGTCTGTCCTGGCTGGCCCTGGACAAACAGCGGCGGGGATTATACTGTACGGGGAAGGCTCCCGATGTGACGGGTCTGCGGCAGGTCAGCTCTGTGTTGGTGGTGCTGGCTTTGGGGTACTTCTTCTGCCTGGGAGTGAAGGGCAGGGGAGAGCAGGGAGGACAGGTTAATTTCTGGGCCTCTCTGCTGGTGCTGCTGGCCGCCCTGCTGCGGCTGGGGGAACTGGTGGAGCAGTAAAAAGCGGGCGGCCTTCAGGGCCGCCCGTTTTTTGCCGCTCAGACAGGGTCCACCGCTTCCAATAGAAAGCTGACCGGACGGATGCCGTCGGTGCAGCACACCACTGAGGTGCCCTCTTCCTGCTGCCAGGGGGTGTAGGTGGCCCCGCAGGATAAGGCGGAGACCGAGCGGTAAATGTCGATCCAGGCCCAGGGGCAGAAGCCAGCCGGCATTTCCGCTCCGCCGGTGTAGAGGAAGGCGTCGCCTTCCTCAAAGAAACCGCAGACACAGTCCTCCGGCGGCTCGGTCAGATAGCAGAGGACAAGATCGGGATAGAGCTGCTTGCGTAAAACGGTGATTTTGACCTGTTTTATAGGGCTCCGCCTCCTTAAATAAGATAGGTTCATTATAAATAAAACAAATGTACGAGTCAAGCGGCGCGCAGGAGAGGAAAGCAAAATTTTTAAAAAAGGGGATTGACAATGGAGGTTAGTTGATGTAAACTCATACACGTTAGAGGAGGTTAGCTATAGCTAACCAAAGTTGGATTAAGATCTATTATCACGGGCGGCTTTGCCGCCGTTGGGAGGGAGGAACTATGATGCCGCTGACACTGGCGAAACAGGGAGAGCCGGTCACCATCCGGAAAATCACGGGAAAGGATGAACTGCGCCAGCACCTGGCCGAGCTGGGCTTTGTGATGGACGCCACAGTCACTGTGGTCAGCGAGATGGGCGGGAACCTGATCGTACAGGTAAAAGACAGCCGCATCGCCTTGGACCGGAACATGGCCGGACGAATCATGATTTGAGAGGAGTGGAGCAATGAGAACGCTGAAGGACGCCAAGGTGGGGGACACCGTCACGGTGGTGCGCCTCCACGGCGAGGGCGCGGTGAAGCGCCGCATTATGGATATGGGTATTACCAAAGGTGTGGCCATCCAGATCAGAAAGGTGGCTCCCCTGGGGGATCCCATGGAGCTGAACGTGCGGGGCTATGAACTGAGCGTACGTAAAGCCGACGCCGAGATGATTGAGATTGCGTAGAAATTCTATGGCGTCGGCGCTCGCCGCAGGTGCGGCGTCAAGCGTTTTGCCGGAGGCAAAACCTTGAAATCAGCCGGATTGATTTCGGCTGATTTGAGTCAAATGGGATCCCACAAAACAGTCTGTTTTGTGGGCCGACGCCGAGATGATTGAGATTGCGTAAGGGTTCTTTGGCAGCCCGTAGGGGCGCACAGTGTGCGCCCGCCTTCCCCTGGGGGAAGGCTATTTTTCAGAAGGATGGTTAGCTAATGCTAATCAAGAAGGGAGTAAGAAGATGGAGTTGAAGATCGCGCTGGCGGGCAACCCGAACTGCGGCAAAACCACCCTGTTCAATGCCCTGACCGGCTCCAGCCAATACGTGGGCAACTGGCCCGGCGTGACGGTGGAAAAGAAGGAGGGCAAGCTGAAGGGCCACAAGGATGTGATCATCCAGGACCTGCCGGGTATCTATTCCCTGTCCCCCTACACCCTGGAAGAGGTGGTGGCCCGGAACTATCTGGTGAACAAGAAGCCGGACGCCATTCTGAATATTGTGGACGGTACCAATATCGAGCGCAACCTGTACCTCACCACCCAGCTCATTGAGCTGGGCATCCCGGTGGTGGTGGCGGTGAACATGATCGACCTGGTCCGCAGGAACGGGGACGTGATCGATCTCCAGAAGCTGGGCGACGCCCTGGGCTGCCAGGTGGTGGAGATGAGCGCTCTGAAGGGCGAGGGCGGCAAAGAGGCCGCCCAGCGGGCGGTGGAGCTGGCCAAGACCAGGAAGGCCGGCGAGCTGCCCCATGTGTTCACCGGCAGCGTGGAGCACGCCATCGCCCATATCGAGGAGTCCATTGCCGGCCTGGTGGATGGGCGGTATCTTCGCTGGTACGCCATCAAGGTCTTTGAGCGGGACGAAAAGGTGCTGGAGGCGCTCAATCTCACCGGGGAGCTGAAGGAGCACCTGGAGACCCACATTGCCGACTGCGAGCGGGAGCTGGACGACGACGCCGAGAGCATCATCACCAACCAGCGCTATGCCTACATCAGCTCGGTGGTGGGCAAGGCCGTGAAAAAGAAGAAGGCCGCCCACTCCATGAGCACCTCCGACAAGATCGACCGCGTTGTCACCAACCGCATCCTGGCTCTGCCCATCTTTGTGGCGGTGATGATCCTGGTGTATGCCATCGCCATGGGCGGCAGTTCCTTCGCCATTGGCGCCCGGGCCACCGACTGGGCCAACGACGGCCTGTTCGGCGACGGCTGGTTCGTGCCATTTACCGCCGACACCGAGGCCTGGGAGGAGGACTCCGGCGCCTGGGAGGAGGCCTCCGCCATGATCGAGGGCTATGAGGCCGGCGAGAGTGAGGTCTACTTCTACGACGACGAGACCGGCGAGACCACCGTGGTGCCCGTCACCGAGGAGGCCTATCAGGAAGCCCTCAAGGTCTCTGAGCCCAATCCTGACGACTACGGCGTCTGGGTACCCGGCATCCCTGTGCTGGTGGAGAATGCCCTTACCAGCTGGAACACCCACCCCGTGGTCCAGTCCCTGGTGCTGGACGGCATCATCGGCGGCGTGGGCGCGGTACTGGGCTTTGTGCCCCAGATGCTGGTGCTTTTCCTGCTGCTGGCCCTGCTGGAGGACTGCGGCTACATGGCCCGCATCGCTTTCATTATGGACCGGATCTTCCGCCGCTTCGGCCTGTCCGGCAAGAGCTTCATCCCCATGCTGGTGGCCACCGGCTGCGGCGTACCCGGCATCATGGCCTCCCGCACCATTGAGCAGGAGCGGGACCGGCGCATGACCATCATGACCACCGGCTTCATTCCCTGCGGCGCCAAGATGCCCATCATCGCCCTGTTCGCCGGAGCCCTGTTCGGCGGCTCCGCCTGGGTGGCTACCTCCGCCTACTTCATCGGCGTGGCGGCGGTGGTGATCTCCGGCATCATTCTGAAAAAGACCCAGGGCTTTGCTGGCGATCCCGCTCCCTTCGTCATGGAGCTGCCCGCCTATCATGCCCCCGCCGCCGGCAACGTGCTGCGGGCCATGTGGGAGCGTGGCTGGTCCTTCATCAAGCGGGCCGGCACCGTCATCCTGCTTTCTTCCATCATTCTGTGGTTCCTCCAGGGCTTCGGTTTCGTGGACGGCGTGTTCCAGATGGTGGAGGACAACAACGACTCCCTGCTGGCCGCTGTGGGCCACGCCGTATCCTTTATCTTTGCGCCCCTGGGCTTCGGCTTCTGGGAGGCTACCGTGGCTGTGGTCACCGGCCTCATCGCCAAGGAGGAGGTTGTCTCCACCTTCGGCGTGCTCTACCCCGGTAACCTGACCGTGGATATGGCTGCCGCCTTCACCGCCATCTCCGCCTACTCCTTCCTGATCTTCAACCTGCTGTGCGCCCCCTGCTTTGCCGCCATGGGCGCCATCAAGCGGGAGATGAACAGCCCCAAGTGGACTCTGGCCGCCATCGGCTATATGTGCGGCTTTGCCTACGTGATCTCCCTCATCGTCTACCAGATCGGCGGCCTGATTTTGGGCCAGGTGGCCTTCGGCGCGGGCACCGTGGCCGCCCTGATCTGCCTGGCGGGGCTCATCTACCTGCTGGTGCGGAAAAACAAGTATGAGGAGTCCGGCACGAATCTGCGGGCGGTGGCCGCCGTCAAGTAAGACGCCCCGCCCATCTTATTAAGGAAAGGAGCATCTCTATGCTACCCACTATTCTCATCAGTCTGGCCATTGCGGCCCTCTGCGCGGCCATTGTGGCCCGGGGCATCCACAACCGGCGTCACGGCAAGAGCAGCTGCTCTTGCGGCGGTTCCTGCGGGAGCTGCGGATGCTCCGGTATGTGTCACCCCGGCCGGGAAGAACCCGCCAAACGCTAGGAAGGAGCATACCATGGAACTGACCAACACCAACATCCGCTATCTGCTGACCATTTACGATCTCTCCCAGGTCCGGCTGGAGGTCTCCTCCAAGGACATTGCCGCGTCGCTGGCGGTCTCCCGGGCGTCGGTCACCAGTATGATGTCCATCCTCATTGACAAAAACCTGGTGGACAAGGAGCGCTACGGCAAGATCCACCTGACCGGCCTGGGCCGGGCACTGGCCCGGGAGCTGGCCGGTCAGGCCGGACGGCTGGCCATGGATCTCCAGACCCGGATGGACCTGTCCGGGGAGGAGGCTTGGAAGGCTGCCTGTGCCGCTGTATCCGAGCTGCCCCGGCGCTGTTTCCAGCAGCCCCTGGCGGCGGTGCCCCTGCCCGCCTGAGTTGCCCCCTCTCTTTACTATTCCGTCATACCGCCCCGCCCGCCGGAGATTCCGGCGGGCGGGGCCTTTTTGTGCAAAAAGGCGGAGGCGGCAGGCTTGAAATGCCTGCGGCGGGTATGATATAGTATCAGAGTATGTATTTCAGCGGGAGACGCTTTTTCTTGTTTGACGGACTGTTATTTGATCTGGACGGCACTCTGTGGGATTCGGTGGATGCCATCTGTCTGTCCTGGAACCGGGTGTTGGAGCGCCTCGCGCCCCAGTATGCCGGGCAGATCACCCGGCCCCGGCTCATCGGCTGTATGGGGATGCTGCTGCCCGATATTGTGAAAAAGCTGCTGCCCGATCTGGATTGGAAGGAGATCCAGCCCCTGCTGGACGGGCTGCTGGAGGAGGAGAACGCCCATGTGGCCCGCCACGGCGGCATCCTCTATCCCAAGGTGCCCGAGACCCTGGAGATCCTGGCCCAGGAATACCCCCTGTTCATCGTCAGCAACTGCCAGGACGGCTACATCGAGGCCTTTTTCCAGGCCAATGGCCTGGGGAAGTATTTCACCGACTATGAAAACCCCGGCCGTACCGGCAAACCCAAGGGGGACAATATCGCCCTGGTGGTAACCCGAAACGGCCTGAAAAAGCCCCTGTACATCGGGGATACCCAGGGGGACTGCAACGCCGCCGCCCAGGCGGGGGTGCCCTTCCTTCACGCCGCCTACGGCTTTGGGCACATCGACCATGAGGTGCCCCGGGTGGACGCCTTCGCGGATATCCCGGCGGCGGTGGAGCGGCTCAGTCCGCCGTAAATACCGTCCATACGTTGTTTTTTGATATTATTACAAGGAGGAACCATACCTTGTCTCAATACGAATCTGAAATCAAGCGCCGGCGCACCTTTGCCATCATGCTCCCATAAAGCCCCTGCGGGGCCTTATGGGGTCCCAAATGATTTCACATCCTCGGGCGGAATGAATCCGCCCTGCGGCAAGGTTTTCGCCAAGGCGAAAACGCTTGGACGCGCCAAAAGGCGCGAGGGCTGATGATGGCTCCGCGCCCTGAAATCTGGAGGTTACTCAATATGTCACAATATGAATCTGAAATCAAACGGCGCAGAACCTTTGCCATCATCAGCCACCCCGACGCCGGTAAGACCACCCTGACGGAAAAGTTCCTGCTCTACGGCGGAGCCATTGCCCAGGCCGGACAGGTCAAGGGCAAGAAGAACACCCGTGCCGCCACCTCCGACTGGATGGAGATCGAGAAGCAGCGCGGTATCTCGGTCACCTCTTCCGTCATGCAGTTCCAGTACGATGGCTACTGCATCAACATTCTGGACACCCCCGGCCACCAGGACTTCTCCGAGGACACCTACCGCACCCTGATGGCGGCCGACTCCGCCGTCATGGTCATCGACGCCGCCAAGGGCGTGGAGGCCCAGACCCGGAAGCTGTTCAAGGTGTGCGCCATGCGGGACATCCCCATCTTCACCTTCATCAACAAGATGGACCGTGAGGCCCGGGACTCCTTTGAACTGCTGGAGGAGCTGGAGAAGGAGCTGGGCATCGAGACCTACCCTGTCAACTGGCCCATTGGCTGCGGCAAGGATTTCAAGGGCGTGTACGACCGGGGCAGCCGGAAGATCATCCACTTTACCTCCAACGGCGGCGCCAAAGCCGCCACCGCCACCGAGGTGGAGCTGGGCGACCCCAATCTGGACGGCCTGATCACCGAGCGGCTCCATCAGCAGCTCACCGACGAGATCGAGCTGCTGGACGGCGCTGCCGCCGAGTTTGACCTGGACCGGGTGCGCCACGGCAAGCTGTCCCCCGTGTTCTTCGGCTCCGCCCTCACCAACTTCGGCGTGGAGCCCTTCCTGGAGCACTTTCTCCAGATGACCACCGCTCCTCTGCCCCGGAAGGCGGGGGAGGAGATCATCGACTCCATGGACGACAGCTTCTCCGCCTTTGTGTTCAAGATCCAGGCCAACATGAACAAGGCTCACCGGGACCGGATCGCTTTCATGCGTATCGTTTCCGGCAAGTTCGAGGCGGACAAGGAGGTCTACCACGTTCAGGGCGGCAAGAAGATCCGCCTGTCCCGGCCCCAGCAGCTGATGGCCGCCGAGCGGGAGATCATCGAGGAGGCCTACGCCGGCGACATCATCGGTGTGTTTGATCCCGGCATCTTCTCCATTGGCGATACCCTGTGTACCGCCGCCAAGAAGTTTACCTTTGACCCCATTCCCACCTTCGCTCCCGAGCACTTCAAGCGGGTGCGCTCCCTGGACACCATGAAGCGCAAGCAGTTCCTGAAGGGCATGGAGCAGATTGCCCAGGAGGGCGCCATCCAGATTTTCAAGACCCCCTACTCCGGCATGGAGGAGGTCATTGTGGGCGTGGTGGGTACCCTGCAATTTGATGTGCTGGAGTACCGGCTGAAGAACGAGTACAACGTGGACCTCTATATGGAGGGCCTGCCCTACGAGTACCTGCGGTGGATCGAGACCGAGGATGGCCAGCCGGTGAAGGAGGAGGACCTGAACCTGGGTACCGACACCAAGCTGGTGGAGGACTACAAGGGCAACCAGCTGCTCCTCTTCGGGTCCCAGTGGGCCATTAACTGGACGGAGGAGCGCAACAAGAACCTCACCTTCCACGAGTTTGGCGGTACCAAGTTTTAACAAAAAATGCGGCCCGGAACAGGAATTGTTCCGGGCCGCATTTTTTGTTGTGTTTATTAGGCTCACCTTCCCAGGGAGGCGCTCTCCCGGTACTGGATGGCCTCGGCCAGATGCTCCACCCCGATGCGCTCGGCCCCGTCCAGGTCGGCGATGGTGCGGGCTACCCGCAGGATGCGGTCGTAGCTGCGGGCGGTCAGGCCCATCCGGTCGAAGGCCCCTTTCATAAGGGCGGTGCCTGCCTCGTCCAGCTGGCAGAACCGGGCCAGCTCCGTTTGGCCCATGTGAGAATTGCAGTCGGGCCCCTCTGGCCCGAAGCGGGCGGTCTGGATGGCCCGGGCGGCGTTCACTCTGGCCTTGATAACGGCGGATGGCTCCGCGTCGGACCGCCGGGACAGCTGGTCGAAGTCCAGAGCGGGCACCTCCACATACAGGTCGATCCGGTCCAGCAGGGGTCCCGACAGCCTGCTCAGGTACTTATCCACCGCCTGAGGGGAGCAGCGGCAACGGTCGGTACCGTACCAGCCGCATTTGCAGGGGTTCATGGCGCACACCAGCATGAACCGGGCGGGAAAGACCGCCGTGCCCGCCACCCGGCTGATCTGCACTACCCCGTCCTCCAGAGGCTGGCGCAAGGTTTCCAGTACCTCCTTGTGGAACTCGGGCAGCTCGTCCAGGAAGAGCACCCCGTTGTGGGCCAGGGAAATCTCTCCCGGCCGGGGAGTAGAGCCTCCGCCTGCCATGCCCATGGCGGAGACGGTATGGTGAGGGGCCCGGAAGGGCCGCTGGGTAAGGAGGGGACGGGTCTCGCTGGTCAGCCCCATGACCGAGTGGACCTCGGTGCACTCCAGAGCCTCCCGGCGGGTCATGTCGGGGAGGATGGAGGGCAGGCGGCGGGCCAGCATGGATTTGCCCGAGCCCGGCGGGCCCACCATCAAAAGGTTATGGCCTCCCGCGGCGGCGATCTCCAGAGCCCGCTTGCCGTTCTCCTGACCCTTCACGTCGGCAAAGTCCAGTTCCGCCTCCGGATCGGCCCCCGGTGTCCAGGGGTCGGCGGGGAGGATGGGGGTCTCCCCCCGCAGGTGGGCTACCAGCTGGGAGACGCTCTCCACCGGGTAAACATTCACACCAACCGCCAGAGTGGCCTCAGCGGCGGAGGAGGCGGGGACGTACAGATCCTTGATACCAGCCCGCCGGGCGGCCAGAGCCATGGGCAGCATTCCGGGGATGGGCCGCAGCTGCCCGGACAGGGACAGCTCTCCCACGAAGGCGCAGGGGCCGGCGGGCAGGCGGAGCTGCTCTCCAGCCGCCAGGATGCCCACCAGAATGGGCAGGTCGTACACCGTGCCCCCCTTTTTGCGGTCGGCGGGGGCCAGATTGACGGTGATGCGGGAGACAGGGAAGGAGAAGCCGCAGTTTTTGATGGCGGAGCGCACCCGGTCCCGAGCCTCCTTCACCGCCGCGTCGGGCAGGCCTACGATCTCAAAGGCGGGCAGCCCGCCGGACAGGTCGCATTCCGCCCGCACCTCATAGCCTGAGATGCCGGTGAGGCCCAGGGAACGCACTTCACACAGCATGGCCTGACACCTTCTTTCTGCTCCGAATCCGGGGGTTCGGAGGCTGATATGGATACATTATGCTTATTATAACACACAAGCCGGCCCGCCGCCAGAGCGCTGTTCCAACAGCATTGAGCGCTGTGTTGGAAAGCCAGTGTTCCAGAATGTGCGGTCTAGTACCGGCGGTTCAGCAGTAAAAAGACAGTTCTGAATTTTTTTCAAAGAAAAGAGGAAAAACCGGGTGTATTCCTAGGGATATGCGAATATGAAGAAAATTTTCATAGATAAGTAAGATTTGATTTACAAACGGTTTGGATGGTGTTACAATGAAGGCGCTCCGGGAAAGTTTCTTTCCGGTAAGCGGGGAAAAAGCCAGGGTAATGGGAATCCGGCCCGGTCTCCAGAGAGAGGCGGGGACCGATTCCCATTGCCCTGGAACAACGAACAAGGAGGAATCGTTTCAATGGCTAGAAAGCTGAAATCCATGGACGGTAACACCGCAGCTGCCCACGTGTCTTACGCCTTCACCGAAGTGGCGGGCATCTACCCCATCACTCCGTCCAGCCCCATGGCCGACAATGTGGACCAGTGGGCCGCTCAGGGCCGGAAGAACATTTTCGGCACTACCGTCAACGTGGTGGAGATGCAGTCTGAGGCCGGTGCCGCCGGTACCGTCCACGGCTCCCTGGCCGCCGGCGCCCTGACCACTACTTATACCGCTTCTCAGGGCCTGCTGCTCATGATCCCCAATATGTACAAGCTGGCCGGTGAGCTGATGCCCACCGTGTTCCATGTGTCCGCCCGTACCGTGGCCACCCACGCTCTGAACATCTTCGGCGATCACTCCGACGTTATGGCCTGCCGCCAGACCGGCTTTGCCATGCTGTGTGAGTCCAATCCCCAGGAAGTCATGGACCTGGGCGCCGTTGCCCACCTGGCCGCCATCAAGGGCCGCGTTCCCTTCATCAACTTCTTCGACGGTTTCCGTACCTCCCACGAGATCCAGAAGATCGCTATCTGGGACAACGAGGATCTGGCCGAGATGGTGGATATGGACGCCGTGGAGGCCTTCCGCAAGCGCGCTCTGAACCCCGAGCGTCCCGTGATGCGCGGCTCTCACGAGAACGGCGACATCTTCTTCCAGCACCGCGAGGCCGCCAACAAGTACTATGACGCCGTTCCCGGCATCGTGGAAGAGTACATGGGCAAGGTCAACGCCAAGCTGGGCACCAACTATCAGCTGTTCAACTACTATGGCGCTCCCGACGCTGACCGCGTCATCATCGCCATGGGTTCCATCTGCGACGTGGCTGAGGAAGTCATCGACTACCTGAACGCTCACGGCGAGAAGGTGGGCCTGGTGAAGGTCCGCCTGTACCGGCCCTTCCGCGCTGACAAGCTGCTGGAGGCCATTCCCGCCACCGCCACCAAGATCGCCGTCCTGGACCGCACCAAGGAGCCCGGCGCTCTGGGCGATCCTCTGTACCTGGACGTTGTCACCGCCTTTGCCAACGCCGGCCGTCAGGCCACCATCATCGGCGGCCGCTACGGCCTGGGTTCCAAGGACACTCCCCCCAGCAACGTGTTTGCCGTGTATGAGGAGCTGACCCACGAGAATCCCAAGCGCCAGTTCACCGTGGGCATCGTGGACGACGTGACCTTTACCTCCCTGGAGGAGAAGCCCGCTCCCAACACCGCTGCCCCCGGCACCATCGAGTGCAAGTTCTGGGGTCTGGGCGGCGACGGCACCGTGGGCGCCAACAAGAACTCCATCAAGATCATCGGCGACCACACCGACAAGTACGTTCAGGCTTACTTCCAGTACGACTCCAAGAAGACCGGCGGCGTGACCATCAGCCACCTGCGCTTCGGCGATCAGCCCATCCGCGCCCCCTACTACATCAACAAGGCCGACTTCGTGGCCTGCCACGTGCCCGCTTACATCGTTAAGGGCTTCCCCATGGTCCGCGACGTGAAGGACGGCGGCGTGTTCCTGATCAACTGCCAGTGGACCGATGAGGAGCTGGATCAGCATATGCCCGCTGTGGCCAAGCGCTACATCGCCGAGCACAACATCCAGGTCTACACCATCAACGCCATCGACCTGGCCATTGAGATCGGCATGGGCAAGCGTACCAACACCATCCTGCAGTCCGCTTTCTTTAAGCTGGCTAAAGTGATGCCCGAGGCCGAGGCCATCCAGTACATGAAGGACGCCGCCACCCACTCCTACCTGAAGAAGGGCCAGGACGTGGTTGACATGAACCACAAGGCCATCGACGCCGGCGCCACCGCCTTCCACAAGTTCGAGGTGCCCGCTTCCTGGGCTACCGCCGAGGATAAGCCCGTTGAGGAGCACCTGGAGGGCAATGCCGACACCGTGAAGATGGTGAAGGACATCATGGAGCCCGTGGGCCGCATGGACGGCGACAGCCTGCCTGTTTCCGCCTTTGTCAACGGCCACGAGGACGGCACCTTCTTCCAGGGCGCCGCTGCCTACGAGAAGCGCGGCGTGGCCGTGTCCGTGCCCGAGTGGGATGCCTCCAAGTGTATCCAGTGTAACCAGTGCTCCTACGTCTGCCCCCACGCCACCATCCGTCCCTTCGCTCTGTCCGAGGAGGAGGCCGCTGCTGCTCCCGCTCAGGCCAAGATCGTGGACATCAAGGCCGGCAAGGGCAAGGGCGTGTACAAGTTCGCCCTGGCGGTCAGCCCCCTGGACTGCATGGGCTGCACCGTCTGCGTGAGCACCTGCCCCGTGAAGGCTCTGACCATGAAGCCCCAGGAGTCCCAGGCTGCCGAGCAGGAAGTCTTCGACTACATGGTGGCCAAGGTTGCCCCCAAGGCCGACGTGGAGGATATCGCCACTGTCAAGGGCAGCCAGTTCAAGCAGCCTCTGCTTGAGTTCTCCGGCTCCTGCGCCGGCTGCGCCGAGACCGCCTATGCCCGCCTGATCACTCAGGTGTGCGGCGACCGGATGTACGTCTCCAACGCCACCGGTTGTTCCTCCATCTGGGGCGGCCCCGCTGCTACCTCTCCCTACACCGTCAACAAGGAAGGCAAGGGTCCCACCTGGGCCAACTCCCTGTTCGAGGATAACGCCGAGCACGGCCTGGGCCTGTACCTGGGTCAGAAGGCCATCCGTGACCGTCTGGCTGACCAGACCCGCAAGCTGATCGCCCTGGACTACACCGACGAGGGCATCGTGGCTGCCGGTCAGAAGTGGCTGGACACCATGGAGGACGGCGCTGCCAACGGCGAGGCCACCAAGGCTTACGTCGCTGCCATGGAGGCCGTCATCGGCCAGCGCGAGGGCTGCAACTGCGAGGCCTGCACCCTGGTCCGTGAGATCCTGAAGGAGAAGGAGTACCTGAACAAGAAGTCCGTGTGGATCTTCGGCGGCGACGGCTGGGCCTACGACATCGGTTACGGCGGCCTGGATCACGTCATCGCTTCCGGTGAGGACGTCAACATCTTCGTGTTCGACACCGAGGTGTACTCCAACACCGGCGGACAGGCTTCCAAGTCCTCCAACATCGGCCAGGTGGCTCAGTTCGCCGCTGCCGGTAAGACCCAGCCCAAGAAGAGCCTGGCCGAGATCGCCATGCAGTACGGCTACGTCTACGTGGCCCAGATCGCCATGGGCGCCAATCCCAACCAGACCCTGAAGGCCATCACCGAGGCTGAGGCCTATCATGGTCCTTCCCTGGTCATCGGCTACGCTCCCTGTGAGATGCACTCCATCAAGGGCGGCATGGCCAACTGCCAGCAGGAGATGAAGAAGGCTGTGGACTGCGGCTACTGGAACCTGTTCCGGTACAACCCCGCTCTCAAGGCCGAGGGCAAGAACCCCTTCACCCTGGACTCCAAGGCCCCCGCTGGCGGCTATCAGGAGTTCCTGATGAACGAGGCTCGTTACTCCTCCCTGACCCGTGCCTTCCCCGAGCGCGCCAAGGAGCTCTTCGCTCAGAACGAAGAAGCCGCCAAGGAGCGTTGGGAGCACCTGACCCGTCTGGTGGAGCTGTACAAGTAATTAGAACCACCAAGACCCCCGGGCAACTGCCCGGGGGTCTTTCTGTCGTCGGCATCTTCGTGGGGCCCCATCCAAGATGGGGCGGCGCATTGCGCCGTGCAAGCGTTTTGGGTCTGGCCGCCAAGGAGCGTTGGGAGCGCCTGTTGGGACCCCATGGGCAGTTGACTGTTCATGGGAGAGGAGGCACGGCAAAAGGAGAGAGCTTTGCCGTATGCGGCGAAGCGAGGGATGTGGCGCTTGTGCCGACGAGGTGGAGCTGTACAAGTAATTAGAACCACCAAGACCCCCTGATGTAGTCTATTTTCCTACATCAGGGGGTCTTTTGTCACTGTCCGTTTTTACTGGATCAGTTCAGTCACAGTAAATGCACTCTGTTTTGAGAATGGAAAAGAAATGTTCCGCCATGGCATTCTGATATGGATTACCTTTCCCTGACATGGAGGGCGTAATGCCGCATATCTGCTTTTGTGTTTATCAGCTCTGATAGATCTCCTTGGCGTATCGGACGGTGGCCATGGCGTCCTTGGCGTAGCAGTCCGCCCCGATCTGATCGGCGTAAGCGGGGGTGAGCACCGCGCCGCCCACCACGATCTTCACCTGGGGGCAGGTCTCCCGCAGCTGGCGGATGGTCTCCTCCATGCTCACCACCGTGGTGGTCATCAGGGCGCTGAGGCCCACCAGGCGCACGCCGGGCTGTCCGGCGGCCTCCACGATGCGCTCCGGGGCCACGTCACGGCCCAGGTCCATGACGGTAAAGCTGTAGTTTTCCAGCAGTACCTTGACGATGTTCTTGCCGATGTCGTGGATGTCCCCCTGGACGGTGGCCAGCACCACGGCTCCCTGGCTGGGCCGGTCCTCGCCGGACATGGCGTTCTGTACCACCTCAAAGGCGGCCTTGGCGGCCTCGGCGCTCATGAGCAGCTGGGGCAGGAAGAGGGTGCCCTTCTCAAAGCCCTGACCCACCTGATCCAGGGCGGGGATGAGCACGCTGTCTACGATGTCCAGGGGGGCCTTGCCGCCGTCCAGGGCGGCCTTGGCGGCCTGGGCCGCCCCCTCCTTGCTGCCCCGCAGGACGCAGTCGGTGAGGGAGGGGCCGTCGGTGGAAGAAACCGGGGCAGCAGGGGCTTCCTGCCCGCCGTAGGCGGCGATGTAGCGGCCGCACTGAGGGTCCAGACCCAGGAGAGCCTGATAGCTCCGCCAGGCCCCCATCATGGCGGCGTTGTTGGGGTTGAGAATGGCGCAGTCCAGCCCCTGCTGGAGGGCCATGGTGAAGAAGGCGGTGTTCACCAGCTCCCGCTTGGGGAGACCGAAGGACACATTGGACACGCCCAGAATGGTGGACACCCCCAGCTCCTTCTTGATGCGGCCTACCGCCTCCAGGGTAATTTTGGCGGCCTCCGGCTCGGAGGAGATGGTGAGGGTCAGGGGATCGATGACGATCTCCTTTTTGGAAATACCGTACTGGGCGGCGGTATCGCAAATCTTTTTGGCGATGGCCAGCCGGCCCTCCGCTGTGGCGGGGATGCCGTTCTCGTCCAGGGCAAGGCCCACCACCACGCCGCCGTACTTCTTCACCAGGGGGAAGAGGGCGGCCATGCTCTCGGCCTTGCCGGACACCGAGTTAAGCATGGGTTTGCCGTTGTAGCGGCGCATGGCCCGCTCCATGGCCTCCGGGTCGGAGGTGTCCAGCTGGAGGGGGAGGGGAAGGACGGCCTGGAGGGACTCCATCACCTCCACCAGCAGGGCGGGCTCGTCGATTTCGGGCAGGCCCACGTTCACGTCCAGCACCTGGGCCCCGGCCTCCTCCTGGGCAAAGGCTTCATTGAGGAGGTACTCAATGTTGTGGTCCCGCAGGGCCTGCTGGAACTTCTTCTTTCCGGTGGGGTTGATGCGCTCGCCGATGACCACGGGGGCGGGGCCGATCTCCACCGCCTGGGCGTAGGAGGACACCAGGGTGCGGCCGCGGTCTACGGCGGGGGTGAAGGGCTTGTCCCGGCACACCTCCACCGCGGCCTTGATGTGGTCGGGGGAGGTGCCGCAGCAGCCGCCCAGGATCTGTACCCCCAGGTCGGCAATGGCCCCCATGTGGACGGCGAACTCCGCCGGGCCCACGTCAAAGACGGTGCAGCCGTCGCAGGCGTGGGGCAGACCGGCGTTGGGGTTGACGATCAGAGGCACTGAGGCATACTCCAGCAGCTGCTTCACGATGGGCAGCATCTGAGCGGGGCCCAGGCCGCAGTTGACGCCCAGGGCGTCCACGCCCAGGCCCTCCAGCAGGGCCACGGTGGAGGCGGGGGTGCCGCCGGTGAGCAGCTTGCCGTTCTCGCCGTAGACCGTGGTGACTACTACCGGCAGGTCGCAGTTCTCCTTGGCGGCCAGCACGGCGGCCTTGGCCTCGTAGGAGTCGCTCATAGTCTCGATGAGTACCAGGTCGGCCCCGGCGGCGGCGCCCGCCCGTACCACCTGGGCATACAGGGCCACCGCGGCCTCAAAGTCCAGGTCGCCCATGGGCTTCAGGAGCTTGCCGGTGGGACCCATATCCAGAGCCACAAACACGTCGGGCCGGGGGTCGGCGTCCCTGGCCTCGCAGGCCAGACGCACACCGGCGGTCACCAGCTCCTCCAGATCAAACTCCCCTCCGGCGGGGAACTTCAGGGCGTTGGCCCCGAAGGTGTTGGTGCACAGGATGTTGCTCCCCGCCTTCAGATAGGCCTGGTGGAGGGCGGAAATGCGGTCCGGATGGAGCAGGTTCCAGGTCTCGGGCAGCTCGCCGCCCTTCAGGCCCTGGGCCTGAAGCAGGGTGCCGGTGCCGCCGTCAAAAAACAGGCGCTGGCTGTGCAGCGCGTCGATGAATTTCATGTGGTATCTCTCCTAAAGGCGCAGTTGGTTTTGGAACAGGTGGCGCAGCCTCCGGCATGGCATTTGCCGAGGGTATCGGCCACACCGATTACCGCCGTCACCGACTTGATGGGGGCCAGCAGGCAGGTGTCGGTGGCGGTGAGGCCGATCTTCCGGGGGCCGTCCAGCCGCCGCAGCAGCTCGGGCTGGGCGGTGAGAGGGAAATCTCCGTAGCCGGGGCTGAACCGGGGGCGCAGGTATTTGCCGGGGTAGCGTTCCGCCAGTTGGTCGCAGGCATCGTCACACACCGCCTCAATGAGGGCGGCTGCCACTGCCTGGTCCACGGCGGCACGGGCTACCTGGCCCGCCGCCGAGCGGGCAATGAGCCGGTCCACCCCCACGCCCAGGGTGGCTCCGAAGAGGAGAGCGGCGGTGCAGCCCTCCAGGTGGGCGCGCAGCTTTCCGCTGTGGATGGACCAGTCCCCCAGTTCCACCCCGCCGGGGCGGAGGGTGAGGGGGACCTCTACAGAAGTCCACCGGGGGTCGGCGGCCCCCTCCACCGCCTGGATGCGCTCTTTCAGCAGGGCGGCGGTGGCCCCGTCAGGCTCTGTTCCCCGGCAGCCCAGATAGCGCAGGGCCTCGGCGCGGGGGGTATGGATCATTTCAGGACCTCCGACAGGCTGGACTGGATGGAGGATGCGATCTCCGGCTTGTTCATGGAGTAGATGTGGATGTGTTCCACGCCGTTGGCGATGAGGTCGATGATCTGCTCGGCGGCGTAGGCCACGCCGGCCTGACGCATGGCGGCGGGGTTGTCCCCGAACCTGTCCACAATGGCCTTGAACCGCTCAGGCAGATAGGTGCCCGACAGCTTGCAGATGCGGGCGATCTGCTTGCCGTTGGTCACCGGCATGATACCCGCCACCACCGGCACGGTAATCCCCTTCTCCCGGATGCGGTAGAGGAAGTTGTAGAGGATGTTGTTATCAAAGAACATCTGGGTGGTGAGGAACTGGCAGCCTGCCTCCACCTTGGCTTTCAGATGGTCGATGTCGGCGTTCTTGGTGGGGGACTCGGGGTGTCCCTCGGGGTAGCAGGCCCCGCCGATGCAGAAGTCGCCGTGGGCCTTGATGTCCTTGACCAGCTGGGCGGCGTACTGATAGTCGTGGGCGGGAGCGCCCCCCTCTGGAATGTCTCCCCGGAGGGCCAGCACGTTCTGGATGCCCTTCTCCTTCAGATGCTCCAGTACCTGGGCCACGTGCTCCCGGGTGGAGGAGGCGCAGGTCAGGTGGGCCAGCACATCCACGCCGTACTGCTGCTGGATGCCGGCGGCAATGCCCACGGTGTAGTCGCTGGTGCCGCCGCCGGCGCCGTAGGTGACGCTCATAAAGTCAGGCCGCAGGGCCGCGATGTCCTGGGTGGCCTTGGCCACGGAATCATAGGTGTCGCTGGTCTTGGGGGGGAACACCTCAAAGGACAGCGTAGGGCGGTCCTGGTTTAAAATGTCAATAATTTTCATGGAAGCAACTCCTTCGCTTGGGGAATTGGGAAACATTATATCACAGATGGAGGAAAAATCCTATCGCTTATCAAAAAGAAAGGGGCGGCTGCCCAGGGTCCATTATCTGGCGGGCTTCTTCTCCCCATTGCAGACGGGGCGGCACTGTGTGTGGTCAAAGCGCTTTGGACTTGTTGATAGGGCCCCGTACAAGCCCGACGTAGTGGGTTGTGTAGGGAGAGAAAGAGCGAGGGGTATATGCAGTTTTCACTGTCAGGCGGAAACGGAGCAAAATGGACTTTGTGACGACGAGGTGGAGCTGTACCAGTAAGAGATGGCACCAAGATCCCCAGACAGCTGTCCGGGGATATTTCTATCTTCGTTGGGGCCTGCGCACAAAAAACCCGCCCGTGAGCCGCTTTAGGGCTCAGGGGCGGGTTTTCTTGCATTCATTAGACGTTGAACCGGAACAGGACGATATCGCCGTCTTTCATGACATACTCTTTACCTTCAGAACGTACAAGGCCTTTTTCCTTGGCCGCGTTCATGGAGCCGCAGGCCATCAGGTCGGTAAAGTTGACCACCTCGGCCCGAATGAAGCCCCGCTCAAAGTCGGTGTGGATCTTACCGGCAGCCTGGGGAGCCTTGGTGCCCTTCTTGATGGTCCAGGCACGGCACTCATCCTCGCCGGAGGTGAGGAAGGAGATCAGACCCAGCAGGGCGTAGCTGGCCTTGATGAGCCGGTCCAGGCCGGACTCGGCGATGCCCAGGTCGTCCAGGAACATCTTCTTCTCGTCGGCGTCCAGCTCGGCGATCTCGGCCTCCAGCTTGGCGCACACGGGGATGACCTGAGCGCCCTCCTTGGCGGCCAGATCCTCCACGATCTTGTAGTAAGCGTTGCTGTGGCAGTCGGCAAAGCCGTCCTCGTCCAGGTTGGCGGCGTAGATGATGGGCTTCAGGGAGAGCAGCTCGGCGGTGGCGATGATGGCGGCGTCGTCCTCGTCGCACTCGAAGGAGCGGGCGGAGTTGCCGTCGTTGAGCCAATCCTTCAGGGCGGTGAACACCTCCACCTCCCGCAGGTACTTCTTGTCGCCCTTGGCGGCCTTCTGGGCCTTGTCGATGCGGCGCTCCACCATCTCCACATCGGCCATGATGAGCTCAATATCAATGACGCCGATATCCCCGGCGGGGTCCACAGGCACATTGGTGCTGGTGTCGGCCACCACGTGCATGATGTTCTCGTCGTCAAAGCAGCGCACCACATGGACGATGGCGTCGCACTCCCGGATGTTGGCCAGGAACTTGTTGCCCAGACCCTGACCCTGGCTGGCGCCCTTCACCAGACCGGCGATGTCCACGAACTCCACCACGGCGGGAGTGGTCTTTTTGGGGTGGTACATCTCGGTCAGCGCGTCCAGACGGGCGTCGGGTACTGCCACCACGCCCACGTTGGGGTCAATGGTGCAGAAGGGATAGTTGGCGCTCTCGGCGCCGGCATTGGTGATGGCGTTGAAAAGGGTCGATTTGCCCACGTTGGGCAGGCCCACGATACCTAATTTCATCGGTTCAATACCCTCTTTCGGCATATTAGCCCAAGTATTATATCGTATCCCCGGCCAAATTACAAGTGCTGCGGCAGGAACTCCCGCCCTGGTTGTCTTTCCGGCCGGTTTGTGCTACCATACAGGAGAAGGAGACAGGGAAACCTGCCGGTATATTTTCGGCTTTGTATCACGGTTTACATTCTTTTTTTCTTTACCCTGTCATACTGAAGACAAGCAATGAAACTGCAAGGAGGCCATCCTGATGAAGGAATATCCTGTTCAGCGTGCCGCAGTGGGCAAGCCCAAGCCCGATCCCTCCACGCTGGTGTTCGGCAGAACCTTTACCGACCATATGTTTTTGATGGACTACACCGCCGGCCAGGGCTGGCACGACGGGCGCATCGTTCCCTACGGCCCCATCGCGCTGGACCCCTCCGCCATGGTGTTCCACTATGCGCAGGAGGTCTTTGAGGGCCTGAAGGCCTACCGCTCTCCCGACGGTACTATTCAGCTCTTCCGTCCCACCGAGAACGTCAAGCGCATCAACTCCTCCTGTGAGCGGATGTGCATCCCGCCCCTGGATGAGGAGGACGCTCTGGCTGCCATCGAGCAGCTGGTGCGGCTGGAGGCGGACTGGGTGCCCGATCAGCCCGGTACCTCCCTGTATATCCGTCCCTTCATCATTGCCACCACCCCCACCCTGGGGGTCCACGCCGCCCACGACTATATCTTTGCCATCATCACCTGCCCCGTAGGCGCCTACTACGCCGAGGGTATCAATCCGGTGAAGATCTACGTGGAGAGCGAGGATGTCCGGGCCGTCAAGGGCGGCACCGGCTACACCAAGTGCGGCGGCAACTACGCCGCCTCCATCCGGGCCGGTGAGCGGGCCGAGCAGAACGGCTACGCCCAGGTGCTGTGGCTGGACGGCGTCCACCGCAAGTACATTGAAGAAGTGGGCTCCATGAACGTCATGTTCCAGATCGAGGATACGGTGGTCACCCCCATGCTCACCGGCTCCGTGCTGCCCGGTATCACCCGCAAGTCCTGTATTGAACTGCTCAAGAGCTGGGGCCTGAAGGTGGAGGAGCGGCTCATCACCGCGGAGGAGCTCTTCGAGGCGGGGCAGAGCGGCACCCTGAAGGAGGCCTGGGGCACCGGTACCGCCGCTGTCATCTCTCCCATCGGCGAGATGGGCTGGGAGGACAAGCATGTTGTGGTCAACGGCGGCAAGATCGGCCCTCTGGCCCAGAAGCTGTATGACACCCTCACCGGCATCCAGTGGGGGACCCAGCCCGATCCCCACGGCTGGGTGGTCAAGCTGTAACTTTGCTATCTTCTATGCCTTCCTATACCTTCCCAGACAGAAGGACGGGACCATATGGTCCCGTCCTTTTGTCCAGCGTGTCGAGAAACCTCGACACGCCTCTCAAAAATGCTTGCATTTTTGAGAGGGGATGCAGCCCGCTGCGTCGCGCGTGCAAAGCGCGCACGCTTGTGGGCTGAGAAGTGTTTTTCCAAGGCTCATGTCCTTGGAAAAAACAGATGCTTACTCTATTTTGCCGCCTGCGGGCGGCAAAACTCTTCCGAGGGCTTTTCCACGGTGCAAGAACTGAGCTCTCTCTGGCATCACTTCTGCCTTTTTCGACAGTCTGAGAAGGACGGGACCATCTGATCCCGTCCTTCTGCCGTTTCTATGGAACATCTGACGTTTTCCTGTAGATTTGTTTAGCTTTCTTCCGCTGCCCGGGCTGCTGTGGTACAATCGCCCCACTACGCCGGCTCTGCCGGCGCTGACGAAAACGAGGTGTTTACCATGAGACGACCCAATCCTGTTTTGCTTTTCCTGCCCCTGCTGTTCCTGTCCGCCTGTACCAGACCGGCGGCGGACACCGCTGGTCCCAACGTCCCGGCCGAGGCGGCCCGGCTGGCCACCATTCAGCTGGGCCAGCTGGCGGACAGGCTGACCCAGATGGAGAAGGATCAGGTCCAAAACCTGCTGGAGGAACTGGTCCCCCTGCGGCAGGCCCGGGCCCAGGAGGGCCGGTGGGAGCTGTCCTCCCAGGAGGAGGAACTGGTGGACCAGCTCAACCAGCTGTATGAGGACTTCACCCAGCGCTACCTGGAGGAACCGGAGAAGGCGGAGGGGCAGGAGGAGCCTCCTGCCCTGGCCCGATATGAGATCGGGGCGGACGGCACCCTCATCCCCGACAAATCGGACAAGGCGGAGTACCGGGCCCTGTGGGACAAGGTCAATGCCCTGCTGCCTGAGGGAAGCCTGAAGCCCTTCACCCGCTTCACCATTTTCAGCGACGGGAAAGACGACATCCTGGCCTATGTGGTCCCGGCGGACGACAACGGAGTCCAGTGGGAACTGGCGGTGGACCCGGAGGACGCAGGCGATCCTGTGGAGTTCACCGAGACGGTGTATCATGAGTATGCCCACTATCTGACCCTGAATGATCGTCAGGTGACCTACGGCGCGCCCAAGCGCTACGACTGCTACGGGGAGACCGATCTGGTGAGCAACCCGGACTCCTATCTCAATGCCTTCTACCAGCGCTTTTGGAAGGACTACCTGGACGACCGGCTGGCCGACCCGGAGAGCATCAACTTCTATCTGCGGCATAAGGATGACTTCATCACCGACTACGCCGCCACCAGCCCCTCCGAGGATATCGCCGAGTGCTTCTCCTACTTTGTGCTCTACGACAAGCCCACCGGCACGTCGGTGTGGGAGCAGAAGCAGAACTTTTTTTACGACTATCCAGAGCTGGTGGCCTTTCGGGACCAGGCCCGGGCCCAACTGGGCCTGTAAGTTTTACCGGGTCAGCTTTCGGAACCCGGCGGGGGCCTCCGCCCGGAAGATACGCTCCTCTCCGGTGAAGGGGTCGGTGAGCACCAGCTCATGGGCGTGGAGGCACAGCCGCCCCAGAGGATCGGTGGCGGCTCCGTAGTCCCGGTCCCCGGCCACCGGGCAGCCCAGCTCGCTGAGGTGGGCCCGGATCTGGTTTTTCCGGCCGGTATCCAGATCGATCTCCAGAAGGGCGTATTCCTTTCCGGCGCTGAGCATGGTATAATGAGTTATTGCTTCCTTACCGCCGGAGCGCACCGAGTACACCTTGTGGGCGGCGTTCTCCCGCAGCAGGGTGCGGATGGTATCCGAGTCCTTGGGCGGCCTGCCCTCCGCCACCGCCAGATAGCCCCGGCGGCCCACCAGCTTGTCCCAGTTATCCTGGAAGGCTCGCTTGGTCTCCTCGTCCTTGGCGAAGAGGAGCACGCCGGAGGTGGCCCGGTCCAGCCGGTGGACAATGAAGATCCGGTTCCGGGGATCGGCCTTGCGGACATAGTCGGTGGCCATGTGGTAGGCGGTGCGCACCTTCTCCTTGTCGGTGGCCATGCTCAGCAGACCGGCGGGCTTTTCGATGACCAGCAGCCTGCCGTCCTCGTAGAGGATGGGGAAGGGGGCCTTTTTGTCTCCCGCGCCCTGAGGAAGCACCACCACCGTCTGCCCCGGCAAGAGGGGATGGTCGTGGCGGGTGACGGTCTTGCCGTCCACCTGGACCTGCCCGCGGGTGAGCAGGGACTTGACGCTGTTGCGGCTTTTGCCGGTCACATGGGCCAGCAGGAAGGGGAGCAGGGTGTCCTGCCCTGCTACGGAATAGCGTTTTTCTTGCATATTTTCACATCCATTCAGGAGGTTTTGTCAATGAATGACGTTTTGCATCAGCTTCGGGACCGCAAATCGGTGCGGGCCTATCTGGAAAAGCCCATCGCCCCCGACGACAAGCGGGCCATCCTGGAGGCCGCCTGCGCCGCCCCAACGGCGGGCAACCAGCAGCTGTACACCATTCTGGACATTACCGACCAGAAGCTGAAGGATACCCTGGCGGAGACCTGCGACCACCAGCCCTTTATCGCCCAGGCGCCCCTGGTGCTGATCTTCTGCGCCGACTGCCAGAAGTGGTACGACGCCTTTGATGCCGGCGGCTGCCAGCCCCGGAAGCCGGGGGTGGGGGACTTGCTGCTGGCCTGCTCCGACGCCAACATTGCCGCCCAGAACGCCGTCACCGCCGCCTGGAGCCTGGGCATCGGCTCCTGCTACATCGGGGACGTGATGGAGCAGTGCGAGAGCCACCGGCAGCTGCTCAATCTGCCGGACTATGTGTTCCCCGCGGCCATGGTGGTGTTCGGCTATCCAACCGCCCAGCAGCAGGCCAGAGAGAAGCCCCGCCGCCGGGCGCTGCCCTACATTGTTCATGAAAACGGCTATCGCCGGATGAACGCCGGGGAGCTGGAGCGGATGCTGGCCGACAACGCCGGCCAGCGGCCCTATGCCGACTGGCTCCAGGCCTTCTGTGCCCGAAAGTATAACTCAGACTTCTCCCGGGAGATGACCCGGTCGGTGGAGGAATATCTGAAGAACTTTAAGGAGTGACTTACACCAGCTGCTCCAGCACCCGCCGCAGCAGGTCCGCCGCTCCTACCTGGTAGCCGCAGCAGGCGTAGGCCGCCCGGCCCTCCTGGTCCCGTACCACCGCCAGAGGCGGCTTGTCCGGGTCCAGACCCAGGTGGCGGGCCACCGTCTCCACCTGATAGCCCCACTCGGGGTAGAACAGCTGTACCTGGGGCCATTGGTCCAGCAGCCCCGCCAGGGTGGCCTGCTGTTCCGCGCCGGGCCGCCGCAGGAAAAAGACCACGTCCCCGTCCAGCGCCTGAAAGGCAGGCAGGGCGGCGGAGAGTTCATTTAAAATATGCTCCGTGGGTTCCGCCCCCTCCTCCAGCCAGAGGAGGAGGGCGGCTTTTTCATGGGGCCCGCCCAGCTCCTCCAGAGGCAGCTCCCGGGGGGAGATGAGATCGTCCACCGAGCAGTCCCGCAGCGCCAGCGGGATTTCCCGCTCCTGCCCCGCTTCCAGGGTGAACTCCAGTCGGTTGGCAAACTGGTCCCCCGCCGGCAGCCGCAGGGCGGTGAGCACCCGGTAGCGCCCGGCGGGCAGGGTGACATTCAGCTTGTTTTTGTGCCAGGCCCGGTCGGCCAGCCTGAGGGGTTTCCACATTTCCCCCGTCCAGAGGTCCAGCGACCAGTTCTGCCGGTAGAGAAACCGCTCCACCGGCGCCTTCCGGAAGGTGACTTTTCCACATTCCTCCGGCTCCTTTGGGACAAATTTTCCATCCTGCCACATCAGTACCGCCCCGTCCAGGGGGCGCAGCAGGGCAGGCACCCCCTGCTGCCGCAGGGCAATGACCTCCCCCACCGCGCCGGGCTGGGGGACGGACCAGTCGGTGATGGGCTCAAAGGCCACTCGGGGGCAGAGCACAAACCGCCGGAACACCTCCGCCGGGTACCGGTCCGCCCAGGGCCGGGCCCGCTCCAGATGGACCTCCAGCAGGTCTGCCGTCACATCCCGCAGGTCCTTGTCGGACAGGGAGGAGAGAAGGGCGGGGCGCAGCGGGTCGTGGTCTTTGCTGAGAAAGGCGTAGATCTCCCCAAAGTTGCCCCGAGCTTTTTGAAGTAGCTCTCGCTGCCGGGGGTAGTTTTGGGCCTTCTCCTCGTCGAAATAGCCTGCCATCCGCTCCTGCCGTTTGGCGGTCCCTGCCGCCAGTACCGCGGCCCGTTCCTGCCGCTGGGCCTGGTCCAGAGGGGCGGGGTTGACGGGGGCATCCTGGGGGGCGCGGAAGTCAAAGGCTGTCCAGTCCGTGCAGGGAGATGGGAGGGTCAATTTGGCCACGTCCTGGGTCTGGCCGTGACAGAAGGCCTCCTTCTCACCAGCGGACAGGTGGAGGTCGCTGATCCCCAGTTCCACCTGGACCCTGCCGGTTTCATCGGCGGTAAGGGCGGCAATGGGGCAGAAGCGGGACTCGTTGAGGACTTCCAGCGTGATGATCTCTCCCGGCTGGGCCCGGAAGGTGTAGGACTTGGTGTGGGCATAACGGGCCGTCTGGTTGTGGTACAGGGCCTGTCCCTGTTTGCTCAGGGGAGCGCCGTGGAGGGTCAGGTCGGCCACCGGGCCGAAGGTACGGCTGTGGACCAGCATGGCCCGGGAGGCGGCGGTGTTGAACCAGCCTCGGTCCAGCACCGGTTCCGGCTCGCAGGCCCCCAGGAAGTGCCACCTGCCCTCGCACAGCACCTCCACCCAGGCGTGGTTGTCGTCGCAGTGGGACCAGCGGGGGGCGTACACCTGCCGGGCGGCCAGACCCACCGAGCGCAGGGCGGAAACCAGGAAGGCGGACTCCTCCCCGCACCGGCCGCTGCCGCAGCGGTACACCGTCAGAGGGGAGGCGGTGCGGTCGTCCTGGGCCTGATAGCTGGCCTGCTCATGGCACCAGCGGTTGACCTCCAGGGCGGCCTCCTCCTGGGACAGGTCCTTCACCCGGTCCCACAGCTGGCTGTAAAACAGGGCCCGGTGGTCGGACAGGTCCTCGTCGTTGACCCGGGGGCAGAGGACATACTGCTCGTAGGCCTCCTGGCTGAGAGAAGCGCACCAGGGGGTGTTCTGGCGCAGCATACGGCTGTGGGCGGCGAAGGCCTCAAACAGAGACTGGGGGTAGCTGTCCCAGTCCTCCGGCAGGGCCTGCCGGATAAAAGTCAGTTCCTGATCCATATGATCCACTCCTTTGGAATGGGGCTATGATATCACATTTCTTTGTGGTATCATAGCCCCAGATGAGAAAAGAAGGTGTTGCCATGATTCTGGAAGTGTGCTGCGGCTCGGCGGAGGATGTGCTCATTGCCGCACAGGCCGGTGCCAACCGGGTGGAGCTGAATTCCGCCCTCTTTCTGGGGGGGCTGACCCCCTCCATCGGGGCCATGGAGGTGGCCCGGCAGGTGTCCATCCCCATTATGGCCATGGTGCGGCCCCGGGAGGGGGGCTTCTGCTACAGTGAGACGGAGTTTGCCGCCATGCTGGCCGACGCCCGCGCCCTGCTGGCGGCAGGGGCGGACGGCATCGTGTTTGGCTGCCTCCACCCCGACGGCAGGGTGGACAGGGCCCGGTGCGCCGCCATGCTGGAGGTCATCGGGGAGAAGGAGAGTGTGTTCAGCCGGGCCATTGACGTGGTGCCCGACTGGCGGGAGGCCCTGGACGTGCTGATGGAGCTGGGCGTGACACGAGTCCTCACCAGCGGGCAGGCCAGTTCTGCCCCGGCGGGGGCGGACACCATCCGGGCCATGGAGGCGTACGCCGCCGGACGCATTCAGATCCTGCCTGGCTGCGGAGTGAAACCGGACAACGCCGCCGCCCTGCTGGCGGCCACCGGCTGCGACCAGCTTCACGGCTCCTTCAAGACCAGCCGGACCGACGTCTCTGCCACCCACAACCCGGCGGTGTCCTTTTCCGGCGGAGTGTGTCCCCCGGAGGAACAGGTGCCGGTCACCGACGCTGCCGCCGTCCGGTTGGCAGTGAGTGCCCTGAGCAAATAAAAAAGAGGCGTGCCCCATGTCTGTGGGGCACACCTCTTTTCAACTCATACGGGAAAAATGCTCGATGGCTTTGGCGAATTCCGAGATGGTGCGGTCGGCGTCGCCGTGCTCGATGCCGTCCCGGACACAGTGGTTGAGATGACCCTCCAGCACCACCTGACCCACCTTGTGCAGGGCGCTTTTGGCGGCGTTGATCTGCATGAGCATCTCCTCACAGGGTACGTCCTCATCCACCATCCGGTCAATGGCGTTGAGCTGGCCGATGATCTTCTTCAAGCGGCGGTGCAGATTGTCGGCGTCCATACACTGTCTCATGGGCGCTCCCCCTTTCTGTGATGAAAAGGGCTGCTGCGTCCGGCAGCAGCCCTTGACTGGATTCAACTACGTTCCTCAAAGCTGGCGCCGCAGTTGCGGCAGTTGACGGTGATTTTTCCTTTGCCCCGGGGCACCCGCAGATATTGCCCGCAGTTGGGGCATTTAAAGTAGCGGTGGTCTTTGTCCCGGCGGATGGTGCGCCGCATTTTGAACCAGCGGATGAACGGCCCGAACAGGGTCAGAAACCGGGCGTTTTCCGCCCGGCGGCGGTCCATGCGGCGGGAAAACATCCGAAACAGGTCCCAAAACAGCACAGCCAGTGCCAGCCAGGAGATCCATGCCATATGGGGCAGCGCCGATATGAAAATCAGCACCACATACAGGAAAAGCAGGAAAAAGGAGAGGTGATCGCTGCCATACCGTCCGTACATCAATTTTCGGAAAAAATTCATGAGCATGAAATACGGTCGTCTCCTTTGACGTAAGAATTGGATGCACTTTTGATGTCTATATGATAGCGCCTGCGGCTTTTTTCGTCAAGGATACAACCGTAAACATTTCATGAACGATGGACCGGCAGAGAAGGCGGCACTTGCGGTTTGGAGAAAAAAACGATATACTGACGGTATCAATTTAGAAGTGACACAAAGGAGGGTCCCCATGGGCCGCATTGACAAGGAAAATTACTATCTGGATATTGCCCAGACCGTGGCCGAGCGGGCCACCTGTCTGCGCCGCTGCTACGGCGCGATTCTGGTGAAAAGCGACGAGATCATCGCCACCGGCTACAACGGGGCTCCCCGGGGCCGGAAAAACTGCGTGGATCTGAACTACTGCACCCGGGAGGCCCTGAATATCCCCTCCGGGGAGCGGTATGAGCTGTGCCGCTCGGTCCATGCCGAGGCCAACGCCATCATCTCTGCCGCCCGCAGCGAGACCATCGGCGCCACCCTGTACATGGTCTGTGTGGACCCTGCCACCGGGGATCTGATCCCCAACTCCACCTCCTGTTCCATGTGCAGGCGGCTCATCATCAACGCCGGCATCCAGCGGGTGGTCATCCGCAATACCAAGACCGACTATTCGGTGGTCCATGTGGAGGACTGGGTCCGGGAGGACGACTCCCTGCCCCAGACCTGAACCGGAAGATTATACAGACAGGCAAAGGGCCTGCTGCAATGCTGCAGCAGGCCCTTTTTCGATGAAGCAGACGGTCAGCTCTCTTCCTCCGGCGGCTTCACAGTGATGTAGAAATAGGAACTGCTGTAGTCGGTGTACTCCTCCTGGCTTTCCGTATAATACCCGATGGACAGGCCCTCTTCTTCATAGTAGGACCGGCAGTTCTCATAGTAGGAATTCTCCTGGAAGAGGGCGATAAAGTCCTCTTTGAGGGTGTGCTCCTCCCCCAGGTTGGGAGACAGGAAGGGAACATCCGCGGAACGAAGGGCCTGGTTCAGACGGGCCAGATCTGCCTTTGCATGGGCAATGTTGTCCTCCTTGGAGGAATTGACGTCGATCCCCAGGGAGTAGGTCACCGCTTCCACCACGCCGTTGTTGTTGACCGTCACGGCCAGATAGGACCGGGTGTCGTTATTCTCATCTTTCAGACGGCCTGTTACCCCATAGCCGTAGTCCTTGTAACGCTCCGTGGGGTCGTCGGCAGATACGCTGTCACAGGAGTCCTCGAAAACCTGCTCCAGCTTCTCCACCACCGCCGCCGCCTGAGCGGCGGATTCATGATGCTGCTGGATGCCATCCAAATAGGAGGGGATCGTTATAGCCACCAGCAGCGCGGCAGGGACCAGAAGAATGGCCAGTACCCGAGTCTTGGCGGCGGGGAGCTTGATCCCCAGCAGCTCTGCTATGTGCTTAGCGCTTTTCCGAACTTCAAACAGTATCCCCACAATGGCGTGCATCCCCACCACGCCGCCCACAGCGGTGCTGATGTCCCCGGCGGTTTTAATCGTATCGTTGTCCGACCGGGACATCAGCCGCCCCGCCGCCACCGCAGTGTTGGCCGCCAGCAGCTGGGTGGTGCGGTCGGTGTAGGAGACGCTGGTCCTGGCCTTCTCCGCAATGGCGGCCCACTTTTTCCTCCTGACGCCCCACATGACGCTGATGGCCTGGATCAGAAACAGAGCCATACAGAGCAGCAGGAGTACAAGCGATCCGTAAAGTGCCGGACCTGTGGAGCCTTTCAGATCGAAGGCAACGCTCCCGATCATTTCCAGCAGAATCCCAAACACCATAGCCAGCAGACCGGAGCCAAACCAGGCCAGCGCGGTCACCGGTCTGGTGTAGTACCGCCGAATGGTTTTGATTTCTCGTTCCGTCATAGGGCCTCATCCTCCCATTGCCTCCTGCCTCACCCGGCAGGCGTTTTTTCCGGTTTGATCGAGCGGACGGTAAGGACCTCTCCGTCCACGGTAAACCCTACCTCCAGCCCGGCAAACGCCATGCCGTACACCCGGTGGGGGTCGTGCTGGTAGGAGGGCCGGGGGTCCCGGGACAGCACCCCCATCAGGGCCTCCCGCTTGCCCTCCGGTACCTGCTCCAATAGTTCCGTCGGGAAGGATACCTCCAGTACCTTGCCTCCCACGTTGCCGGTAAAGCCCCCCAATGCCTCCGGGTGGGCATCGGCATAGGGAAGATAGGGCTTGATGTCCAGGATGGGGGTGCCGTCCATCAGATCGGCTCCCGACACCACCAGCACGGTACCCAGCCTGGGGTCCTTCTCAATGGACTCCAGTTTCACGCAGGACAGACCGATGGCGTTGGGCCGGAAGGGAGAGCGGGTGGCGAATACCCCCATGCGGGTGTTGCCCCCCAGGCGGGGGGGCCGCACCGTGGGGGACCACTTGTCCCGCACTGCCTCAGAAAACTGCCAGATGAGCCAGATGTGGGAGAACTCCTCCAGCCCCCGCAGGGCGTCCGGATTGCGGTACTCGGGCTCAAAGACGATGGTGGCTTTCAGCTCCTCCACCAGCCCGCTCTGCCGGGGGATGCCGAACTTGGTGGGGAAGTCGCTGCGGATACGGGCGATGATGTGCATGGGGATCATTTGCTTCCCTCCTGTGCCTTTTTCAGGGCGGCGGCCACCGGCCGGGACGGGGTGGACCGGTTATTTTTCGCCAGAATGGCGGCGATCTGACCGGAAGCCTGCTCCACTTCCGCTTTAAAGGTGGTGGCGGACAGCCGCAGGGCGCCGTGGCCCAGAATGATGAGCTGTTCCGCTCCGTCGGAGGTGGCCACCCGCACCCGGTGGTGCCTGCTGATCTCGTAGGTGGCCCGCTCGATATAAGTGTCCGCCGTTTCCGCCTCTTTGGTATACACAACGTAAATATTGTGGTATTTGAATACATCCTGTACATTACGGGGCACCTTGTAGGCGTCAAAGACCAGGATGACCACGTTCTTTTTAAAGCCCTGATAGTTGCTCAGCAGGTCCATCAGCAGCTGCCGGGCGGCGTCCAGATTGGTCTGGGCCACCGCCTTCAGTTCCTCCCAGGCGAAGATGATGTTATAGCCGTCCACCAGCAGGTACTCCGGTCCCCGGTTCTGGGTCTGGACGTTGTACTTCCCCTCGTCCAGGCTGGTGCGGGCAGGCTTGGGCTGGGGCCGGAAGGAGCTGCGCTCCACCTTGCCGTAGGTGCGCTCGTAGATGGCCAGCAATTCCTTGTCCTGCTCCAGGGACAGGCCGGAATTGCTGCTCCGCCGGACGGGGGCAGCGGGGGTCTCCGGCTCCGGGGGCTTGTCCAGAGACAGGCCGCTGTCCACATGGGCCATCTCCTTCACCTGGTCCCACTTCACGTTGTACCCCGCCCCGTGGGCGCAGAACACCGAGCCGGTGGGGTTGTCCACGTCCCGCTCCGGATCGTAGCCCAAAGCCTCCACCACATTTTGCTGGTCGTGGCAGGGATAGTAGCCCTTCAAGGTGCAGCTCAGCCGCCCCATACCTCTGGTGTAGGCGGCCACCTCGCTGCCGTAGTCCCGCAGGCCCGCCACCGGGGCGGAGCCGGTGAGGACGGTCAGTTCTCCCGCCGTCTCCGGGGGATTACAGTCGCCCCCCATCCGCTGGAGGTCGCTCATGGCCCGCCCCACCTGGGCGGCGGGCACCTCCAGCCGGAAGGAGTACCAGGGCTCCAGCAGGACGCTCTCCGCCTCCATCAGGCCCTGACGCACCGCCCGGTAGGTGGCCTGCCGGAAGTCGCCTCCCTCGGTGTGTTTCAAATGGGCCCGGCCTGCCAGCAGGGTAATTTTCACGTCGGTGAGGGGAGAGCCGGTAAGCACGCCGGGGTGGGCCCGTTCAGCCACATGGGTGAGGATCAGCCGCTGCCAGTTGCCGTCCAACACATCCTCCGGACAGGCGGTGGCCAGGGTCACGCCGCTCCCCCGCTCCCCCGGCTCTATCAACAGATGGACTTCGGCGTAGTGGCGGAGCGGCTCGTAGTGGCCCACGCCGATGACGGGGGCGGCGATGGTCTCCCGGTACACGATGCCTCCCTGGCCGAAGCTGACCTCCATATTGAATCGCTCGGCAATGAGCCGCTGCAAGATCTCCAGCTGGACCTGGCCCATGAGCTGGATGTGGATCTCTTTTAGCCGCTCACTCCACACCAGATGGAGCTGGGGATCCTCCTCCTCCAGCTGGCGCAGCTTCTGCATGGCGGTGACCGGGTCCTGGCCGTCAGGCAAAATCACCTGATAGTTGAGTACCGGCTCCAGGGCAGGAGGCGTACCCTCCGCCTCAAAGCCCAGGCCCTGCCCGGCGGCGGCGGAGCCCAGACCGGTGACTGCCACCACGGACCCCGCCGGAGCCGCGTCCACCGGCTGGAATTTCACGCCGGAGTATACCCGCAGCTGGTCGGCCTTGTCGCTCCAGCCGGGGCCGTCCAGCACCGTTTTTGCCTTTAAACTGCCGCCGGTGATCTTCATCCAGGCCAGCCGGTTGTTCTGATTGTCCCGGGAGATCTTGAAGATGCGGGCGCCGAATTGATCGCCGTACACCGGCCGGGAGGCGTATTGCTCCAGGCCCCGGAGGAAGTCCTCTACCCCCTCCAGCTTTAGGGCAGAGCCGAACCAGCAGGGAAACAGCTTCCGTTGGGCGATGAGGGCGGTGAGGGCAGCGTCGGCAATGGTCCCCGTCTCCAGGTAGTCCTCCAGCAGGGACTCGTCACACAGGGCGGCCTGCTCGCAGAGGGCCTCCTGATCCCCCATGTCCACGCAGCCCTCGTCCAGCTTGCTTTTCAGCTCCCCCAGCAGAGCGGCCTTGTCTGCCCCCGCCAGGTCCATCTTGTTCACAAAGAGGAAGGTGGGCACATGATAGCGCTCCAGCAGCTTCCACAGGGTATGGGTGTGGCCCTGGACCCCGTCGGCTCCGCTGACCACCAGGATGGCGCAGTCCAGCACCGACAGGGTGCGCTCCATCTCGGCGGAGAAGTCCACGTGGCCTGGAGTGTCCAGCAGGGTGATCTCCAGCTGTTCCAGAGGGAGCAACGCCTGCTTGGAGAAGATGGTGATGCCCCGCTCCTTCTCCATGGGGTCGGTGTCCAGAAAGGCGTCCCCGTGGTCCACCCGGCCCAGCTTCTTCAATTTTCCGCAGGCGTAGAGCAGTCCCTCGCTGAGGGTGGTCTTGCCTGCATCCACATGGGCCAGAATGCCCACGACCAATTTTTCCATAGCTGCCGTCCTTTGCGGTATGATAGGATAGTATATCATGTCCGGGGGAACGGGGCAAATAAAAAGGGCCCCGAAGGGCCCTTTTGGGAAGTTGGAATCAACCTTTGGCGCCGTCGCCCATATAGGAGCTGTACAGAGGAGTGGGCAGGCCGAAGCCGCCGGCCACAGGCAGGATCTCGCCGGTGATGAAAGCGGCCCGATCGCTGGCCAGGAAGGCCACGGCGTCGGCAATGTCCTCGGGACGGCCGGGACGGTTCAGGGGGACGTTTTTCAGGAACAGGTCCAGGAAGGCCTGGGACATATTGTTCAGGGCGGCGTCAGTGGCAGTGAAGCCGGGAAGCACCGCGTTGCACCGCACCCCCTGCCGGGCGTACTGCACGGCGATGTCCTTGGTGAGAAAGTGGATGGCGGCCTTGCTGACGCCGTAGGCGGTACGGCTCAGGTCGGGATAGATGCCGCCCACCGAGCCGATGTTGATGATGGAGCCGCCGCCGCTCTTGGCCATGACGGGCACCGCCGCCTTGCTGGGCAGGTACACGCTCTTCAGGTTGGTATTGACGATGTGGAAAAAGTCGTCGGTGTCGCCGGTTACCACGTCCAGGTCGGTCTTGACATCGGTGGCGCCGAAGTTGTTCACCAGAATGTCCAGCCGGCCCTCCTTCCTGGCCACCTCTTCCACCATGCCGGAGTAACTCTCCTCGTTGGCGGCGTCAAAGTAGACCACCCCGGCCCGTCCGCCGGCGGCGATGATCTCGTCAGCGATCTGCTGTCCGGCGTCCATACGGCGCACGCCCAGATAAACAGTGGCGCCCTGGGCGGCCAGAGCCTTGGCGCAGGCCAGGCCAATGCCGCGGGTGGAGGAGGAGACCAGTGCGACCTTTTGTTCCAATTCTTTCATAATAATAATTCTCCTTTTTAAACTGCTTGGTATGATTAAGATACTGTGATAATAGCACAGTCCGCCTTTGGGTGCAAGCATTATTTTTTGGAGCGGATGCAACAAAAGTGACCCCTCAGGGATGTTAGGGGCGAAAGGGGGGAGGGCAATGGCAGAGGAAGGTGGCCTGCGGCAGGTGGTGGAGACCTATGGGAACATGGTGTATCGCCTGGCGCTGGCCCAGACCCACAGCGGCCATGACGCCGACGACGTCTTTCAGGAGGTCTTTCTCCGCTATCTCCGTTCCGCGCCGGACTTTCGGGAGGAGGAGCACCGGAAGGCCTGGCTGCTGCGGGTGACAGTGAACTGCTGTAAGAAATTCCACACCTCCTTCTGGAGGCGGCATACCACAGCCCTGTCCGAGACCATCCCCGCCCGGACGGAGGAGGAGGGGGAGCTGCTCCAGATAATGGAGGGCCTGCCGGAGAAGTACCGGGCGGTGCTCCACCTCTACTACTACGAGGGCTACGCCACAGGGGAGATCGCGGCCATCCTGGGCCGCAGTCCCAACACCGTCCGCAGTCAGCTGGCCCGAGGCAGGGCCCTGCTGCACGACGCATGGAAAGGAGCGGAAGAGCTATGACGGAAGAGAACTATCGGGCGCTGTTTGACCGGGCGTCCCCCAGCCGGGATCTGGTGGAGGATACCCTGGCGGCGGCGGAACGGCCCCGGCGGAAGGGCATCCCCGCCAAGCGGCTGGCGGCGGCCCTGGTGTGTCTGGCCCTGGTGCTGGGGGTGGGCAACTACCAGGCCCTGGCGGCGGGGGTCCAGCGGATGGTGCGCTATTTTACCGGAGTTGGAGCGGCCCCGGCCCAGGCGGATTTGCTGATCCAGGGGGAGACTCTTCAGCGGGATGACGGGGAGCGGCTCTTTCTCATCGAAGGGGCCTACCAGCGGGACGGGCTGCTTACGATACCGGTGGATGTCCTGTACCGGTCGGAGCCGGCCACCCCTGAGAGCGACGAGTACCGCTATCGTCTGACGGTATATGACGGGAACGGGGAGACGCTGCCCAGTGTGTATCGCACCGGGGGCGGAGAAGTGCAGGAGATCAGCGGCGGGGCTTATTTTTCCCCCAGCAAGCTGGAGGAGTCTCTCAGCTGGCTCAGCCAGACCTACCTGCCGCAAGGCTTTGTCAGTGCCGGAAGCAACTGCTTCCTGATGAAGTTGCCCCAGGGGGAGGAGGGCCCTTATTCCTTTGCCCTGGACGCCTACACCGTCGGCGGAGGCTGGGAGGACACCGTGTGGGAAGGGGTTCTGACATTGAACACGCCGCAGGCCACGGAGACAATCCAGGTCAGCCGGGAGATCGGCGAGGGTACCGTCACCGCGTTGGTGAGACCGGATGGGCGCAGCATAGCCTTCTATGCCCAGCTGGCTCCGAAGAAGCTGGAGGCAGGTGAATCCCTGTTCCAGTTTGTAGTATACCGGGTGTGGTTTATTGATGAGGCCGGAAACCGGCTCAAAGGTTATATGCGCCGGTACGCTCTGGCCGAGGACTATCTGCCAGAAGTGCGGCTGGTGGGAGAGCCGGAGGGAGAGATTGTGGCGATCCAGGTAGATCAGGTAAAGTATAACATCATACGAACGGATCAGCCTATGAGCAGCGAGAAGCAGCAATACTTCCGCACATACAGGGACCTGAACTGGGTCATTGATCTAACATAAACCAAACGGGCCTGCTGCGGTTGCAGCAGGCCCGTTTCAGATTTTATGGGGTCCCCGGCCGGTAGGGGGTGAGCAGCCAGCCGGTCATAGGAGGCAGCGCCACCTGCCCGGCAGGCAGCTCCATGCCGGTCATCCAGTCTTTGGCAGCCCAGGGCAGAGTGATGAGCTCGGGAGCTTTGCCGATGTTGACGGCGGTGAGCACCGGCTGGCCCTCCCCCTCCCGCAGGAAGGAGAGCAGCTTGCCTTCCGCCTTCCACCAGCGGATGCTCCCCCGGCGCAGGGCAGGCAGCTCCCTCCGGGCCTTGCCCAAACTGGCATACCAGCGGCGGAGCACGTCGTCGGCCATTTCCCAGCGGTAGGTCCGGCGGTTAAAGGGGTCCTCAAAGCCCTCGATGCCCGCCTCGTCCCCGTAGTAGATCATGGGGGAGCCGGGGAAGGAAAAGAGCACCAGGGCCCCCAGCATCAGCTTGGACCGGCCCAGCAGGTACTGCTCCGGGGTGAGGAAGTAGGAGGAGCGCCAGTCCTTGTCGTGGTCCTGGCCGTCCCCGCCATAGCCCAGCAGGGTGAGGATGCGGGGGGTGTCGTGGGTGCCCAGGAAGTTCATGGCGGAGTGGAAGGCAGAGGGAGGATAATTCTCCCGGATGGCCTCCATGGTGTTCTTGAAGTGGACGGCGTCGCCCCCCATCAGGTAGCCCAGCAGACTGTTGCGGAAGGGGTAGTTCATCAGACCGTCGCAGTGGCCCCCCAGGATGTGCTTGCGGCGGACGCCGTAGGCGATCTTGGTGGAGCCGTCCTCCCACACCTCGCCGATGACCACCGCTTCAGGGTTGGTTTCCCGGGCGGCCTGGTGGATGCCGTGGACAAAGTCGTCGGGCAGCTCGTCGGCCACGTCCAGCCGCCATGCGTCCGCCCCCGCCCGCAGCCAGCGGCGGACGATGCTGTTTTCATCCCCGAAGATATAGTCCCGGTAGGAGGGCTCGGCCTCGTTGACGGCGGGCAGGGAGTAGATCCCCCACCAGGAGTCATATTGGTCCGGCCAGTGGGAGAAATTGTACCACTTGTAGTAGGGACTGTCCTGGGACTGGCAGGCCCCGTTTTCCGGGTAGGAGCCGTCCCCGTTGAAGTAGCGGCTCACATAGCCCTGGTGGTTGAACACACCGTCCAGCATGATGCGTATGCCCAGCTTGTGGGCGGCGTCGCACAGGGCACGGAAATCCTCTTCATCTCCCAGCATGGGGTCGATCTTCTCATAGTCGCCGGTGCCGTAGCGGTGGTTCTCCGGCGCCTCAAACACGGGGCAGAAGTAGATGGTCTCCACTCCCAGGTCGTGGAGGTAGGGCAGCTTTTCCATAACGCCCTTCAGATCGCCGCCGAAGAAGTCCCGGTTGCGGACTTCACCATTGGCGTCGGGCCGGTACTCCGGCTCCTCCCGCCAGCTGGTGTGGACGGTGCGGCCCCCGGGCATCCCGGTGGGGTCGGGCACCCGGGTGCGGCGGAAGCGGTCGGGGAAGATCTGGTAGGTGACACCCTCCCCAAACCAGCCGGGAACCTGGTCGGTGCCGTCGTACACCGTCAGCTGATAGGGACCCAGCTCCTCCTGGCGGCCATCCAGCCCCTCCAGACGGAAGGAGTACCAGATCAGCCCCACATGGTCCCCGGTGTCCAGGGTGACCTTGAGTACGTCCCGGTCGCCGTCAATACCATCCCAGACCATGGGCAGCTCCAGCCGCCGCTCCTGGGAGGACTCAAAGTAGGCGATAAGCACCGCCTGGGAGAAGCCCTCCGTCCGGAGGGGCCGGAGGGTGAGGGAGACCTGCGTGCCCGCGGGCACCGCGCCATAGGGCTGTTTATACCGGCTGTCCCGGCTGTCAAAGGTCATTGCGTCCAGCAAAGAAAAGACTCCCTTCAGCGAATCAAGGTATTTTCCGTCCCGATGGATTCCATGGTATGCTCGCTGCCGAAGTAATAATTGACGATCTCACCGGCGGCGCTGGCCAGGTTACCGCCGGAGGCGCCTCCCTCCACCACCATGGAGATGACGATCTCCGGATCGTCATAGGGGGCGAAGAGGACGAATACGGCGTTGGCGTTTTGGTCGGCGGACACCTGGGCGGAACCGGTCTTGGCGCCCACTTCCACCGCCAGATTGCTCAGGTACTGGTCCACGGTGCTCTTCTCATCGTTGGCCACCTCCCACATACCCTTCTTTACCGCCTCCACCCATTCCGGGTTGAGATCCAGCTGCTCCACCGGCTGAGCCTCATGCTCATACACGGTCTCGGAGAAGTCGCTGGATTTCACCGTTTTGAGCAGGTGAGTTTGGTAGCGGTTGCCCCCGTTGATCAGAGTGGCAATGTAGTTGGACAGCTGAAGCATGGTGATCTTGGTATTGTCCTGACCGATGGCGGCGGACAGCAGGTTGCCGCCATACCACTCCTGGCCCAGCATGGCGCTGGTTGCCGGGCCGGCCACATAGCCCTCCGCCTCGGCCAGCTCCAGGCCGGTTTTCTGGCCCAGGCCAAACATGGCGGCATACTCGTCGATCTTTTCAATGCCCAGCCGGTGGCCCATGGTATAAAAATAGATGTTGCAGGAATCCCGCAGGGCGTCGGCCATGTTCTCCCAGCCGTGAGTGCCCCGGTACTGGCGGTAGATCCAGCACTGAGGATGGTAGTCGCCGTAGGGATAGCGTTCCTCCTCGGGCAGCTGGAGAGAGCCGGTGTCCTGGATCTTCTCGGTGGGGGTGGTGAGCCCCTCCTCCAGGGCGGCGATGGCCACCAGAGGCTTAAAGGTGGAGCCGGGATAGTAGATCTCGCTGGTGGCCCGGTTGACAAAAGGCTTGCGGGGATCGTTGAGGGCCTGCTGATAGGCCTCGTTGCTGCTGTATACGGTGGACAGGTCGTAGGTGGGATAGGAGGCCATGGCCAGGATGCCGCCGTCGTTGACGCTCTGCACGATGATGGCGCCCTTCTCCTTGGTGTCGGCCAGACTCTCGATGGTGTTGGCCAGCACCTCCTCCACCTTCTCCTGGAGCCGCAGGTCCAGGGTGATCATCACGTGGTTGCCAGGCTCCGGTTCCATGGCCTGGCCGGTTTCGCCGTCCGCCATCCAGCTCTCACTGACCACCTTGCCGCTGGTGGAGATCTCCTGAAGCAGGGTGCCCGACCGGCCCCGCAGATAGTCCTCAAAGGTATATTCCAGGCCGTCGATGCCCACGGAGTCGTTCATATTGTAGCCCTTGGCTTTGTAAGTTTCCCAGTTTTCCGTCTGGATGGGGCCCACCCGGCCCAGCAGGTGGGCGGCGCTGGTAGTATTGTACTGCCGGACGGTGGTGGCGGAGATATTGACCCCGGTGAGGCCCCGCTCTTTCACGGCGGAGATCACATCAATGGTCACATCCTGGGCAAAGATATACTCCGTCTGCTTCACGTTCCGTCTGCGGAGGTTGAGCTCATACAGCACCCCGATGAGGGCCCGGGCGTCAGCGTCGGAGAGAGAGTCATCAATGAGGAAGTATTGCCGCAGACCGGCGATGACCTCCTCTGCCGTGGGGCCCGGCCCCAGGTCGGCCACACTGGCGGCGGCGGCCAGATCCTCGCTGCTCCACCGGTTGGGAAGGATGGTGCTGCCCAAAGGCAGCGCGTCCAGCAGGGCGCCCAGGTAGCTGAATTTGACCTTCCCCTCGCTGTTGGTATACACCAGGGCATTTTTGTCGGTGTAGGTAAAGGGGGCGTCCTTGGAGATGGGCAGAGTATCAGTCCACTCCAGACCATTCTCCCGGCAGACGGTGATGAGCTCCAGCAAATTGGCGTTGCGCTCCGCCTCCGCCCCCATGAGGGAGGAGTTGAGGGTAATCTCATAGGTGGCACGGTTGCTTACCAGAGAGCGACCGTATCGGTCCAGGATCTCCCCTCGGGCGGCCTCCACCGTCACCGTGTTGGCGATTTTCACCGTGGAAGCGGCCCGGTATTCATCGCCCTTGACGATTTGCAGATTGTAAAGGGTCATAGCAAAACCAGCCAGCAGTAGTGCCAGCACAATGGCGATCGTGAGGGTACGGATGTGAAATTGCTTGCCTTCCACGAGTTCAGATCTCCTTCCGGGTTCAGGGACTGGTGCGAACGGTGGTTTTGTGGTAGAAGTTGGCTGCCGCCCGGTTGACCCAGATGGCGGGGTCCTCCTTGAAATCGCCGTTGAAGAGCAGCTCATCCAGGTTGGCCGGCACGTCCAAAGGCTCCAGTACCACATCGGTGACGGTGGGGTCCTCCAGCAGAGGCAGACGGTCCGCCTGCTGCTGCCAGTAGTATTCCGCCGAGCCGTCGGCCAGAGCGGCGGCAGTCCGGCCGGCGGTGCTCATATCGTAGTAGTGATAGTACACAGTGGTGAAGGCCAGCAGGGCCAGCAGAACCGGCACAGCCGCCCAGGCCCGGTGCAGCAGCTTCTCCCCGCCTGCCAGCCGGGGCAGGACCGCCCGGCGGACCCAGCCCAGCCAGTACCACAGATTGGCGGTCACCAGCCAGAAGAAGGAATAAAACACGATGCTCCGCAGCCGCTCCGGTCCGGCCTCCCCCAGGGCATAGAAGTGGGGGGCGTTCTGGGCGGCAAACAGGAGAAAGGTAAAGACCGAAAAGACTACAGGCAGGGGGAAGGTGAATTTTACCTTGCCGGTGAGGGCCCACAGCAGGGGGATCATCAGCAGGAACACCAGCAGAATGGGCCAGCTGAACCACTCCAGCACATCGGCCCATGCCTGTTCAATGGAGCGGCACACCGCGTCCACCGCCCCGATGGGGGGCGCCACAGTGGCCTGCCGTACCTGGTTGCCGGGGGCGGCTACGCTGATGAGAAAACCAACCACCAGTACCGCCGTGGGGATCAGGGCGGGGAAGAATTTCTTTCGGTCCTTCCACAAAAACCACAGCAGGAACAGTCCGGCTATGAGGGTGCCCAGCAGCGCGGAGACATAGTTGCTCCCGCCTACCATCAGGGCGGCCAGCACGCCGGGAATCACCGCCCACAGGGTCTGCCGTTGGGTAGAAGCCAGCTTGATGGCCGCCAGCCGCTCGATCAGCAGCAAAAAGATGCCGTAGGTAAAGGTGTAGTATACCGCGCCGTTCCACCAGTAGAAGGTGTCCTTGGGGGAGTCCACAAACTGGATGGACAGCAGCAGAATGGGAACGGCCAGGAAAATGACCTGCCGCCAAGTGCCCCCCAGCGCCCGGCATACCAGGGTGTGAGCCAGCTTAAAGGTGCCGATGCACAGGGAGGCCAGCATGACCACCGGGGTGAGCCAGTAGAGGAAGGGGGAGAAGGTAAGAGGAGTGAGGGTCATCATGCCGATGGCGGAGAAGGTGCCCTGCCACCCCTTGTAGCAGTTTAATATATACTTCCAGCTGCCCACCAGGGGAAATTCTCCCTTGAGCAAAGACTCATGAGACAACAGAGCGTAGCTGTAGTCGTCGGCGGAGGGCCAGTCGTACCGGCCCAGCAGCAGAATGGGGATCAGGCTGACCACCAGCAGCGCCAGCAGCAGCCAGGGCCCGTATTTTTTCCAGGCCGAATGGATACCTTGCATCATTGTTCTCTCTTTTCCTATAGAACGGTTTTCTTGGGGACCCGGTGAAACACCCACAGGAAAAGGGCGTATACCGGAAATACAAATACCATGGACCAGGCGATCTCCCGCCCGGCCAGGGACAGCATGGCGGGCAGAGGGGCGGTGCCGGCCAGCAGCAGGGTGAGGATACGCACAGTGTCGATACACACCAGGGCCAGCAAGGAGCACAGCAGGCAGCCCACCAGGTTCTGCCGCAGCACATACTGGGCCAGCGCCCCCGCGCCGAAGCCCAGCAGGCACAGGCCCAAAGTCATGGCGCCGTCGGGGTTGAAATAGACCGCGTCGCACAGGATGCCTACGCCCAGGCCGAACCCGGCCCCGGCCACGGTACCCTCCAGCACCGCCACAGCGATGGCGGCCAGAGGGAGCAGCATGGGGGCCACCCCAAACAGGGGAAAGCGGTTGAGAATATAGATCTCACAAAACCACACCGGCAGCAGGGCCAGGGCATACACACCCCACTTGATGAAAAAATCCTGTCTGGTCACAGGGTACGTTCCTCCTTCAGGGTCTACTCCACAATGGTAAAGTCCTTGATGACAAAGACCTGCTGGAGGTTGCCCAGGTCGGTCTCGGGGACAATGACGGCATAGTCGGTCATGCCGGAGGCGTCGGTGCGTACCTCCTCCACATGGCCGGCCACCAGCCCGGAGGGATAGACGCCGCCCCGGCCCGAGGTAGTCACCAGGTCGCCGGACATGAGCTGGCTGTTCTCCGGCAGATAGGTCAGCTTCAGTTTGCCCTCGCCCATCAGAGTGAGGTCGCCCTCCAGAATGGCGGCGCCGCCGGTGCGTACCAGCTGACCGCCCATTTCGATATTGGCGTCAACCAGGATGCGGACGGTACACCAGTTCTCGCCTACCTCGGCCACGATGCCCACCAGGTTCCAGTATTCATCCACCACGCAGTCGTTCGCCGCAATGCCCTGGTTGGAGCCTTTGCTGAGGGTGAGGGTGGATTCCCAGTTGGAGGTGGAGCGGGCGGTGACCATGGCGGCCTCCTTGGTAAACTCTTTGCCCTTGGGGGTGAGCTCCAGCAGGTTGTACAGCCGCTGGTTTTCCTGGATGGCGGCCTCCGCCTCCCGGATCTTGGCTTCCAGTTCCGCATTCTCCTTCTTCAGATCCGCCAGCTCGGTTTTCATCTGCTCCAGCTCAAAGGCGTCGGAATAGCGCTCCTCCGCCCAGTTGGTAACGGCGCTGATGCCGTTGCGGACCGGGGTGGTGATAAAATTGACAAAGTTGGCCACCGGGTTGGCCTTGCCCCCCAGCAGCATGGAGACCACCGTCGTTACCAGCGCCAGCAGGATGGCGGCGATCAATATCAAAAGTCCGTTGCGCCGGAAAAAGTCCTTCACGCCTGCATCCAGCCTTTCTTACCGTGCTGCGGCCAGGGCCATACAGTCCATGCCCAGCTGTCCCAGGATCTGACCCAGACGGCACACCGGCAGACCCATCACATTATAATAATCGCCGCTGATGCCCTGGATAAACAGAGCCCCATAGCCCTGGATGCCGTAGGCGCCCGCTTTGTCCATGGGCTCCCCTGTGGCGATATAGGCCTCGATCTCTTCGGCGGTCAGAGAGCGGAAGGTGACGGCAGTCTCCTCCCACTGGCTGAACACCTGCTCTCCCCGCAGTACAGTGAGGCCGGTGTACACCTGGTGCCGGTTGCCCGACAGCAGAGAGAGCATCCGGAAGGCCTCCTCTTTGTCGGCGGGCTTGCCCAGCACTACCCCGTCTAGAGCCACTACCGTGTCGGCGGCAATGACCACCGTGTTGGGGTCGGCCTGGGTGGCCACTGCCTGCGCCTTTTCCAGGGAGATCTGCCGCACCAGCTCCGCCGGAGGCAGGTCCCGGTCCATATGCTCGTCAATGTCGGGGGTGACGATGCGGAAATCCCGCACCCCCATCTGCTCCAGCAGCGCCCGTCGCCGGGGGCTTTTGGAGGCCAGAATGATATCCATGCGATTTTCGTTCCTTTCCGTTTGAGCTTCCCCCCTTTGGGGGGAAGCTGTCGAGCCCGGCGAGACGGATGAGGGGGACCTTCTGATATGCGACCCCTCATCCGGCCCTGCGGGCCACCTTCCCCCCTGTGGGGGGAAGGCTTTTTCACTGCCCGGTGGACCCAAAGCCGCCGGTCCCCCGGTCGGTCTCATCCAGCTCTCCCACCCGCTCCAGCTCCGGCAGGACCACCGGGGTCACTACCAGCTGGGCGATCCGGTCGCCGGGGTGGATGGTATAGAGCTTGTCGGACAGGTTGGTCAGCCCCACCTGGATCTCACCCCGGTAGTCGCTGTCAATGACACCAACCCCGTTGGACAGGGAGATGCCGTGGCGTATGCCCAGCCCCGAGCGGGCGTACACCAGGGCCACATACTCCGGCCCCGGCAGGGCGATGGCGATGCCGGTGGGGATCTTCACCAGCTGCCGGGGGGCGATGATCATATCCTCCTCGATGCAGGCGGACAGATCCATGCCGGCGGAGCCGGCGGTGGCCCGGCTGGGCCAGGGCAGGTCCCGGCCGATCCTGGGGGACACCGCTTTGATTTTCAGCTTCATCTATGGTTACTCCACATCTCGATAATAAAGACCACGGGTATACTCATTGGGGCTCCAGCTGCCCTGCTCCAGATAGCGCCGGGTCACCTGGACGCACTCGTCAGGGGTTTCGGTGGTGAACAGCAGCCGCTGGGCCCATAGGCCGATGCGGCGGTAGTCGGCGGCCTTGTCCGCCAGGAAGAGCTTCTGGGAGTTGAGCAGCTCGTTGCGGCAGCCGGGGGCCTTCACCACCGGGAACCTGGCACCCTTCCGGTCGGTCAGAATGTTGGTGCCCTGGCAGCCCTGTTTACAGCCGTCGGTGCGGTTTTGAATGATGCAGTTCTCCATGATCATCAGGGGCAGCCGGCCGTAGGTAATCAGCTCGGTGTCCAGGCTCTTGGAGATATCCCGGATCTGGGGGAACTTCAGCTCAAAGGACAGGGTGAGGGAGGAGAAGCCCAGACGTTTATATTCTTTCACAGCCTGGGCGTTATAGACCTCCAGGCCAAAATCTCCCCGCAGGGTGAAGTCCAGTTCCTTGGCCGCCTGGATCATACCCAGGTTGCCCACCAAGGCGTCGGTCACCCCCAGGTCCTTCACCTTCTTCAGGTTCTCCACCATCTGGGGGAACTCCTGGTCCCAGGCGATACGGGGCAGGATCACCCCGATGGAGGTGCCCGCCGGGGCGTTGGCCTTCTCAGGATGGGCGGCCAGCTCATCAAGGGGGATGTAGACCATGGCGGGGCCCAGGTCCAGCAGCTCCGGAGTGACTTGCTCCGCCGTCCGCACCGAGATGGTGAGAGCGGGGGCCTCCTTCCGGTTCTCATACCAGGCGCCGGGATGGTATTCGCCGGTGCGGCGCTGAGGCAGCTGCTCCCGCTGCTTTGTCAGGCCGTCCAGAGCATCCCGCCGCAGGGAATTGAGGGTGGACAGGGGCAGGGACAGGCCATCCTCCACCAGCACCCGCATCCGGTCCGCCCGGTAGGGAGTGCCGCCGGTGCGGGCAAGCTGCTTCTCCACCGCGTCGGCCGTCAGGGGACGGGTGCGGGCCTCCTCGGGCACCGGACCTTCCACCGTGGATACCCGGCCCTCGGGGTCCTTCACGCCCACATGGGCGGGCTCGCCGGGGCGGAGCATGGCGTAGAAGGTGACGGGCACCCGCTGGGCCTCCCCGCTCTGGTAGGTGTTGCGGGCCATGGCAAAGAGTTCCTTGGGCTCGCGGGTCTCCTCCCGCACGCCGAACATATGGCTCCCCTGCTGATCCAGATAGTAGCCCTGAGTAAAGCCCTGGCGGGAGAAAGCGGCCTGAAGCTGCTCCATCTCCTGGGGGGTGGGTTCCCGATCCTCGTGGATGGCCCGGGAGAAGATGCCGGTGACCACCGCCACATATTCGGGCCGCTTCATCCGGCCCTCCAGCTTGACGCACGTTACCCCCATTTTTCGCAGCTGGCGCAGGTAGCCCGCCAGAGACAGGTCCTTCAGGGACAGGGGATAGGAGTCCGCCTTACCCTCCCAGCCGTACTTCAGCCGGCAGGGCTGGGCGCACAGGCCCCGGTTGCCGGAGCGGCCTCCGATGACGGAGGAGAGGAAGCACTGGCCCGAGTAGCACATACACAGCGCGCCGTGGGCAAATACCTCGATCTCAATGGGGGAGTGCTGGCAGATGTATTCGATCTGATCCCGGGACAGCTCCCGGGAGAGCACCGCCCGGGTCATGCCCAGGTCGGCCACCATCTTGACGCCGTCCAGGTTGTGGACGGTCATCTGAGTGGAGGCGTGGATGGGCAGGTCGGGGGCCACCTGGCGCACCATCCGAAGCACGCCCATGTCCTGCACCAGCACCGCGTCGGCACCCAGGCTGCTGGCCTCCACGGCAAAATCGGCGGCCTGAGGCAGCTCCCGGTCGGTGAGCAGGGTGTTCAGGGTCAGATAGACCTTGGTTCCCCGCACATGGCAATAAGAAACCGCCGCCGCAAATTCCTCCCGGGAGAAATTCTTCGCGTTGCGGCGGGCATTAAAATCTCCGTATCCCAAGTAGACGGCGTCCGCGCCGTTCTGTACAGCCGCCGCCACGGCCTCCATGGAGCCGGCGGGGGCGAGCAGTTCCAACATATCATCCCTCCCGGAGCAGGGGGGCGTCCGCCCCCCGTTTCCTTACTTCTTGTTTTGCAGCTTGAAGATCTCCCGCTTGGCCTCCGAGAGCTCCAGTTTCAGCTTGGTGGCTTCCTCCAGATATTCTTTCAGCTGGCGGCGCAGGTTCTCTGCCGCCTCCACCTCTTTAAAGTATTCGTCGGCAATATTCACCGCCGCCAGGACGGCACCGTCCACCAGAGAGACGCGGGCGCCCTCCATGACTTCCCGCACCTTTTCGTCCACGTGGGCTGCCACCTTCTCGGTATAGCCGGCGTCCTCGGTGCCAACCAGGGTGTACTCCTGCCCGGCGATGGTAACGGCGACGCGGTTTTTCATGCAAACCCCTCCTGACCATAGTAATTTATAGTATTATACCATATCCAGCCCCGGAAGAAAAACAAATTCTTCGTGAATTTTCGCGGGGACGCAAAAGGCCCGTAGGCGGAATGGATTCATTCCGCCTACGGGCTTCAACAGGAAGATTTTTATTCTGATGCCTGACGTATCTGCTTATTCATTGATGTCCGATTGTTTCTCCAGTGCCTCTCTGCGGCGGATGAGGCAGATCATTACGCCACGGAGCATCAGCACTGCGAAAGTAAACAAAAACGCCAACACTGCCAGCAGAGCCATGGCCCCGAAGGTGTGGACCTCTCTGACGGGCCGCCACACCACCCGAAGCGCAATTAGAAGGAGCACGGTAGTGATCACATTGGTTATATTTTGACCCATGCCGCGGACCGATCGGTCAAAGTCGCCGTCGGCCAGCCGTTCCGCCAGCCTGCGGGCCAGAACACGCCCAACCAGCAGATAGAGAAGTTCACCTGCGATTAATCCGCCCAGGCTGAGTAGAAAAGTGTTCATACCGCACTCCTCACTTTCTAAAAATCAAATTGAATACCTGTGATTATGGATGAATGGTCTTAATGGAGTGGAGATGGCTTCTTTTTATTTTATGCCCAGGTGGCATAAATGGTTGTTCGTGCGTCTTTTACTTCGCCGATTAAATTACCATTTGAATCTTTGCCCATAAAATATCTGCAGTCAATTTTTCGCACAAAAGGCATCTTGTCCGTAGAGTAATGAGTCTCTTTGCTGTACACATATTTTGAATCCTGCCACTCCATATTGTCTTTGACAAAGTCAATGATATCAGATGTAATTTGTGCGGCCACCCCTGTAAATAATTCCAAAGCTGCACTGACTAGTTCCATGAGTACGGCAACAGATACATTGACTACAGCATCGTGTAATTCAAGATCAATAGTTCTGGTTGTCTCATATACATTGAAGTCACTTTCAGTAAGCCAATCATATGGACAGGTTTCCTGGCGAATCCAGCCGCTGCGACGCTGGGGATCAAGTTTGGAAGATGTTTCTTTAATTATAACAGTTATGGCTAATTCTCCGTTTAAAAATACTTCATTTCCAATTTTTTGATTACATTGCCGTCAAATTCCCTGCGTATGACAACGCCAACGTTGGGACGATAGTATTCTTTGTAAATTCGCCCATCAAACTGATATGTTTGCAAAAGTGTGTCTTGCGAATCGTTTTCTTGATATGAAACGGCATAGGCGGGCATAAAAGTGCTTATAACTATGGAAAGCAACAAGATAGTGGAAACTAGTTACTTTTTCATATTATGCCTCCCTTTTGCAGTCAAAGTTGCTTGCATTCAACAACTTTTGCTATCACGAAGTGCCTTGAACCTACAAAGATATTTAACCCACGGGACTCACATCCTTCCTATACGAACGGTGGGCGGGCGGATCCGCCGTCCGCCTGCTTCTTAATAGTTCACAGAACCGGAAACACCGACCTTATAAGATGCGTTATTTCGGATGGCCAGCGTATAGGTACCGGCCTCCGTCATTTCAATTGTTTTGCTGATTTGTCCGCCGGTGACGGTGAAATAGTGGAAGGAGCCGTCTGAATAGATCAGTCCCACGTCCAGTTTTGCGGTAGAGGGGGTGTAGGTGGCGTTGATGGTGATGGTTTCTCCCGCAGACATGGAAAAGCTGCTGGAGGCCTTTGACAGTGTATTTGCAGAAATTCTAATATCATAGGTTTCAGTCGCTCTGGATTCAATAAGGCTGTCTATTTGATGCTCCAGAAGAGACTTTGCACCCACACCGTGCGTCATATCACATTGGACCGCAAAAGCCGGGCTTTGCATACTGAGACACCCCAGCAGGGCAACACAAGCCGTTACTGCTATTAACCTATTTTTACAATTCATTCCCATGGCACTAAATCAAACTCCTCTCCAACATTTACATTTTCTTCTACTACTAGATCGTCTGAAAACATTTTAGCATCCCCGCTTGTGCCGGCGACCCCAAAACCGACCCAAATCCCCAGGCCTAGGATACCCGCAGTGGCAAGAGACAAAACCACTGTCAGCAGAGCTGTCCGCCGCCTGTGGGGCTCCCGTACCGCCGGGCGCTCCGGCTGCGCCTCAGGCTCCGTCACCTCCTCCCGGGGCTTGGCTGCTTCAGGGCCGTATACCAACTCGTTCAGAGACAACCCGTACAACTGGCTCATCTGGATCAGGCTGTCCAGGGAGGGCGTCCCCACGCCGGTCTCCCACCGGGAGATGGCCTGCCGGGACACGTTCAGCCGCTCCGCCGCATCGGCCTGGGAAAGCCCTCTGGTCTTCCGTGCCTGGGCCAGTCTCTCTGTCAATTCCATCTTTCTTCACCTCAACAGCGTAGCTGATACCTGATTTTTTGTAAATATCATCTCCGTTGCACAGGAGCAATGAAGCGTTGCGTGCCCTTTATTTTACCTCTATTTGCCCGATCCCGCAACCTATGACCCCATCCGGCCTCCTCCGCACATGACAAAGCCCGGGGGCGGAATGAATTCATTCCGTCCCCGGGCTCTGGAAGGGAATAAGAATAGGGAAACGCATTTTGAAGCTGCGGACACGTCTGTGTCATCTCTATCCTCAAAATCAGCTTATCCAATGGAGCGTTTCTTGTAAACCACATATCTGTTGCAGAGGGGGCAACGCTCCGTTGCCCCGGGACTGCCAGACCTTTATCCTTTGAATTGCACCGCGGAGATTTGGATTTCCACCGTTCCGCCCTCGCCGCTGCCGGTGGAGATATCCACGCCAAAGCGGGGCTGGTGGTTGTTCCCGCCGCTCTCCAGCACTTCAAAGGTGCGGGTGACGGTGGCCCCGACGGGGATCTGGGTGGCAAGCATATCCCGCCCGTTTTCTTGCAGGTAACCGGCCTGGAACAGCAGGGGCTGGGTACCGTTGTTGGTGACGGTGACGCTGAGATAGCGGCCATTGGCGGCCACAAAGGGGATGTCCCGGCTGAAATTGCTGCCGGAACGATATTCGGTGTCCTCCAGCACATGGATGCCCAGTTCCTGCGTCACAGGCTCCACCTCGCCGAAGGGACCCACCTGCTCTCCTGCACGATCCAGCGGCAGCTTGTCCCAGTCCTGTTCCACTCCGCCCACCACGATCACCGAGCTGCTATGTTTGCCCTTGTCGCTGGTTATCAGGCCGCTGCCCCAAATCCCCAGGGCCAGGACCCCCGCGACCACAAGGGCCAGCACCGCCAGCAGGGCGGGCCGCCTCCTTTTAGGTGTTTGTGCCGGCTCCGGCTCTTTCGTCAGTACCTCCGATTCCGGAAGCTCTTCCGGGACCTCCGCTCCTCCCACACCGTATACCAGCTCATCCAGCGACACCTGGTACAGCTTGCCCATCTGGATCAGGTTATCCAGGGTGGGCATCCCCGTTCCGGTCTCCCACCGGGAGATGGCCTGCCGGGATACGTTCAGCCGCTCCGCCGCCTCGGCTTGGGAAAGCCCCCGGGCCTTCCGGGCCTGGGCCAGTCTCTCTGTCAAATCCATGTTTTTTCACCTCAACAGCGCAGCGTATGCAGGAGTTAGTACCTCTCATTCTACTGTTCTTTTCCCCATTCCGCAACCCGCCTGAATCTGGTAAGATTCGGGGCGTTACCCGTTGAACTGTACTGCGGAAATCTGAATCTCCACCGTTCCGCCCTCTCCGCTACCGGTGGAGATGTCTACGCCGAAGCGGGGCTGAATGGCTGCACCGCTCTCCAGCGCCTCAAAGGTGCGGGTGACGGTGGCTCCGGCGGGGATCTGGGTGGCGAGCATATCCCGTCCCGTGGCATATAGATGTCCTGCCTGGAACAGCAGGGGCTGGGTGCCGTTGTTGGTTACGGTGACGCTGAGATAGCGGCCGTTGGCGGCCACAAAGGGGATGTCCCGGCTGAAATTGCTGCCCGAGCGGAATTGGGTCTCCTCCAGCAGCATGATGCCGCCTTTCCGGGCGGCGGGCTGGACCTCGGCAAAGGGCCCTGCGGTCTTTCCCGCCTGATGCAGCGGAAGGGAATCCCATGCGGTCTCCCCGGTACCCGGTTCCACCGTAATGCCGCCCCCACCGTCCCGGCCCAGCACGACGGTCGTTTCGTCTCCGTCCCAGGTGATGGGTACGTCCAGCAGGTTGGCGATGGTCCGCAGGGGCAGGTAGGTGGTGCCGCCCCCCGCCTCGTCGGTGTAGACGATGCTGGAGGGGACGGACTGCCCGCTCTCGGTGTTCACGCTGTCGCCCGCCGCGAAGATGGCCTTACCATTCAGCTGGAGTCCCACGGGGCTGAACTGCACCAGGCCGGAGGCGGCCAGGGCGGTGGTGACGCAGCCCATGGTCAGGACCGTGGCCAGGACGCCGCTTAAAAACGGAATAACAGAACGGTTCTTTTTCATACAGTTCCCTCCTATGTTTTGTAATCAGCCCTTTCGGATTCTTTCACCGCCTCAACAGCGTAGCCCAGGACCTGTTGCTTGTAAACCATTTTCCCGTTGCTGCAGGGGGGCAACGCTCCGTTGCCTCTGCATTTTGCCGGGCTTTTTAAGGGAAACAGATTGTCTGCTGAGGAAATGCAAACAAAAATCCCATGAGCGGAATCCGCGGATTCCGCTCATGGGCTTGAACGTGCAATTATAACCGGGCCCCGCAATGGGGGCAAATGCCCTCCGCGCCCACGTCCCGCTCCCGCAGCCGCCCGCCGCAGCGGGGGCAGCGGCAGAAGCGCCAGGCGACGAGCAGCATCAGCAGGATCACCACGCCCAACAGGAGGAACACCGCCCAAAGGGGCAGCAGATCCTTCAGGAACAGGACCAGCAATCCTACCGCGGCCAGAATCCGCAGACAGGTCCAGCCCGCCCGGCAGAGGGGGGCTTTTTGTCCGGGGGAGGGCGGGGTCTCCACCGCCGGAGCGGCACGGAGGGCGCTCCACAGCAGACAGCCGTCCACTACGATCAGGCAGGCCAGCAGGATGGCGTTGGGGAGAAGGCCAGTCATCCCACCCGCCCACAAGGTTTTCCCAATTTGGTAAACGCTTCGCAGGGTGAGCAGCAGGCTGACGGCACACAGCAGCCAGAGGTAACTCCGCCGGGTCATGGCAAGGCCCCCTTTCCCAGGCTTGCAGGTGGATCTCTTCACGATCATTGTACCATTTTTTCTTTGGAATGCAATCGATTCCAAAGAAAAACACATCTCCGGAAATGTTTGCTGCGGGATTGTGCCCAACCCCCGGAATGTGGTATGATAACAGGTACGAGATCACGAGGGAAAGAGGGATGCCCTATGCCGCAGCTGCTGCTGCCGGGCAATATCATATCCATGGACGCCCGGGCAGTCGACCGGCTCACCGCCTGCGGCAACGGGGACGCCGCTCTGCTCTACCTGTGGCTGCTCCGCCACGGGGGGGTGCTGGACCCCGCCCAGGCCAGGAAGGAGCTCAAGTGGGACGGCCAGCGGCTGGAGGATGCCTCCGCCGCCCTGGTGAATCTGGGCCTGTCCGACGGCAAGACCCAGGCCGAGACCCCTCCCATCCCCGCCCCCCAGGGTCCGCCGGACTACACCGCCGCCGACATCACCCGGGAGATCGAGGACGCCACCTCTACTTTCCCCGGCCTGGTGAACGAGGTCCAGCGGCGGCTGGGCAAGGTGCTGTCCACCGCCGATCTGAAGAGCCTGTATACCCTGTACGACTACCTGGCCCTCCCCGCAGAGGTGATCTGCCTGCTGGTGAGCTGGTGCGTGGAGGAGTTTGAGCGGAAATACGGCGCGGGCCAGAAGCCCCGGATGTCCCAGGTGCTGAAGGAGGGCTTTGCCTGGAAGCGGCTGGGGGTGGACACCGCCCAGGCCGCCGACGCTCACCTGAAACGCAAGAGCCTCTACCGCACGCGGGAGGGGGCCATCCTCCAGCTGCTGGGTCTCAAGCCCCGGCCTCTGGTGGACAAGGAAAAGCGGAAGGTGGCGGCCTGGACCGACATGGGCTTTTCCGACGACGTGCTGCGGCTGGCCTACGAAAAGACGGTGTACAAGAAGCAGCAGATGGATTGGGATTACATGAACGGCATCCTGACGGGCTGGCACAAGAAGAACCTACATACCCTGGCGGAGATCGAGGCGGGGGACAAGCCCGCCCGAACGGCCCAGAGCGCCGTTTCCGCCGGCGGCAACAAACCCGCCATGCAGGATCACCCCGCCGCCCCTGGCGATGTGGACCGGCGTGTGCGGGAGGATCTGGAACGGATGCGGGAGTTTCTCCGGCAGGAGAAGGAACGGGACAAGGAGGGATAAGCCATGGGATACGAAGCCAGCGTGCTCTACCGGGCCACCAAGCGGCTGGAGGAGGGCCGCCGCCGACGGGAGGAGGCTCTTGCCCGCCGCAAGACGGAGATCTATGCCCAGCTGCCCCGGCTCCGGGAGATCGACAAGGAGTTGAAGGGGACGGTATACCAGATCATCGCCTCCTCTCTGCGGGAGGGGCGGGACCCCGGCCCATCCATCCAGGTCATCAAGGACCACAACCTGTCCCTTCAGGCTGAGCGCACCCATCTGCTCCTCCAGAACGGCTGGGGGGCCGACGCCCTGGACGAGCAGCCCGCCTGCCCCAAGTGCAACGATACCGGCTGGGTGGGAGCCCAGATGTGCACCTGTCTGAAAAAGCTGTGCGGCGAGGAGCAGATCAAGGAACTGTCCAAGCTGCTGGATTTGGGGGAGCAGTCCTTTGAGACCTTCTCCATGGACTACTACTCTCCCCTGCCCTGGCCGGGCGAGGCCCTCTCCCCCCGGGAGAACATGGAGTTCATCTTCGACCTGTGCTCCAACTACGCCCGGAAGTTTGGGCGGTTCAAGCTGCGCAACCTGTTTCTCTCGGGCGCGCCGGGTCTGGGCAAGACCTTCCTGTCCGCCTGCATTGCCCGCACCGTGTCGGAAAACGGCTTCTCCGTGGTGTACGATACGGCGGTCAACGTGTTTGCCCGGTTTGAGGAGCAGAAGTTTGCCCGGGACAAGCTGGACGCCGACGAGGCAAAAGACGAAACAAAGCGCTATCTGGGCTGCGACCTGCTGATTCTGGACGATCTGGGCAGCGAGCTCACCACGCCCTTCGTCCAGTCCGCCCTGTATACTCTGGTCAACTCCCGGCTTATGGCGGGGAAACAGACAGTGATTTCCTCCAACCTGACCATGACCCAGGTGCGCCAGCGCTACACCCCGCAAATTTCCTCCCGCTTGGAGGGGGAGTACCGGGTGCTGCCCTTCTACGGAGAGGACATCCGACTGCAAAAGAAACGGGATCTATAAACCATTGATAAAGGAGAACTACCATTGAACGAGATCATTCTGCTCAAGCTGGGGGAGTTGGTCCTGAAGGGCCTGAACCGCCGCACCTTTGAGGATAAGCTGATTGCCAACGCACGCCGCCGCCTGAAGCACCACGGCGATTTCAAGGTGTACTGCAAGCAGTCCACCATGTATGTGGAGCCCAAAAACGATGACTGTGATCTGGACGGGGCCTGGGAATCCATGACCAAGCTGTTCGGCGTGGTGGGCCTGAGCCGGGCCCGGGCCTGCGAGAAGGACAAGGACGCCATGCTCCAGACCGCCATTGAGTACCTGGAGGACAAGCTGGCCGCCGCCCATACCTTTAAGGTGGAGTCCAAGCGGGCCGACAAGAGCTTCCCCATGACCTCCATCCAGCTGTCCCAGTATGTGGGAGGCGAGCTGGACGAGAAGTACCCCAATCTGAAGGTGGACGTACACAATCCGGAGCTCACCGTCTATCTTGAAGTACGGGACTATGCCGCCTATGTCCACGCCGACCCGGAGCCGGGCGCAGGCGGTCTGCCGGTGGGCGTGGGAGGCCGGGCGGTGAGCCTGCTCTCCGGCGGCATTGACTCCCCGGTGGCCTCCTGGATGATCGCCAAGCGGGGCATCGCCCTGGAGATGGTTCATTTCTTCTCCTACCCCTACACCTCCGAGGAGGCCAAGCAGAAGGTGCTGGACCTGGCCAAGCTGCTCACCCCCTGGTGCGGACGGCTCACCGTCCATGTGGTGCCCTTCACTGCTATTCAGGAAGAACTGCGCCGCAAGTGCCCCGAGGAGCTGTTTACCGTCCTCATGCGCCGGTTCATGATGCGCATTGCCCAGGCGGTGGCCGCCCGGTGCGGCGCCGGGGCCATCGTCACCGGCGAGTGCCTGGGCCAGGTGGCCAGCCAGACCATGGAGGCCATGCGGGCCACCACCGCCGTGTGCGACCTGCCCATTCTGCGCCCCGTGGTGGGCATGGATAAGGAGGAGATCGTGCGGATTGCCCGCAAGATCAACACCTTTGAGACCTCCATCCTGCCCTATGAGGACTGCTGCACCGTGTTTACCCCCCGCCATCCCCGGCTGCGGCCGGTGCTGGGGGAGCTGGAGCACGCCGAGGAGGCCCTGGACGTGGAGGGCCTGGTGAAGGCCGCCGTGGAGGGCATCGAAAGAGTACAAGTATAAGGAATGCGGGCGACCACAAGGGTCGCCCCTACGACGCAAACAGTAGGGGCGGGGTTTATCCCCGCCCGTTCCACCATTCCAACGAAGGAAGTGTTTCCTCATGTCTCATACCGCGGAACTCATTGCCGTGGGTACGGAATTGCTGCTGGGCAACATCGCCAACACCGACGCCCAGATGCTGTCCCAGGGGCTGAGCGCCCTGGGCATCAACGTCTACTACCACACGGTGGTGGGGGACAATCCGGACCGGCTGAAAGCCGCCGTAGAGCTGGCCCGCACCCGGGCGGATATCATCATCACCACCGGCGGTCTGGGTCCCACCTGCGACGACCTGACCAAAAACGTGCTGGCCCAGTGTTTTGGCAGGCAGCTGGTGTTTCATGAGCCCTCCGCCAAGCGAATCGAGGCCTATTTCCAGCGGCTTCACCCCAACCGCCCAATGACGGACAACAATTACCAGCAGGCCATGCTGCCCCAGGGCTGCACCGTGCTGGACAACGACTGGGGCACCGCCCCCGGCGTGGCCTTTGAGGACGATGGCGTCCGGGTCATCATGCTCCCCGGCCCGCCCCGGGAGTGCAAGGCCATGTTTACTCACCGGGTGGTCCCCTATCTGAAGGACCTGGCCGATGGGGTCATCGTATCCCGCACCCTGAAGCTCTTCGGCATCGGGGAGTCCTCCATGGAGGCCCAACTGCGTGAGCGCATGAACGCCATGACCAATCCCACCCTGGCCCCCTACGCCAAGGAGGGAGAGTGCGAGCTTCGGATCACCGCCAAGGCTGCTGATGAGGAGAGCGCCCACGCCCTCATCGATCCGGTGGAGGCCGACCTGAAGGCCCACTTCGGCCCTCTGGTCTACGGGGTGGATGTTCCCTCTCTGGAGGCGGCGGTCTTTGCCCTTCTGAAGGAGAAGGGCCTTACCCTGGGTACTGCTGAGAGCTGCACCGGCGGCCTGGTGGCCAAGCGGATGACTGATCTGGCCGGGGTGTCCTCTGTGTTCCGGGGGGGCGTGGTGAGCTACGCCACCGAGGTAAAGCACACGGTGCTGGGGGTGGATCAGGACCTGCTGGACCAATACGGCGCCGTCAGTGAACCAGTGGCCCGGGCAATGGCCGAGGGAGCCCGGAAGGTACTGGGCTGCGATTTGGCCATCTCCACCACCGGCGTGGCGGGGCCTGACCCTGACGAGCGGGGCAATCCGGTGGGGCTGGTGTTCATCGGCCTGGCGACCCCTGACGGCACCTGGGTCCGTAAGGTGAATATGTCCATGGGCCGCCAGCGTATCCGCCACATTGCCGCCAGCCACGGCTTTGACCTGGCCCGGCGGTATCTGTCGGGCCTGGAACTGAAATAAACAAAACACGGTGTATTTTCCGGAAAGGAAAATACACCGTGTTTTGTTTCGAGGGTCACTCCTGCTCATCCTGAGGGTCGGATTCCTCCTCCTGGGCCTCCTCAACTGCCTGATAGGCGGCGGGGGGCTGGACGGCGGCGGGATCGGTGAACACCAGCTCGAAGGCGGCGGCGTCCATATTCTCATACTTCAGCAGGTAGTCGGCCACAAAGTCCAGCTCCTTCCGGCGGGCGGAGAGGATCTCCACGCAGCGGTTGTAGGCGCCGTCGATGAGGCTCTTGATCTCCTGGTCGATGAGGGCGGCCACCTCTTCCGAGTAGTTCTTGGTCTGGGCCATGGAGCGGCCGATGAACACCTCGTCGTGGCCGGAGTCAAAGACCACGTTGCCCACCTTGTCGCTCATGCCGTAGCGGGTGACCATATTGCGGGCGATAGCGCTGGCCTTCTGTAGGTCGTTGCCTGCCCCGGTGGAGATATCGCCCAGGGCCAGCTGTTCGGCGGCCCGGCCGCCCAGACAGACGGCAATGCGCTCGGTGAGCTGCTGCCTGGACTGGAAGGTCACGTCTTCCTGGGGCAGGGAGATGGTCATGCCGCCTGCCATGCCTCGGGGGATGATGGTGATCTGGTGGACCGGGTCCTGGGTCTTGAGATCGTGGATCACGATGGCGTGGCCTGCCTCATGGTAGGCGGTGAGCTTGCGCTCCCGCTCAATGACCACCCGGCTCTTCTTCTCGGGACCGGCAATGACCTTGATGACAGCCTCGTTCAGGTCCTTCATGCCGATGAAGCGATTGTGCCGGCGGGCGGCCAGCAGGGCGGCCTCGTTCATCAGATTCTCCAGGTCGGCGCCGGTAAAGCCGCCGGTGCCCTTGGCCAGCTCCGCCAGGGACACGTCGTCTCCCAGGGGCTTGTTGCGGGCGTGGACCTTCAGGATCGCCTCGCGGCCCTTGATGTCAGGGTAGCCCACATAGACCTGCCGGTCGAACCGGCCGGGCCGCAGCAGGGCGGGGTCCAGAATGTCCTGACGGTTGGTAGCCGCCATGACCACCACGCCTTCGTTGTTGCCGAAGCCGTCCATCTCCACCAGCAGCTGGTTGAGGGTCTGCTCGCGCTCGTCGTGACCGCCGCCCAGGCCCGCGCCCCTCTGGCGGCCCACGGCGTCGATCTCGTCGATAAACACAATGGCGGGGGCGTTCTTCTTGGCCTGGTCAAACAGGTCACGGACACGGCTGGCGCCTACGCCCACGTACAGCTCCACGAAGTCGGAGCCCGAGATGGACAGGAAGTGGACGCCGGCCTCTCCGGCCACCGCCTTGGCCAGCAGGGTTTTACCGGTGCCGGGAGGGCCCACCAGCAGTACGCCCTTGGGGATACGGGCGCCCAGATCCAGAAACCGGCGGGGGTCCTTGAGGAACTCCACGATCTCCTGCAGTTCTCCCTTTTCCTCCTCGGCGCCGGCCACGTCATCAAAGGTGACCTTCTTCTGTTCGTCGGTGCCGGTCCGGGTGCGGGCCCGGCCAAAGCGGGCGGTGCGGTCGGCTCCGGCGCCTCCTCCGCCCCCTCCGGTCTGACGGAGGAACATGAAATACCACAGCAGTCCAAAGACCACCAGCACCGCGATCCAGGGCAGGAAGCTGACCCAGAAGGGAGGCTCGAAGCCGGCGGGGTAGTCATAGTCCTGGATAATACCCAGCTGCATCTGCTTCACGATCAGGTCGTTGAAGTCGTTGTAGAACCACTGGGGATTGGCCACGTCATAGGTGACGGTGGCTTTGCCGCCCACCGCCTCCTTCAGCCAGAGGGTGACGGTTTTATTGTCCAGCTCCACGCGGGTGACCTGCTGCTGTTCCAGCAGGCGGCGGACCTGACCGTAGGTCATGTTGTCCCCGGTGTTCATGCCGCCCCGGAGGATAAAAATGGATACAATCAGCAAAATGGCAATGAGTACATAAAAGCCTACGTCCCGCAGGCTTCCGTTACGTTTCAAGGAACAGACACGTCCTTTCCGGGCAGATTTGAGGGGCCTTATTCCCCGCCGTACACGGAGGGCTTCAGCACGCCGATGTAGGGCAGGTTACGGTACCTCTCCGCGTAGTCCAGGCCGTAGCCCACCACGAAGTAGTCGGGGATGGAGAAGCCGGAATAGCTGACCTCCACATCCTTCACCCGGCGGGAGGGCTTATCCAGCAGGGTGCACAGCCGCACGGAGGCGGGCTTGCGGGCCTCAAGCAGCTGGAGCAGGTAGCTCAGGGTGTTGCCGCTGTCCAGAATATCCTCCACCACGATCAGGTCCTTGCCCTCGATCTGCTCAGACAGGTCCTTGATGATCTTGACCTGGCCGGAGCTGGAGGTGCCGGCGCCGTAGGAGGACACCGCCATAAAGTCCACGGTGCAGGGCAGGTGAATCTGCCGGACCAGATCGGCCATAAAGACGAAGGAGCCCCGCAGCACGCTGACCAGCAGGGGCTGCTTGCCCGCATAGTCCTTGTCGATCTGAGCGGCAATTTCCGCCACCCGGTTTTTCAGCTCCTCTTCGGTAAAGAGGATCCGTTCTACGTCTTTATCCAGGATGTGTTCCATATTTCTCTTACCTTTCCTTCCAAAATACCACTTCCCAGGCCGGTTGGCCGGGCGTTGCCGTACGCTCTCTATGGGGGCCGAGGCCGGCTGAAGCCAGCACGCCCCGTTCATCCGCCAGTACCGGGATGCGGTCCCGGTCCCGGCGAGGAATTTTCTCGTCGATCATCCATTTTTTCAGGGTCTTGGTGTCCCGGCCCGGCAGGGCCAGTTCATCCCCCGTTTGCCGGGGGCGCAGTACCAGGGGGCCCTGTGTCTCCTGAGACAGATACCAGGCGTTGGGCTTTTGCCGCTCTGTGGGGGGACAGATCACTGCCCGGCAGGTGCAGTGCCAGTCGGTGCCCTCCGGCGCGGTCTCCCCGTCGGTGTTCAGGGGACAGGGGGTCATCACCGGGTTGTCGCTCTGGGTGGTGATGAGCAGCTCCTTGTACACCCGCTGGGCCAGCCGCCCGTTGGGAAGAAAGGCCACCGCCGATGGATCGTCTCCCACTGCCAGGTCCACCACCGCTTTCAGATGGGCGGCGGAACAGTCAGTGTTGCCGTCCCCCGTCATTTCCAACAGGCGGCGGGCCGCCCGGGGGGCAATGGCGGCGGGCAGTTCGGCAATGTAGTGGGCCTCGATGACCAGGTCGTCCTCCGCCCAGCGGGCGTGGCTGCAAGCCATGGCGGCCTGGGCGTTGAGGTAGTCGTTGTCGGCTCGGAGATAACCCATCGTTTCCACAGAGCGCTCGGTCAGCCGGGGGTTTAGCTCCCGCAGCACCGGAATCACCTGGCGGCGCAGCTTGTTGCGGGCATAGCGCTCGTCGGTGTTGGTGCAGTCCTCCACATGGGTCAGGTGGTGCGCTTCCAGATAGGCCTCGATGTCCGCCCGTGGGGTAGTGAGCAGGGGACGCACCAGTTCTCCCCGGCGGGGCGGGATACCAGCCAGGCCGTGGAGCCCGGCCCCACGGGTCAGGTGGAGCAGCAGGGTCTCCAGATTGTCGTCGGCGTTGTGGGCGGTGGCGATGCGGTTGCAGCCCAGCTGTTCCGCCGTCCGGCGAAGGAATTCGTACCGCAGTTCCCGGCCGGTTTCCTCCACCCCCAGGCCACGGCGGGCGGCTTCACCGTACACGTCGCCCTTTTCCACCACGCAGGGGATGTTCCGCTCTTTGCAGAAGTGTTCCACAAAGGCGGCGTCGGCATCGGCAACTTCCCCCCGCATCCCGTGGTGGTAGTGGGCGGCGGCTACCTGGAAGCCGCCCTCAGCCGACAGGCTGTGGAGCAGGTGGAGCAGGCAGATGGAGTCGGCCCCGCCGGACACGGCGCATAGCACCTTGCCTCCGGAGGGGAGCATATCGTATTCGGTTGTAAGGGCCTTGACAGCTTCCAGCATAAAGGTGTTCTCCTGTGGTGTTCCTGTCGGGGGGATTCTAATACTCACTGTGCCTCCGGTCGATGGAGGAGAAGGTGGTGTACTCGGGCAGCCACTGCAGCTCCACCGTGCCGGTCTCGCCATGACGGTTCTTGGCGATGATGCACTCGGCCAGATTGTGGTTCTCACTGGTCTCATTATAGTAGTCGTCCCGGTAGAGGAACATGACGATGTCGGAGTCCTGCTCGATGGCGCCCGACTCACGCAGGTCGGACAGCATGGGCCGCTTGTTCTGGCGGCTCTCGGGACCACGGGACAGCTGGGACAGACAGACCACCGGCACATTGAGCTCCTTGGCCATGATCTTCAGGGCACGGGAGATGTCGGAGACGATCTGCTGGCGGTTGTCGCTGCTGCGGGTGGGACCGCCGGCGGAGGTCATGAGCTGGAGGTAGTCTATGACCACCAGACCCAGATTATCCACCCGGCGGCACTTGGCATTCATGTCGGCCACGGAGAGGGCGGGGTTGTCGTCAATGAGGATCTGGGTCTGGTTGAGGGCCGCCGAGGCAGCGGCGATTTTGGACCAGTCCTCTTCGCCCAGCTTGCCGGTGACCAGCTTCTTGTTGTCCACGAAGGCCTCGCCGGAGATCAGACGCATGGCCAGCTGCTCCCGGCTCATTTCCAGGGAGAAAAAGACCACCGTCTTGCCCGAGAACTTACCAGCGTGGAGCAGCATATTCAGGGCGAAGGAGGTCTTACCCATGCCGGGGCGGGCGGCCAGCAGGATCAGGTCGGACTTATTCAGGCCGGAGATGGCCATATCCACATCGGGCAGGCCGGTACTCAGGCCGGGGACGGCGGAATCACTGGCGGCCAGCTCATTGAGGCGCTCATACACATTGAGAATAACGCCGGAGATGTGGGTCAGACCCTGGGAGGCACGGCCCTGACGGATGGCATAGATCCGCTGCTCGGCGGCCTCCAGCACCTCCTGACCGGTGCCGGTGCCCTCCTGCACCAGGGCGGTGAGATCCCCCGCCGTCTCGGCGATGCGGCGGAGCAGGGCCTTGTCCTTGACGATGGCCACATACTCCTTCACGTTGGCCGCCGTGGGGGTGACCTCCATCAGCTGGAGAACATAGTTGCGGGAGGTATTCTCGTCGTATACCCCGTTCTGGCGCATATGATCCAGCACGGTCACCGGGTCAATGGTGAGGGAGAAGTTGAACATGGAGTAGATGGTCTCGTAGATCTCCCGGTTGGTCCGCAGATAGAAGTCCTCGGGCTTCAGCTCCTCGATCACATCGGGCACGCACCGGGCGTCGATGAGCATGGCGCCCAGCACACTCTGTTCGGCCTCCACGCTGTGGGGCATCTGCCGCAGCAGCAGTTCCTCTTCGGTTGCCATGTTCCTTCACCTCCCCTGGATAAGCTTCCCCCCTCAGGGGGGAAGCTGTCGAGCAAAGCGAGACTGATGAGGGGTACGCAGGAATCGGTCTCCCTCATCCGGCCTTTCAGGCCACCTTCCCCCCTAATGGGGGAAGGTTTGATTTACTGCTCAGCCACCACTACCTTCAGGGTACCGGTGACCTCGTAGCCCAGCTTCACCTTCAGCTCATAGGTGCCAAAGGCCTTGATGGGCTCATCCTGAACGATCTTGGTCTTCTGAACGGTAATGCCGTGCTGGGCGGAGAGGGCGTCGGCGATCTCCTTGGTGGTGACGGCGCCGAAGAGCCGGCCGCCGTTGCCCGCCTTGGCGGACACCTTGACGGAGAGTTCCTTCAGCTTGGCGGCGGTGGCCTCGGCCTCCGCCTTCTCGGCGGCCATCTGGGCGGCCTTGGCCTTCTCCTGCATCTTCATGGTGTTGATATTCTCCGCGGTGGCCAGAACCGCCAGCTTGCGGGGAAGAAGGAAGTTGCGGGCGTAGCCGTCGCTGGCCTCGATCATCTGGCCCTTCTTGCCCTGTCCCTTCACGTCCTGCTGCAAAATCACTTTCATGGTAATTCGTCCTTTCTGGGTTAACGATTCAATGTTGTTACGCTGCACGCCCTCCGCGACGGGCAGCTGCTTACCGCTCCGCGAAAAATGCCGCTCCGGGCTTTGCCCGTCGCCTGTTTTTTCGTCTGCGCGGTTCGCTGCTGCCCTGCTCCCGGGCGTCTCCGCGCTTCCCGATTATTCGTCTTCTAAATACTGGTCGATGGCCTGGAGGAGCAGCTTGGTCACCTCGTCCACCGTCTTGCCGGGGACCTGGGCGCCTGCGGTGGCGGCGTTGCCGCCGCCGCCCAGCTTCTCCAGCACCACCTGTACGTTCACATCCCCCATGCTCCGGGCGGAGAGAATGACCCGCCCCTCATTATCGGGGAAGAGGACGAAGGAGGTGTCGATGCCCGAGATGTTTAAGAGCTCATCGGCGGCCTGGGCGGCTGTAATGCGGCCCACGGTGTGGTCCACCCGGGCCACGGCAATGCCGTCCTTATACATCCGGGCGGTCTGGATGATGTCGTACCGGGCGATGGTACCCTCCAGGTCGTTCTGGAACAGCTTCTTTACGTCGCCGGTGTCGGCGCCGGAGCGGCGCAGGAAGGCCGCCGCCTCAAAGGTGCGGCTGCCGGTGCGCATGGTAAATTGCTTGGTGTCCAGCACCATGCCTGCCAACAGGGCCTCCGCCTCGATCTTCAGCAGATCCGCCGGCTCCAGCAGATACTGGGACAGCTCGGTGACCAGTTCACTGGCGGAGGAGGCGTAGGGCTCGTGGAAGTTGAGGGCGGCGTCGGCGATATAGGAGGAGGCCCGGCGGTGGTGGTCGATGACCGCCACCTTGTGGACCGCCTCCAGCAGGTCCTGGCTCACCACTTGCTCGGGTCGGTTGGTGTCCACCACCACCAGCAGGCAGTTGGAGTCGGCCAGCAGAATGGCGTCCTGGGGGGAGAGGAACACATCCTTGTACTCAGGGACCTGGCTCAGCCGGTCGCTCATCTCGCTGGCTGGGTTGACTCCCGGCTCCCGCACGATGTGGACCGGTGTGCCCTTCTTCCGGGCCATGGCGCACACGCCGGCGGCGGCGCCGATACAGTCCAGATCGGGGTACTTGTGGCCCATGACGAACACGGTGGAGGCGTCGGCCATCAGCTCGCCCAGGGCGTTGGCCATGACCCGGCTCTTCACCTTGGTGCGCTTCTCCAGCTCCTTGGTGCGTCCGCCGAAGAACTCGAAGTTGAACTTGTTCTTGACCACCACCTGGTCGCCGCCCCGGCTGAGGGCCATTTCCACCGACAGAGCGGCGTACTGGAACAAATCGCCCAGGTTGTCACCGTCCTTGCCAATGCCGATGGACAGGGTGGCCTGAATGCCCGAGGGGCTGGTCACCTGCCGCACGGTGTCCAGAATCGAGAACTTGCCCTCCTGGAACTGGGCCAGGAAGCGCTCCTCAAAGAGGAAGAGGTAGCGGTCCCGCTCATACCGGGTAAACACACCCTGGGCGGGGGCCACCCACTGGGCCAGCCGGTCGTCGATCTCGCTGCGCATGGCCGACTTGGCGCTGTCGTTGGCGCCTTTCATCAGCTCCTCATAGTTGTCCACCGTGAGGATGGCCACCACGGGGCGGGTGGCGTAGTACTCGTCCCGCACCAGAGCAAAATCGGTGACATCCACCCAGTAGGTGGTGGCCAGGTAGCCACGGGCGCCCTGGTCCTGAGTACGGACCAGATGGCCGAACACCAAAAACCGCCGGTCCCCGATGGGGACTTCGGTGGGGCACTCGGTCTTACCCTCCATCAGCCAGCGGGAGGAGAAGTCGGGCACCGCCGCCGTGATCTTGACGTCAAAGAGGTGCTCCCGCTCCCCGGTGATCTGGAGGAACCGGTCGTTGGACCAGATGACCTCGTCATTTTCCGGACGGAAGATGACCATGGGCAGGGGGGCGTTCACCATGGTGTCCTTGGTGGCCGAGTCCATGTTGCAGGTCACGTTTTCAATGTACTTTAAAATCTCTTTCTGCCGCAGTGCGTTGCTGCGGCGGAAGTAGAGGTAGAGCATGACCACCATCGCCAGCTCCCCCACCGCGACGGGAACGGAGAAAAAAGCGGTGATAATGGAAAATAACACCAGACAGAGGAAATACAGCCTCAGACTGGGCTCTACCAGATGAGTTAGCTTATTCTTACGCATAGGGACCTCCCAACTGCGATCAAATACAGGATGACACGTTATTATATCAAACAAGAGCAGCAAAAACAAGTGCGGCAGAACGGGTTTTCCTGTCTGCGCCCTCCTCTGGTTGCAAAAAAGTCCGGAGCGTGCTATCCTTGCGGGCAAGGAGGTGGGACCATGGAGGACCGTGAGATCCTGGCGGGCTGCGTACTCTTCCGGAGCCTGGAGCCGGAGAAGGTGATGCCGCTGCTGGGCGGGCGGCGGGAGGAGTATCCCGCCAACCGGGTGGTCATTCAGGAAGGGGAGCGGGTGGACAAGCTGGAGGTGCTGCTCTCCGGCGCCATGCGGGCAGTCCGGCTGGACGCCGACGGCTCGGAATTTCTCTATCAGCAGCTTTTTCCTGGCTATCTGGTGGCGGGAGAGGTGGCCTGCACCCCCAGGCGGACCAGCCCCTACTCGGTCTGCACCCTGGAGCACTGTACCACCTGGAGCGTTCCTGCGGACCGGCTGAGCGACCCCGCCCTGCCGGCAGAGCTGCGGCTGGCCCTGCTGGGCAATCTGCTCCACTTCGTATCCAACCAGAATATCCGAAAATATTATAAAATTGACGCTCTTTCGGTGAAAAGCGCCAGACAGCGCATTTTGAAGTACCTTACCGCCCAGGCCGGTCGGTCGGGGAGCACCACCTTTACCATCCCCTTCGACCGGGAGGCCATGGCCAACTACCTCTGCCTCAACCGCTCTGTCCTCTCCCATACCCTGAAGGAGCTGGAAGGGGAAGGGGTGCTCACCTTCCGCAAGAATCGGTTTACGCTTTTTCCAGAAAAGTTGTCCGGACAACATACCGGGTGAGGGGATTTTGGTATACTCGTGGCAAACCTTGGAGGTGTTTGTCATGAAGAAACTGGTATCCCTCACCCTGTCCGCCCTGCTGGCGCTGTCCATGCTGGCGGGCTGCTCCAACCCTGCCCCGGCGGGGACCACGCCGTCCGCCCCGGAGACGACCCCCGCCGCTGTGGAGACCACCCCGGCTGTTACTGATCTCAGCGGGCACACCCTGCTGGTCTTCTGCGGCGCGGGCATGAAGGACCCCTTTGCTGAGATCGCCCAGGCTTTCCAGGATCAGACCGGCTGCACGGTGGAGGTAACCTACGCCAATGCCGCCCAGATCCAGACCCAGATCAATACTGCCAAGGAGGGCGACTTCTTTATCGCCGGCTCCGAGCAGGAGGTGAAGCCGGTGGCTGAGCTGGTGGAGTCCTCCACCCCTCTGGTGCGTCATATCCCGGTGATCGCGGTGCAGAAGGGCAATCCTCTGAATATCACCGGTCCCGCCGACCTGGCCAAGGAGGGGGTCCGTGTGGTCATCGGCGACCCGGAGGCCACCCCCATCGGCAAGATCGCCGTAAAACTCTTTGAGGACTTGGGCATTACCGATACGGTAGATATCGTGTCCAATACCGCCACCGCTCCCGCCATGACCACCGCTCTGGCCGCCGATGAGTGCGACGCCATCATCGTGTGGAAGGAGAACGTCAACGCCGACCAGGGAGAGATCGTGGACAGTGCCGACATGGAGGGCTACATCAAGACCATCCCCGCCGCCCGGCTGACCTGCTCGGCGGACGCTGAGGCTTCCGACGCCTTCGCGGAATTTCTGAACAGCCAGACCGCCCAGGACATCTGGACCAGCTATGGCTATGAACTGGCGGGATAAATGCCCGTTAAAGCCCTTTGAGTGGTGTTTTCTGTTGCTGCTGCTGGCGGTGCTGCTCTATGTGGCGGCCAGCCTGTGGGGGGTGGTGGTCGGCGGCCTGCCCAATCTGGGCCGTGCCCTGGCCGACGGGGAGATCCGGTTTGCCGTGGGGCTGAGTCTGTGGACGACCACCGTATCCACACTGCTGTGCATCCTCATCGGTATCCCCTGCGCCTATCTGCTGGCTTTCACGCCCCTGCCCGGCAAGCGGTGGGCGGAGGCCCTGCTGGAGCTGCCTCTGGCCCTGCCCTATCTGGTGCTGGGCCTGTGCCTGCTCACCCTCTTTTCTTCCCCCTTCGGCAAGGCCCTGAAAGAGCTGGGCCTGCGGCTGGTGTTTGACCCCAAGGGCATTGTGGCGGTCCATCTGCTCATCAACCTGCCCTTTGTGATCCACCTGGCTGCCCAGGCCTTCCGGCAGATCGACCCGGAGCTCCCCCTGACCGCCCAGACCCTGGGGGCCACCCGGTTCCAGGCCTTTCGCCACATCACCCTCCCCCTGTGCCGCCCGGCCCTGCTGTCGGCCTTCCTGCTGGCCTGGAGCCGGGGCATGGGGGAGTTTGGCGCCACCCTGATGCTGGTGGGGGTCACCCGGCTGAAAACCGAGACCCTGCCCGCCAGCATCTACCTCAATATCTCTACCGGCGACAATGGCATGGCGCTGGCGGCGGCTCTGCTGCTGCTTCTGCTCTCCCTGGCGGTCCAGGGGGTGAGCCGTCTGGCCGGAGGAAAAGGAAGGGATCTGTAACATGGACCGGCATACCCTGTACGAGACCCTGCGCGCCGCCCTGGCCGCCGCCCTGGAGGAGCACGGCCTCACCGGCTCGGCGGTGACCATCAAAGCCCGTGGGCTGACGCCGGAGGAGGCCATCGGCCGTACCCAGCGCACCGACTACCCCATCCTCACTGGTAAGGAGGTCATGCTGATGGCCGACTTCCAGGGGGCAAAGGGCCAGGCCTTCACCGATGCCCCCGCCCAGTTTGAGGGGGCTTTGGACCAGGTGCTGGCTTTGGATCTGGAGGGGGACCCTCACAGCCGGGGCCTGTTTATCGCCACCCTGAACGCGGTGATGAAGTACCTGGGGCGGGCGGACAACACCGTCCACTGTAAGGACGGCGGGCCGGAGTTCTGCGCCCGCCACATGGTAGAGTGGGTGGCCGACAGCTACGGCACTCCGAAAATCGCCCTGGTGGGCTTCCAGCCCGCCCTCATCGCCGCCCTGTCCCGGTGGTTTCCCGTAAAAGTGCTGGACCTGAACCCGGACAACATCGGCAAGATGAAGGACGGCTGCCCGGTGCTGGACGGGGAGGCCGACCGTCAGGCTGTGGTGGGCTGGGCCGACCTGGTGCTGTGTACCGGCAGCACCCTGTGCAACGGCACCATTGTGGACTATCTGGATCTGGACAAAGAGGTGGTGTTCTTCGGCACCACCCTGGCAGGGGCCGCCCCCATTCTGGGGCTGAAGCGGGCCTGCTTTGCCGACCGGAGCCTGGAAGAGGCCTGACAGAGGGGAAAAACAAAACGGCCGCCGAAAGGCGGCCGTTTTTGGCGCTTTGGGGATCAGTTCAGGCGCTGGACCAGGTAGGGAATGGCACGCTCAAATTCCACGCCGTACCAGTTGGCGTCAGGAGATTCCAGGGTACAGCGGATGGACTCCACCGTATAGTCGGCGGCCAGGGCCAGGGCGTCCCCCAGGGACTGGCCCCGGGTGAGGGCGCCCACGCAGGTGGAGGCAAATACGTCGCCGGTGCCGTGGAAGCTGGCGGGCAGGTGCTGGGTGAAGTAGCTGCCGTACTGGCCGGTGACCTTGTCGTAATACATGACGCCCAGCTTGCCCGGCTCAAAGCTGACGCCGGTGAGGGCCACATACCGGGGACCCAGGGCGGCCAGAGCCTGGAGCATCTCCTTAATATAGCCCTCGTCATGCTCCGTGCGGTAGGGCAGGCCGGTGAGCAGGCTGGCCTCGGTGAGGTTGGGCAGGATCAGGTCGGCCTTGGCGCATACCCGGGCCATCTGGGCGGGGAAGTCGGGCCCGAAAGCGGGGTAAAGCTTGCCGTTGTCCGCCATCACCGGGTCCACCACAATGAGGCTGCCCTCCCGCCGGAAGGCGTCAAAGAAGGCGCACACATAGTCGATCTGCTCCGCGGAGGCCAGATAGCCGGTGTAAACGGCGTCAAAACCCAGGCCGCTCTCCTTCCAGTGGGCGGCGATGGGCTCAATCTGGTCGGTGAGATCCTTGCAGGTGAAGCCGGAGAACATGGTATGGGTGGACAGCACCGCCGTGGGGACGATGGAGCACTCCACACCCATGGCTGAGATGATGGGCAGGGCTACCGTCAGGGAGCATTTGCCCAGGCAGGAGATATCCTGAATGCTGACGATCCGTTTCAAGAACCGCACTTCCTTTCTGATTTCGTTGGGTGCAGTATAACAGAGAAACTGACCTCATTAAAGTGTCACATATTGCTTTTTTGGTAAGGTCAGATCTGGGAAAAACTGCGTGAAGTCCGGTTTCTGCGGTTGCACATTGATACACAGGCGTATATAATAAATAAGATCCGGCGAAAAAGCCGGATCTCAGCAAAAAACCTACTATTGTATCACCATTTCCCCCTCCAGCGTTGAGTTTTGCGCTGCTGGACGGGGAGAGGAAGGAAGGAAACAGAGGCATGAACAAGCCTGTTCTTGTGGTCATGGCGGCGGGCATGGGCAGCCGCTACGGCGGGCTCAAGCAGATCGACCCCGTGGGGAGCCACGGCCAGATGATCATTGACTATTCCATCTATGACGCCCGGAGGGCCGGGTTTGAGACGGTGGTGTTTGTCATCAAGCACCAGATCGAGGACACCTTCAAGGCGGCCATCGGCGACCGGCTCAGCCGTGTGATCGACGTGAAGTACGCCTATCAGGAGCTGGACGACCTGCCGGAGGGCTACGCCGTGCCGGCCGGCCGGGTGAAGCCCTGGGGCACCTGCCACGCGGTGCTGGCCGCCCGGAAAGTGGTGGACGGACCCTTCGCCGTCATCAACTCCGACGACTACTACGGCCCCCAGGCCTTCCGGGAGATCTATCAGTACCTGGAGAGCCACCCCGATCAGCCCGGTTGCTATGAGTACGCCATGGTGGGCTACCGCCTGGGCAACACCGTCACCGAGCACGGCCACGTGGCCCGGGGCGTGTGCGCCGAGGAGGGGGACCACTACCTGAAAGAGGTGGTGGAGCACACCCATATTGAGAAGGACGGGGCGGACGCCCGCAGCACCGAGGACGACGGCCAGACCTGGACCCACCTCAGCGGCGACACCATCGTGTCCATGAATCTGTGGGGCTTTACCCACAGCTTCCTCACCGAGGCTCAAGCCCGGTTCCCCGCCTTCCTGGACAAGGCCCTGGCGGAAAACCCGGAGAAGGGGGAGTACTTCCTGCCCAGCGTGGTGACCCAGCTGCTGGAGGAGGGCAAGGCCCGGGTGAAGGTGCTCCGCAGCGCCGACAAGTGGTACGGCGTTACCTACCGGGAGGACAAGCCGGTGGTGGTGGCCGCGGTGAAGGCCATGACCGAGGCAGGTCTCTATCCCGATGATCTGTGGGGTGCGGCAGGTTCCTTCGCCCAGAGCAAGTGATGACCCCTCAGGGAAAAGAATCTGCTGCCGCCGAAACCTTTTAAGGCGGCTTGGACCATAAAAAAATCACATCCGCCAAAACGAATGTGATTTTTTTATGGAGCGCTATCCGGGTTGGTTGACCACCCCGGCAAAGAGAGGCTGCCCCTGGCTGCTGGTGAGCAGGAAGAGGAAAGGCCGGTCCAGAGTGAAGTCCACCTCGTCCTCCGGCGGCATACTGCCCCCCCCCATGGCCATGACGGTGAAGGCGGCGGCGGTGAGGCCCTCCTCGTCCACCATCACCCGGGCGGCGTGGGTGGCCTGGGTGACAGAAATGTCCTCCACAGCTTCCGTCATGGGGGTGAAGTCGGACACCGCCGGGTCGAACACATCGGTGATCCCCATGGCCTGTAAGCCCTCGATCAGATCCAGCTGGCCGGATACGTCGAACTTGGGCATGGACAGGTTGACTCTGAGGTATTTCTGGTTTTCCCACTCCCCGTTGGAGAGCAGGAACTCCATGGCCTCCGGGTCGGCCAGCAGCTGGTCTACGCTCACCCCTTCGTCGGGCAGCACCATCCACAGGGTGCCGCCGTACAGCACGGATTTCCCCACAGAGGAGAACTGATCCCCCCAGTAGTAGGTATCGGAGGAGAAGCTGTGCATGAAGTCGCACTTTACGTCCCTGTCGGGAGCGTGAAACGTGTCGGGGGCGGTGTTGGCCGGGTTGAACTCCTGGGCCCACCGGCCCTGGTAGTAGACGGTGGTGGCCAGAGCCAGCACCGTGTTTGGATCCAGGCTTACCTGGCCCGCCGCCTCCTTCAAAAGACCGCCGGTCTGGTCGTTGAGCCAGGCTTGCAGGGCCTGATCCAGCTTCGCCGAGCCCATCTCCCCCTGGTAGGAGGAGGCGTAGTAGGTGTCCGCCAGGGTGTCTAGGGTGGACTGGACGAAGGGCACATCCTCATTGAGCCACAGGGAGGAGGCCAGTACGCTGGTCAGCATCCCGTCGTCGTTGTAGTTGGCGTTCCACAGGGCCTTGGCCTGAGTGCGCAGGGTGTCGATGCTGTCGTGACCCAGCAGGTCCAGGATCTGCTGGCGGCTGCTGCCGTCGGTGAGCTCGGCCAGCATCCCCAGGGCGAAGTAGATGTTCATGGGGGAGCAGACCTTGTTTTCCGTTCCGCCGTCCCCCAGGAACTGGCGCAGGGCGGCGGCATAGTATCCGTTCAGGCCGCTGCCATAGCCCTCAGGCTGATTCTGCTGGGCGTTGTGGTCTTCCCGCCAGGCGTCGTGGTCGGCGCTCCAGCGGTCAAAATCCAGGGTGCCGTCGGGGTTCAGATAGTCTGCCTCGTTGGGGTAGGGGGCCATTTCCGGATACTCCGCCACCGCCAGGGCGGAGGCATGGCCCATCAGGGGACCCCCTCCTGGCCACAGCACGATGCCGATGACGATGGCGGCGGCCGCCGCCACGGCGGTAAGCCCCATCCACAGGGGACGGCGGCGGGGTGTTTTTTGAGGCGGTTTATCTGCCCGGGCCACCAGCTCCGGGTCCACGTGCTCCAGGCTGTCCAGCAGTTCGTCCGCTTTCATACTGTAAATCCCTCCTTGATCAGGTGATCCCGCAGCCGCTGCCGGGTGCGGAACAGGGTGGTTTTGATCTTGCTCTGGCTGAGTCCGTACCGCCGGGAAATGTCGGCGACAGGGTCGAAGAACCAGTACCGCCTCAGGAAAAGGTTCCGGGGCTCCTCAGGCAGGGCCTTGAGGAAGGCGTTCAGGCTCTCCCCCAGGGCCAGAGCGTCCACCAGTGCCTGGGTGTGGTCCGGGCCGGGGAGGCAGTCCTCCAGCTCCCGGGTGAGGGCGGTGAGCCGGGCGATCTGCCTCCGGCGGCTGAGGGCCCGGCAGCGGTCCAGTACCGTGTGGCGCATGAGCCGGGCCAGGAAGGGAAAGAGATAGTCCCTGGGCTGGTGGGGCGGGATGCTGTCCCAGGCCAGCAGGTAGGTATCGTTTTCGCACTCCTCCACCGTCAACCGGTCGGGCAGCAGATGGAAGCCCAGCTGCCGCAGTCGGCTGCCGTACTTATCCGACGCCGCCCGTATGCCCCCTTCGTCACGGTCCAGAAATAAGGTCACGATCTGGGCGTCCTCCACGGTGCTCACTCCTCTCCTGTGGGCTGGTGAAAAGGCCTTTCACCCCTGTCAGCGAGTTGAGAAGGGAAAAGGTTACAGTCAGAACTAATTTTTATGGGAAAAAGGGGCCTGCCATCGGCAGGCCCCTTTTTTTAGATCTGGGGGAAAGGCTGGGGGATCAATTCCCCGGCACAGTAGCGGGCGGCGATGTTCCGGTCGTCTCCGTCGTAGAGAAACTGCTCCAGCCGCTCGAAGGGGGTGCGCTCCACCAGCGCGTCCAGGGCGGAGGGACGGAGCACCAGGGCGTCAAATGCGAAGCCGGGCAGGAAGGCGCCCACCTGACCGAAGAAGGAGCCAGCCCCCCGGGTGGCCAGGTAGAAGGCCTCTGTCAGGGAGAGGGGGGGATGGTCGGGGTGGTTCAGCCAGTTCAGCTTGGAGGCCTGCACTGTGGCGGCCACGCTGCGGCTCAGGTGGGCGGTGTGGCCGCCGGCCACGTCGCTGGCCACACAGCACCGCAGTCCCAGCCCCAGATCCTGCCGCAGAGGCATGATGCCGCTGGACAGGTTGGTGTTGGACAGGGCGCAGTGGGCCAGCATGACGCCTTTGTCCCTGAGCAGAGTCTTTTCTCCGTCGGACAGGTGGATGGCGTGGGCCATGATGGTCTTGTCCTGCCGCAGCAGGCCGAAGTGCTCATATACCTGGGTATAGGTGGGGATGTCCGGGTGGAGCTGGGCCACCCAGGCCACCTCGCTGGGGTTCTCCGACAGGTGGGACTGGATGGGCAGGTCATATTTCTCTCCCAGCTGACCCAGCCCGTCCATCAGCCTGGCTGTGGTGGAGGGGACGAACCGGGGCGTGAGGATGAAGCCGGTGTGTTTCAGTTCCGCCCGGCTGCGGCAGATCAGTTCCTCGGTGTCCGCCAGGGAGGCGTCGGTGTCCTCCTGAAGTTCCGGAGGAGAGTTGCGGTCCATGTTCACCTTACCCACGAGGCCCCGGAGGCCGGAGGCCTCGGACAGCTCCATAAGATGCCAGGCAGACTCCTTGTGGATGGTGGCAAAGGCGGCAAAGCGCAGGGTGCCCACCGCCCACAGGTGGTTGAGGAAAGCCTTCCATGCCCGGTCGGCAAAGGCTGGATCGGCAAAGCGGGCCTCCGCCGGGAAGGTATAGGTCTCCAGCCAGGGCAGCAGCTGCTTGTCGTAGCCGATGCCCCGGTTGATGATCTGGGGGGCGTGGATGTGCAAATCGGTAAAGGCGGGGATGATCAGGGCGTCCCCCCAGTCCTCCACCGGCTGACCGGCATACTCCGGGGGCAGGGTGTCGTACAGGCCCACAATGGTCCCGCCCTCAGAGACCAGGAAGACGTTTTGACGTACCTCCAGTTCCCCCAACGCGGGGGTGTGGAGGAAGGTTCCTTTCAGGATCATGTGGTACTCCTTTCGGGGGTGGGACGGCTCAGGGCGCCAGTTCTACGGTGTAGCCCTGCTCCTTCAAACCGCTGACGATTCCGTCCGGGATCAGTCCCACAAACCGGAGCGGTCCGTGGGGCGCGCATGGATCAAATCTGCCGGACGGACAAAGTTCGTCCGGCATCAAGGTTTTGCCAGAGGCAAAACGCTTGGGCCGCCTGACGACGAAGCATGGTGGACCCAATGGGATTGGTTCAAGGCACCAGCTCCACAGTATAGCCCAGCTCCTTCAAACCACTGACGATTCCGCCGGGGTCCACCATGTGGCCGGCGCCCACCGCCATAAAGTAGGTGTGGCTGCCCTCGGCCTCCAGATAGTTGGCGGCGGCCTTGATCATGCCGGGGTCCCGCTGGGTGAACAGCTTGGAGTTGAGTTCGTCGGTGCTGCTGATGATGGCGGCCTTGTCATAGACCTTGCAGAAGGCTTCCGGGTCCCGGCTCTTCCAGGCGGCAAACATAGCGGAGAGGAGTTCCTCCTGCGCCTGGAGAGCCTTGTCGATCTCAGGGGAGGCGGCGGTGCCGGACAGGGTGCGCTCAAAACCGGCCAGGGCGGAGTCCAGATAGGACTCCTGGTACTCGGGGGAGAGACCGTCAAAGATGCCTCCCTGGAAAGCGTAGGTCTCTACCGCGCCAATGGCCTTACCGGCATTGACGGCAGCGGAGTTCACATAGCTGTCAATAGCCATGGCGTTGGCGCCGGTAGTGTCGTTCTGCATGGACAGGGTGGAGAGGGTGGAGGCCAGCGCCCAGGGCTTATAGGCGTCCAGCCCGTTGGGGGCCATGCCCAGGGCGGCAGCCGCGGTCTGTACCCGCTGGTGGAGCTCGGGACTGATATGGTCGGCCAGAGTGGTGCCGTCCTGATAGGTCTGGAGGCTTTGGAGCAGGGCGATGCCCTCCTGGTCGTTCAGATCCAGCTCAAAGATAACCTCCTCGGAAGCCTGGATGGCGTTGCGCACCGACTTGTGGAGAGGGTAGACGTTGTCCCGGTCCAGATGGATGGTGCCCAGCAGGTACAGGGTGTTATTCCCGTTGGTGGCCTTCCACAGCAGCCCCTTGGAGCCAGCGTCCTGCTGGTCATAGATAGCCAGGATCAGCCGGTTGGCCATCACCATGGCTTCTTGATAGGTACAGGTGCGCTCCAGCGCCAGATTGCCGGCAGAGTCACCCTGAATCACGCCCAGCCCGGTCAGGAAGGCCTCCGCGCCGCCGTCCACACCAGAGAGGTCGTAGGTGGCTGCCTCCTGGTACAGAGCGTTCATCACGCCGCCACGGGTGGTGTCCACCACCAGACCCTCGGCGTCTGCCTTGCGGGGTTCCAGCTGCAGAAGGGCCAGCTTGTCGGCCACCACCTTGGTCATGGATTCCAGCTGCTCCATCGTTACCGGGCTCTGGATATAGGTGGTGTAGTTGTCATTCACCAGCCCCAGGGCATAGCTGTCGGCCAGCTGGCTCACCGCCCAGGGGGAGGGGTGCTGGGGCTCCGCCGCCAGCGTGGGCAGGGCCAGCAGAGCGGCGGAGAGCAGACCGGCCAGGGCTTTTTTCAGTAGGTTTCGTTTCATAGGGATGCTCCTTTCCTAATGTGGGGCGCTGTGTTTATGCCAGACTGAGGCTGGCAATGTACTGCTTGGCGGTGCGGGGTGTCCGGCCCGGATGTCTCATCTCCCAACGGTCGGCGCCGGTGCGAAGGGTCTGACGGTCCACAGTCACGCCGGACTGGGCAGCCATTTTTTCCACCAGGTCCAGGAATTCCGCCTTGTTCAGGGCCAGATAGGGGATACGCAGACCGAACCGCTCGGCCAGAGAGGTCTTTTCCTGGATGGTCTCGCTGGCGTCCACCTCGTCCCCCGCCCGGTCGGAGAAGGTCTGACGCACCAGATGGCGGCGGTTGGAGGTGGCGTAGATAGCCACGTTGGCGGGGCGGCGCTCCAGACCGCCTTCCAGGATGGTTTTCATGACGGAATAGGTGGTGTCGTCCTGATCAAAGGCCAGATCGTCGATGAACAGGATGAACTTGAGCCGACGTCCTCCCAGCTTGCGGATGAGCCGGGGCAGATCGGCCAGCCCCTCCTTCTGTACCTCGATGAGCCGCAGGTCCTCAAAGCCGGGCAGGGAGAGCAGGCTCTTCACCGTGGCAGACTTGCCGGTGCCGCTCTCTCCGAAGAGAAGCACGTTGTTTACCGGATGGCCCTCCAGCATGGCCTGGGTATTGGCAATGACCTGGTTCCGCTGGAGCTCGTAGCCCAGCATCTCGTGCGGGCCGGGACAGTCCGGCTCCTCCACCGGGAAGAGCTGGCCGTTCTCCCACAGAAAGGCGCGGCTGCGGGCGAAGAGGCCGGAGCCGTGGGCACGGTAGAAATCGGTGAGCTCCTCAAAGGTGAAGGGACAGCCGGCGGGCCAGCGGGGCAGACCTTCCAGCACGGGCAGCAGGGCAGGATCGGCCTGCCGGGCCATGGCGGAGAGGAGCTGTCCGCAGTCCAGCTGGCACAGCCGAGCAAAGATGGCCACATCCCGGCGGGCGGCTTCCTCCAGGGCGGGATCAGACCCGCCCTCCTCAGCCAGCCGGGCGTAGGGGGACTCGGTATAGCGCAGCTGGTCGTACAGCCAGTCCCCCAGACCGGGATACCGGTCCTCCCGCAGGGTATAGAAGAGACTGGCGTAGGCCTCCGCAGCTCCGGCAGTGTCGCCAAGAGCCAGCTTGTCCAGCAGGACACGGACCAGACCCAGCTGGCGGGTGTCCAGAATATGTCGGTAAGCGGCCACGCCCCCCAGGGCGAAGCGCAGGGTTTCCGTTGTCATGTCGGGCGCCTCCTTGCCTGTGTCCATTTTATGCGAGGACGGGCCTTCTGTCAATGCAAAGGCTTGACTTGCAAGCCGGTTTTCCGTATGCTTGAGGAAACGGGCATAGAGAAAGGAAGTCTTGTTTATGCTGTTACAGGAGCAGCGGGAGCAGGTGGTGGAGTACGGTAAAAAGCTGGTCACCACCGGCCTCACCGACGGAACCTTCGGCAACCTCAGCGTATTTGACCGGGAGAGCGGCCTCATGGCCATCAGCCCCTCCGGCATGGACTATTTTGCCACGACCCCGGAGGACGTGGTGGTGGCCGACCTGGAGGGCAAGGTGGTGGAGGGCAAACGCAAGCCCTCCAGCGAGCTGGACCTCCACCGGCTGTTCTACCAGCGGCGGCAGGACGTGAACGGGGTGGTCCACACCCACTCCACCTTTGCCACCGTACTCTCCTGCCTGCGCTGGAGCATTGAGCCGGTCCACTATCTGGTGGCCTACGCCGGACGGCAGGTGCCCTGTATCCCCTACTATCCCTTCGGCTCCCTGGAGCTGGCTGAGGCGGCCTGGGAGGGGATAAAGGAGGAGTACAACGCCTGCCTGCTGGGCAACCACGGCCTGCTGGCGGTGGGGGGCAGCCTGTCCTTTGCCTTTGACGCCGCTCAGCAGCTGGAGTTTCTGGCCAGGGTGTACTACTACACCAGGCAGGCCGGGGGCGGCGTGAACCTGACGCCGGAGGAGCTGGAGGCGGTGCTGGGCAAGTTCCAGAGCTACCGCCAGGCCTGAGCCTTGCATTTTAGCCCGGTTCAGGGTACAATCTGGACTGGAAACCAAGAGAGAAGGAAGTGAACCAATGGATCGGGAGGAAGCCTTTGAATTTCTGGACCGGACCGCCCGGGGGATCGCGGAGATGTTTGGCTCCACCTGCGAGACGCTGGTCCACGACATGGGGGACCCCAGGCACCCCATTTTATCCATTTATAACGGCCATGTATCCGGTCGGACGGTAGGCTCCACCATGGACATCCTGGGTACCGCCAAGGAGCTGGACCAGGACGCCCTGGTCACCGATTTCGTCAACCTCTACGCCACCACCCCCTCGGGCCAGCAGATCAAGAGCAGCACCTTCCACCTCATCGGGGAGGACTTCAACCTGGCCCTGGGCATCAACTTTGACTATAGCTCGCTGGTCTATGCCAACCGCATCCTGGTGGATCTGATGAGCGCCGAGGCCGACCTGCAAAGCGCCATGTGGCACGGCGGGGAGGGCCAGCTGACCCAGATCTTCGAGGAGTGTCTGGCGGCGGTGGGCAAGCCGGTGAATGTGCTGACCAAGCGGGACCGGATGAAGATCATCGCCCTGCTGGACCAGAAAAACGCCTTTTCCTTCCGCAAGTCGGTGCCCTTTGTGGCCAAGCGGCTCCAGGTGTCCCGGTATACGGTGTACAAATACCTGGGGGAGCTGACTGGCGCCGCCGGCGGAGAAGAAGAACCCAAGGAGGAATAAGTTCCATGTATCAGGATCAAATCAACGCCTATTTTGACGACCCGGCCCGCCGGCAGCAGCTGGTGGAGGCCATTTCCCGGCTGGTGCGCATCCGCAGCGTCCGGGAGGAGGCCCAGCCCGGGATGCCCTTTGGCCCCGGCCCCGCCGCCGCGCTGGCGGAAGGCCTACGCCTGGCGGAGGAGCTGGGCTTCTCTGTCAAGAACTACGACAACTATGTGGGCGCCGTGGACTTCAACGAGCGGGAGACCCAGCTCCACATCCTGTGCCACCTGGACGTGGTGGGGGAGGGCACCGGCTGGACGGTGACGGAACCCTATGAGCCCATCGAGGTGGAAGGGATGCTGTACGGCCGTGGCACCGACGACGACAAGGGCCCCGCCGTGGCCGCCCTGCTGGCCATGCAGGCCGTCCGGGACCTGGGCGTGCCCCTGAAGAAGAATGTCCGGCTGCTGCTGGGCACCGACGAGGAGAGCGGCTCTGAGGACATTGCCTATTATTATAGTAAGGAGCCTTACGCCCCCTGTACCTTCTCCCCCGACGGCGAGTTCCCCGTCATCAATCTGGAGAAGGGCAGCTACAAGCCGGTGTTCACCAAGACCTGGGCGGCAGAGAGCGCCACCCCCCGGGTGAAGGAACTCCACGGCGGTTTCCGCATCAACGTGCTGCCTCCTGAGGCGGAATGCGTGGTGGCCGGTCTGTCCGCCGAAGCGGCCCGGCCCTACTGCGACAAGGCTGCTGCTGAGACCGGAGTCACCTATGTGCTCACCCAGCGGGGGGATGACCTGCATATCCTGTGCAAGGGCAAGGGTGCCCATGCCTCCACCCCGGAGGAGGGCGTCAACGCCATCACCGGCCTGATCCATCTGCTGTGCGCTTTGCCCCTGGCCAAGGTGGGCTCCACCGCCGCTCTCCATGCCCTGAACGCCCTCTTCCCCCACGGGGATTGCGCCGGTAAGGCCCTGGGTATTGCCCAGGCCGACGAGATGTCCGGCCCTCTGACTCTGGCCTTCTCTCTGCTGGAGCTGAACGATACCGGCCTGTCAGGCCAGTTTGACAGCCGGGTGCCGGTGTGCGCCAACGAGGATAACTGCAAGGCTGCCGCCGAGGCTGTCTTTGCCAAGTTTGGCTTTACTGCCGAGGGCGGGATGCAGGCCCCCCATTATACCCCCGCCGACACCCCCTTGGTCAGCACCCTGCTCAAGTGCTACGAGCAGTACAGCGGCCGGAAGGGAGAGTGCCTGGCCATCGGCGGCGGCACCTACGTCCACGATATCCCGGGCGGCGTGGCCTTCGGCTGCGCCATGCCCGGCTTCAACGGCAATATGCACGGGGCCGACGAGCACACCTGCATTGCAGACCAACTCACTGCCGCCAAGATCTTCACCCAGGCCATCATTGACCTGTGCGGCTGACGGCAGCCCATTGACTGCGTAAAAAAGACCGAAATCTCCGAACAGGGGATTTCGGTCTTTTTTGTGGCTACCTGACGGCTACCCGCTGGCTACCGGTAGCCGGTCAAATAGGTAAAAAGTATTGGGGCACAGCGGATTTTTGAAAAACTCGCGAGATGTTCCCTCTTCGTGGTCAAATCAAATAAGGAGGAATTCCAAATGAGAAACCTCAAGAGGACTCTCAGCCTGGCTCTGGCCGGTGTCATGCTCATGGGCATGATGGTGATCGGCGCCGGCGCTGCGAGCAAGGATTTCACCGATGCTGGTGACATCAAGAATGTTGAGGCTGTCGACGTTATGGTCGCTCTGGGCGTGCTCGAGGGCGGCGATAAGGGCGACTTCCAGCCCAACTCCATCCTGACCCGTGAGCAGGCTGCCAAGATCATCTGCTACCTGCTGCTGGGCGAGGAGGCCGCTGAGAAGCTGGCCACCAGCGGCGCCGTGTTCTCCGACGTGGCTGCTGACCGCTGGTCCGCTCCCTACATCGGCTACTGTGTCAACCTGGGCATTCTGGCCGGTGACGGCAGCGGTCACTTCTTCCCCGAGGGCAAGCTGACCGGCGCTGCCTTTGCCAAGATGCTGCTGGTTGCTCTGGGCTATGATCCCAAGATCGAGAACTACACCGGCAGCGCCTGGACCATCAATGTGGCTGCTGACGCCATTGAGGCCGGCATCTCTCCCAAGGGCCTGGTGCTGACCAACGAGCTGTCCCGTCAGGACGCCGCTCAGATGGCTTATCAGACTCTGACCGCCACCATGGTCAAGTATGACAACAAGGGCATCGACATCGACTTCGGTACCGGCAGCGGTTCCGTCAGCGTGGGTGCTTCCACTGCCGAGCCTGTGAAGGCTACCAAGGCTGGTGGCTACCTGACTGTCGAGAAGGACAACGATGAGTACGTTCAGTTCTGTGAGAAGTATTTCTCCGACCTGACCCTCAACGCCAAGGGCGAAGACGCTTTCGGTCGTCCTGCCAACGTCTGGACCTATGAAAAGGACGAGGTTGGCACCTATGCTAAGGCTGCTGATGCTTCTTACACCGACGCTGTGAAGTCCGGCACCCTGTACACCGACCTGGGCCTGTCCAAGACCACTCCCGCTACCGTTGTCGCGGACGGCGGTAGTGATACTACTACTTTCTCCATCGAGAAGAGCAACAGCACCAAGACCGGCGGCAAGGGCGTTTTGACCGAGGCCTATGTTGATGCTGACAAGAACGTGACTCTGGTTCAGATCAACACCTATGTGGGTCAGGTCTCCAAGGTTGCCACTGCTGACGATGTGAAGAAGGACGAGAAGCCCTACATTGAGATCGACGGCCTGAGCAATGTTGTCTACGGTGGCAAGTTTGAGACCGCTGTGGAGTACGCTGAGGACGATATCGTTCTGTACACCTATGACAAGAGCGAGAAGAAGGTTATGTCCGTTGCTCTGGCCGAGAAGGTCGAGGATCTGGAGCTGACCTCCACCACCGGCAGCACCAAGTTCGTGGCCGGCGGCACCACCTATGAGTACAACGCTACTGCTGCTGTCTATGGCGGCAGACTGAAGGATAGCATCAATGTCTATCTGGACACCAACGGCTATGTTGTCTACGTGGAGAAGTACGAGGCTGGTTCCACCAACTATGCTTTCGTGCTGGATACCAAGCAGAACAACGATGGCTGGAACGGCAGCAAGAACACCTACGAGGCCAAGCTGCTGCTCACCGACGGCAGTGTGGTCGTGGTTGACACCGATAAGAAGAAAGCCACCGAGAACACCTTCGTCTCTTACACTGTGGACGACAATGACGTCTACACCCTGACCGCTAAGGATAAGACTTCTACGGCTGGCTCTAAGATCGAAGTGAGCAAGGGTACCTCTAAGTTCACTGCTGATGCTGCCTATTATGCCAACAGCAGCACCATCTTCCTGGTGCACGACAACGTGAACGACGAGTATGTTGTTTACACCGGTATCGCCAATATGCCCACCATGAACGGCGCTGCTACCGTGTATGTCAACACCAAGAACGGCGCTCCCAATAGTGTTGCTTCTATCGTCTACATCTCTGCTGCTGACACCGTGGTGTCCGACGCCAACAAGGGTCTGGTCTACATCATTGCTGGTAGCGAGTCCGACCTGATCAACGATGCCGACAAGGGTGAGTACTACACCTATAACGCAGTTGTTGATGGCGAGACTACCACCATCAATGTTGCCAAGGACGCCAAGCTGTCTGCTGATGTTCTGGCCAGCAAGCTGACCTACAACAGCAAGGATCTTGTCACCAACATCACTGCCTACAGCACCGAGGGCGACGACAAGGCCATCTCCGGCACTGGTACTCTGAAGACCACTGACGGCACCGTTGGCCTGCAGGGTGCTTACTACACCTACGCTGAGAACGTTGTTGTCTACAAGATCGAGGACAACGAGTTCAACAAGGTGAGCGTCACCTCCATCCGCGAGGATGCCGACGATACCTTCAACGCTGTGATCAAGGACGGCGAGGTTGTTGCCATCTTCATCACCGTTGTTGAGGCCTAATTGTAGGCTCCAAGGTTAAACGGACAGATAAGAGTGGTCCCCCTATTTTAGGGGGACCACTTTTTATAGTCCAATCACAAGATATGTGTAGGATTCTCCCAGTTCATTAAGTTGCCCTTCTGAACTGATACTGCCGGAGACAGAGCCACCGCTGGCCCAGCCGTCCACGTACCAACTCAGACCGTTCTGATTCCATTCCAGTACCAGTATACTGCCCATACCTGCTGTATCATTTGCTGCGCCATTGGTGTTAGGCCGCAAGAAGAGTGAAGTAGCTCGATAGCTGCCGCCGGTAATCATGACTACCTCGGGAAGAAAGGGAAAATCCAGATGATTTGGTGAGGTTTCGCCATATTTCCCCGTTCCCACATAATTGCCCACCATAACGCGGCAGTTACCTTTCTCCTCCAATGCCGTATCAATCTTCTTGAAATCCTCATTGAAGTCGGTCCGCAGGAAGGGGTCCGACGGTTCCCACTGGTGCAGCTGATAATGTTCCGTATACTTTGCCATAAAAATTCCTCCTTGTTTTGCAAGCGGCTCTTGCACCTCGTTCTTACCGGGACGGAGGTCTTTTGTTGCATGGAAAAAAGTAAGAACTGCTTTTGCTGAAAAATAAAGTGGTTTCTGCGGAAATGGGCCGCAGGTATCCAGCAGGTAACTAACATCAGAGAGAAACAGTAACAAAACCACCAGACCGGAGCGGTTGACGACTGAAACAATCCCTGACAAAATGCAAGATACGACTTTGTTCGACCAACATCTCGCGCATCGAGGAGGATCTGGAATGGCAAGAAAGACGATCAAGCAGAATCTGGCATACGACGATCAAAAGCAGCTTTACTACGTCTGCTTTAATTACGGTACCAGTGCCGACGGCCGCCGGGACCGAAGAGTACGCACCTTTACCGATCTGGCGGAAGCGGAACTGGCGCTGGAACAGTTCCAGAAAGGACAGGGTGGACGGGCGCTCTGCGATTCCAGCCGCCTGACCCTGGCAGAGTGGCTGGAGTATTGGCTGGAGGAGGTCATTGCACCCAATCGGGCCTACACCACCTATTACTGCTATCGCTCGCTCATCAAAAATCATATCGCTCCCGCTCTGGGCCATATCCGCCTGCGGCAGCTGGAGCCCTGGCATATCCAGAACTATTACGCTGAAAAAATGCGGGAGGGCCGCCTGGACTCCAACAGTGTCCATAAGCACCACATCCTGCTCCACACCGCCCTCCAACTGGCCTTCCGGCAGAAAATTTTGCGGGAAAACCCCGTGGAGCGGGTGGAGGCCCCCAGAGAACACCCCACCCGGCAGTTCTACTACACCCCGGAACAGCTGCGGGTCCTGTTCCGGGAGGTGGAAGGCTCCTGGCTGGAGCTGGTGGTCAAGCTGGGGGCCTACCTGGGCCTGCGGCGGGGGGAGATCTGTGGCTTGCGGTGGACGGATGTGGATTTTGAACACTATGTGATCCGCATCCGGGTCACCCGCACCACGGCGGGAGACCAGGTAGTGGAAAAGGAACCCAAGACCCGCAATTCCATCCGCACCCTGGGCATCGCCGGACTGGAGGACCTGACCCATCTGCTCCGCAGCATCCGCCAGGAACAGTTGGAACGGGCGGCGGCCCGGCCGGACTATGTGGACAGCGGCTATGTACTTACCGATGACAAAGGAGAACCCAGGCACCCAAACATGGTGACCTGGGCCTTCCGAACCTTTGTAAAGCGCCACGGCCTGCCGCCCATTACGGTCCACGGCCTGCGCCACACCTTCGCCAGCCTGGCCAACAGCGCCCGCATCCCCCTGGTGGACATCGGCAAAGCCCTGGGACACAAGGATGTGTCCATCACTGGACGGATCTACACCCATATTTTTGACCACACCCACCAGGAGGTGCTTAACACCGTGGCCGCCCGTATCGCCGCGGGATAAATCATGCTTGACAAATCTTTTGTATAAGCATATGATTAGAAAGAAGATAAAAGTTTAGGAGGTGCCCCATGACTCAGCGGGAACGGCAGATCCTCAAGTGGATCGAAGAAAACCCCCTGATCTCCCAGCAGGAGCTGGCGGAGAAGGCCGGTATTACCCGGTCGTCGGCGGCGGTGCATATCTCCAACCTGATGAAGCAGGGACATATCGCCGGAAAGGGCTACATCGTCCGTACCGCTCCTTACGCGGTGGTGGTGGGAGGCGTGAATCTGGACATCGGCGGCCGGTCTTTCGGCAAGCTGGTGCCGGCGGACTCCAATCCCGGACAGGTGCGGACCAGCCTGGGGGGCGTGGGCCGCAACATTGCTCACAATATGGCCTTGCTGGGGATGGATGTGCGGATGCTCACCGCCTTCGGTGACGATATGAACGCCCAGCGCATTGCCGCCAGCTGCGGGGAGCTGGGTATCGACATCAGCCAGTGCCTGACGGTGCCCGGCGGCGCCACCTCCACCTATCTCTTTATCGCCGACCACCGGGGGGATATGGCCCTGGCGGTGAGCGACATGGAGATCTATGAACACATGACCCCCGCTTTTCTGGCTGGCCGGAGCCGTCTGCTGCAAAACGCCCAGCTGGTGGTGGTGGATACCAACATTCCGGCTCAATCCATTGCCTGGCTGGCGGACAACCTGCATCTGCCCATCTTTGCCGATCCGGTATCTACCGCCAAGGCGGAGAAGCTGCGGCCGGTGCTGGGCAAGCTCCATACCCTCAAGCCCAACCGGATGGAGGCGGAGCTGCTCTCCGGGGTGGCCATCACCGACGAGAGCAGCCTGAACCGGGCGGCGGACACCCTGCTGGACACCGGCCTGCGGCGGGTATTCATCAGCCTGGGCGGGGAGGGCGTGCTGGCCGCCGACCACAACGGGCGGGTCCATGTGCCCTGCTGTTACGGCCAGATGGTGAATACCACCGGCTGCGGCGACGCGGGTATGGCTGCCATCGCCTGGGCCTACCTGGAGGGTACCGATCTGGCGGGCACCGCCAAAGCCGCCATGGCGGCGGGAGCCATTGCCATGGAGAGCGCCGAGACCATTAACCCGGCCATGAGCGCCCGACTGCTCAGAGACCGGATGGAAGCATAAGCATAACGACAACTGATTTCATATGGAGGTAACTGCAATGAATCTAAACAAGTTTCTGGATGTAGCCCCTGAAGTAGCCCAGGCCGTGGCCGAGGGCAAGCCTGTGGTGGCCCTGGAGTCCACCATCATCTCCCACGGTATGCCATACCCCCAGAATGTGGAGACCGCCCTGAAGGTGGAGCAGATCATCCGGGACAACGGCGCGGTGCCCGCCACCATCGCCATCCTGGGTGGCCGACTGAAGGCCGGTCTGAGCGCTGAGGAGATCGAGTACCTGGGCAAGCAGGGCCAGGCGGTGACCAAGGCCAGCCGCCGTGACCTGGCTGTGCTGGTGGCCCGCAAGGCCGACGGCGCTACCACCGTTACCACTACCATGATGATCGCCCACATGGCCGGCATCAAGATCTTTGCCACCGGCGGCATCGGAGGCGTCCACCGGGGTGCCGAGACCACCATGGATATCTCCGCCGACCTGGAGGAGCTGGCCTCTACCCCCGTGATGGTGGTGTGCGCCGGCGCCAAGTCCATCCTGGACCTGGGCCTGACCCTGGAGTACCTGGAGACCCACGGCGTGCCCGTCATCGGCTACGGCACCAAGGAGCTGCCCGCCTTCTACACCCGCAAGAGCGGCTTTGAGGTGGACTACCGCATGGACACCCCCGCGGAGATCGCCGCCGCTTTCCACGCTTCTCAGGAGCTGGGCCTGAAGGGCGGTATGCTGGTGACCAACCCCATCCCCGAGGAGTTTGCCATGGACCACGACGTGATCAACAAGGCCATCGACGAGGCCATTGCCCAGGCCAAGGAGCAGGGCATCCACGGCAAGGCCACCACCCCCTTCCTGCTGGCCAAGGTGAAGGAGCTTACCGGCGGCGACAGCCTGGATTCCAACATTCAGCTGGTGTTCAACAACGCCCGTCTGGCTGCCCGCACTGCTGCCGAGCTGTGCGCCATGGGTTGAGTTTTCCGTTTTTCAAGCAAAAGAGCGCCGCTTCATGCGGCGCTCTTTTGCTGTTTCGACACTGGAAATTGTAACAATATTTCTTTTTGTTTACATTCATCTGCCATGCGTTGAATCCGTCTCTGCCTGGACGTATAATAAAACAAAATGATCACACTTGGACCATATCACCGGTCCTGCACCGGTAACATACGCCCTGTATGGGAGAAAAGAGGCGATCTTGATGGCGCGGAAATCCATATTGTTCCGCAGGCTGGGCGCGGCGCTGCTGGCGCTGCTGCTTCTGCCGGCCGGAGCCTGGGCCGCGGAGCCTGCGGCTGTTCAGGCTGGTCCTGCCCTGGGAATCTACACCACAGGAGATATGGCGGGCCGGGTAGGGGAGACCGATCCTCTGACCGGGCAGCCGGAAGAGAACAGCTATTTGAAGGTGGCTTCCGCCATGGCAGCGGAACGCCAGACCATGGAGAGTACCCTGCTGTTGGACAGCGGCGACGCGGTGGCCAATACGCTGGTCAGCGGCAGCGCCGCCGATACGGCTTTGTCTTTGCGGACCATCGGCTATGACGGATTCATTCCCAGTGTGGAGGAATTCAGGCTGGGACAGGGGCATCGGGCCGCCTTTTTCCGGGATCTGACCCAGGAGAACGGCGAGGGTGCGCCGGTGGAGCTGATTTCCGCCGACTGGATGGAGGGGGACAGCGGCCAGACCGCTGCCCAGCCCTACCACATTTACACCAGGCAGCTGGGCGGTAAGGATATTCGCATCGCGGTGGTAGGGTTGGGTACCCTGGAGGTGCCTCAGTCATTGCCCTCCTACTATTACAGCGACAGCCGGTTCGGCCATGGGGACAATACCAGCCTGAGCTATGCCTGGGAGTGGAATCACTGGATCTGGCCCCAGCTGAAGCAGCAGAATTGTGACCTGGTGGTGGCGTGCTGTCATACAGACCAGGAGACGCTGCGGAAGTTTGCTGCTCAGACCACGGGAATTGATCTGTTGGTGGGCGGCCACGGCCAGGCGGATATGGGCACTGTGGAAAACCGGGAAGGCCAACCGGTGTCCTGGGTCAGCAGCGGTGGGACCGCACTGACCCGCACGGTGGTGACACTCTCTGCTGACGGCACGCCGGTGATCGGGGAGAGCCAGCTGCTGAGATTGAGCGGCTATGAGAATGATTGGGGATTGGCGAAGGCCACCGCCCGCGGGCAGCAGATCCAGCAGGTGAAAGCCGGCCAGAAAACGGGATCCTTGTCCGGCAGCTGGACAGAGAACGTTGCCAGCGCTGCCCAGCAGACACAGGTGGCTGATCTGGTGGCCCGGGCCATGCTGTGGACCTCGGGGGCGGATGTGGCTCTGGTCACAAATGGAAGCCTGGGCTATCTGCCTGAGCAGAGCAGCAGCGGAAGCGGAGCGCGTCCTTTGACCCTGAAGGACTGCGCTGCTCTGGCAAGGGGAACCAGCCCGGTGGTGATGGTGGAGCTGACCGGCGCCCAGCTGGAGGCGTGGCTGGAGGTCTGCGCCGGTCGATACCAGGTGGATGAGAGCGGCCGGGTAACCGGCGGTCAGGACGCGGATTTTCTCTATGGCATGGACTATGAGCTTTACGTGGGCGGTCAGCCCGGACAACGGGTGGTCAACCTGACCTGGCAGGGGCAGCCGGTGGAGCGGGCCCGAACTTATCGCGTGATTTTGGAGGAAGCCCACCTGCGTGACGAAGAGTTCCCGGCCTGTACGGTTGTGTGGTCCGCCGCCGCCGATATGCAGTATGCCGCCACCGGGGGGACCATGGCTTCGCTTTTGGCGGTGTTTACCTCCCGTATGGGGACCGTCATACCCCAGCGGCAGAGCACTTGGGCGGTATATGCTGGCTCTGTGGACAGCCCCATAACCCGGCTGGATTTTGTGGAGATGCTCTATGGTGTTGCGGGCCAGCCCAAGCCGGGTGCCAGTGTGGCCTTTGCAGATGTAACGGGCAGCGACGCGGTGGTTTGGGCCGCGGAGAAGCGCATTGTCAGCGGTGATGGCAAGGGCAAGTTCCTGCCCCGGATGGAAGTGACCCGGGAACAGGCGGCGGTCATGCTTTATAATTACGCCCGGGCAGAAAATCTGAACCTGACCGCCGATGGCTCGTCTGTCAACGCCCTGTCCGACCGGGCATCTGTCTCCGGCTGGGCTGTAACCCCGGTGGACTTTTGCCTCCGCAACGATCTGCTGGAGCCGGTGAACGGTCAGTTCCGGCCCTCTGCCACCATGACCCGGTCGGAGGTCCAGCGGACGATGGAAGTTTTGAACACATTGGATTGAACCTGTTTATGAAAGAAAACCGGACGCCCTGTGGGGCGTCCGGTTTTCTTTCACAAAACGGTAAGAGGACGTTTAGAAATTTTTAAGATGATCCTGATACACTATCTTCAGAAGCAAAGGAGGCATACAGATGGAGCAGATTCTGAAGGTAGAAGGACTGTGCCGGGATTATGGCAGAGGAACGGTTACCCGCGCGGTGGACCATGTGGATTTTACGGTGGAAAAGGGGGAATTTGTGGGCATTATGGGCCCGTCCGGCAGCGGAAAAACCACCCTGCTCAACTGCATTTCCACCATTGATACCCCTACGGCAGGCCACATCTGGGTAGAGGGGCAGGATATCACAGCGCTGAAGCAGAAGCAGCTCTCCCAGTTCCGCCGGGAGCGGCTGGGTTTTGTGTTCCAGGACTGCAACCTGCTGGATACGCTGACTGCTTTTGAAAACATTGCCCTGGCTCTCACCATCCGCAAGACTCCTCCTCAAAAGGTGGGGCGGCTGGTGCAGGAGACCGCTCAGCTGCTGGAGATCACCGATTGTCTGAACAAATATCCCTATCAGATGTCGGGCGGTCAGCAGCAGCGTGCCGCCGCGGCAAGGGCGATCATTACCCAGCCCGCCCTGATCCTGGCCGATGAGCCCACCGGCGCCCTGGACTCCAAGTCTGCCAGGCTGCTGCTGGAGCGGTTTGAGGTGATGAACGAGCTGCGCGAGGCCACCATTCTGATGGTGACCCACGACGCCTTTACCGCAAGTTATTGCCATCGTATCCTCTTTCTGCGGGACGGTGCGGTGTTTGCCCAGCTGGAGCGGGGCGCTCTGGATCGCAGAGACTTTTTCCGGCGAATCATCGACGTGGTGACTGAGCTGGGAGGTGACCAGAGCAATGTTCTATAAGCTGGCGGTCAAAAATGTAGGGCGCAGCTTCCGGGACTACGGGGTATACTTCCTGACCGTAGCCTTCGGCGTGTGTCTCTTCTATGTGTTCAACGCCCTGGAGACTCAGACTGTGATCCGCTATCTGGCCCAGCATCCCCGGGCCAACATCGTGGGAGCCATCCAGCAGCTCATCGGTATGCTGTCGGTTTTTGTGTGGGTGGTACTGGCCTTCCTCATCCTGTACGCCTCCGGCTTTCTGGTCCGCCGCCGGTCCCGGGAGCTGGGCACCTATCTGATGCTGGGCATGGAGCGCTGGCAGGTGGCCCGGCTGCTGCTGGCGGAGACCGCCGTCATTGCCCTGACGGCTCTGGCGGTTGGGCTGGCGCTGGGCGTGGTGCTCTCTCAGGCGCTGTCCCTCTTTACCGCCGGACTCTTTGCCGTGCCCATGACTTTTTTTGCGTTTTCCATCTCTCTCCCCGCGCTGGGTAAGACGGTGCTGGCTTTTGCGGCTATCTTCCTGCTGGTGATGTTCTGCCACGCATTTACCATATCCCGGCGGAAGCTGATCGACCTGCTGCGGGCCCGGCGGGTGAACCAGGAACTGAAGGTGCGCAGTCTGGGCGTCTCGGTGGTGCTCTTTCTCATCGGCTGTGCCCTGCTGGTTGTGGCCTACACCATGCTGCTGACCCGGGGCCTGCTGCGGGTGGACGAACTGTTCTGGGTGATGATCGGATTGGGCAGCCTGGGTACTCTGCTGTTTTTCCGGGCGCTGTCCGGCTTTCTGCTGCGTCTGTGCCAGAGCAGTAAAAAGCTCTACTATAAAAACTTAAATATGTTCATCCTGCGGCAGTTCAACGCCAACATCAATACCACCTACCGCTCCATGACGGTGATCTGTCTGATGCTGCTGCTGGCCATCGGTATTACTGCTACCTCTGTGGGACTGAACAACACTGTCTCTCAGATGGCGGACCAGACCGTGCCCCAGGATGTGGAACTGTCTGTCTGGCCGGAGGAGGATGGAGGGGCCATGGATCTGCCCGCCCTGCTGGCGGCAGAGGGCTTTGAACCGGACCAGCAGTGCAGCCGCTGGATCACCTTCCCCATGTATCGGGACGAGGATGGACACTCCTATCTGCTCCAGACGGACTACGACGCCTATGCGGCTGCCTGGGGAAGGGAGAAAGCCGATACTTTTGTGGAGGACTGGGGTATCCGGCTGGTGTCCGGCGAAACGGAAGGGCTGTCTGTGTCCCGCTGGTACTTCCTGGCCGACTATGCCGGGGGCGCTCAGGAGGCGGAGGACGCTTTTCTGGCGGCAGTGGACGATCTGAAGGATACCGGGGGCTACTCCTATACCACCAAACTGTCTGCCTGGATGGAGCTGATGGGTACCAAGGTGCTGGTGCTCTTCATCGGCCTCTATCTGGGGGTGGTGTTCCTGGTGGCCTCGGCGGCGGTGCTGGCCCTCCAGCAGCTCAGTCAGGCTGCCGACAGCGCCCAGCGCTACCGGGTGCTGTCCCGGCTGGGCGTGTCCGAGCGGATGCGGGGCCGGTCGGTGGATATCCAGGTGTTCCTGGCCTTCTTCCTTCCGCTGGCGCTGGCGCTGGTCCATGCCGTGGTGGGCATGACCGCCGCCAACGCCGTGATTGCCGAGGTGGGGAAGGTGGACGTGGCGGCCTCCAGCGCCGTTACCGCCCTGCTGCTGGTGGCGGTATACGGCGGCTACTTCCTGGCCACCTGCTGGGGCAGCCGGCGGCTGCTCAAGGGAGGCTGAACTCAGGAGGTGCCTCCCTGCGTGATAGAGCAAGGGCCTGCCGCAATCTGCGGCAGGCCCTTGTGGAGTTATGGATCGTCTGAATTGTCCCAGTCCTCTGAATCCTCCGGCTCCTTGGCAGGATCGGTTTCCTCAGTGGGGTAAAAGACCTGGAGCATGGCCCGAAGCAGGACCCAGAGTGCGGAGCAGACCACCGTCTCCACAGCCAGCAGGCCCGCGAAGCGGGCGGTGCTGCCGTCCAGGAAAAAGGATTCCACCACCGAGAAGAGGATCAGAAAGGCCAGCTGGGAAAAGAAAATGAGAAACTGCACCAGCAGAGGGGTCTTGTAGCGGGAGAGTTTGGGGCGGAACCGCTGACTCAGCCGGTCCCGCAGGAGCTTGAGGGGCGGAAAGAATGCCACCAGGAGGGGGGAGAGCACCATGGCAATGGCCGCAGGGTGGGACAGGAGCCGGGCCAGCTCGGCTTCGCCACTGCTGGATGATTCCATGCCGGGCGGGTCCAGATAAGCCAGGAAAATCGGATCCATAAACTGTGCCTCCTTTTCTTGGTTCTGCCTCTGGCTCCATGATAGGCCGGGGCTGGGAGGAAGTCAAGATACAGGGGAGGATCTTTGGAACTTCCCGTAAAAAATAATAAAACACTTGTAATCGTTCCTGTTTTGTGCTATTATCAATTTTACGTATGAGAGAAGGCGCGGGAGGACTGCGCCAAATAGAGTGCACATTGCCCCGCTGACGGGGCCGAAAGGACGATGTAGCGTGGATTACACCAAGCTGATTCTGAGCATTATCGATGTGGCGGCCTGCCTGTTCCTCATCGCCGTGGTGCTGCTCCAGTCCGGCAAGAGCGCCGGTCTATCCGGCGCCATCGCCGGTGTTGCCGACACCTTTATGGCCAAGAACAAGGCCAAGAGCTGGGACGCCAAGCTGGCCAAGATGACCAAGTGGGTGGCCATCGGCTTTATGATCATTACTTTTGTGATCTGCCTGCTCTGAGTATGCAAAAAAACGCCCTTCCGGTTCCGGAAGGGCGTTTTTTGTTGCGCCTGGGGCAAAACGGGGTATAATACAAACCAGAAATATCAGAATCAGAAAGGAACGATCTATGAAAGAGACAAAGGAATTGACCGGCATCTACCAGGCCAGCGGCCGAGGCTTCGGCTTTTTGATCCCGGAGGAGGGGGAGGACTGCTTCATTCCGCCCCGGGCCGATGGCGGCGCCTGGAATGGAGATAAAGTAACGGCCCGCATCCTTGAGGAGGACCCGCAGGAGGGCCGAAGGGTGGCCAAGGTAGTCCAGGTGCTGGAGCGGGCCAACAAAACCGTCACCGGCGTGCTGGAGCGTCAGGACCACGCTCTGTGGCTCCGCCCGGACAACGAACGCCTGCCCGGCCCCATCCAGGTGTTCACCAAGCGGAAGGGCGTGCGCCCCGGTGAGCGGGCGGCCGTGGCCATGACCAGCTTCGGCGGCGGCAGGACTGCCCCCATGGGCACCCTGCGGGAGCGGTTCGGCCCTGCCGACCGGCGGGAGAGCGCTGTGGAGGCCATCCTCTACACCCATGACATTGTGCGCACTTTCCCGCCTGCCGTGCTGGCAGAGACAGAGACCATCCCCCAGGCTGTGGAACCATCTGCCCTGGCGGGACGGCTGGACCTGCGGGGCAAGACCATCATCACCATCGACGGGGCCTCATCCAAGGACTTTGACGACGCCGTCAGTCTGGAGAAGGACGACCAGGGCCGCTGGGTTCTGGGGGTCCATATCGCCGATGTGAGCCATTATGTGCGCCCCGGCTCCCCTCTGGATCTGGAGGCCTGGGAGCGGGGCACCTCGGTGTATTTTGCCGACCAGGTGGTGCCCATGCTGCCGGTGGAGCTGTCCAACGGCATCTGCTCCCTCAATCCCCAGGTGGACCGGCTGGCTCTGTCCTGCATCCTGACCATGGACGTAAGCGGCGCGGTAGTGAGCCACACCATTGCCAAATCGGTGATCTGCTCCACCGAGCGGATGACCTACGAGGACTGCAATGTACTGCTGGCGGGAGAGGACCCCGCCCTGGCGGAGCGGTACGCTCACATCCTGCCCATGCTGCGGGACATGGCCGCTCTGGCCAGGCAGCTGGAGAAGCTGCGCCGGAACCGGGGGGCTCTGGACCTGGAGACCCGCGAGAGCTATGTGATCTGCGACAGTGAGGGCAAGCCGGTGGACGTAGCCCTGCGGCAGCAGGGGGAGAGCGAGAAGCTCATCGAGTCCTTTATGCTGGCGGCCAACGAGTGCGTGGCGGAGCACCTGAACCGCCTTCACAAGCCCTGCGTTTACCGGGTCCATGAGAAGCCCTCCGACGAGAAGGGGGAGGCCCTGCGTACCATGGTGGCCCCTCTGGGCTACGACCTGAAAGGGACCGACAGCCACTCCCTCCAAAAGCTGCTGGACTGGGCAAAGGGCAGGCCGGAAGAGGGGGCGGTGTCCATGATGGTGCTGCGCTCCCTGATGAAGGCCCGGTACGACGAGGATAACCTGGGCCACTTTGGTCTGGGAGCGGAGTATTACTGCCACTTCACCTCCCCCATCCGCCGCTATCCCGACCTGATGGTCCACCGGGTGCTGACCGCCCTGCTGGACGGGACGCTGGACAAGGGGGAGAAGAGGCTGACCACCGCTGTGCAGCGGGCCGCCGTCCAGTCCTCCCAGCGGGAACTGGCTGCCCAGGAAGCCGAGCGGGAGATCGAGAAGCGCTACCTGGCTGAGTTTATGACAGGCCATATCGGGGAGAGATTTGCCGGTGTGGTGACCGGCGTCACCCGGTTCGGCCTCTTTGTGTCGGTGGCCGGGGGCGTGGAGGGCCTGCTGCCGGTGGAGGCCCTGCCCGGCGGGCCCTGGGAGTATGACCAGGCCCATCTGCTTCTGGTGGAGCTGAACGGCAGCGGCCGGTATCCCTTCGGTATGCCCCTGGAGGTGGAGTGCGCCGCCGCCGACCCGGTGAGCGGCCAGGTGGACTTTATCCTCCCCGGCGGTACCCCTGTAGCCAAGCAGGAGCGGTGCCCGGAGAAGCCCAGGGAGGAAAAGCCTCGCCGGAAGAAGGGAGGCAACCGCCGGGCCATGCACCTGCCCAAACGGCGAAAAGGGGGTAGAAAACGATGATGAATCGTATTCTTTCCAGTGCATTATTGCTCGGCGTATTTAGTTTAACGGGGTGTGGCAGTTAAATGGCCAACCCGGAGCCTGCCCCCATCCCTGACCCGGTGGGGCAGGCTGACATTGATTCCCTCAATGCCCAGATTCAGGCCCTTGCCTGAACCGACCGTCCTCACAGCGGGGCCGTCTGTCCAAAAATCATGGACAGACGGCCCCCTTTTCGCTATAGTGGGGTTGAAAGGAGGCGGGAGCATGAAGGTAACGGTTATCATTGATCCGGAACGGGACGGGCCGGAGATCACGATCACGGCTCCTGCCCTCACTGACGAGGTGAAAGCCCTGGCGGCCCGGTTGGAGGGAGGGGGCATCCTCACCGGCTGGCGGGGGGACACCGCCGTGCCGCTGAAAGCGGACGCCATCCTCCGCTGCTACGGGGAGGAGAAGGGGGTGAAGGTTCAGACCACCCAGGGAGTATTTGACCTGCGGGAGCGGCTCTATGAGCTGGAAGCCAAGCTGGACCGGCATACCTTTGTGCGCATCTCTCACTCGGAGATCGTGAACCTGCGTAAGATCACCGCCATGGACCTGGGCCTCACCGGCACCATCCGCATCACCTTGGTAGAGGAGACGGTATGCTATGTCTCCCGGCGGTACGTGAAGAAAATCAAGGAGGCTTTGGGGCTGTGAAGGAGGGAAGGACCATGCTGTTTGACGATCGAAGACAGGCCCTGCGCCGGGCACTGGTCGGGGCGGCGGTGGGGGTGGCCATCCATCTGCTGCTGGGCTATCTGATGGGCTGTTTCAGCCTGTTCGGTCCCTCCGATTTCCGGGGCTTTTATTTTCCCAACTGCGGCGTTCCCTACCGGTGGGAGACGCTGGGGGTGACCCTGTCCTTTGTTCTCTTTGCCCTCTTTGGGGCGGAGGCAGGCATCTCTACCCTACCCTTTGCCGGGCATGGGCGGGCCCTGGCGGTACGGACCATCCTCCATTTCCTGCTGATGGAGGCCACCGTGGGGGTATGGGTGACCCTCAACTTTGGCCTGCGGGAGGTGCCCGCCTGTCTGGTGCCGCTGACTCTGGTATACTGCATGATCTGGCTGGTGCGTTGGACCATCTGGCACAGTGAGATGGAGGTCATCCGAAAAAAGCTGGGACTCATTCCAAAGCCCTCTCAGTGGAAGTGGAAGGAGACACTGCCCTCCATTCCGATGATCCTGCTCATTTGCCTGGGGCTGCCCTGGCTGCTCCGGCTGCTGGGGGGAGGCGGCATAGGCCTGCTCGGCGGCGCCATCTATGTAGAAGTGCTGCTGCCCATCGGCTGTATGGCCGCCGGTATGTTCCTGGGGGAGCGCCACGGCTTTTGCCCTCTCTATCCGGTGCTGTGCGCGGTGGGGGTGCTGCCTGCTGTCTTCCTGCTCTATAACGACACTATACTCATTCTCCTGTGCGCCATCGCCTTCGGTTCCGGCCTGCTGGGGGTGGCGGCGGGAGCCTGGCCCAGAAAAAAGAAGGAGAATTAAATGGAACGGTTCTATCTGCTGATATGGTGGGGCGCCCCTGTCCTGGGGGCGCTGCTGGGGACAATGGCTCTTACCCTGTTGGTGTACCGCCTGACCCGGCAGCGGCTCCGGCCCCTTCGGCTGCTGCCCCTGGTACTTCTGACCATTCCCTTGACCATCGCGCTGAATCTGTATCTGACGAACCATGGACCCTGGGTATTCTGGGAACTGGGCGTGCTGTACTCGGGCGCCGTGGGCGCTGCCATCCTCCTGGGCTGGCTGGCGGGATGGCGGCTCTGGCGGAGAAAGGAGCGCATTTAAGAGATGGAACTCTTTTTGATCTTCTGGGGCACGCTGGCAGGTACGCTGGCCCTCACTCTGCTCATCGGGAGGCTGACCAGGCAGCGGCTCCAGGTGCTGCGGCTGTTCCCTCTGGGCCTTCTGCTTATCCCTTTGACGGGAAGCGTGGTTGCATGGGTACGGGACCACTTTTTGTGGCAGCTGGAGGTGGCACTGTGGGCTATAATCGGCAGCGCCCTCTTCCTGGGCTGGCTGATTGGCTGGGCATTCTGCAGGGAAAGAAAGGGGATGCCATGAAACGGGAAGTAAAGCTGTACAATGTCCTGCTGCCTATCTGGATTCTGTATTTCTTCCCCCAGGTGTGGCTCATCACCCTGCCGGGGAATCTGATCATTGACTGCCTGGTGCTGCTCATCACATTGGTGCTTTTGAAGCACACCGAGAAGAAGGCGGTGCTGAAACAGCTGTGGTGGAAGTTTGGGCTGCTGGGTTTTCTGGCCGATTTTATCGGGGCTGTGTTTCTGTTTGGTTTCTGGTACCTCTCCCTGCTGCCGGACCCTGTGGGCAGCTGGGTGGACCAGGTGCTTTCCACCGCCTTCCTCAATCCCTTCCGCACCCTGCCTGGCTTCCTGTACACTCTGGCCGGGGTAGCCGTTGCCGGTGTGTGCATCTACTTCCTGGACAAAAGGGCCATGAGGTCCTGCGCCCTGCTGGACGGGCGGCAGCGGCATATCATTGCCCTGACCATGGCCACTGTCACTGCCCCCTGGACCTTTTTGATCCCCCTCTATTCTTAATGAAACAGAAAGCCGCGGCCCCGATACGTCGGGGTTGCGGCTTTTTCTGTGGGCCGGTATAATAGCAGTATCTGATATAAAGGCGGGATGGATATGGCAAGCCAAGAAGGCAGCAAGATCAGCTTTTTTGGGCTGGTGGCCATGGGCATCGGCTGTATGCTGGGTACCAGCTGGCTGTTGCTCACCGGTACCTGGCTGGACACAGCGGGCGGACCACTAAATCTGGCGGTGGCCTTTATTTTGTGCATCATCATTGAGCTGCCCTTTGCCTTCGCCTACATGGAGGCCATCCCCATGTTCCCCCTGCCGGGAGGCGAGGTGGTGTACTCCTACGCCGCCTTTGGGCCCAGAGGGGGCTTCGCCGTGGGCTGGGCGGGCATCCTCATGAACACCATCGTATTTTGTTGGGTGGATCTGGCCGCTATCTCCCTGCTGGACGAGCTGTTCCCTGTTCTGAAGGAGACTGCCGTTCTCTACCATGTGGGGGACTTCCCGGTGACCCTGCCCAACCTGGTCCTCCAGCTGCTGCTGGCGGGGGCCATCCTGTGGGTGCAGATCAAGGGGGCCAACGTGTGTGCTTCCCTGGCCAAGATCGCCACGGTGGTGCTGCTGGTCATGTGCGCCATTGGTCTGGCGGTGTGCTTTGCCTACTTCGACCCGGCGGTGTATGCCTCGGACGGAGGCATGGAGTTTGACTTTGCCGGTTCGGCCTCTCTGCTCTCCCTGCTGGTGTTCTCGGTGGCCGGATGGGAGACGGTGTCCAAGGCCGCCGCCGACGCCACCGGCCCCGCCGCCCGGAAGGCGGGGGCCGCCCTCATCACCTGTCTGATCCTGGTCACCGGCATTTTGTGCCTGGTGTCCACCGCTGTGGCGGGCTGTATGCCCTGGACTGATGCGGTGGGCCGCACCGCCCCCTTTGCCGATGTGCTGGTGTCCATCACCGGCCTGCCCTGGGTGCGGCTTCTCTTCCTGGTCACCGCCTTTGTGGGGGCGGTGGGGGTGATGAACTCCACCCTCTACTCCTCCGCCCAGATGCTCTACGGCCTGTCCCGCTTTGCCCTGGTGTCCCGGAAGTTTGCCGTCCTCCACCCCAAGTATGGCACGCCGGTGCGGTGCATCTGCTTTACCGCCGCCTTTGTGGTGCTTACCCCCTTTACCGGCAAGCTGTTCTTCATCCCCTTCATCAACGTGGCCTCCCTGACCACCATTGTCATGTGGGTCATGTCCTTCGCGGCGGTGCTGTGGCTGCGGAAAACCCGCTCCGGTCTTCGCCGGCCGGTGTCCATGCCCGGCGGGAAGGTGACGGCGGTGTTTGGTGTACTGGCCTCGGCCTTCCTGGCGGGCAACATCCTGCTGCCCATGAGTCCCGGCGCCCTCAGCGGCCTGGAGTACGGCCTGGCGGCGGCTCTGGCGGTGCTGGGCTGGGTGCTCTACCAGTTCCGGGACCGGTCCGTGGGCGCCGCGGAGCGGGAAAAGCTGATTTTCGGGGACCTTCTGGCGGGAGAATTGCCCGCAACCCCTTGCAAAATCGAAGAAAAATGATATACTCAGCTTGTTGAACATTTTTGTTCCACAAGCTGAGTGAACTGATGGAACCTTTGTAAAGGTTCCATCAGTTGTTGACTGGACGCGAAAGACAACCCTGACGGTTTTCTTTCACACTATCTTTCCCTCCGAGATCTGAGTCCGGAGGTTTTTCAGCAAGTTGGAGCAATCCCCCCACTGAGACCAATTTTTACGAATCGAGGGAAATGGAAATGGAACGCACCAAAATCGCACAGATTTTTGCGGACCAGGAGCAGTTCGGCGGCAAAGAGATCACCGTCTGCGGCTGGGCCCGTACCATTCGTGATATGAAGAGCTTCGGCTTTGTGGAGCTGAACGACGGCTCCTGCTTCAAGAATCTGCAGGTGGTCCTGGACGCCAATGTGCTGGACAACTATAAGGAGATCGCCGGTCAGAATGTGGGCGCCGCCCTCGTCGTTACCGGCACCGTGGTCCTGACCCCCGAGGCCAAGCAGCCCCTGGAGATCAAGGCTTCCAAGATCCTGGTGGAGGGCATCTCCACCCCCGACTACCCCCTGCAGAAGAAGCGCCACAGCGTGGAGTACCTGCGTACCATCCAGCACCTGCGGCCCCGCACCAACCTGTTCTCCGCCACCTTCCGGGTGCGCTCCGTGGCCGCCCACGCCATCCACTGCTTCTTCCAGGACCGGGGCTTTGTGTACGCCCAGACCCCGCTGATCACCGCCTCCGACTGTGAGGGTGCAGGCGAGATGTTCCAGGTCACCACTCTGGACCTGAACGACGTGCCCAAGACCGAGGATGGCCAGGTGGATTACTCCAAGGACTTCTTCGGCAAGAAGGCCAGCCTCACCGTGTCCGGCCAGCTCAACGCCGAGAACTTCGCCATGGCTTTCGGCAACGTGTACACCTTCGGTCCCACCTTCCGCGCCGAGAACTCCAACACCCAGCGCCACGCCGCTGAGTTCTGGATGATCGAGCCTGAGATGGCCTTTGCCGACCTGAACGACTATATGGACACTGCCGAGGCCATGATCAAGTATATCATCAACACCGTCATGGCCAAGTGCTCCGACGAGATGAACTTCTTCTCCTCCTTTGTGGACAAGGGCCTGAAGGAGCGGCTGGAGCACGTGGCCAACTCCGACTTCGGCCGCGTTACCTACACCGAGGCGGTGGAGCTGCTCAAGCAGAACAACGACAAGTTCGACTACAAGGTGGAGTGGGGCTGCGATCTCCAGACCGAGCACGAGCGCTACCTCACCGAGCAGATCTTCAAGCGCCCCGTGTTCGTCACCGACTACCCCAAGGACATCAAGGCCTTCTATATGCGCCTCAACGATGACGGCAAGACCGTGGCCGCTGCCGACTGCCTGGTGCCCGGCATCGGTGAGATCATCGGTGGTTCCCAGCGTGAGGAGCGTCTGGAGCTGCTGGAGAGCCGCATCAAGGAGTTGGGCATGAACCCCGAGGACTACTGGTGGTACCTGGACCTGCGGCGCTATGGCTCCTGCCGCCACGCCGGCTTCGGCCTGGGCTTCGAGCGGATGGTCATGTACCTCACCGGCGTGTCCAACATCCGCGACGTGGAGCTGCATCCCCGTACTGTGGGCAACGCTGATTTCTAATTGAAAAGGAAAGAGGGCCCCGATGTGGTACTGTTTTGTGCAGCTCCACGTCGGGGCCCCATTTTAAATGGGGCGGCGCTTGCGCCGTACAAGCGTTTTGCCCATGGGGCAAAACCTTGGCGCAGGGCGGATTCACTCCGCCCGCGCAGGATCAAAAGGGGTCCCCGGACACGCCGGCGTGTCCGGGGCGGAGCTGCATCCCCGTACTGTGGGCAACGCTGATTTCTAATTGAGAAGGAAAGAGAACCCCGATGGGGCGCTGCATTGAGCAGCGCCTCGTCGGGGCTCTTTTTATATACTGGGCGGGCGACCGCAAGGGTCGCCCCTACAATAGGAACTAAATTTGCGGATCAATCACCCCGTATCAGCTCTGGGTTCAGATAGGTAAAAATAGCTACACCCGGAAGAACCAAAAATTGGCTATAGTCCCCCAGAACAGGATGCAACAGAAAAGATAGGGCCAAAAAAAGTAGAACAGCCCCAATTCCAATTAAAACCCTAATCCACATTGGCCACTTCATCATGATAATTTACCATACTTAAATTCGTTATTGCGAAACATTATATCATAAGAAATGGATAAACTCCACTCATAAATTCTTTATTACGAATTATGGGTGGAGCTATGCAGAAAATTCGACCAGATCTGGATATCGGACACAATATTCAAATACTGCGGCGGGGAGCGGGCATGACTCAGGATCAGGTCGTGGCAAAGCTTCAGCTGATGGGTCTGAATATATCCAAAAGCACCTATGCCAAGCTGGAAACCAACCGTATGAATATCAAGGTAAGCGAACTGGTGGCGCTGAAAGAGATTTTTCAGGCGGAATACTGTGACTTTTTTGTGGGACTGGAACTTTGATATGAAGGAGCCTGGGCGTATTGCGCCGAGGCTCCTTTTATCCCTCCAGCAGGGGCAGCAGCTGATTGCGGTAGATCCATGCGTCATTGTACTGATTGCGCACAATGGTCTTGGCGTTCAGGCTCCGGTCCTCCCGCATCAGATTGACGATGGCCCGCCCATGCTCCTCATAGTAGGCCTGCTCGGAAGGGGAGTAGCTCTCGTGGGTGTCAAAGCCGAAGTTCCGGGCGTCCCACCGCATGAAGTAGGCCCCCAGACGCTCCCCCAGTTCCTTCAGGGCGGGGACGGCCTGGTTGAGCACCAGGAAATTGCCCCGGCTGGTGGCCTCCAGCACGGTGAGGCCAAAGGACTCGGAGTAGGAGGGGCAGATGAACAGGTTGGACAGCTGGAACAGCTCAAACACCCCCTGCCGGGGAAAGCCGTCAGGAAAGCCGATGTCCGAGGTGAAGAGCAGGTCCTCGTCCCGCAGACCGAACTTTTTGCCCTCGGTGCGGATCATGGCCTTGTAGACCCTGGGCGGGATATCGGCGCTGGGGAAGTCGCAGAAGATGACCTTGATGTCCTGCTCTGTGGCGGTGCGGATGGCGCCCGCCAGGGCGGCCACCTTCTCCAGCCGCTTGCCGGTGGTGAGCCGGGCCGGGTAGACTGCCAGCAGCTCCGGCCGGATCAGATCCATGTGCCGGGCCACCTCCTGTGCCGCCTCGCTCATGGAGGGAATGAGGGGCAAGGTGTTGTAGACCACGGCGCACCGCCCCTCCGGCACGTCGTACTGCCGGGCCAGGGCCGGGATGCCCGAGCGGGTGGGGTAGACAAATTTGGTCCGGGGCAGGTCGGTAAACCGGGCAGAGAAGGGATATTCCATCGTCTGAGGCCGGGCCGCCGGAAAGGAGTGGGTGAAGGCCAGAAAACGCAGGTGGGGCAGCTCCTGCTGGGCCTTGCGGATGGCGATGTTGTGGACCAGGTGCCAGCCCTGGTAGAGAATATCATGGAGGATGCACACATCCACATCTTTTAAATGGGTCACAAAATCACTGGCGATGTGGTCGGCCTCCTCAAAGAAGGTATCGTGAACCTGTCCGGTGGGGGAGGAGTAGTCGTGCCACTGGATGGCCCTCCCGTGGAGGGCATTTGTGATCTTGACCCACTCCAGCCGCTCATCCGCAAAAATACCGGTCCGATCCTGGTCGGGGCAGGTTTCACTGACCAGCATCTTCACGGACACCCCGGCCTCCAGCAGCATCCGGATCTGGTCCGCCGCCACATTCACCAGGGAGTAGGTGGGGGACAGGCCGGAAAACATGGTCAACAGAGCCACCTTCATACCAAATACCTCCTTGTCCGGATGGAAAACCGTGGCGCGGCAGAATCTTTTGCCGCGCCACGGTTGGGTTTAAGGCATATCGCTGTCACAGAGACAGTCGTCAAAGAGTTCCAGCTTCTGCTTCAGAATAAGTTCCAGACTGGAAACCGCGTCCACCATGGACTCCACAGACTGGTTGGCCTGCAGAATGGTGTCGGTTCTGAGATCCTCAAGAGACAGGATCTTCTGCAGTTTCTCCCCCTCCGCGTTGAGGATGTGGGACAGGGCGGCCTGCTGGAGGGCCACCGACTCAAACAGGTCGGTGATGGCCTGGCTCCGGGGCTGCGGGACCGCCGTGGTGGTGGAGGTGGTGCTGGTGGTGGAAGTGGTGGTCGTAGTGGTGGTCGTAGTGGTGGTCGTAGTGCTGGTCGTGGTACTGGTGGTGCTGCTTGTGGTGCTGGTGGTCGTGGTCGTACTGGTAGTGGTAGTCGTGGTCGTAGTTGTGGTCGTAGTTGTGGTTGTGGTGGAAGTGCTGCTGGAGGTGGTGGTGCTGGTGGTCAGCAGACAGCCGGTGGGCTCGGACAGCTCGCCCTCAAACAGCTCGTTGTGGCTTTCCGCGTTGCCGGCGTAGCTGTCAAAGATGATGTTGCCGTTGATCTGGCTGAAAGTGGTGGCCGCAGCGGCGAAGGGAGCCAGGACGGAGCCGTAGATGGCGGTGGTGCTGTTGGACCAGGTCAGGGCCTCGGGGAAGTTCCACAGGATCTTCCGGGCATTTTCCCTGGTAGCGGCGGTACCGTTGCGGAAGATCTGGTAACTGCCGTACAGAATGTTGGCCCCCTCCACGTTGATGAGGATGGTGGAATTGATGGGAGCGATGATGTTGATGCCGTTGAGCTGGTCGAGGGACAGACCGGAGCCGTACAGGTTGGCGCTGTCCAGCCGGAAGATGTTCAGGGTCTCATCGGTGCCGGTGAGGTTGAGCTGGCCGAATACAACGGTGCCGGTACCGTTGGCATCCAGACTGCTCCAGAACAGGGAAGCACATTTCAGATAGCGCTCCGCCTCGACAAAGTCAATGGGCGTGCCGGTGGTCAGAGCGCCGTTGGGATTGCCCATGGTGTAGTTGATCACCGTGCTGGTGGGGCTGATGACGGTGTTTCCGCTGGCGTTGGAGCCGCCGGACACGTTGACAGCGCCGCCCACCACAAAGGATGGATCGGTGCCAGCCGGAGGCAGGGGGGTGATGCCTGCGCCCACGCCGTAGTTGCTCAGCACGGCGTTGCCGCCCACGGCCACCCGGCCCTCCGCGTCGGTGTTGCTCAGGCTCAGATTGCCGAATACGAATACATTATAGTCATTGGCAAGGCCAAAATTGATCGCCATAGCAGGTCCTCCCGAGAAAGAATATGAGAGTATCTCATGTGTACTGCTATTCTATGCGGCGTGTCCCCGTTTGGTTCCAAAAAGGCGGGGCTCCATGGGGGAGCCCCGCCCGCGGTGATTTGCTTACTCCTGGGCAGCCTCTTCGGCGGGCTTGCACAGGCAGCCCTCGAAGGCAGACAGCTTGGAGTGGAGGATCATCTCCAGCCGGGACACAGCGTTGACCATGGACTCCACCGACTTGTTGGTGGCAAGCAGCACCTCGGGGGTAACGTCCTCCAGGGCGACCATCTTCTGGATCTTCTCACCCTCGGCATTGAGGATGTGGGACAGAGCGGTCTCCTGAAGAGCCACAGACTCGATGATATCGGTGATGGCCTGGGTGCGGGTGGTGTTGCTGGAGGTGATAACGGGCATTCCCATAATAGCGTATGCTCCTTCAAGTGTATTGAGCGTCTGCTCGCAGTATGCTATGCCCGCCGGAGAGAAAGGGTGACAAAAAGAGCGCCCTGCATCATGCAGAGCGCTCTCTGAAAAATCAAATCTTCTGTTCAATGGACTTGGAGTCCACCTCGTCCTTCAGCTTCTCCACAAAAGCGTCGAAGGCCATGACGGTCTGCTCGCCCTTGCGGTTGCGGACGGCCACCTCGCCGCTCTCCACTTCCTTGTCGCCGATGACCAGCATATAGGGAACCTTCTCCAGCTGGGCCTCCCGGATCTTCTTGCCGATCTTCTCGTTGCGCTCGTCCACCTCCACGCGGTAGCCCTGAGCGGACAGCTTGTTCTTCAGCTCATAGCTGTACTCGGCAGCGCGGTCGGTGATGGGCAGGATACGGATCTGCTCGGGGGACATCCAGGTGGGCAGGGCGCCGGCGTACTCCTCCAGCAGGTAGGCCAGGGTGCGCTCGTAGCAGCCCAGGGAGGTGCGGTGGATGATATAGGGGGTCTTTTTCTGACCGTCGGCGTCCACATACTCCATGCCGAACTGCTTGGCCAGCAGCATATCGATCTGGATGGTGACCAGAGTGTCCTCCTTGCCGAACACGTTCTTATACTGAATGTCCAGCTTGGGGCCGTAGAAGGCGGCCTCGTCGATGCCGATGGTGTACTCCACACCCAGGTCGTCCAGGATCTGGCCCATGACCTTCTGAGCGGTCTCCCACTGCTCGGCGGTACCCTCGTACTTGTTGTTGGGGTTGGCGGGGTCCCACTGGGAGAAGCGGAAGGTACACTTGTCCAGCAGGCCCACGGTGCCCAGGCAGTACTTGGCCAGGTCCAGACAGCCCTTGAACTCCTGCTCCAGCTGCTCAGGACGGAGGATCAGGTGGCCCTCGGAGATGGTGAACTGGCGGACACGGATCAGGCCGTGCATCTCGCCGGAGTCCTCGTTGCGGAAGAGGGTAGAGGTTTCGCCCAGGCGCATGGGCAGGTCCCGGTAGCTGCGGCCCCGGTTCAGGAACACCTGGTACTGGAAGGGGCAGGTCATGGGACGGAGAGCAAAGCACTCCTTCTCCTCATCCTGGGGATCGCCCAGCACGAACATACCGTCCAGATAGTGATCCCAGTGGCCGGAGATCTTGTACAGCTCCCGTTTGGCCATGTAGGGGGTCTTGGTCAGCAGATAGCCCCGCTTCTGCTCCTCGTCCTCCACCCAGCGCTGCAGGGTCTGGATGGTGCGGGCGCCCTTGGGCAGGATGATGGGCAGGCCCTGGCCGATCACGTCCACGGTGGTGAAGTAGCCCAGCTCCCGACCCAGCTTGTTGTGGTCACGCTTAAGGGCGTCCTCACGCTGCTTCAGCCAGGCGTCCAGTTCGTCCTTCTTGGGGAAGGCGATGCCGTAGATGCGCTGGAGGGTCTCCCGGTTGGAGTCGCCCCGCCAGTAGGCGGAGTTGCAGGCGGTGAGCTTGATGGCGTTGCCCTTGATGCGGCCGGTGGAGTCCAGGTGGGGGCCGGCGCACAGGTCGGTGAACTCGCCCTGCTTGTAGAAGGAGATCACCGCCTCCTCGGGCAGGTCGCGGATGAGCTCCACCTTAAAGGGCTCACCCTTCTCCTCCATCAGCTTGAGGGCCTCGGCACGGGGCAGCTCAAACCGCTCCAGCTTCAGCTTCTCCTTGCAGATCTTTCGCATCTCGCCCTCGATCTGCTCCAGATGCTCGGGGGTAAAGGAGAAGGGGGCGTCCATATCGTAGTAGAAGCCCTCCTCAATAGCGGGGCCGATGGCCAGCTTCACCTCGGGCCACAGGCGCTTGACGGCCTGAGCCATCACATGGGAGCAGGTGTGCCAGTAGGTCTGGCGGTATTCAGGGTTTTCAAAGGTAAATTCGTTCTTGACTTCTTCGGACATAAATAAGACCTCCTTGTAAATTGGGGCGGAGGGTAAAGAAAACGCCTCACCCCTGATTGGTCAGGGGTGAGGCGCAAAAACGTCCCACGGTTCCACCCTGCTTGCAAGTAGCGTTTGAGCCGTCGCGAGCAGCGCGGATGGACCGGAGCAAGGGCGAGGGGAGGGCCGTAAGGCCCGGACACCAGCCCGAGTCGGAGGGAAGCCGCGCGTCGCGAGCAGACGAAACGTGATCGCTTGCCGCTTGTGACTTTCTGTAACGGGAAAGTCCCGGCCCGGTCGTCCCGGGCGGCTCAGGAGTGGTACAGCCGCCGCGTATCGTGGTGCCCTTCCACCAAACAGGCCCCTCTCTGTCCGCCGCTGTGCGGTTTCTTCTCCATCGTTGCCATTTTAACGACAAAACTATAGCACCAAACCATACGGCTGTCAAGCCAAAAACGGGTGAGAGAACCGATGAACGGGTGAGAGAAAAACATGGGAATTGAAATTAACAGTTTATTCACAATGAATACACGATTTGGCCTTATTTACAAGGTATGATACAGACAGATTCAGAGATGAATCACAAGCGAGACCATCCTCCCAAACCAATTCCTCTCTTATCCCTCTCCAACACCTTTGCAACACACACAACACACACCCAAAAAGCCCCGGCCATATGGCCGGGGCTTTTTGGTATGATTAGAAGGCAAAGGGGCGCGCCGCACCATCTGCGGCGCGCCCAAGAGGGGGTAAACTTACTTGCCGGGGTGGGCGGCTTTCCAGTCCCGGTTGAAGCGATGCTCGTTGACCAGCAACACCAGCACCACGTTGACCAGAGCCACGCCGGCGAACACCAGGTAGGCCATCTTGATCTGGCCGCCGGTCATCAGCTGCACAGCGCCGTTGACCAGGAAGCACAGGGCGGTGATGGCGCCCTGGATGGGGAAGATCACGCTGTTGACCTTATCAAAGCCGTGGCGGCCGAAGATGGAGGCGGGCAGGGAAGTGGTGAAGTTAGCGGAACCGCCGATGCCCATGGCGATCATGAACAGGGAGACGTATACCAGGGGGGAGGAACTGTCGACAGCGCCGAAGTTGCACAGCAGGGCGATGGCGTACCAAATACCGAAGCCCACCATGGTCTTCTTGGTGCCGATCTTGTCGTCGATGATACCAATGAGCCAGGAGCCGACCACGCCGCCCAGCGCCAGGATAGTCATGATGTTCATGGCCTCCTGCTGCTGGAAGCCCAGCTGGGTGTTGCGCACTACCAGTTGGCTCATAACACCCACAGAGCAGATCTGAAAGAAGCCGGTGGTGATGGCGGCCAGCCACAGTTCCTTGGTCTTGAGCAGCTTGCCGGTGGTCCAACCGCCATCGCCTTCCACTTCGTCGGCGGTATCATACTCGGCTCTGTATACCTCGTCGGACACATTATCGGGGTTGATGCCCCGCTCCTGAGGGGTGTTGCGGATGAAGAGCATACCCAGCACGCCCAGGACGATTGCGGCGATACCGATGGGGATGATGCCGGTGGTGAAGTTGGTGCCGATGTTCTCAGTGCCGGCCACCACAGGAGCGATGAGCAGAGCCACCAGCTGCACATAAAAGGCAGAAGCGAAGTTGTGGCCCATGGTGGTGTAGCCCATGACCACACCCTTCTTCTTGGGAAACCAGGTGGCTACCAGTGTGCCGCCCGCCACATAGCCGGCGGACATGATGCTGCCGAACACAAAGCACATGGCGATGGTGTAGATCACCACGCTGGGAGCGTTGCAGGCCAGGATGTAAGCGATGCCGGAGATGATGCAGCACACGCCGGAGGTGATGCGGGCGCCGATCCTACGGTTGATCTGGCCCACCACGATGAAGAAGAATACGCCCACGATACCGGCTACGGAGTTCATAGTCATGATGGTACCAGACTCCAGCCCCAGGCGATACTCCACATTGGGGGCGGTGATGTTCGCACCGTCGTTACACATACCTACATATAGGAAAAACATCAGCAGGCAGTAAAGGATCACGACCCAGCCTGCGCCAAAGTTGACGACGGAATTCTTATTGCCGTCGCGGAGGTTTTGTTTCGCCATTCATTTTCCCTCATCTCTAAATGGTTTGGATCAGGACAAGTGCCGGCAAGTCCATTCCTTGTTGCAGCTATACTTTAACGATTTGAAAGCTTTTGTGCAATCCCCACAAGTTGGTGAGTTACTAACCAATGAGTAAATAGTGACCAAAAGGTAAGTGTCCTGTTTTGTGCATAATCAATGAAAAGATGGTTAAAAAATTGACAAAGCAATGCAAGTAAATTTTGGTTTAATATAGATACTGTTCGGTTTACACAATTTGTGAGGCGAAATTTTGTCGCACAGAAAACGCTGGGCAAGGCCTGTAAAATATTGGATCAAAAAGCAACGAAACAGCCGCGGCAGCATTGCTGCCGCGGCTGTTTCACAGGATAGAGATTATTTTAGGCTGAGGATCTCGCGGGCCTCGGCGGGCGTGGCAACCTGCTTGCCGAACTCCTCGATGACGCGGCGGGCGCGGTCCACGAACTGGACGTTGCTCTGAGCCAGCTGGCCCTTGGCGTACATGACGTTGTCCTCCATGCCC